>JBAXOB010000003.1:0-182659 GCA_037133475.1 Bacteroidota bacterium
AGCGGGGACAGGATTCGAACCTATGACCTTTGGGTTATGAGCCCAACGAGCTACCACTGCTCCACCCCGCAGTATATTTTTGTGTACCTTTGTACTTTATTTCAGAGTGCAAAGATATGGTTTTATTTTGCTGTAAACCAAAATTTAGAAAAAAATATGTCACATAAAGCGGGATTCGTCTCAATCATTGGTTATCCGAATGTTGGGAAATCCACCCTCATGAATGCCTTGCTGGGAGAAAAATTGTCGATCATCACACCCAAGGCGCAAACCACGCGCCACAGGATCATGGGTATCTTTAGTGGCGATGATTACCAGGTGGTCTATTCCGACACCCCGGGGGTGATCAAACCCCATTATAAACTGCACAGGGCCATGATGGCAGCCGTCTTCTCCTCTATGGACGACGCGGATGTGATCCTGCTGGTGACCGAGCCGGGCAACGACTTCAGCCAGGAGGATATCCTGAAAAAACTGGCCGAAACCACCTCCCCGGTCATCGTCGTGATCAACAAGATCGACCTGGGAAATATGGAGATCCTGGAATCGGAAGTTGAAAAATGGAAGAATAAGATGGAAAAGGCAACCATCCTGCCTGTCTCGGCGCTTCACAAACTCAACCTCGACCAGGTTTTCAAGGCGATCCTGCACCATCTGCCCGAATCTCCCGCCTTCTACCCTAAGGATGAACTGACCGACCGCAGCCAGCGCTTCTTTGTTTCGGAGATCATCAGGGAGAAGATCCTGCTGAATTTCTCCCAGGAGGTTCCCTATTCCACGGAGGTGGCCGTCGAATCCTTTATCGAAGAGGACCACCTGACGCGGATCTCGGCAACAATCTTCGTTGCACGCGAAACCCAGAAGGGCATATTGCTCGGACACCAGGGCTCTGCCATCAAAAAGCTGGGAACCGATGCCCGCCGCGATATCGAAGTATTCCTCGACAAACATATCTTTCTCGAACTGAGGGTGAAAGTCTCAAAAGACTGGCGCGAAGATGACAGGGCACTTAAGAGGTTCGGGTACAATGTTGAATGAAAAGAATGCAGGAATGCAGGAATGAAAAGAATGCAGGAATGCAGGAATGAAAAGAATGCAGACAATGCAGACAATGCAGGCAATGCAGACAATGCAAATAATGCAAATAATGCAGACAATGCAAATTATGCAAATTTTGCAAATAATGCAGACAATGAAAACAAGATAACCAATGGAAAATATACCATTTTTGTTAGCAGAAAATGAGATAGTTGCTTTGTCGCCAATAATAAATAACTAATATCCATTTAAAATGGTAACCTCATCAGTTAACCCTTTGTTACATCTACAAATCATCACATCACCACATCATCACATCAGCACATCATCACATCATCACATCATCACCTCAGCACATCAGCACATCAGCACATCAGCACATCAGCACATCAGCACATCAGCACATCATCACATCACCACATCACCACATCAGCACATCAGCACATCAGCACATCAGCACATTAAAACATTAGAAACAAGATTATGACAAATATTATTGCAATCGTAGGCCGCCCGAATGTTGGAAAATCCACATTATTTAACCGTTTGTGTGGTGGCCGCGATGCCATCGTCGACCCTACAAGCGGGGTTACGCGCGACCGTCACTACGGCCACGGGGATTGGAATGGAAAGATGTACTCGGTGATCGATACCGGTGGATATGTTGACCAGTCGGGCGACGTTTTTGAGGCAGAGATCAAAAAGCAGGTCAGGCTGGCCATCGATGAGTCGGATGTGATCCTTTTCATGGTGGATGCCAAGGAGGGACTCACCGCCATGGACGAAGATGTTGCCCAGATGATGCGCCGGACGAAGAAGCGGGTCATTCTCGTTGTCAACAAGGTTGACAGCTATAAGATGATCAACGACGTTCATGAATTTCATAAACTGGGATTGGGCGAATTTTTTGCAATTGCCTCCACCAGCGGCACCGGCACCGGCGACCTGATGGATGAGGTTGTCCGTGAATTCCCGGCTGAGACTGAAATAACGCTTAACGAAGCAGGGGAGGAGGTTCAGAATCCGGATTCAGCTCAACAGGGTAATAACGCAGCCATGCTGGATGATTTGCCCAAAATCGCCATCGTGGGACGACCCAACGCCGGCAAATCCTCGCTGGTCAACATGCTGCTGGGAATCGACAGGAATATCGTAACGCCGATCCCCGGCACCACCCGGGATTCAATCCATACACACTACCAGTATTTCGGACTGGACTTCAACCTTATCGACACCGCCGGTATCCGCAAAAAGGCCAAGGTCACCGAAAATGTCGAATTCTATTCGGTCATGCGCGCCATACGGTCGATTGAAAGCAGCGATGTATGCATCCTGATGGTGGACGCGGAGCGTGGCTTCGAAGCCCAGGACCTGAACATCTTTTCACTGATCGAAAAAAATCATAAGGGGGTCGTCATCCTGGTCAACAAGTGGGACCTGGTGGAAAAAGTCACCAATACCCATAAGGAATTTGAAGAGAATATCCGGGATCAGATCAAACCCTTCACCGATGTCCCGATCGTGTTCACCTCCGTGGTAACCAAACAACGCATCTTTAAAGCGGTTGAGACGGCTATCGAGGTGTTTAAGAATAAATCTAAAAAGATAAGCACATCCTCCCTCAACGATTTTATCCTGCCGATCCTGCAGGATATGCCGCCCCCCGTGGTAAAGGGAAAATATGTCCGGATCAAGTATGCCATGCAGCTGCCCACGGCATTTCCCTCGTTCGCGTTTTTTTGCAACCATCCTCAATACTTAAAGGAGTCATATAAGCGTTTTATTGAGAACAAGCTGCGTGAAAAATTCGATTTCACAGGCGTTCCGATCGAAATTTATTTCCGGCAAAAATAGGCTGATGGACCAGGGGGTACGTATTGACAAATGGTTGTGGGCGGTGAGGGTTTTTAAAACACGCAGCCTGGCATCGGATGCCTGCCGGTCGGGGAAGGTGAAGATCCTGGACAAGGTTGTCAAGCCCTCCCGTGAGGTAAAAATTGACGAGGTTATCACGATATCCCTGCCTCCGATCCTCAGGACAGTCAGGGTGATCACCCTGGCGGGGAACCGGGTTTCGGCCCGGCTGGTACCCGATTTGATGGAGGACCTTACACCTGATTCGGAATATCAGAAACTGAAACAAAACCACGAGCCGGGTTTTGAATTCAGGGAAAGGGGAACCGGACGTCCGACCAAACGGGAACGCAGAGAAATCGAATTTCTCAAGTTATATTTAGACGAATGATTGACAAGCGATTCCCAAGTCTTGACGAACTGGCTTTCGAAGGCAGGAACAAGGCATACGGGGCTTATGACCAACGTAGAAAATATTTCAGGAACCTGCTGATATCGCTGGGAATAGGCGTGCTGGTCATCTCCATTGCCGTTGGCATTCCCTGGCTCTATTTTTCCCTTCAGCCGGTATTGCTCGTTGAAGGGGACATGATGTACGATGTCGCCTATTATGATATGAGCGCCCCCCCCGACATGGATGCAAGCAAACTGGCGCAGGCATTGGCCAAGCCCGTGCCTGACCAGCCGCAGGTGCCCGTGGTGACCGATTCGGTAAAGCCTGAGGAACAAAAACCTGTTGAAGATCCGCCGGAACCGAAAAAGGAGATTGAAAATCTTAAAACTGATTCCCTGGCAAAGGCCGGAGGATCCGGTGCGGGGGAGGGGACTGGTCCTGAAGCCGGCCTGACATCGGTCATCGATGTCTATCCGCGTTTCCCGGGTGGGGATGAGTCGCGTCTGTACTATTTGCGTCAGCATACCCGTTATCCCGAAGCCGCCATGAAAAGCCTGATCCAGGGCACGGTGATGGTGGTTTTTATTGTTGAACTGGATGGATCGCTTTCAAATGTAAAGGTGTCACAGAAGATAGGCGGTGGATGTGACGAAGAGGCCATCAGGGTTACCCGCGAGATGCCACGGTGGGAACCCGGGAAACGCAACGGCCGTGCCGTGCGGGTGATGGTACGAATGCCTGTCGTTTTCAGGATGCCCGGCGGACGCTCCGGGCCCAAATAAAAAAGGGGCTTTCGGCCCCTTTTTACAATTACAGGTCACCCTGCGATCTGATTATTTTTTCTCTGGAGTAGTAGTGGCTTTTTTATCGTCTTTTGCACAGCAACCTTTGGCATCTTTTGAATGGGTGCAGCTTTTCTTATCTTTCATATCACACCCGGCTTTTGAATCTTTGCCAACAGTTTCGGTTTTTGCAGCAGCAGGTTTTGCAGCTTTATCCTGAGCCTGAGCAAAAGTCATGCCTGCGAGAAGAACGACTGCCGAAAATAACAAAACAACTTTTTTCATGATTATTTGGATTTAGAGGTTGATTAATGATTTACATAGAATAATGCAAAATTAAACTAAGCAACTGTAATGTGCAATTTTATTTTGTTAATTATTTGTTAAGCTAAAAAAATTCATGTACCCGCCAGAACTTCATCCATCAGGTCGATAAGCGTCTTTTTATCAAATGGTTTGGCGATATGACAGGTACATCCGGCGGCATAGAGCTGCTCCTTATCCTCATCCATCGTATAGCCTGTAACAGCAATAATGGGCGTTTGCGAATACCCGGCGATCTGCCTGATTTCGCGCGTTGCCTCGATCCCGTTCATTCCGTAACCCAGGTGAATGTCCATCAGGATGGCATCAAACTGCTTTTCCCTTGCCATCAAAATGGCCGTAGCCGCATCGGGTGCATATTCAACCCTGCAGGTGTTGCGCAGGAAGAGAATCGTAAGCTCCTTATTCACCTTGTTGTCCTCGACGAGCAATACAACCGGCAGGATGTCTGAATGATTGTTTCCCGGGTGGTCAGCCACCTTGTCCTCCGCCATGGATTTGGTCTCGGGGAGTTCGTCAGCAGCCTGATTGCCGGGCAGCCATATGGAAAAGCATGATCCTTTGCCTGGTTCGCTTTCGATGGTAATCCTGCCATCCAAAAGGTCAATGATTTTCTTGCTGATGGTAAGCCCTATGCCGCTGCCCTGGTATTTGCGTCCAAAACCTTCGCTGATCTGGCGGAACTCCTGGAAAATCAAATTGAAGAAGGCCTTATCGATTCCGATCCCGGTATCTGATATTTTTATTACAATCCATTCCTTCCCCGATTCACTGGCCTGGCTGGTTTCGACGGTAATGCCGCCATGATCGGTGAATTTTATGGCATTGTCCAGTATCTGCTGAAACAGCTGTTTCAGCAAATGTTCATCTGTATTAATGGAGAACGACCTGATACCGGAAGTGTCCATGAATATATTTTTCCCCGAAAAGCTGGATTGCAACGCTTTCAATACCGAAAAGATACAAGGGCCCAGCAACACGGTTTTCCTGGTGACACTGATATTCCCGGCTTCAAGCTGCGACAGGGTTATGATCGAATTCAGGGTCGCCATCAGCCGGCGGCCTGAATCGTAGATATTGTCAACCATGCTTTCATACTCGCTTTGGGCAAGTTCCTCCTTCAGGATTTCCGAAAATCCAAGGATCCCGTTTAGCGGTGTGCGCAGTTCATGGCTCATGTTGGCCAGGATGGAGGACTTCAGGCGGTCGGATTCTTCAGCCTTCTCCTTGGCTATGATCAATTCCTGCTCGAAAAGTTTACGGATGGTGATGTCCCTGTCGGCGCCCCGGTATCCTTTATAAACGCCCTGCTCGTCAAAAACAGCAATTCCGGAAGTCTCCAGGTATACGATATTCCCGTTTTTATGCTTTGCCCTGTTTACAAGGGCATTCAGGGGTTTGAACTGGTGTACAAAGCCGCGCACGCCATCCTTAACCCTGGTAATATCTTCCGGCAACAGAAAATCAAA
This sequence comes from Bacteroidota bacterium, assembly GCA_037133475.1. Classification (GTDB taxonomy): domain Bacteria; phylum Bacteroidota; class Bacteroidia; order Bacteroidales; family FEN-979; genus CAIVAT01. The sequence continues at coordinate 5,862 of JBAXOB010000003.1, forward strand.
CGGGGATCTGCCGATCATCTCTTCCGGCAGGTAACCCAGGATATCGAACACCCGCTGCGAAACAAATGAGTACTTCCATTCAGCATTGATTTCCCAGATCCAGTCATTGGTAATGTCGACTATTTCGAGAAGACGCCGCTCGCTTTCACGCAGCTTTGTTTCGGCAAGTTTCCGTTGGGTTATATCGCGGAAGATGCCTAAAGTGCCTGTAAACCTGCCTTCAGTATCATACTGCGGCGTTGCGGTAACGATGATCCACCGACGCAATGCATCAGGACGGAGGATCTCAATTTCATAGATGCTTTTCTGCCCCTCTTTCCGCAATGCTGACTGGTGTTTGATCTCATCGATCGTTTGATCATCCAGGAACGAAAGCAGACTCCTTCCAATCAGTTCCTCAATGAGTAACCCGAAGATTTCACAGGCAGCAGGGTTGACAAAGGTGAAATTTTCATCAATATCGACCATTCCCAAACCCTCGCCACTGGTTTCCACCAGATCATAATACCGCTTGTTGCTGGAAAGCAGAGCCGTCTCGGTTTCCCGTAATTCACGGATATCACGGGCGATAATAATAAAAACAGGGACGCCGGGTGCTATAACCTTTCGCATATTGACCCGGACGGGGATCCTTAACCCATCACGACGCTTCCAGAATGTTTCCAGGTTGAATATAATTTCCTCCCTGATAGCCTTGTTCTCTCCTTCAGGCGAAAACATGTCAGGTGCCTCGCTCATAATTTCGGACATGGGTAATCCCGAAATCTCCGGTTGCTGATAACCCAGCATGGTAAGACATTCATGGTTTGCCTGCAACACAATGCCCCTGGTGGCTTCGACCACCATAATAGCCTCACTGTCGAGATCAAACATTGTCTGATATACGGCATATAATTTATGAAGGGCCCCTGCAGGGTCATTCACCATGTCAATTCCGGATATCAAACCCTCATTCATACTCAATATAACTCTTTTTTCCTTTGGTTATTTTCTTTCTGTTTACAAAGCCAAAGGTCATAATAATTTTTAAATATACCTAACCTGATCATAAAGATATGTTCTGGGGCATAAAGTGGATGAGTTACTCCTTGTCCAGGGTGTCGATCAGGATGGTCACCGGCCCGTCATTGACCAGTTCCACCGCCATCATGGCCCCGAATACACCCCTTTCGACCCTCCTGCCAAGTTCCAGTTCAAGCTGTGTGATAAACTGGTTGTATACCGGGACAGCCGTCTCCGGCCTGGAAGCACGTATGTACGAAGGACGGTTCCCCTTCCTGGTACTGGCATGCAGCGTGAACTGGCTCACCACCAGGATATCGCCACCCTTGTCCCTGACAGAAAAATTCATGACACCCGATTCATCATTGAAGATGCGCAGATTCACCAGTTTGGAAGCCAGCCATTCGATATCCGCTGATCCGTCCCGCTCTTCGATTCCCAGGAGAACAAGCAAGCCGCATCCGATTTTTCCGGCAACAACCTGGTCAATGGTGACAGAGGCGGATGTAACCCGCTGGATAACTGCTCTCATAAATGTTTACCGATATAAATACCACCAGGATTGACATCGTGGAACCCTGCGGCTTCAAGGAGGTTAAAATTACCAAATAGTTCCGGATTTTGCACAAAATTGTTTTGCTTTTGTTCCCGCCAGGCTGGTCGCTGACTGCCCTTTTTATTGTAGATTTGCACCAAACAAGCCGGAAATGACCAGATTAAGCGTTAATATCAATAAAATAGCGACTTTGCGCAACGCGCGCGGAGGCGATATGCCCAACGTTGTTAAAGCGGCACTTGACATCGAACGATTCGGCGCAGAAGGAATTACCGTTCATCCCCGCCCCGACGAACGGCACATACGCTATAAAGATGTATTTGACCTGAAGCCGTTGCTGGGAACCGAATTTAACATTGAGGGTTACCCTTCGCGCGATTTCATCGACATGGTTTGCAGGGTAAAACCCGGGCAGGTCACCCTGGTGCCCGACCCTCCCGGTGTTCTGACCTCCAATGCAGGTTGGGATACCTTTCAGCATCAGTCGTTCCTGCAGGAGGTTATTACGGAATTTAAAAATAACGGGATCAGGACTTCCGTGTTTATTGACCCAAACCCCGAAATGATCCGCCAGGCTGTAAAAACAGGAACCGACCGTATTGAACTTTATACGGAATCATATGCCAGTAATTTTCATTATAACAGCGCCAAAGCCATAAGCCCTTTTGTGGAAGCGGCGGCTGCAGCCGACGAGGCCGGCCTTGGCATCAATGCAGGCCATGACCTGAACCTTGACAATCTTCAATATTTCGCACAGAACATCCCGGGATTACTGGAGGTGTCGATCGGTCACGCGCTGATCTGCGATGCCCTTTACCTGGGTCTCGAAAATACTGTTCAACTCTACCTGAGGCAGTTGAAAAGCTGATCTTACGCCCCTTTCCATCTGGATCTTTCTGCAGGGATACTCATTTTTCACAATAAAAAGGATGAAAAAAGCAACAGGAATCATTTTAAGTTTAATGTTGGTCTGCCGGTTGGGTTATCCCTCAGATCCAGGGGGAACCCTCGAAAAAAAGGCTGCGGCGATACATCGTGCTGTTTTTACCATCGACACGCATACCGATACACCGATGCGCCTGATGCAGAAGGGGTTTGATCTTTCGGTACGCCACGATCCGCGGACGGATTATTCAAAAAGCGACTTTCCAAGGATGAAAGAGGGGGGGATGGATGGCGTGTTTTTCGCGGTCTTTGTTTCGCAGGGACCTCGCACTGCCGAAGGAAATGAGAAGGTACGGCAAAAGGCCATCGCGATTTTCGATACCATCCATGCTGCTGTCGGCCGCAACCACGCACTGGCTGAACTTGTGGTTTCACCCGATGGGTTGTGGAAAATAAAAAAGGAGGGGCGTCGGGCCATCTTCATCGGCATCGAAAACGGGTATGCCATCGGCAGGGACCTGTCCCTGATCAGTACCTACTATTTGCGCGGAGCCCGCTATATAACCTTATGCCACACCAAAAACAATGATATCTGCGATTCTTCAACCGATACCATCGAACATAACGGTCTCAGCCAGTTTGGCTACGAGGTGGTCCAGGAGATGAATCATGTCGGGATGATGGTCGATGTATCCCATATCTCCGACAAATCGGTGAAAGATGTACTGGCCTTTACCAAGGCCCCGGTGATTGCCTCGCATTCCTGTTCAAAGGCAATCTGCAACAACCCCAGGAACCTGCCGGATGACTTGCTCAAGGCCATCGCCAGGAACGGGGGGGTCGTCCAGATGTGTATCCTCAGCGACTATGTGAAGGCCTCAGCGCCCAACCCTGCAAGGGATTCCGCCAGGTCGGCAGTGCGGAAAAAATATCATGATTTTGACGGGCTCAGCGAGGATGAGATGAAAGTTGCAAGGGACGAATGGAACAAGGTTAATGAACGGTTCCCGCAAAAACTGGCCACCGTATCCGATGTTGCCGATCATATCGATCATATGGTCAAAGTTGCCGGGATCAGCCATGTGGGTATCGGCACCGATTTCGACGGTGGCGGCGGGGTAGAGGGATGCTACGATGTAAGCGAAATGGGGAACATCACCCTTGAACTGGTGCGGCGCGGTTATTCTGAAAGTGACCTGAGGAAGATTTGGGGAGGAAACCTGATCCGTGTGATGAAAAAGACTGCAAAGGTTGCCTGGCAATACCAGCTTCATTGCAGATGCAGCAAATAACAGGTTCAGGAACTGTCCACAGGGCAGGACTCCCGTTTAACTTATTTGAAAAATTGATATTATGGAAGCACACATCCATCAACCGGAACAACTGGAAGTCAAAGTTGTCCGAAAAATATGGAAAATGACATGGTTCAAACTCTGTCTTTTCTTCCTGGGCGGATTTCTAGCCGGTTTTATCCTCTTTCGCCTTTTAGGAAAAGGGAATGAAGACCCCGCCATTCACCTGCCCGACAAACAGGAATTATCGGCCGGCGTGCCCTTGCACGACAGTCTCACGGTGGCCGACCTCCTCCGATATGATACGCCCCTGGCAAAGGCAACCATCAAAGTGCTTTACTCCCCGAAGGTTGCCGAGATCAGGATTGATCTTTCATCCCTGTACCCCGTCAAGTCACTGGTCGAGTTCGATGTCAACAGTCTTTCGCTGCTGAACCTTCAGCATACCAGCGTCAATGATCAGTCCACCTCGATGACCTCCGCAAATTTTGTCCAATTCAACAGTGTCGGCGACAACAAGTATATTATTCTGCTTTCCAATAAAAACGCTTTGCCCCACAAGGTTGATTTTACCATTTCACAAAACGATGTTACGATTTATCATAATTCTGTAGAGATCAACAAATAAAGAGGTTGAATTTAAAAACAAGAGCGTATTGAACTTTACTGAAGCTTTTTCCAGCCGGAGCCTGGCATCCATCCGGTCATTTCCGAAGGCCGACCTGCATAACCATTGCCTGCTTGGGGGAAAACGGTCGGTCATCGAGCAGTATCTTGGCAAATCATTGGAGGATTTCAAGGCATCGGGAAAGGGGATCGCCGACCTTAACCAGTGGATTGGCCGGGTTTTCCGTCCTTTTTTTTCTTTACCCGGGGCCTTTGAAAAAGCGGTAGAGGCGGCCTTTGTCCAGGCAAGGAGCGACGGGGTCAGTCGTCTTGAGATGAGCATTGATGTTTGCTTTGGCACCATGTTCCACGTTCCGTCCGACCGCATTGTTGCCGTCCTGAAGCACTACCACCAGGCAGTAGCCCCGGAAATTGATTTCCGGCCTGAACTTGGCTTCTCACGAAGCGTACCGGTTGACACCCTGATGGCAGCGTTTGAGCAATTTCTCAACTATCATTATTTCAAATCTGTTGATCTGTATGATGATGAATTTGCCCAGCCCGTCGGGAATTTTAAAGCCTTATACCGGTTTGCCAGGGAGCAGGGCTTTAAATGCAAGGCTCACGCGGGTGAATTCGGGAGCGCTGATTCAGTCAGGGAGGCTGTGGAGACCCTTCAACTGGATGCCGTTCAGCATGGCATCAGCGCAGCCGCTTCCCGCGAGGTAATGAAATGGCTGGCAGATAACCGTATCCCCTTAAACATTTGTCCGGCCAGCAATGTCAAGCTGCAGGTGGTTAAATCCTTAAAGGTTCATCCTATCCGCATCCTGGCGGATCATGGTATTAAGGTATCGGTCAATACCGATGATGCCCTGGTATTTGGCGACGGTGTTTCGGAACAGTTCCTGAAACTTCACAAAACCGGCGTATTCAGTGCTGCCGAGCTGGATATCATCAGGCTGAACGGGTTGGAGGAATGAGCGGTGTATGCAGTTATCCATGGCGGATAAGTACTTTTAACGTGTCGGGTTGAGAAGCATAATCAAATGCCTGCATTATGTCCCTGAAGTCAAAGGTGGCGGCGATCATGGGCCCCGGATCGGCAATTCCGCGCTCAAGCAGGGTCAGGGCCGGGTCAAAGGGGCCGCAGCGCGATCCGATAATCTCAAATTCATTGATTACGATCTGGTTAAGATCAATAAATCCAGGGTTTGCCACCGTGGTTTTTAACACCAGTTTGCCTCCCGGGTACAAATGCGACAGTGCTTTTTTTAATCCTGCCGGGTTCCCGGTGCAATCCACGCAGATTTCCGCCTTATCGAGGTCGCCGAGTGTTGAAAGCAAGGCTGCCTCAATTCCCATCGATTTTGCCCTGGCCACCTTGGTTTCGTGGGTGTCGAAAGTGGTCGCATCGCAGCCGTTCAACCTGAATACCATCGAAATCAGCAAACCGAGTTTCCCGGCGCCGAAAATAAAAACCCGCTGTGATGGCTTTACATGCACCTGTTCAGCTATTTCGACAGCGGCGGCAAGCGGCTCGGTGAAAAGTGCCATTTCCGGCGCCAGTGTTTCGGGAACAAGGTGCAGGTTCTTTTCAGGCAAAACAATGAAATCGGCAAAAACACCATCCCTTCCCTGGATTCCCAGCACGGTCCTGGAGGAACAATGCCTTGACCGGCCTGATTTGCACAGATAGCATTCACCACACGGGCAGTTAATTTCACCAACCACCTTTTTGCCAAAGAACCTGCCCGAACCCGAAACTACCTCCCCGACAAATTCATGACCGGGAATGCCTTTGAAATTCATATAACCCCTTGTAATTTCAAGGTCGGTGTTACAGATGGCTGACCAGAGAATCCTGATCAGTACCTCATCCGGTCCGGGTTCAGGAACGGGCATGTCCCGCCATTTTAAAGATCCGTCAAAAAATAGGGCTTTCATTAAATAATATTTTAAGAAAAAGGAGTTTATATAAGGTAAATCATGTAACTTTATTGTCGCGGGGCAGGGTTGATTGCACTGCCCGTAACGGATGTCAGGATGATATGGCGGCCGGCCCCGGTTCCTGCCAGACCCATCAGAAATAACGGATAAAGATAACGGTTGTTGATTAAACGATAATTCATCTATGATTAAAAAATCACAACTATTTTTTTTGGCTCTGCTGCTCCTGATTGCCATTGCCTGTACAAAAAACGGCACCTCCGGGTATAAACCTGTAACGTCCGGGAATATTCATGTCGGCGCATTGCTGCCCCTCACCGGGAGCGGATCCTCTGCTGGTCAGTCCATGCAGGTTTCACTCGGTCTGGCAAAACAGGATATTCAGGCATACCTTTCGGCGGTCGGGAACCATGATGAATTCATCCTGGACATTGCGGATACAAAGACCGACACGGCTGAGGCGCTCATCCAGCTGAAGGCATTTTATGATAAGGGAATCCGTATGGTTATCGGACCTTACAGCAGCTCCGAGTTGTCGGCATTGAAAAGCTTTGCTGATTCACATGGGGTATTGCTGGTGAGTCCTTCGAGTACGGCCGTATCATTGGCTATTCCCAACGATAACATTTTCAGGTTTGTTCCCAGTGATGTCCTCCAGGGGGAGGCGATGACCAGTATGCTGGTGGACGATAAGATCAAGATTATCCTTCCGATTATCCGTGATGATGTATGGGGAAATGACCTGCTCGATGCCGTCAGGAATAATTTTGTCAAAGCAGGCGGATCTGTTCAGACAGCGGTAAAATTTGCAGCCGGCACCACCGACTTTTCAACCTCCTTATCCCAGCTGGAGGCCAGGGTGTCAGCCGTGTTGGGCCAGCACAATCCCAATGAAGTTGCCGTCTATATGCTCTCTTTCGGCGAAGGTTCGGTAATCCTGGCGAACGCAAAAAACTATACTCACCTGAACAATGTGTATTGGTACGGAGGCTCTGCTTTTGCAGAAAATCCATCGGTAATGGCCGATCCCGTTGCCTCCCTGTTTGCCTATACCCATGGTTTACCCTGTCCGATTTTCGGCCTGGACGAGGCAGCAAAAGAGAGGTGGCAACCTTTGCGCGAAAGGATACAGGCCCAGTTGGGAAGGATCCCGGAAGTATATGCATTTACGGCTTATGATGCAACATGGGTGGCTGTGCTTACTTACGCAACCACCGGGCCGGTAACAGATGTGGCTTTGATGAAATCAGCCCTGGTCAGGGTTGCCGGCAACTATTTTGGTGCAACGGGCAATACCAAACTCGATACCAATGGCGACAGGGCCGGCGGAAATTATGACTTCTGGGCTGTTAAACACGATACCACGGGATACAACTGGAAACGGGTTGCAACGTATAACTCTTTAACCGGAACACTCGTGAGAGAATGATCCCGTTGCCTTGATAAACGTGCATCAGAGTCGTTTCACAAAGAAAACCTTACCGTCTCCCTCCTTGTAAAAATCATCGATCTGTGCCTCTTTTGAATACCCGATCCTGTCGTAAAAATGACGGGTCGGGGCATATTTTTCAAGGGAGGAGGTTTCGGCTACCACAATTCGCCCGCCCATCTCCCTGATCAGGCGGTGGGTCTCGGTGATGATCAGGTTGCCAATACCCCTGCCACGGTAATCGTTGTGCGTGACAATCCAGTAAAGATCAAAGCTGCCTTCTGTCCCTGCAATGGAACCATAACAGGTATAGGAGACGGTTTTTCCATCCAGTTCGGCGAAGAGAAAATGGTAATCACTCTGTTCGCCCAGGGCTAACCTGTCCTCAACCAGCTCCAGCGCAACCGGTACTTCAAAGTCGTAAAAAAATCCGGTGGAGAGGATCATCTCCCTGACGGTTTCGATGTCTGAGGGTCTTACAGCGGTGCGGAAAGTAAGATTAATGTTCGTCATGGTGCTATTTTCTGATTGCATCGGCAATGATACGTGTTACGACCTGGGGAAAAGTCAACCCCTTCTTTTTTGAGGCAGCCATAAATCCTCCCGATTCCGAAAGGCATGGATTCAGGTTGATGTCGATCACCAGCGGTTCGGAGTCGAGGGTAACCCTGAAATCAATCCTGACATATCCCTTGAAACCCATCTCATTCCAGCATTTTTTGCAAATTTCAACCATCCGGTTCCTCAGTTGCTCATCTGCCTTCGAGGTTTGAAAGGTCCTGCGGGTATGCGAATATTCAAACGACTTGTCATCCCATTTCGATTTATATCCCATAATTTTGGGTTTGCCTTCGGGATAGTCCTTAAAGGTCATTTCCGCCAACGGGAGCACCTCCGGACCGTTTTCACTGTAAAGGATGGAGTTGTTAAACTCCCTTCCTTCGATAAACTCTTCGATGAAATAGTGGTCCCTGCTTTTCTGTCCTATTTTTTTGATGAAATCCCTGTCGGATCCCATGAAAACACAATCCTCATCCAATTCCAGCGACCCCTCTTCCCAAATGGGTTTGATAATATATTTCCTGTCGGGCAGCAGCCGGCTGCATTCATTGAGCATAAAGCCGGCCGGGGTTTTGACCCCTATTTTCCCCAGCTCCTTTTTCGCAAGCAACTTGTTTGAACATTGAAACATCGGGATCAGCGGCGACCCGGTATAAGGGATACGGACAAAATTCAGGACGGAGTTGGCCAGGAAGGTAAATTCTCCCTTGTTCCCGATGGTTTCGGCCAGGTTGAAGATGATTTCCGGTTTGGCGGATCTGATGCCGGAAATGGCTTTCTTGAGGTTAAGGTCGATTTGCAGGTAAAGGACCTCGTATCCCAGGGTTTTTAAGGCATCCGTCACCAGGTTGACCTGTTCGATCACATCCGCCTCATCATCTTTTGGAATTTTGGACAGCTTGTTATAGAGAATGAGCGCGGTTTGTGTCATGATATCAAATGTTTCAAAGGGCTCAGGTGGAACCCGGTAATGTTGAATTACTGCCGGTTATTCAGAGACCGGCCCTTTTGGTTGCCGAAGCCATGATTTCACGGATGATCCTTTCAAAATCATACCCGTGCATATAGGCCAGGATCGGAAGGTCGGAGTGAACCTTGTCAAGCCCGGCCAGCGGGTTGACCTCGATAAAGCTGGGTATCCCGTTCCTGTCGACACGGATATCGACTCTTCCACCGTCCCTGCATCCGAGCAATCGCCACGACTGCAGGGCAAGATCGATACATTTAAGGGATATATCCTTTTCCGGGATCCGGTACTCCACAGCCTTGAGGTAATCGGATTTTGTCTCGTAAGAATATATATTGTTGGTATCCTCCTTCTTATAGACAATTTCCATGAGGCCGACCGCGTAACCCTCTTTTCCCGAACCCAGGATCCCGACGGTAAATTCCCTGCCGGGCAAATATTCCTCTACCAGCAGGCCGGAAGGGTAGCGTTTCAGTAAATCATGGCAGATGGTAAACAACTCTTCGCGGTTATTTACCTTTGAGAGGGCATTAATTCCTTTTCCGGTCCCCTCCGAGCAGGGTTTTACAAACAGGGGATAATCAAGCGCCACCATGGCGATATCCTCTTCACATTCAACAATGTAAAAATCGGGGGTGGCAACACCGCCGTCGCGCATCACGCGCTTGGTCATGCCTTTATGCAAGGTTAGGGAGAGAACCAGCGCATCGGAAAAGGTATAGGGTATCCGGTATGCGTCGAGCAGGGCAGGCACCTGGGCTTCTCGCCCGATGCCATACATGCCTTCGCTGATGTTGAATACCAGGTCCCACCGGTCGCCTTTTGCCAGCCTTCCGGTCAGGTGGCGGATATGACCAATTCGGTCGGTTTGATACCCCAGTTGGTTGAGGGTCGTCTCGATGGCATCAATGGTACTTTCACGGTCGAACTCCGCTGTTTCCTCTTCACTGTAGCCTTCCTGCAGGTAATCTGACCGTAGATCGTACGTTAATCCGATGATCATAGTTTAGGGAGTAAAATCGGGGTATCTGAATAACTTATCTTCATAGTTCTTTAAGATGGCATAACCATCCTCGCGTCCGACAAAATAGTCGGGGAGCAGGGGGATCTTGCCTCCGCCGCCCGGGGCATCCACCACATAGGTGGGTACTGCATATCCGCTGGTATGGCCGCGCAGCCCCTTGATGATCTCAAGTCCCTTTTCGATGGTGGTCCTGAAATGTCCCGAGCCCACCACTGGATCGCACTGGTACAAATAGTAGGGTCTCACCCTGATCCGGAGGAGTGAATGCATCAGGTTGGTCATCACCTGCACATCGTCGTTGATGCCTTTCAGCAACACCGTCTGGCTCCCGAGCGGAATCCCGGCAAAGGCGAGTTTTTCACAGGCCTCCTTTACCTCGGGGGTGATCTCGTCGGCATGGGTAAAATGGATGCTCATAAACAGCGGGTGATACTTCTTCAGCATATTGACCAGCGGCCGCGTGATACGTTGCGGGAGTACCACGGGAACCTTGGTCCCGATGCGGATGATCTCCACATGGGGAATGGCTCTTAATCGCGACAGCAGGTATTCTACATGCAGGTCGGGCATGGTCAGCGGATCACCGCCCGACACCAGCACATCCCGTATTTCAGGATGCTGTTCAATATAGTTCAGCCCGGCCTCCCAGGCCTTAACGCCGATGTGACACTTGTTTTTTGCCACCATCCGCGTCCGGGTGCAATAACGGCAGTATGTGGAACAAAACCCTGTTACCAGGAATAATACCCGGTCGGGATAACGGTGAACGATATTGGGGACAGGGCTGTCGTGCTCCTCCGAAAGCGGGTCGGTAGCCTCCCCCGGGTGGACCAGGAACTCATCGAAGACCGGAACCACGCTCTTTCGCAGGCCCTGCTCAGGATTGTCGGGATCGAGCAGACTGATATAGTAGGGAGAGATTCGTAAGGGAAGGGATTGGCTTTGGATTTCATAAGGTTTAACCTCATTTTCCGAAAGCCGGATATATTTTGCCAGTTGTTCGATAGAACGTGCACTGTTTTTGATTTGCCAGTGCCAGTTGTTCCATTCCCTGACGGTCGCCTCAGGGAAGTATTTTTGTAAAAAAGCCATTGAGCGATCGCTGATTACAGACTTATCGCGATCGGCCCGCGTTTTTAAATATTCGTCTATTAGGGATGTTTCATCTATGAAGGTGGACTGACTTGGAGGTTCTTCTTCTTCTGATAATTCGGGATGGGGTAGTACCAGTTTTTCTGTTGGATTGTTTTCCATTGCTTTTTTCTCGGTTATGAGGTTAGGATTAATGATGCCCTCTACCAGTATAGTAAATGTTTAAATGTTTATAAATCAATTTATTATATTTAGTACTGAAGATCATCATGGCATAATCGTAATAGGATGCAAATAGGCTACAAATTTATGTACTTTTGACACTTGGAAACGATTTTTTTTCAACAAAATTGTGTTAATAATTCGTTAAATAATGGACTTATTTTGCAGGCAATTTGGGATGGGAAAACCAGTGGTTATTCTTCATGGATTATTTGGTCTTTCCGATAATTGGGTCACCTTTGGCAGGGAGTTGGGAGAACATTACAGCGTTTATATTCCCGACCTGCGCAACCATGGACAATCGCCCCACAGCGGGGTGTTTGACTTTCCTTCTCTCGAAAGTGACCTGGCCGAACTGATGGATGGCCAGGGATTAACCGATATAGCCCTGGTCGGACATTCACTGGGAGGGAAAACCGCCATGTACTTTGCACTTCATCATCCTGAACGGGTAAACAAACTGGTGATCGTTGACATCTCCCTGCGGAAATCACCTCCTGACCGGGAGCACCAGCAACTCCTCAATGCCATGCTGGCTGTCGATTTCACCGGTGCCAAATCGAGAAGTGATGTGGATAGTCAGTTGAAGCTTACCATAAAAAGTGCGCGATTAAGACAATTCCTGATGAAAAGCGTCTATTGGCGCGACAGGCACAGCCTTGACTGGCGGCTGAACCTTAAGGGCATTGATGAAAACCTGCTGTCGGTGTTTGAAGGAGTCAGCGCTCCCGGGGTCTATCCCGGACCTGCCCTGTTTATCCGCGGTGGTTTGTCAGATTATGTCCGTGATACTGACCTGGCCGAACTGAAAATGAAATTCCCCGGGTCAGAGGTGAAAACCATCGCGAATGCCTCGCATTGGGTTCACGCTGATGCTCCCGGGGAATTTTTCAACCTGGTGAAAAGTTTCCTCGACGCTGATTAGTAGCGCGTGATCTCTATTTTTGAGATGGCGGTTTTAATGGTCAGGTAAATCTTTTCCTTTCCGGTGTTAAAATTGTCAGTCTGGTAGATTCCATCTCCTTTTTTGGTAAACCCGTCGAACTCCTTGCTGATCATAAAAGATTCAGATTTGATCTGGCATCCGGATTCTTTGGGGATCTCAACCTTGATGGAGGATGCTCCCGCGTTGAAGGTCATGTAGGTAGCCGGGTTTTTACTGCCGATTTTGATATTGATGGAGGATGCCCCGGCATCGATGGTGGTCGTATCAATTTTGTAATCCCGCAGGTCCATGCTGATTTCGGCGGCCCCAACCTCAAATTTGAGATTCCATGAGGGTTTGTCGCTCAGTTTAATCTCCACGTCGTTATCTTTGACCGAGTGGCGGATACCGGATTTTTCGAGCGAAAGGTTGATCTTTTTTCGACCCGACTCATTGGAGGTTGTCAGCGAATAATTACCGATATCACCGGTTTTGTTGAAAGAGAGAAAATCGGAGGTGATCCCCTCCAGTTTGAAATTACCGGCAGCCGCCTCAAGTTTCAATTCCCCCTTGCGGGTCAGGGAATCAAATGGAACACTCAGGTTCTGCGGTTGATAATTATAGGTTGCCGTGCTGTCTTCATCATCATCCCAGTCTTTGCTGGAAAAACCTCTGAAATTATGGAAATGGAGCCAGGATGATTTTTCTGAAATACGGTTGAAGAAGATCACGGTAACGACCAGTACAGCGACCAGTGCGGCAACTTTGATTCCATCGCGGATTGGCAGGATCGAAATTCCCCAGAGGATGAGGATCAGCGGCCAGAGATTGAACAGGGTCCGGATGCCAAACTCCAGTACCCCGAAATTGTTCAGCATAAACAGGATCCCGATGGCAATCAGGATAAAGGCCCAGAAAACATGACGATATTTCATTGGTAGGGGGTTTTAATACTGGTTATTATTGTGTTTTCTGCCGGTAAGGGCATTGATCAGCAGTCCGATCCCGATGACAATGAGGATGACAGGCCACAGATCTCCGAAATTGATCTGGGGGATGAGTTCATCGGCCAGGAAAAGGGCTCCGAGGGTAATCAGCACCAGCCCGCCAATCAGGCTTCCTTTTTTCCGTTCCCTGGTTTGTGGGACTGGCGTTGGCGCTGAGGTTGTATAGGTTTCACCTGCTGGCGGCGTTTCACCGTCATTGGCGGGTGATTCAGCTGCAGGCGGTTGATTTTCGCGGGAAGGTTGACCCGTTAAGGTTTGAAACCGCAACGGGTTTTCCGGTGTAACGATCCAGAGTACGATATAGATCAGGAAGCCTCCACCTCCGGCAAGGGCCAGGACTACGAAGGCCAGGCGGACCAGCAGGGGATCCATCACAAAGTATTCGCCCAGGCCACCGGCAACACCGGCAAACTTGCGGTCAGTTTGGCTGCGATATAAGCGTTTTGATTCCATGGTAGATATGTTTTGGTGTTTTCGTGGTTTAGACGGCGCTTCCAAAAAAAGGTTACATTGGCATAGGCAGATTATTCCACCACCAGGGCCTGCTTCTTCCGGTAAATCCGCGACGACAGCGCAAGACTCAGCTCAAACAGTGCATACAGGGGGATGGCAACGATCACCTGGCTGAAGACATCAGGGCTTGGCGTGATGACGCCTGCGACGATCAGGATGCCGACAACGGTATGTTTCCTGTACTTTTTTAAATGCTTTGGCGTGATCAGCCCGATTTTGGTGAGGAAGAGAATAAGCACCGGCAATTCGAATAGCAGCCCCATCAGCAGGGTCATCATGGTAATGGAACTCACATAGGAGGTAAGCGCTATCTGGTTCGAAACGGCATCGCTCACGGTGTAACCGCCCAGGAAATTGATCATCAGCGGGGCGGCGACGAAATAACTGAAGCATACCCCTGTCAGGAAGAGCAGGGTTACGATCGCCACCAGCCCCCGCGAACTTCTGATCTCCTTGTCAGACAGCCCGGGCTTTATGAACCGCCACAACTCCCAGAGGGCATAAGGGAGCGCAACAATCAGGCCGGCAATCAGCGAGATATTCATATGCGAGGTAAACTGCCCGGCCAGGCTGATGTTGATCAGCTGGAAATGGGAGGGATCAACACACAGGGAGGGCATGGAGAGCCATTCGCCCAGGCGGCAGAAGGCGCGATAGGTGATGAAGGTTTTTGATTTCGGGGCCAGGATGATATCGTCAAAAAGCACGCTTTTAAAGGCAAACGCGCCTATTGAGGTGACCAGGATCGCGATGACGATACGCCATAATGCGCCTCGTAATTCATCGAGATGTTCCCAAAAGGTCATCTCTTTTCCTTCATCCGGGTCGGTTGCGTCTGTCTCCTTCATCCTTGGGGTTTTTACAGAAGCAAAGGTAGAGATAAAAATTTTTCAAAGTATATTTTGGATAAAGGTTTTAACTTTGTATATTTGACTAAAAGAAACAACCATGGCTGAACGTGAAATACTGCTTGAACAGATGCTCAAGGTGCTGAAGGACATTGAGACCAACACCTGCGACAAACAATTCATCCCCGATACCAACATGATCGAAAAGAAGATCGACCATATCATCGAACTTCATGAAAAGGAGATCGAACTGCTGAAGGCTCTTGGCAAAGATCGGTGCACCTGCAAAAAGAGCAAGACAAAGAAGGAAAAGAAGGATAAACGATCAAAAAAAGAATAGTAGAAGTTTAGTGCCTGTGTTATGTTCCTGATTCCTGGCAGGATGACCGGGTTGTGAATATACAAGAGGTTGACTCAAAAGTAAAATTATGCCCTGAAAGAGCGCAGATTTGACCTCTCCCCCGACTTCAGGAACGAAAAAAGAGGCTGTCTCATGATTTTTGAGGCAGCCTCTTTCAGTTCAAATGGCAGGGTTTATTGAATTACAAGCTGCCTTGTCTCGATTGCATTTCCGGCAACCAGTTTTACTACGTAAACTCCTTTGGAAAAGCTGGTTACATCGATTTGCCTGATGATGATACCTGCAGATGCCGCCAGGTCGGTCGTATAGACCGTCTGGCCGTGAATGTTCAGCAGCGTCAGTTTGGCGGCTGTATTCTTAAGACCTTCAATGGTCACGGATACACTGGTGCTTGCAGGATTGGGCTGCAGCAGGAAATGCACAGGGTCGCTTGCATTGTCGCCGATCCCGGCATACCATAGGCGAACCGCCATTGCGGAGGTGGTTGAGCCGGTACAGGGAGGCGTTGCGATGCCGACAAGCTTCAGGGTTACCTCTTTGTTGGATTTATCCAGCGTGCCAAAGGTATAGGTGGTATTGAGCTGAGCGTTGTTCGCAAAGGTGCCGTTCCCGGTGGTCTGCCATTGGAATTGCCGGCAGTCGGTCTGAACGCCGTGCAAAGCAATTGAAACCGATGTCGGTGGGACTACGGTGTCGTTGCCGGCAAAGGTATAGGGAGGTCCATATACATGGATAAGCTGGGTGGAGTCCATATTCGATTTTACCCCATCGTTCACGGCGCACAGATAACTGGTGTTTAACGCAGGTGCGGCTTTCGGTGCCTTGAGCGTGGAGGTGAAACCGGGAGGTATCGAACTCCATGTATAGGTGTAGTTGCCGGAGCCTCCGTAAGCGACGGCCTTCAGCTGGATGGAATCAGATCCTTTGCAGATGGAAACGGGATATGCAGTGGCATAAGAACCAAATGCCGAGCCAATCGAAAATGAAGCGATACGTGTTTGCCAGTTGGCGGCTGAAGTGGAACCATAGTACTCGTCGGTGTACCAGAAAGTTCCGGGAACAGCAGGATCAACGGTCATGGCGCTGTAATCGCCCCACCTGCCTGAGGCATCGGTCTGGCATCCGCTACCGGCGATAATCCCCTTCTCCGTGATGGTCATGGTTCCCAGTGGGTCGGTTTTTAAACGTCCCGTGTAACGGATCGATGGGTACATCGTGGCACTGGAGACACTGAAACCCAGTGCGATGCTGCCCGCTGTATCCATGGCAATGCTGGGCATCCAGCGGTGGTTGGCATCGGGTGCATAAGTTCCCTCCTGGTACAGGCTCCAGCCTGTGCCGGTATTCCTGAGTTCCATCCACCTGATCCCGGCGGATCCGCTTGCGCTGATGGTAAAACAGGCAACGGCCGACCAGTAGTTGTTAAACTTACGGAAGGGCATCCTGAACATGAGCCCTTTCCGGCTGAATGCGTCCAGTTTCTGGCTCGTACCCAGCTGCGGGATCACGTTGGATCCCATGGTACCAAAAGCGGTGATAGGGATGGAGGTGGTTAACAGGAAGGTGGAATTTCCCGGGTTTGCAAAGTCAGTATGAAACTCGTACATGTTAAGTTGCGGAGGACTTGAAACCAGGTAGGAGACGTAATTGGGTGTTCCTGCAGGAGGGAACGGACTGTCGCAATCGAGTGAAAGGGGACCTTCGGAGGAGGAGGGCAGTGTGAACATCATCATGGTTGCCGAGGCATCACCTGCCAGCATCTTGGTGCGGTCGAGTGCAACCGCGGCCGGCCCGATCCAGGCACCTGATCCTGCAGTAAAACGGCGGATGGTCATGTAATAGGCATCCCCCCAGACGGAGAATTTAGGGTAGTCGGGCATTACCGAGAAGGAGAACTGGTAACGGTACCACGAACCCGTCGGATCGTTTGTCTGTGAAATGGCAACATTCTGGTAGAAGGGACCATTGGGATAATTTGGCAGGGAGAACTGGCTGAAAAGCCAACGATCGGCATTTTCATCATAGAGCACGATAGCGTCGCCGTCGTTGCTGTTGTTCGGCAGACCTGTAAAAACAGAGCTGTTGTTAAACGGCCCATAGACCCCTGCACCCGTCTTGTTGAAGATCTTGTACCGTGCATTGACCGTTTGAAAATAAAAATTCGGGGAAACGTCACCGTCGGTATCGGGAGGCAGCGATCCCGAAGCGCCGATCCCGTCAAAGTTCTGGATGGTGGTGTCGGATTGCACCATGCCAAAGGTGTTTTGCCTGATGGGATCAGCAAAGTTGGGCTCTGGCTGGTCGACCGAGCCATTGTAGGTGTTCAGTTTATTCCTGACAACATTCTCTTTCCATGACAGGTCCGCTTTTGAGGGCGTCATGTGAAACATATCTCTCAACGGGGGTGAAACGTCGAAATAATTGCATTTGATAACGGTTGGCTTCTCCGATGGAGTTTGAGAATACCCTATGCTGGCCATCATAAGGGCAACCAGTGAAAGCGTGAAAATTTTTCTCATTTTTATCTTCATTTAAGATGAATAACTCTAACCCATAACTCGATGATACAAAGATAAGAATATTTTTCGCCGGAAATGCCTGACACATATTAATTGTTTGGCCCGATTTTTTCTGCTGTACGACCGATGCCTCCGGTTGTGCTGGCATAACATATTTTTGTCCTTGTTGGGGTCTGTAAAAATTGGATTAACCCACCGGGAAAACAGGTATACGGCTGATATGACGTGATTTTTCAGCCGGTTTTGTTAGCCCGGTATCAGCACAGGTGTGTTAAACGGATTTGAAAAACCCTTATATTTGTCGCAATGAAGCGACTCTTTGCCATATTTCTCCTGGTGGTTTTCCTGTTCAACATCCTGGGATATTACCTTGTGTTCAGTTACACCCAGTATATCCTGCGCAGGGAGATGATGAGCCATGTCAAATCGCACCATTTTAACAGGGGCACTGCCCTTCTCAGGATCCCGGAACCATTGGCGAACCGTGATTTCAGGAGACTGAACGCGGGAGAGTTTCGTTACCGCGGCGTGCTGTATGATATCGTTTCAGAAGAACATGAACCCGGGATTCTAATTTTCAGGTGCATCGCCGACAACCAGGAAGATAACCTGATCGCAGGATTTTCACGTTCGCAGGAGTTTGTGAACAGTCAGGGGAATGCGGCTGCAGCAAAACATGCGGCAGCCATGCTTTATCATGTGGTCACCCTCGCACTGGTTGAAACATACCGCAATCTGCAGCCCCCTTTTCCTTCCGAAATCAAATTTGCAATTCAGTCATTCCCGGTTTTTTCAATTCCTTCTAAACCTGTTTTTCCGCCCCCGGAACGCTCCTGAAAAACCATGAAGTAATCCTTCCCCGGTTATTCAGAAAGTTATGCCTTGCAGGAAAACGACCCGTTGACGCAGGCCCGGCCGCATCGCCATTTTGGTGTTGCTGCCATGCTTCGGAACGGCAACAGTTGATACTGAATTTGCCTGTCATGAATTTAGTCCTGTGAAATCAGGATGCAAAGCCGATATATTTTACGAATCATCTACCGTTTAATCATTTAAATCGTTTTACATTATGAAAAAAATCACGTTGCTTTTTACTTTGCTGATGCTGCTGTCGGGATTAAACACCTGGGCTAAACCCGTGGAGATCAAGAATGCCCGGATTGCAGCAAAGAATTTTTATTTTGAGCGCCTTTCGAGGAACCTCCGCCAGGCGGTGGCTTACAATTCAGTGGCCATCAGCGAAGAATTCGTGGAAAAAGAGGGAATCCTGCCCGTTTACTATGTTTTTAACTTTAGCGGCAATGGTTATGTCATCATTTCGGCCGATGATTGCTGCTATCCTGTGATCGGCTATTCGTTCGATACGAAATACACCGAAGGAAACCAGCCGGATAACTTTGTCTTCTGGATGGGTGCCCGCAAACAGGAAATTGCAGGAAACATCTCCGGCCATGTTCAGCCTGACCTTGCTGCGTCAACCGAATGGAACCGCCTGATGACGCTCGATCCACTGGTACTCCCCGATGCCTCCTCGGCCGTGACGGATGTTGCCCCGCTGGTAGCCAGTACCTGGGACCAGGGATTTCCCTATAATTTCCTATGCCCTGCCGATGCCGCCTGCGGCTCCTTCGGCGGTCATGTTACGGTTGGTTGTGTTGCCACCGCCATGGCCCAGATCATGTATTACTGGAGATGGCCCTGGACCGGTTCGGGACAGCGTTGCGACAGCTGGATGAAATACGGCCAGTTGTGTGCCGATTTTGCCAACACCACCTACGACTGGAACGGGATGACCGATTCTCCCTCAAAGGAATGTAACCCGATCGCACTTATATCCTATCATGCAGGCATCAGTGTAAACATGCAGTACAATGTTGATAACCTTTGCTCTTCAGGGGCCCAGACTGCCTCTGTTCCCTATGCAATGTCGACCTATTTCAAATATTCAAGTTCCATTACCTATGCAAACAAGTCATCCTATTCCACAACCGACTGGAATAACCTGCTCACGGGCGATCTGAACCTTGCAAAGCCTATTGAATACAGCGGGCAGGGCCCCGATGGCGGCCACGCATGGGTTTGCGACGGCTACCAGGGTGCCGACTATTTCCACATGAACTGGGGATGGAGTGGTTCATCAAACGGTTACTTCTACCTTACAAACCTCAACCCGGGCGGGTATACCTTTAACAGCCAGCAGGGCGCCGTACTCCATATTCAGCCAAATACGTCGCTGTATCCCTCCTTTTGCAGCGGAAGTACCATCGTAAATACCTACGATTTCGGATCGATCGAAGATGGCAGCGGTCCCGCTGCCGATTACCAGAACAACAGCAACTGCAGCTGGCTTATTGCCCCCGACGACAGCATCAGCACGATAACGCTCAGCTTTGCGCGCTTTGCCACAGCCAGCGGCGACCTGGTTAAGATTTATGACGGCGGGGACGCTTCAGCACCTCTGCTCGGAACCTTTTCAGGGACTCCGGGAACCATGCCTTCAGTCACCTCTACCGGTCCAAAAATGTTTATTACGTTCGTTACCGACGGTTCGGGAACGGCAAACGGCTGGATGGCCAACTATACCACCAATGTCAATAAGTTCTGTGAATCCTCCACCAACATCCTGGATGCCTATGGTACCATCACCGATGGCAGCGGTCGTTTCCAGTACCGGAACCAGTCGAGCTGCCGCTGGAATATCATGCCTCCGGGAGCCTCAAAAGTTGTGCTTACCGTAAACAGCTTCAATACCGAAGCGGGTAATGACAAACTGATGATCTACGATATGGGAACCGGCACGCTGATGGCCACCCTTTCGGGTGTTTACAGCACCCCCCCGGGGCCATTTACCACCACCACGGGCAAGATGATGCTGCAATGGTTTACCAACAACTCCGTCAGGGGCGATGGATGGGAAGTGAGCTTCTCCCCGATGGTTGGTGTGGATGATCAGAATTCGTTCAACGAACTTTCGGTTTATCCCAATCCGGCCAGCCAGGTGGTCAATATCAGCTTTGCCATCAGCGAACCCCAGAATGTCAGGGTCGAAATATTGTCGCTAAACGGCGAGTCGCTGTTTGCCGACAACCTTGCCTATTTCAAGGGCACCTATCTGAAAGGGGTTGATGTGTCGGCCTACGCCAAAGGTATCTATATGCTGAAACTGAAATCTGACCAGGGTACCACCGTTAAAAAAATCGTGGTGCAATAAACAGCAGGTAACCAAAAAGAAAAAGGTGGATCCGGGATTTATAACCCGCATCCACCTTTCTTTTTTAAGGCAATGAATCTCTGTCTACTGCTCTTTTTTGGTGGTGTCCATTCCCATAGGTTTATAGAGAGGGCAAAAGCCGATCAGGCTTGTCAGGATGAAAACCCCGGCAAAGACCAGCAGGACAATAGCAAGAACGCCAGAAATGACCTTGGCGAAAAACAGGGCAGCGATGACGATAGCCACCAGAATCCTGAGTACTTTGTCAATTAATCCCATGTTCTGTTTCATACTTGTCAGTTTTGAATTTGGTTATCAGGTGTAATGAATGCAAATATATACATAAGTCAATTAATATAAAACAAAATGGTTTGACCTGGCTGCAATTTTTCTATTCCAGGGAAAACCATGCGTCGGCGGTTTGCTGGTCCGTAGTTTCAAATTTATACCTGAATTCGTTGGTATGTTTGTTGTAGATGTAGGCCTTTTCCCATTCTGCATGATGTTGCTGTATCTGCCTGACGGCATCGGTTATGAAATGCAGTTCACGGTCTGTCATGATCGGGTGTAAGGAAAGCCTTACCCATCCCGGTTTTTCGGAAAGATCCCCATCGTTGATCATGTCGGTTATGGATTTTGATTTCTCGTGCGATACGTGCAGCAGGTAATGGCCATAGGTGCCTGCGCAGGCGCACCCGCCCCGGACCTGGATGCCAAAGCGGTCGCTGAGCAACTTCACCACGAGGTTGTAGTGGATGGTATCGATATAAAAGGAGATGACGCCAAGTCGGTCTTTCACCGTATCCGCCAGGATATGCAGTCCGGGAATCTGCGAAAGTTCCTCAAAGGCGATGCCGATCAGTTCGTTTTCACGCTGATGGATCTTTTCGACCGTCATCCGGTTTTTAAGTTCAATGGAAAGGGCTGTACGGATGGCCTGTAAGAATCCGGGTGTGCCGCCATCTTCACGAACTTCGATATCGTCAATGAATTTATATTCACCCCACCGGTTCGTCCATTCCACGGTGCCTCCCCCGGGTTGATCGGGAACCTTGAGTTTATAAAGGGATGAATCGAATATCAGCACGCCCGATGATCCAGGGCCACCGAGGAATTTGTGGGGGGAGAAATAGATGGCATCCAGTCTTTCGAGGGGATCGGCCGGGTGCATGTCGATGGTGTCGTAAGGAGCGGAGGCAGCGTAATCGATGAAGGCATGCCCGCCGTATTCGTGCATCAGCCGGGCCATCCTGTGCACCGGGGTCCTGATCCCCGTGACATTGGAACAGGCAGTAAAGGAGCCGATTTTGTTGCGCCGGTTTTTATATTTTTTGAGGGCATTTTCAAGTTGATCAAGGTCGACCAGCATATCTGCGCCCGGTTCCAGCACGATTACTTCGGCGCTTGTTTCATACCAGGAGGTCTGGTTGGAATGGTGTTCCATGTGGGTCACGAATACCACGGGAAGGTCACTCTCCTGAAGGTCATGCTGATGGGAAGGGTCGCCGCAATGCTTCATCCCGAGGATCCGCTGGAATTTCACGATGGCACCGGTCATCCCGAAACCGGTGGTGATAATCACGTCGTTTGGCCCGGCATTCACATGGGCTTTTATCTTCCTGTGGGCCAGGTGATAGGCATCGGTCATCAGCTTCCCGTTCTCGCTGGTTTCGGTATGAGTATTCCCCACAAACGGTCCGATCCCGTTGATCATAATTTCCTCAATGGCCTGGTATAATCGGCCGCTGGCGATCCAGTCGGCATAGATCATCCTTTGCCGGCCATAAGGTGAATTGAAGCTGCAATCGTAACCGATAACCTTTTTCCGGAATTGTTCAAAATACGCTTCAGTTGTCATCATACAATCCTGCATTGTTACCTGTTTAATATAAACCGTCCCGGTTGCTTAATCCCAACATGTTAATGGGTTGAATAACATAAAGCACAACAGGACCTTCCCATGAGGGATCTAATGTGCCCTGTTGTGCCTATGTGGTAAAAAAAGATTCTTCCACCCATATCGTCCACTGCAAAATTAACCAAAATACAGTGAGGTTCGTCACCTGGACAACGGGTAAATCAGGAAATCAGGCGAGGGATCAGGTAAATATGATCTGGGTCTGCAGCCCGCCGCATTTTTCGTAAAACTGCCCGACGGTCAGCACCTCCTTAACACCGTCCCAGAGGTCCTCTTTTTTCAGTTTGAACATATCCATTGCCAGTTTACAGGCATACACCTCGCCGCCGCCTGCTTCTATCATCTCCAGGAATTCGGTGACGGGAGGGATGTCAAGTTTCTCCATCTGGCTGCGCATCATGGCGGATACGCCGGCTTCAACACCGGGGATTACGCCCAGGAGCGTGGGGAAGGGGAGCCCCCCCGGCATGCGCATGGCCGGATTCCCGGTTACGCCCGTATGGAGGCCGTTCATTGTTTTTTTTGTAATGGCGTCAAGGCCGAAAAAGGTAAAAAACAGTTTTGTTTCAATACCTTCCATTACTGCGCCATTGCCCATGACCAGGGCAGCATAAACATCTTCAATGGTGCCTTTTGCACAGATGATACAAACTTTCTTGAGAGGAAATTCTTCGTTTGCCATGATTGTTGAATTAATGATAGGGAAAAGAAATCTTTGCTTACAGCCGGTTAAACGCAGGATGCCGGTTTGGGGATCCCGGCTACCTTGGCTGCCTTTTTCATGGGAGCCCCGGGGAATAATCCATAGAACCCTTTGATATCGATGATCCCGGAGTTGCCGACTGAACGGATGGTAAGTGCTTCGCCTTTGGCAAAGCGTTCGCGCAGGAAGTCAAGCACGGCCATGTGCTTGTCGGTCAGCTGGATTCCCTCTTCTTTGGCAATGTCCACTGCCATCTCTTTGTTCCATTGTGCGGGATTGGTGAAATAACCCTCTTCATTGACATCGACGGTTACCCCCGCAAAAATTTTCTGTGCCATAGTTTAAATGATTGAATGGTTAAATGAGTGTTTTAGTTAAATGAACAATTGAAAACAGACCTTTTACTAATCAAATTTAAGGATAATTCTGATCTCAAAAACAGGAGCAACCCGCTTACGGTGATTTATGACGATGGTACACGGTTTATCGCCTGTATGAGTCTTAGCGCATAGGATAATGATTTGCGGACATCCGGCGAGTTCAGCTGTTTCATGATCCCGAAAAGGGACTTGTTGTCCAGTTTGTCATCCATTTTCACGGTCGCAAACGCCTGTGTCGTATGGTTCAACGCTGCAACCAGCTCCGGTTGGGTAAGGTTGCGGATGATACCCGCGATATTATCCGCATTGGCCTGCAGATTCTGCAGGTCTTCGACCGTAAAGGCCTGGATGAATTTATCCAATACTTTCATCATCTCGGCGCCAAAGGTAAAATAGCCCTTCTGGTCGAGTTCATTCATCTTGTTCACCGCATCCAAACCTACCTGGTGAAGTACGGGCGAGATGTCGGCCATAAAATCCCTGGCGCTTTCGAGCAGTTCAAGCATTTCATGGAAAGTTCCGACATTTTGAAGGATTTTGATCAGCAGCATGGGTACACCGTTGTGGTCAAAATCAATCTGTGATTTATCAAGCATCACGACCGATTGCTGGAAGGCATCTTTTGCCACGATACTTAAGTCGGCAACCAGGTCGTCAAATTCTTCCCGGTTTCGCTTTTGCAACTCAACACTTTCGAGGATCAGGTCCATCTTCTGGTTGAGTTCGAACATCTGTTCCTGGATGGTTTTTTCTGTCATGACCTGGAGCGTTACATTTTTTTACCTGCCATCGTCATTTTCGAATCGATCGGCATCTCTTTGCCTTTCAGCAGGATATGCCAGTAAATCCAGCGGAACAGCAGTTTCCCGTAATGGTTGGTGCGGGTCTCCTTCAGCAGTCCGAATGGTCCGATTCCCGGGAAGGGAAACGATCCGGGCAATGGTTCGGTGGTGTAGTTGAAGTCGATGAGGGCTCCCTTTCCGAAACCTGTTTCAATATAGCAATTGGCATGACCATCGGAGGATGCGGTAAGCGGCCTGTTTTCAATGGCGCACATCAGGTTGGCGGTCAGTACGTCGGCCTGGAAATGGACCACCGAGCCCGCCTTGGAGGTGGGGAAATTCCCGGCATCGCCGATGACGAAAATATTGGGTGAGATGTCCGACTGCAGGGTGTGTTTATGGGCTCTGGCAAAATCCATCTCATCGCCCAGGCCGCTTCGCCCGATCATCTTGTCCCCTTTGTGAACGGGAACCGTTATCAGGCAATCAAAGGGGATTTCGCGGTCATCGTACGAAATGATGACTTTTTTCTCATTATCGATTTTTTCGAGATAGAAATCGGGGATGATTTGAATGTTCTTTTCCTCCAGCAGCGACCCGAGAACCTTGGATGCCCTTGGTTTGGTAAAGGCTCCCGACATGGGCGTAACGTAGGTGATGTTGACCTTGTTGCGCAGTCCGCGTTCGACAAAATAGGCGTCGGCAAGCATCACAAATTCGAGGGGGGCAACCGGGCACTTGATGGGTACATCGGCAATATTCAGTACCAGTTCACCACCCGGCCATGTCTTGAAAAACTCGGAAAGGGCTACGGCGCCCTCGATGGTGTAGAAATCAAATATGGTTTTATGCCACAGGGGGCCCATTAACCCAGGGGTCTCTTCCGGGTCAACCCGGGTGCCGGTGGCAATGATCAGGAAGTCATAGGGGAGTGAGATTCCGTCTTTAAGCAATACATGGTTCTGAGCCGCATCAATCCGGTCGATCTCCTGGAAAATCAGGTTCACGCCCAGGGGAAGAAAACTGTTTTTAGGTTTGACGACATCCTGCCGGGTGTACATCCCGAATGGGATAAATAAAAACCCGGGTTGATAATAGTGCGTTTTATGCTGATCAATAATGGTGATGTCCCATTCTTCACGGCTCAGCAATTTACGCATTTTGTTTGCCATGATGGTACCACCGGTGCCAGCCCCAAGAATCAACAGTCTTTTCATGATCGGATAGGTTAATTTGCGTTAAATGTATGCACAAAATTAGATATATAAATTGCAACATTTATATATCTGTTATAAAATTAACAAAAATTATATTCAGACTGAATATAAAATAAGTCCCTATGAAATGATTGTGAATAAATTAACAGAAAATTACCCTGTTCCGGGCAATAACCGAAAAGGGAGAGACAGGTAAGGGGGGGTCAGACTTTCTTCTCGGTCTGGTCGGTGGGAGGTTCTTTTTCAGCCGGCTTTTTCAGCTCTTCTTCAAAGCCTTCCATGCCATCTTTGAAACTTTTAACACCTTTACCCAAGCCTTTCATGAGTTCAGGGATTTTTTTACCACCGAAAAGCAGGAGGACAACTAACGCTATCAGCAACAATTCCGAGTTGCCCAGTCCGAATATTAACAAAATGCCTAAGGTCATGGTCTGTTTTTTTAAGTTGCAAATCGATGCAAATATACAAATCTAAATGTTATAATCTTCCCAAATCAACCCGGGTATTCCAAAATATCTTATAGCTGCCGTGTTCATCATTATTCATGATCCTGCCCCGGTGTTCACGCATGCATTGCCGGGGTTTCCTGCTGTGTCATCTGGTTGAAAAACAGGCAGGAATCGCCATAACTCAGGAAACGGAAATTGTTTGCAAGGGCATAATCGTAGGCTTGTCGCCAGCCCGGGCCGACCATCGCGGCAACGAGCAGCAGCAAGGTGCTCCTGGGCATATGGAAGTTGGTAATCAGTCCCGACAGCAGCCTGTATCGGTATCCCGGGACGATCATCAGCTGGGTTTCCCCTGCGTAGGCATCGAGTCCATGGGAGTCGAGGAAACCTATCAGGGCTTCCAGTGCCTGTGCGGCGCTGACGGGCGCTCCATCCGTTTCCTGGTAGGGATCCCATTGCAAAACGCTCGGTTTTTCATTGCCTTCTCCACGGATCAGCTTAACCCCTGCCCAATAAAGAGTTTCCAGGGTCCGGGCGGAGGTAGTGCCGACGGCAATCAGGGGCCGGCCGAGGTTTTGCCGCAGGGCCACGATGGTATCGCGCGAGACAATGATCCTTTCATGATGCATGACATGGTCAGAGATCTTTTCGGCGCTTACGGGTTTAAAGGTCCCGACCCCGACATGCAGGGTCACGCTGGCCGTGGAAATTCCCTTCCGGCGGAGCTTCTCCAGCACGGATCCGGTGAAATGAAGTCCGGCGGTAGGGGCGGCAACCGATCCTTCGGGCGAGGCAAATATGGTCTGATAACGTTCGGCATCTTCGGGCGTCGTTGACCTGTGTATATAGGGTGGCAGCGGCATAAGCCCGGCAATTCCCAGTATTTCCGAGAAGGAGGTTTCGGCCGGTTCCCAGTGGAAGGAGATGGAGTGGCTCCCATCACCGCAATCTCCGTCGTATACTGCAGACAGGCGGTATTGGCGGTGCCGGTCGGAACAATCCATCCATAACGGACCGCTCTTCCACCGTTTCAGGTTTCCAACGAGGCATTTCCATGTCGACCCTGATTTTACCGTGAATGCTTCAGCGATTGATGTCACGGGCATCAACGGTTCCAGGCAGAATATTTCGATCCTTGCCCCGCCTGCGTTGAAAAATATCAACCTGGCCCTGATCACCCGGGTATCATTAAACACCAGGAGGCTCTCCGAAGAAAGATAACGGTCGATATTGGAAAAGATATCCTGGGTAATCCCTCCTGGTTTGTGAACCAGCAACTTGGAGGCATCCCGCTCAGCCAGCGGGGACTGAGCGATCAGGTCATCGGGAAGCGGATAATGGTAGTCGGCAATACGAATGGCATCAGGGTCAAACATCGAAGCAATTTCCTGCAAAGTTCGGGAAAAAATCAGGACGTTGTCAATGCTTGTCGGAATTGAAGAAGGTGGGCTTATAGGTGAGCATGATATAGGCATACTGAGCCCATTTGCTGGTACCCTGTTTTAACCCGTTCAGCTTTTCCATGGTCGAAGTCGGCAGGAAAAAGCAATAGGCACCATTCACTTCGAAATTGCTGAAGGGTTTGTAGCTGAGCATCAGGTCAAGTTCCGATCCGAGATCTTTACCAACGGAGGTGTAGGCAGGATCGGTAGCTTTTTTAGGAGTGGACTGCAGGTAGCCGTTGGTCAGCCCCGTCATCCGCCAGGTGGCCTCCAGCGAGGTTTTTTCATTGAAGAGAAGGGTGGCCCTGGCATACAGGTCGGTCAACCCGGCGCTGGCGCCGCCTGTCACATATGATGCGAACATATCCATATAGCCGTAAAACCCGTGACTCGTGCCGTAAAGGGTCGAAAAGGAGGTGGATTTGGTCTTTAACCCTGCCGTATTTGAATAATCGTTTCCGCTGATCCATTCGTAACCGATCAGCAGGCACAGTGGCTTTACAACCTTGTAGGATGCATACCCTGCGAACATGCCGGCATTCAGGTCTCTCCCGTCGCTGAATTTGCCGCCCTGGTAATAGCCTGAAACAAACAGCTTCAGGTTTTTCCATGTGTACCCGGCGGTGCCGCCGACGGTGAACCGGCCATACAACTGGGTTGGGAAGGTGGTGGTGAGGGAGGAGGAGGTTGTGGTTGAGATCACTGTCCTTCCGATGGTATCATGGGTGACATTGGTAACATACAAGGTGTCTTTCCGGGTCGATTTGGTGGTTACGACGGCATTGCCCTTCTGGAACACATCCAGGATGCCGGTCAGGCTGACGACCAGCTGGTCCTTGAGGAACTTCTTTTGTTCGTACAGGTAGCCCATGTATTTGTAGTTTTTCAGGGGGTAGGTGACCAGTACGTTTGTTACAGGTGCGGTATTGTTGATGGCAAAGCCCAGGTCGCCCTTGTAGCCTGCCGAAACTGCCTCCCATTGCAGGATCCCAACGTCGTGGGTTGCCCCCTTTTGCGACCAGTTTGAATTCCCGAACAAGCGTGAGTCATCGTAAACCAGCTCCGTCCGGCCAATCTTGATCGCGAAATTTTTTGTAAAACCATAACGGAACCAGCCTTCATAAATATTGATGGTATTGCGCGTGATGGTATCCGATGCATAATTGTTCTCCCCGAAAACAAAAGCCTGCTGTACCGAGAACCGTGCCGTGAAGGGCTCGTTTTTGTAATCAAAGATCAGCCGGTTGCGACCTAAGATATCGGCGACAGGCGTCATGCTCGAATCCCTTAACTTGCCATAGCCATCCCGGTATTCGGCCCTTGGCCTGAATTCACCTGAAACGGAGAACTGTGCCATTGAATTCCCTGCCAGCGCAAGCGCACAGCTGATAATCACTACCATCTTTTGAATCAGCGATTTCATAATATTTAATGTATTTGATTGTGAAATAATGAACAATGTAAAAATAGAAATTAATCCCCGGAGGCTAATCATTAACTACTATACAATATTGTAGGAAATAAACAATAAATTTGCAGGAAAGAAATGAAGATGAATATAAAACAGCATATCCCGAATACCCTGACCGTATTCAATCTGTTAAGCGGCCTGGTCTCTCTGACGTTGTCTTTTGAGGGCAAATATGCCCAGGCTGCCTTGTGTATCTTTCTTGCGGCAGTTTTTGATTTTCTCGACGGCAATGCCGCGCGCATACTGAAAGCCTATTCTGAACTGGGAAAACAGCTTGATTCCCTGGCCGATATGGTGTCGTTTGGCGTGGCTCCGGGAATCATGATATTCCTGATGCTGTCGGCCCATTGCAGTGGCAGCTGCAACGCCCTGGAACGGATGCATATCACCCCCTATTTTGCCATGCTGATCCCTGTCTGTTCGGCTTTGCGGCTTGCCAAATTCAACATCGACCTGCGGCAGGAGGTCAATTTTATAGGGATGCCCACGCCGGCCATCGCGATTTTCTTTGCCTCGGTCCCGCTGGTGCTGTATGTTCAGCCTGCGATGTTCAGCCTGGTGCATCTCGATTTCCTGGTCAACCTGTTTGCCAATACGCGGATACTGACGATCCTGGTCGTTTTTTTCTCCTACCTGCTGATTTCGGAATTCAGGATATTTTCAATGAAAATAAAAACATTTGCATGGAAAGGGAACCAGTTGCGTTTTATCCTGGCAGGGAGTTCGGTAATTCTTTTCATCCTCTTTTTCCTCAGCGCCATACCGATCATCATCATGCTCTATGTTTTGATGTCGATCTTTTTCCAGAATTATATTACCGACTGACGGAGGCTCTGTTACGGCTATCTTAACTCGAAGTTCTGCCCGAGGTAGACTTTCCTGACATGCGGGTCGTCGGCCAGCTCCTGGCCTGTGCCGGCCCTGAGAATGGATCCTTCGAACAGCAGGTAGGAACGGTCGGTAATGGAAAGGGTTTCATGTACATTGTGATCGGTGATGAGTACCCCGATATTTTTATCCTTTAATTTTCTGACGATCAGCTGAATGTCTTCCACGGCAATAGGGTCGATCCCGGCAAAGGGTTCGTCAAGCAGGATAAATTTCGGGTCAACGGCCAGGGAGCGGGCAATTTCGCATCTCCTGCGTTCGCCTCCTGAGAGGGTGATTCCGTGGCTTTTCCTGACATGCTGCAAGCCGAATTCATCGAGAAGCTTTTCAAGACGTTCTTTCTGCAGATCCCTGGAAAGTCCTGTAAATTCAAGGATCGCCTTGATGTTATCCTCCACGCTCAGGTTCCGGAAGATGGATGCCTCCTGGGGAAGGTAGCTGATACCCCGCTGCGCCCTTTTATACATGGGTTCATTGGTGATATTCATATCATCCAGGAACACCTGGCCGGCAAAGGGTTTGATAAGCCCGACAATGATGTAAAACGAGGTGGTTTTTCCGGCGCCGTTAGGTCCGAGTAATCCAACGATCTCTCCCTGATTCAACTCGATGGAAACTTCATTGACTACGGTGCGTTTCCGGTACTTTTTAACGATTTTTTCAGTCCTGAGGATCATGCAGTTTTTTTTTCCGTGGTAATAGCCGGTTGCAAAATTAGAAAGAAAAGAATAGCGAAACGAATATTCCGAATTTGGGGACATTGGGATTCCCCGGATCATGAAGGTGACTCATACGCCAGATGGCGTCAATCCTGATAATTTTAAAGATGTTTTCAATGCCTGCACCCGATTCCCAGTAGGGTTCACGGCCCAGCGACCTTAGGTTTCCCGGGAATTGCGAGTATTGGCTGTTCTGCGCGGTCAGCGTGCCATAGACACAACGCAGGTGACCTACTTCCCGCCATTTGAGTTTTCGGAACAGGGGTATCTTGTTAAACAACAACCCGCCGAAATGGTGCGTATAGGAGGCGCTGATCCAGGTATCGCTGACGAATTCATAATAATTCATGAGATTCGCAGATTGATCATCGTAAAAAAAGGTCTGGTTGCCATCATGGATTTTCAGTAACGGGTAGGGGAGGGTCCCCCAGATCTTCCCGGCCGTGAAGATATATTTTGACCAGCCGATGGTGGCAAAGTTGAACCATTCGGAGATGTTCAGCTCAAGCTTGTGGAATTCATAATCACTCTTTAATATGCCGGGAATGCCATAGGAGTAGTGCAGCTGGATGATCGGATAGACGGAGCTGATGGTAACACGGTAAAATTCGGCAGAGATGAAGCGTTCCCGGAAGGAAAACCTCATATCCAGCTGAATTTCAGAAGTGTAAATTGAATTCATTGCCACCGGCACATCGCCCTGGTTGGGAAAGATCCTGAATTCGGTTGAGCCAAGGGGGAAAACTTCGCGGTGTACCAGGCGAAGCGTGTTGATTAACCCTGTGTACCATTCATGTTCATAGGCAACCCGGTAATCGCGCACCCTTGTCAGTTTGTTGTTGGGTCCGCGGTAAAACACCGAAGAGAGCAGGTTATCGGTTGAAAATGCAGACGGATTTGCCCCCAGTTGCTCAACATCATCCTTAAAACCGGCAGCAAGGTCGCGTCGCGGATTTTTGCTGAACATGTAAAGCACATCAAACCCGTATTTTACCTTGTGGTCCCAGGTGCCATAGGCCCCATAGGCCTCCAGCTGGATCTTCTTGCTGAATGAATTGGAGGTTCTCACGCCAAGCCTCAGGCGGGCCCCTTCAATACCATTGTAGCTGAGAACCTTGAAATAGGGACCGAACTGGAATTTTCCCCATTTCAGATATCCTGCAAATACACCGTAAATGATATCGGTATAGGTTTTAAAAATGGGGATCGATTTCACAGAATCAACCATCTGGTAAATCCCCTTCTCTTTCTCACTCAGCTTTTCAGGGCGTGCCTCGTTCCAGTACTCCTTTGGCTTTGCACTGGCTTCGGGGTCGATAAACACATCGGTCGGGGAACGAAAAAACCGTTTGTCCTCGGGAACGTCGAACTGGAAATTCCGGTAGGTTGTGTTGCGGTGTCCGTAAAATCCAATGGTTTTCTTTGCATCGTCCAGCACATTGAAATCCCCATCCAGCCTGTCTTTTGTCAACATCCAAAACAGGTTGCCGGTCCATTCAAACTCCTGTTCAACCTCCAGGTCGTTGATGAAATTTACGTTGGCATCACTGGCGATGCGCATTTTGAATTTTTTAACGGCAAAGGAAGAATCGTTGACCCACAGGTCTCCCGTAAAGGTCAGCTCCTGTTTGCGGCGCGGCTTGAACATGATATGGTAGCAATACTTGTTCCCGATAAAGGCGCTGTCGACCAGGTAAAATTTGTAATAATCGATGGAAAAATCGGCAACCGGGCTGACGAAATTCTTTTCAAACAGCGGGATGAAGTTTTTATAGATATCAACCTGTTCCGACAAATTCCCCAGGAATTGTGACACACTGGCGTTGTTGAGACCTGAAATGGAGGAGGCGGTGATGATCTCCTTGCGGGTTCGGGGAGATTTCCGGAAATAGACATCCGACATGGTTTCGGTAATAAAGACCGGCAGGTAGGATTTGCCGTTCATGGTAGAGGTGTCGATATAGTTCCAGACAAAGGCAAAGTGACTGAATATCTTCCTGTTCTTGAACCGGTCGCTGATATTGTTTGCGTCCAGCTCTATTTTTGTATAAGCTTCATATTGATACGTCTGAAAGGCCTGGATGGAATTTTTATCCTTGTTCCCGAACACCTTTTTCATGATCACCTCGGCAGGATTTCCCTGGTAGGTGATCGTTACCTCCGGAAGGTTGAGATTTTGCGGCACCAACTCGAAGTTGATGGTTTGAAACTGGTGGGGCAGGACTTTTTTGGTACTCTTGTTATAACCTATCAGGAAGGCCTTTATGGAATCCAGGTTTTGTTTGATCTCCAGCGAATAGTTCCCGTTAAAATCGGTCAGGGTGCCGATGGTGGTTCCGGGAATGATGACATTGGCGAAGGGAATGGCCTCTTTCGACAACCCGTCCTGCACGGTACCCATGATCTTAGTGACCTGGGAGAAACCCTGGAAAGGGAGAATCAGCATTATCAAAGAAAGGATCACAAATAGCCTCATCCGGGTTTCAGTTAATTCAAGGGTTGATCCGGTTTTAAATATCAATTGTTTGTCCCATAAATTTGTAACGGAAATCCGGATAGGTTCCGGGTGTTCAGTAAACGTTTAATTCCGGTAAAAATTTCCATCTGTTTTTTTCTTTTTTTAATATGGAGTCAGGCGACATTCATTGGCTTGCTGTTGCTGAATATCAAATGGTTTCCAAAATAACTGCTGAAGTGCCTGATTCTGTGACGCATTCTTTCCTGACCAGGTAATCCGGAACGCAGGTCTCCTTTGCATAAGGGTGGTTTCAGTTTCCTGTACCGTTCCTGAAACCGCTGGAATTATGGTCAAAGGATTCCTTCGCGAAGGATATCATGCAGGTGGATCACTCCTTTGTAAAGGTTGTTATCGACCACCAGCAGCTGGGTAATGTTGTTCTGACGCATCAGGCTTAAGGCATTCACCAGCAGGGTGTCGGGAGAGATGGTCCGGGGGTTTTTCGTCATAATGCCGTCGGCGGTGACTTTGCTGATGTCCGAATTGTTTTCAAGCATCCTGCGGAGATCGCCGTCGGTGATGATTCCCAGCAGGGTGTTGCCCTTAAGCACTGCGGTTGCTCCCAAACGTTTGGAAGAAATTTCGTAGATGATTTTTTTTATGTCATCATCAAACTGAACCCCGGGAGCCTCGTTGTTGGGATAAATATCACTGACCTTCAGGTAAAGCTGTTTCCCGATGGCTCCGCCGGGATGAAGGCGGGCAAAATCCCTGGAGGTGAACCCACGGGCCTCCAGCAGGCAAACCGCAAGGGCATCACCCATCACAAGCTGAGCCGTAGTGCTGGAAGTGGGAGCCAGGTTGTTCGGGCAGGCCTCCTTTGACACGGTGGTGTCGATGATCAGGTCGGCTTGTCTGGCCAGGTAGGATTCCCGGTTCCCTACGATGGCAACCAGCGAGCTGCCATACTCCTTGAGCAGGGGGACCAGTATTTTTATCTCGGGGGTTTCACCGCTTTTTGAAAGACAGAGGACGATATCTTCCTTCTGGATCGTGCCCAGGTCGCCATGGATGGCATCGGCCGCATGAAGGAAAGTGGCAGGTGTGCCGGTAGAATTAAGGGTTGCAACAATTTTCTGGCCGATAATGGCGCTTTTCCCGATGCCGGTCACAACGACCCTGCCTCTCGACTCAAGAATCAGATCAAGGCAATTTAAAAAGTCAGTGTCTATAAAATTTATTAAATTTGCTATGGCGGCAGCTTCCTCCTTAATTGTGGTGATTGCGATCGTTTTCAGGTCTTTCATTTTTTTCAATGCACAATTTTTTTTTCAAATATTTGTTTATTCCAGACGTTTATACTTACATTTGTATATAGACGACGGGAGTTTGGATTAATTGACTTACCCTGAACAAAAGTACTAAAATAAATCAAAGTTAAAAAATGGCGGCCAACAAGGACGAGCATCAGCTATTTGAAGTATTGAAGAAAGTGTTTGGTTATGATAGTTTTAAAGGTAATCAGGAGGCCATAATTCGTAGTGTCCTGGCCAATAATGATACCTTTGTCATCATGCCCACCGGTGGAGGAAAATCGCTGTGCTATCAGCTGCCTGCCCTGATGAAGCCCGGAACGGCCATCATTGTTTCCCCGCTGATTGCCCTTATGAAAAACCAGGTTGACTCGATCCGGAGCTTCGGAACAGAGAACAATGTGGCCCATTTCATGAATTCTTCACTTACCAAGCAGGAGATCACACAGGTAAAACAGGATATAACGGACGGGAAGACCAAGTTGCTTTATGTGGCTCCTGAGACCATCACCAAGGAGGAAAACATAGAGTTCCTCCAGAATATCCAGATTTCATTTTATGCCATCGACGAGGCGCATTGTATATCAGAATGGGGTCACGACTTCAGGCCTGAATACCGGAGGTTGCGACCCATCATCGATGCCATCGGGCAGAAGGTGCCTGTCATCGCACTCACCGCAACAGCCACCCCCAAGGTGCAACAGGATATCCAGAAGAACCTGAATATGATGGACGCTTCGGTGTTCCTCTCATCCTTCAACAGGCCCAACCTCTATTATGAAGTGCGGGCAAAAACGAAGAATGTCACCAAGGATATCATCAAATTTATCAAGGGACATGCCGGCAAATCGGGTATCGTTTACTGCCTGAGCCGGAAAAAGGTGGAGGAGATGGCCGAGAGTTTCGTGGTCAACGGGATTAAGGCATTGCCTTATCACGCAGGCCTGGATGCGTCAACCCGCCGGCAGAACCAGGATAAGTTCCTGATGGAAGAGGTGGATGTGATCGTTGCGACCATTGCCTTTGGGATGGGGATCGATAAACCCGATGTCAGGTTTGTGATCCATTACGATATGCCAAAAAGCCT
The DNA here is from genome assembly GCA_037133475.1 of Bacteroidota bacterium. Lineage (GTDB taxonomy): Bacteria > Bacteroidota > Bacteroidia > Bacteroidales > FEN-979 > CAIVAT01. The sequence continues at coordinate 41,659 of JBAXOB010000003.1, forward strand.
GGAGGGTTATTACCAGGAGACCGGAAGGAGCGGCCGCGATGATGGCGAGGGCAACTGCATTGCATTCTACAGTTATGATGACATTCAGAAACTCGAAAAATTCCTGAAGGGAAAGGCGGTGGCCGAACAGGAGATTGCCAAGCAGCTGCTGATGGAAACTGTTTCCTACAGTGAATCTTCCGTATGCCGCCGCAAACAGTTGCTGCACTATTTCGGAGAGATCTATACCGAAGATAATTGTCAGAACTGCGACAACTGCATGCATCCCAAAAAGAAATTTGAAGGAAAACAATATGTCAGGCTGGTGCTGGAAACCGTAATTGCCGTCAAACAGCAATTCAAGAACAAGCACATCATCAACATTATCCTGGGGAAAAGTGCGGCGACGATAAAATCCTACAAGCACAATAAACTCGACGTATTTGGCAAGGGGGCCGAACACGACGAAAAATTCTGGAATGCCGTGATCCGCCAGACCCTGATCGAACGCCTGCTTACCAAGGATATCGAAAATTACGGCCTGCTGAAGATCAGCCCCGAGGGAACCCAGTTCCTGAAAAGCCCCCATTCGGTGATGCTTGTGGATGATCATGATTTTGAAAATCCTGAAGAAGAGGAACTCTTTGAAGCCCTTGGATCAAAAAGCAGCACCGCCGACAAAACATTATTTGCCCTGCTCAAAGACCTTCGCAAGGAGATCGCCCGGAAGGAAAAACTCCCTCCCTTCGTTATTTTCCAGGATCCTTCGCTCGAAGATATGGCGATCCAGTATCCTGTCACGGTTGATGAACTTCGCCAGATCACCGGCGTTGGCTCGGGAAAAGCGGTGAAATATGGAAAACCCTTCCTCGACCTGATTAAAGAATATGTGGAGGAAAATGAGATTATCCGTCCGATGGACATGGTTGTCAAATCAGTGGTCAATAAATCGGGGATCAAGGTCTTTATCATCCAGAGCATCGACCGCAAGGTTGCCCTGGAAGATATCGCCCTGGCCAAAAACCTGAGTTTCGAGGAGCTGATCACCGAGATTGAGAGCATTGTCGGTTCCGGAACCAAAATTGATATCAACTATTACATCGACGAATTTGTCGATCCATATCACCAGGAAGAGATCTTTGAATATTTCCGCAAAGCTGAATCCGATTCAATTGATGATGCACTGAAAGATTTGGGGGAAGATGAGTTCACCGAGGAAGAGATCAGACTCATGCGTATTAAATTCATGTCAGAATTAGGAAATTAAACAAACAACCATGCAAGAAGAGAATAACGAAATTCCTCAGCTGAATGAGGAGAGGGAAAATTATTACCCTGCCGGGGAGACAACCGTAAAAGCAGTTGAAACAAAACCGCCTTTTTTTACCTTCAACTTCAACACGCTGCTTGGACTGGTGCTGCTGGTGGGGCTGGCGGTTTTATATGTATTATTTTTCAGCAGCCGCAAGCACCAGGAGTCGTCCATACCGCTGAATATTTCAAAGCCGTCGGGAAAGGCAACCTCGGTGGTCTATGTCAACCTCGACAGTTTGAATGCCCATTACGAATTGGTGAACATCCTGCGTAAAGACCTCGAAGGTACCGGGAAAAAACTGCAGGCGGAAGTTCTGGCTGAGCAGTCGGCCCTTGAAAAGGAGGGAGCCGAGTTTCAGCGCCAGGTTTCAGCCAATGCGATTCCCGAGGATAAGGCCAAGGGGATCTATGAACAGCTGATGAAACGCAGTTCGCTCCTCGACCAGAAAAAACAGCAATACACCCAGCGGGTTGCCGACCAGGAGATGAGTATGAACCTGAGGCTGGTTGACAGTGTCACCACCTTCCTGCGGCGCTTCAACAAGCAGTATAAATTTGATTATATCCTTGGATATAAAACGGGAGGGGAGATCCTGATTGCCAACGACACCATGGATATCACCCAGACGGTTTTAGGCGCCTTAAATACAGAATATCAGCAGCGAAAGAAATGACCCTTGTCACAAGACTTTGTTTCCTGACAGCGCTTTTCTGCCTGCTGGTTTCGTGTGGTGAAAAGAAAAACATACCCTCCACCGAAATTGAAATGGTGTCTGATTCATTGATTTCACCGGAAAAAATGGTGCTGATCCTTGGAGATGTACACGTGGTTGAAGCTGCCATGTTGCTTGACCAGAGTCCGGGTAAGGATATCAAGGCTAATGGCGACTTTTATTACCAGGGGGTTTTTGGAAAATATCACATCAGCCGGCAGCGGTATGACGCAAACCTGAAATATTACAGGCAAAATCCTGCAAAGATGTCGAAGATGTATGACAAGGTGATCCGGGATATTGAAACGAAGGAGAAAAATTTTCCTCCCGGCCGGTAGTTACTTTTTTGTATAGGTTGCCACCGCAGTGATCACGTTGGCGCCATCATCGATGGTATAATTCCAGGCTATCGTTTTTCCCGACAAGGTGCCGCTCCCGTTATACTTCAGCCCGTCGATGACCTGGTTGGCATCGAGGGTGATTTTTGTGCCCGAAACCACTGCCCCCGCTGCAGGCCCGGTTTTAACCGTACCCGCGAAACCGGAGATCAGCACCCCGTTGGTCGAGTTGGGATCGGCGGAGATGATGGCGTCATAGGTTAATTTAGTATGGAATTCGGTGACACTCCAGCTTCCCAGGAAGGCATCCCTGCCAGTGGAGGTCGTTGTGGTTGTCGAGGAATCCTTGGCACACCCGGTTAAAAACGATGTAACCGCGGCAAAAAACAGGAAGAGGATTACTTTACTTTGTCTCATGGGTAATGTTTTTTAAGAGTCAGGTATCCTAATTATATCATAATTTCAACGATCCGGTCGGCAAGGCGGCTGGCGCCAATGCGGAAGAGTTCGGGGGTCAGCCAGCCATCTCCGAGAATCTCTTTCACCAGGCAATGATATCCAAGCGCTTTCCCGGGGTCGGATATCCCCCCGGCAGGTTTGATCCCGATTTTTTTCCCGGTGTTACGGTAGTATTCCCCGATGACCTTCAGCATCACGAAAACGGACTCCTCCGTGGCAGCCGGAGTGATTTTCCCGGTACTGGTCTTGATGAAATCGGCGCCGGCCTCGATGGCGATTTCACTTGCCCTGGCAATATTCTCAGGGGTAAGCAGTTCGCCTGTTTCAAGGATCACCTTCAGCAGGTGGTGTTTGGTCACATCGCGCATGGCATCGATTTCACGATAAAGCTGGTTGTATTCCCTTTCAAGGAAGGTACCCCGTGAGATGACAACATCGATTTCATCAGCTCCTTCACTTACTGCATAACGGATCTCGGCAAGTTTGACCGAAAGAGGCATCTGGCCGTGTGGGAAGGCGGCTGCCGTGGTCGCAACCTTGATTGGCGTGCCTTTTAACGCATTTTTGGCAGTGCCGATGAAGGGAGGATAGATACAAACGGCCGCAGGGTAGGGAAGCCCCTTTTCGCCGAATGAGATGGCCTTTTCACACAGGGCCTTTATTTTAGCATGGGTATCCGACCCCTCCAGGGAGGTGAAATCCATGAAGGAAAATAGCTGTTTCAACGCTGCCACGGACTCCGCGGCAGGTGGCCTTTTGTCAAGGATTAATCGGATATCGTCCTGAATTGTGTCAAATGATATCCCGGAGAGCAATGAAAAAGAATACATGGTTGCGGTTGATTAGAAACTAAAGCTCAGACCCAGACTTGGCATCAGAGGCATCTGATCAACACGGGTATAGGATACTCTGTCGAAATAGAAAATGTTCTGCTGGTTCAGGGCATTGGTAACACTGGCATTGATTTCTAATTTGGTTGTTTTGCCAAGGAAGAAGATCTTTTTCAGGTTGAAGTCAAGACGACTGTAATAGGGCAGCCTGCCTTTATCGTAATCGGAATAGAGGATTCCCAGCTTCCCGTTGGCAGTGGTAATGTTGGTGCCCATGTTTTCAAAGGAGATCTGTTCGTAGAAACCCTGGGTCTGCGTAAACGGGAATCCTGATCCGAAGTTATATCTCACATCGAGTTCCCATCCCTGTTTCTTACCCCAGTTAAAGGTGGAAACCACATTCAGGTTGTGCCGGCGGTCGTAAGGCGGGACATAGTCGGTAACACCATCGCTGCGATGGATAAATCCGTAAGAATAGGTGACCCAGAAATGAACTTTCTTCCAGTCATATTTTACAGAGAAATCCACCCCCTCCGCATCGCCGGTCTCAAATACAAAGTCCTTCTTGTAATAGTCGGGAACATTTGCATTGGCAGGCGTGTCATCATATAATTTGTTCCTGTTCAGGCTATAAAGCTGTGGATAATATTTATAATAACCCTCCACATTGACCGACAGGTTCTGGAGGATGTCCCATTCGAAACCGAAGACCCCCTGCGTACAGCGCTGGTAGCGTGTAGTAACGGTTTTGCCCTTAAATGTGGTAGGCAGGCTGGTCGGGCTGGTGATAAACCCGTAAAACAGGTTGACCACGTCCTTGTCGTAGGTGGTGCTGAGCAGGTTTTGTGAATACATGCCGCCAGCCAGTTTAAGGCGGAAGTTCTTGGCCAGGTTATACTTCACCGCAAGTCTTGGTTCAAGCGATGCTGCTGAAAGCGAACCATAATACTGCAGGCGAAGTCCCGGCTCAATGATAAACTTCCCAGGCATCCATTTGTATTTTACAAAAACGCAGGCTTCAGTTGAATTCTGCGGGTCTCCCCCGATCTGGCGGTTAACGCTGTTGGTGAATTCAAGGGTTGTTTTGTATCCCGACAGTTCAAGCCCGTATTTAAGCGCATCTCTCCCGAAGAAATAGGTGAAGTTCAACCCCCCGTTGAAACCGGCAATCGAGCTGGACCTGGGCGACTGTCCCTGGGCATCCATCATCACCTTATAATAGGAGTAGGCGAAGTTACCCTCGATCAGGACCGAACTCTTGGCAGGGATGGCCAGGAAGTTGACCCCGCCGCCGAAGGACTGCCAGTTGTAGTTATTCAGAATGGAATAGTGAACCTTGTCGGTAAAGTCGAATCCGAAAAGGTTAACCTTGCTGCCGTTAGGTGCGTTGATGGCGATTTTGCCGTAAATGTCAAGATAATTGTAGGGAAGTCCGTTTTTGTCGATATAGTCGTAAAAGATCTTGCTGGATTGCTCGAGATAGGAGTTCTTTACCGAGAGCAGGAAGGTGGCGCTTGCGTCATCCTCGTTTTTTGGCTTGTGGATTGGCCCTTCAAGCAACCCCTTGGCGCCGAAGGTGCTTACATCAAATTTGCCGGCAAGCCTGTTTTTATTTCCATCGCGGGTGCTTACATCCATCACCGATGAAAGCCGTCCGCCGTATTCGGCGCCGAAACCACCGGTATAGACATCCACGTTTTTGAGAATATCCACATCGAATACGGAAAAGAGGCCGATGGAGTGAAACGGGTTGTAGATGATCATCCCGTCGTAGAGCACCTTATTCTGAATGGGAGGGCCGCCGCGGATATACAATTGTCCGCCCTGGTCACCCGAGAAGATGACGCCGGGCAGGATCTGCAGGTATTGTGCAAGGTCGGGCTGACCGCCGATGGTCGGGATAGACTGGATCTCCTTCGGCGTGATTTTGATGATGCTGGTCTGTGTCTCCCTTACCTTGTCCTGCCTGGCGGCAGAAATGTTGATCTCATCAAGCTGCACGGTCGACTTGGTAAGATAGAGTTTTTTGGAGAGAAGTTCGTTCGCCTTGATCGTCACTGGCATTTTAAGGGTGTCAAAACCTACATAGGTTACCATCAGGAAATACTGGCCGGGCGGGATTTTGGTGATCGCGAAATAACCGTTGGCATCGGTCGGGGCGCCGATGGATGTTTTGTACAGGTAAACGTTGGTGAACAGGACCGGCTCGCCGGTTTCCTGTTCATAAACAAAACCGCGGATGGAGCCATTCTGGGCAAAACCGCCCTGGTGACAGGTTGCAAAGAGGAGGACAAGTAGAAAATATACCGGAAATACTTTGTATAACTTCATGGGGAAGATAGATAGATTTGATTTCAACCAACAAAATTAGTCATATTCATCGATTAAAAAAAGTAAAATCCACATCTCCTATCTTTATGCAGATTAGGAAAATATTCTTATTTTTGTCCAAATTCAACTACATTTGAAACCTAGCTATGCAGAAGTTATTGTTATTGGGGGACGAAGCAATTGCACAGGGTGCTTTGGATGCCGGCATCTCTGGAATTTACGCCTATCCGGGAACTCCCTCCACTGAAATCACTGAATTTGTCCAGAATTCTAAATTTGCCCACGACAACCATATACATTCCAGTTGGTCAACCAATGAGAAAACAGCCATGGAATCGGCACTCGGCATGTCCTATGCCGGGAAGCGTACCATGGTATGCATGAAACATGTTGGCCTGAACGTGGCGGCCGATCCCTTTATCAACTCCGCGATAACCGGCGCCAATGGAGGTATTGTGGTCGTTTCAGCCGATGATCCCTCCATGCATTCATCTCAAAACGAGCAGGATTCCCGGTTTTTTGGAAAGTTTGCCCTTGTTCCGATCCTCGAGCCCAGCCATCAGCAGGAGGCCTATGATATGGTCGGATATGGCTTCGATTTTTCGGAAAAATACAAGATCCCCATCCTGATGCGTATTACCACCCGGCTGGCACATTCAAGATCAGGGGTGGAAAGAAATCCGGAGGTTAGGAAACAAAATGAACTGAAAATGCCTTCCGATCTCAGGCAGTTTGTTTTGTTGCCAAACCTTGCAAAAAAAAGATACAAAAACCTGCTGAAGGACCATTCGGCCTTTGTCACGGAGTCGGAGAAATCGCCGTTTAATCTCTATTTTGACGGTACTGACAAGTCGATGGGGATCATCGTGTGCGGGATTGCCTACAACTACCTGATGGAAAATTTTCCCGACCGCAGGGTACCCTTTCCTGTCCTGAAAATCGGGCAGTATCCTTTACCGCGGAACATGGTTGAAAAGATGGCAGATGAATGTGATGAAATCCTGGTTATCGAGGAGGGTTATCCTATCATCGAGGAACTGCTCAAGGGTTATCTTGGCCGCGGCATAAAGATCAGGGGTCGTCTCGACGGAACCCTGCCCCGCGACGGGGAGCTGAACCCGAACCTCCTGGCGGTTGCCCTGGGAAAACCTGACACCTTTGGATTGCCGGTGCCCGACCTGGTGGTGGGCCGCCCCCCCTCCCTCTGCAGCGGCTGTCCGCATATCGACTCCTATTATGCACTAAGCGAAACGCTTCACAACCTGTCGAACGGCAGGGTTTTTTCCGATATCGGTTGCTACACGCTGGGAGCCCTGAAACCCTACGAGGCTATCAATTCATGTGTTGATATGGGTGCCTCCATCACGATGGCCAAAGGCGCTGCCGATGCCGGCCTGATTCCTTCCGTTGCCGTGATCGGGGATTCAACCTTTACCCATTCCGGGATGACCGGCCTGCTGGATGCCGTCAATGATAAATCGCCCATCACCGTGATGATCCTGGATAATGGTACTACCGCCATGACAGGAGGTCAGGATTCACAGGCCTTCGGGAAGATCGAAGATATCTGTAAAGGGCTGGGTGTGGAAGAGTCTCATATCCGGATTTTGAAACCACTGAAAAAATACCATGACGAGAATGTCGCCATCATGAAAGAGGAACTTGCCTATATGGGAGTTTCGGTGATCATTCCCCGGCGTGAATGCATCGTGGCCATCGACAAGAGGATAAGGGAAAAATTAAAGAATAAGTAAATTACTACCTGATGAAGAAAGATATTATTCTAGCAGGCGTTGGCGGTCAGGGAATCATCTCCATCGCTTCCATCATCGGCTATGCAGCACTCGAGCAAGGCATGTTTCTCAAACAATCTGAAGTTCACGGGATGAGCCAGCGGGGAGGCGATGTGATGTCGAACCTGAGGATCTCCCACGAGGAGATCGCTTCCGATCTGATCCCCTTCGGCCAGGCCGATATGATCATTTCCATCGAACCCCTCGAATCACTCCGCTACCTGCCCTACCTTTCGGGCGAAGGATGGGTCATTACCAACACCAGGCCCTTCAACAACATCCCAAATTATCCTGATCCTGACAAAATCATGGCAGAAATCGCCAGGGTGCCGCATCACATTGCCCTCGACGCCGATGCCACTGCCAAGGAAGCAGGCTCCACCAAGGCCGCCAATATTGTGATACTGGGGGCTGCCTCTCCATTCCTGGGGATGGCCTATGAGAAAATCGAAGAGGCCATCATGTTCACCTTCAGGAAAAAAGGAGACAAAATTATCGAGATGAATTTAGCTGCGCTAAAGGCAGGCCGAGATTTTGCACGTGACCATATGTAATTAATTACTACCTTTGCACGCTTTTATTTTACAGAAACAAACAAAAATGAGGATTTTACAGCGAAAATTAGCCCATTACACCGAACCGCAGAAAGTGGAAAAAATGGGGATCTACCCATTTTTCAGGATGATTGAATCGGATCAGGATACCGTGGTGACCATGAATGGGAAAAAGGTGCTGATGTTCGGTTCAAACAGCTACCTTGGATTGACGAATCATCCGAAAATCAAAGAAGCTGCGATCAAGGCAACTGAAAAATATGGTACAGGTTGTGCCGGCTCGCGCTTTCTCAACGGTACGCTGGATATCCATATCGAACTGGAAACCAAACTGGCCGAATTTGTGGGGAAACAGGCTGCACTGGTCTATAGTACAGGCTTCCAGGTAAACCTGGGCGTTATCCCTACGGTTACCGGCCGCAACGATTATATCCTTATAGATGAACTCGACCATGCTTCCATTATCGAAGCTACCCGCCTTTCATTTGCCAAAGTGCTGAAATTCCGTCACAATGACATGCATTCGCTCGAATCGATCCTGAAACGGTGCGAACCCAGCAGGATCAAACTGATCGTGGTTGACGGCGTGTTCAGCATGGACGGCGATATCGCCAATGTCCCTGAGATTGTCAGGCTGGCCGAAAAGTATGAAGCTACCGTCATGGTCGACGATGCCCATTCCATAGGGGTTTTAGGGAAATCAGGCGCCGGTACTGCCAGCCATTTCGGCCTTACCGACAAAGTCGACCTCATTATGGGCACCTTTTCAAAATCACTTGCCGCCCTGGGAGGGTTCATCGCCAGCGATTTTGAAACGATCAATTATATCAAGCACCATTCCCGTACCCTGATTTTCAGCGCTTCCGCCACACCCGCCTCGGCGGCCGCCGTACTTGCAGCGCTGGAGATCATAAAAAGCGAACCGGAACGGATCGAACACCTTTGGGATGTAACCCATTACGCCATCGATAATTTCAGGAGACTTGGATTTGATATCGGTAGTACTGTCACGCCAATTATCCCCCTGTATATCCGCGATAACCTGAAAACACTCACGATCACCCGGATGTTACTGGATGAGGGCATTTTTGTGAACCCCGTGGTTTCTCCCGCGGTCAGTAAAGACAATACGCTGATCCGTTTTTCACTCATGGCTACCCACACCCGCGACCAGGTTGATATGGCCCTTGAGAAATTTGAAAAACTGGGGAAGAAGCTCCACATCCTTTCAAAATAACGCTGATGGCAAAATCCGATACGATCGAAGTCGTTAAAGTATGCAGCAAAAAGGATCTGAAAAGATTCATCAAATTCCAATACCAGCATTATAAAGGCAACCAGTTCTGGTGTCCGCCCGTAAGGATGGACGAGGTTAATACGCTAAGCAGGGAGAAAAACCCTGCTTTTGACTTTTGTGATGCAGAGTACTGGATCGCTTACCGTGGCGGGGAAATCGTTGGCCGAGTGGCAGGGATCATCAACCATAAGGCCAATGAACGGTGGAATGAAAAACTGGTGCGCTTTGGATGGATCGAATTTATCGACGACGATGAAGTCTCCCGTATCCTGACCGAAACCGTCGAGGAGTGGGGCCGGTCGAAAGGTATGACCGGGATCCATGGCCCGCTTGGCTTTTCCGATATGGATTACGAAGGGATGCTGATCAAGGGATTCGAGGAACAGTCAACCCTGACCTCCATCTACAACTATCCCTATTACGTTCAGCATATGGAAAAGCTGGGATTTGGAAAGGCGGCCGACTGGGTACAGTATGAGTTTGAAATCCCCCCCTCCATCCCCGATAAGGTTGAAAGGTTATCCTTGCTGGTGCAGGAGAAATATAAACTGCGCATCGTAAAGGCACGTACGGCCAAGGAGTTGCTGCCCTATGCCCCCAAGATGTTCCGCACGCTGAATGCCGCCTTCAAAGACCTGTACGGTTATACGGAGCTGTCGCAGAAACAGATGGATATGTATGTGAAATCCTATTTCGGGTTCATCCGGCCTGAATTCGTCTCTTTCGTGGTGAATGAACAGGATGAACTGGTTGGATTCGGCGTCTCCATGCCCTCCCTGACAAAAGCACTGCAAAAATGCAACGGGAAGTTGTTCCCGTTTGGCTTCATTTATATCCTGAGGGCCATCAAAAAGAATAATGTAATCGATATGTACCTCAATGGGGTTCGTCCCGATTACCATGGAAAGGGTGTTAATTCATTATATTATAATGAGATGCACCGGGCCTACATCAACTATGGGATCAAAAAGGCTATTACCAGCCCCCAGCTTGAAGACAATGCCAAAGCGCTCACCATCTGGAAAAACTTCAATGGCCGTCAACACCTGACACGCCGCTGCTGGATCAAACATTTTTAATCTGCCCGCTCCGGCTTCCGCCTTTTGGCAGAAAGACCGGGAAGGGTGAAAGATGCAGCCATGACAAATATTCTGATCACAGGCGCCAGCGGATTTATCGGCAGTTTCCTGGTAGAGGAGGGACTTAAAAAGGGCTTCACCGTGTTTGCCGGGATACGCCGGTCAAGTTCACGCCAATATCTCCGGGATCCCCGCATACGTTTCCTCGAATTTGATTTTTCCAGTACTGACAAGGTAAAGGAGACGCTGCAGGAGTGCCTTGAACAAAACATCCGCTTTCAATATATCATCCATAACGCCGGTTTGACAAAGGCCAGGCAAAAGGAGGATTTTCACCGTGTAAACTGCCAGAATACCATCCACTTCCTTGTAGCCTTGCAGCAAACAGGGATGGTCCCTGAAAAATTTATCTTCATCAGCAGCCTTGCCGCCTTTGGGCCGGGAAACCCAATAACGGGCGAGCCGGTCAGGCTGGCGGATGAGCCAAGGCCTGTAGAGCTTTACGGGAAAAGCAAACTGGCAGCCGAACGATACATCGCCACCCTGACAGATTTTCCCTGGCTGATCGTCAGGCCAACCGGTGTTTACGGGCCAAAGGAGAAGGATTATTTTGTCTTTTTCAAAACGATCAACCGCGGTTTGGAGCCCTATATCGGCTTTAAAAAACAAATCCTCACCTTTATCTATGTGCGCGACCTGGTAAGGTTAATCTTCCTGGCACTGCCTTCGTCGCATCTGCGGAAAGCCTACTTTGTCGCCGACGGGAAGGAATATACCGCTGAAGAATTTGCCGCCATAACCAGGCAGGCGCTGGGCAGGAAAACCATTCGGTTTACCGTTCCGCTTGCACTGGTGAAGGCCATCGCTGTCGGCGGTGAAACCCTTGCAGGCATGTGGGGAGGAACCCCAACGCTGAACAGTGACAAATACAATGTACTGAGCAGTACCAACTGGCGCTGCGAGGTGGAGCCGCTTGAGCGGGATTTCGGGTTTAAGGCCGAATACGATCTTGAGAAAGGGGTGAAGGAATCCATCGCCTGGTATCGCAAGGAGGGATGGCTATAGTATACCCGAACAATATCAGTTGATTGCATTGAACCATAAGACGGGCAAAAGAAAGTAGATCATTTTTTTCATCCTGTCGAATTATTTTGAAAAATTGAAGATGGTTCATTGCACAGATTCTGCAGTAAACGGGCGTTACTGGATGATATTTTCATATTTTTGCTGATGGTTATGGTTCCCTGATAACATTCTCAGGCTGCACTGCCTTACATATGAGCGAAATTACTCTCCTGAAGGTCTCCACGATAAAAGAGCTGAAGCGGTTTATCGATTTTCCGTTTCAACTCTATAAGGGAAATGCGTATTGGGTCCCCCCCCTGATCTTTGATGAATTAAACACGCTCCGCAAGGATAAAAACCCTGCTTTTGAATATTGCGAGGCTGAGTACTGGATTGCCCTCCGTGATGGCAAACCGGTCGGGCGCGTAGCCGGCATAATCAACCACAAGGAATATGAACGCTGGAAAGAAAAGCTGGTGAGATTCGGCTGGATTGATTTTATCGATGATCCTGAAGTATCAGAGCTTTTGATCAATACAGTTAAGGAATGGGGACGGTCGAAGGGGATGACGGGGATTCACGGGCCGCTGGGGTTTACCGATATGGACCCGGAGGGGATGCTGACCGAGGGGTTTGACCAGCTGTCAAGCCTTTCAGCCATCTATAACCATTCCTATTACAATGATCACATTCAGCGGCTGGGCTTTGAAAAGGCTACCGACTGGGTGCAGTTTGAGATCAACATCCCTGACGAGATCCCTGCCAAGGTAGAGCGCATGACCAGGATCGTACTGGAAAAATACAAGCTGCGCTTGCTGAAACCAAGGAAGGCCAGTGAAATTCGTCCCTATGCCTCGAAAATGTTCATCATGTATAATGAGGCGTTTCATGATCTTTACGGATTCACCCCGCTGACCCGGAAGCAGATGGATTGTTATACCAAGCAGTACTTCGGATTCATCAGGCCCGAATTCGTTTCCCTGATCGTTGACGAGCAGGATGAGATCGCCGGTTTCGGGATCACCATGCCCAGTATGGACAAGGCGATGCAGAAGACCCACGGAAGGTTGTTCCCGTTTGGGTTTCTTCACCTGTTAAAGGCCATGTACTTTAACGATGCCATCCACATGTACCTGATCGGCGTCAGGCCCGATTACCAGGGGAAAGGCGTGCTGGCCCTCGTTTACCACGAACTGAACAAGGCCTATATCGCAGCCGGGATGAAAACCGCCCGCACCCATCCTCAGCTGGAAGAGAACTTCCGTGCGGTCTCCATATGGAAAAATTATGATGCCCGGGTGAACATCCGGCGGCGTTGCTATACCAGTTCCCTGTAACAGCAGGGATTTCCCCAGGGCCCCCAATCAGCCTGGATTTGTCGGTCAAGGTTCATCTATATCATCGTTCCGGCCCGAAAGGTTAATGACCGTGCCCGGGGAGTGCCTTCACCGGAAAGGGGAGGGGATCGCCCTTAACTGTTGACCTGCCGCCATCAGTGGATTTCACCGGCGCAGGCCATGGCCATCCGGTTACCAGGGGCGAGTAATTCCCTGTGATCGCCTCGTACTGCCTGTAGTTTCCGCTTCCCGCTTCATACTTGAATTCCTCCCGGTATTTATGCTGTGAATTTAACTCCTGGTCCTGGTAAATTAATATATTGCCAAGGCTATTATAGGTGTAATTTTCAATGTTATATTGTACCCAGGTGTTGTTGTTCCAGTCGTAACCTTTGCTGGAGGTTAACCGGCCACCGGTATATTCCATGGCGTATTTCCAGATATCCAGGCTCCCCGAATATTTTGTGGAATCAAGTTCTGTGGTTATCTGGTTTCCCTGGTACAGATAGGTAATCCAATATTTTTCATTCCCGTTGTTATACGTTATATCCGTAGCGATAATTCTTTTATTGCTGTCATAGGTGCAAAGGGCTTTCTCAGATTCTGTCCAGCTACCCAATGAAAAATTATACCAGGTGGCTGAAGTCAAACCTGCCGTACCAAAGGTATAGATCCATTTATAGGCAGTATATTCGTTCCCTGCCTGATCAAACGAATGGGTAAGGATTTCAACAGGATTGGTGCCTGAAAAAGAGGTAACTTCAGTAAAACTGCTTTTATACCATATCCCGTTGGCCGTATCGTAGCGGGTTACGGAGATCAACTGGTTGCCACTATATTGAAAGGTTGTTTTAGCAGTTTTTACCAAGTGTGAGGAATGGTAATCTATCGCTGAAGAAAGTTGATTTCCTGAATACTGGAAAACAGTTTTAGAATTGATTGTGTCATTCGCATAATAGGCCCATTCAATAATACGCTCTGAGGGGGTGGACCCGGAGGATTCACTGGATTTTTTCTTGCAGGAGATCATCATGAGCCCCGGCATGACCATCATGATGATCAGGATGCAGCGGAGGGGAGAAAAAAAAATCATAATAATTCGATTTGAGTTAATGAATAAGGTAGGTCAATAGACAGACTGTCAATCCCCTTACTTGTTTCCGGCTGGTTTGCGAGGTTGATGGAAGCTCATGGCTGATGGATGTATACCGGGATCGGCAACTGTCGATTTAAGCGGGTAGGGCCAGGGCATTCCGGGTAAATTCATATACCCGCTGTAAATAAATGCAAACTGCCTGAAATTCCCTGCTCCGCCTTCATAGGTTATCTCTTCCCTGAATCTGTTGGTTGAATCGGCTGAAATTCCCTGGTATTTGATTTCATTCCCCTCAGCATTGTATGTGTAGGACTCATTATAGGAGAGGGTCCAGGTATTATTGTTCCAATCATACTCCTGGACTGAGGAGAGTTTGCTGTTGGCATATTGGCAGTTATATTTCCATACATACCAGTCGGGATTGGCATAGGAGGAGTCCTGTTCGGTCGTCATGTTATTTCCCTGGTAGGTATACCTGTAGTGGTCTTCAAAGCCGTAGAGGGTTGACAGGTACTTCATCAGGATCAACCTTGACGCGTTGTCATAGGTGTTTTCGTACCTGCTGGTTTCCGTCCAGGAACCGGAGGAATAGGTGTAATAGATTTTCGCGGTTATGAGTGCCCCGCTGAAGACCATTGACCGTTTGGTCTTACCCGTTTCAGTGCCGGTTTGATCGTAACTGTGTATGATAAACTCCGATGGAGTGCTGCCATTGTATAATGTTACTTCCGTATATGAACGCTTGATCCAGTTTCCCCCGGTTGTGTCGAACCTTGTGTAACTGGCAATCTGACTTCCATTGTAGGATAAAACGACTTTGTAGAGCTTTACCATCCTTGAGTTATAAAAGATTAAGTCAGAGAGCAGGTTGCCGGAATAATGATAAACATTTTTACTGTATAGTGTGTCTGCTTCATAGGTCGCCCATTCTGTAATGCGCTGGGAAGAAACGGACACTGCGGTTTCACTGGCTTTTTTCTTGCAGGAAAAAAACACGAGGCAAGTCAGAAAAAGGACGATGGCAAGTCCTGTCGGGGAAAAATATTTCTTATACATATGCAGGGATTTACATTTATTTGTGTTATTAACAACCAATATTATCAATACTCAATTGTGTTGAAAACATCCTTCCGGACTCCTGTCTTAAGCAACGTTCAACACAGGTTTATTTGTCCAGGGAATACCGGATAAGTGGCTATTGGCATTTTCATTTGGGATCTCACACTTTACAGACTTGTGTAAATTGAAACAGTCTCAAAAGAACTCATCACTGAACCCTTTTGAGACTGTTTTACAATAAATTATATGCTTTTAGAAATAAAATGCCAGATTGATGGCGCCACCTGTATTGCTGTTGTCGATGCCGAAATAGGCTGAACCCCCGCGTTTGATGGTTGTTGTTTTTGCTGTTTTGTTGACACCATCCCAGGTTTCTGTTTCAATGTTTGATTTTCCCTTGAACTGCATTGCTAATCCCCATGAGAATTCACCGCCCAGTGAAATTTTTGGTGCAATGAAATACTCGACACCGATAAATGCATTGGCTCCGATACCAAATGCAAAGCCATCGGAGTTGCTCAGAAGCCGTGCCGAACTGGCTGTGGCGGTATAACCCCCTGTTGCATCAGCAGTCCATGGAGTTTGTGTCGACAAAGGGCTGAGGTGAACAGCGGTAAAGGCGTTGCCATAAGTATAGTTATTGCTCTTCGAACCAAGGAAAATATTCGCCATTGCTCCCACATAGCCCTGCACGCGACCTTTGCCGCGACGCTGCTCAATACCGGCTCCCAACACCAGGTTAAAGGCAGTGCTGGTCCATTTATCGTCGACAGTGGCTTCATTTGGTGTGGCCGTACCAAGCTGATCGGTAATCGTGTTCTTCTTTGTGTCGGCGATAAAACCGATGCGAATCCTGGCCCGCAAGGCAGTGGTAGCACTGGTGAATTTTTTCACCTGGAAGGTATAGGTCGGGATGTTATCTCCAAGGCCGGGAAATGACCAGGAAGGAGCACTGGTTGAGGAGGTGCCGTGAAACATGTTGCCAAGATAGGATAAAAACGGGACTGCATCCACCGATAATCCGATATCTCCCTTTTCGGGCAAAATGGGGAATCCTTTTTTTGATGTTAGCTCTTGTGCGTTTGCAATACTCATGCATAGGAGTCCGGCAAATAACAGCATACTGATTTTTTTCATGGTTTTTTGTTTTTAGTGAATATTTGGTTTATAAGGGTTTCCAATGAAACTTAAATGGGAATAGTTATAAATGGTTAACCTTCAATACATATTACGTATCGAGGAAAACCGGGTTGAGGGTGCCTGCGCTATTTGACAAAGGGATAGAATACCTTTTGGGTCTTAGCCGAAAAAGTGCCTTTTTTGCAGGTGTAGTTTGCCTCAACGATCAGTAAAACTTCAGAGCAATTGGTATTGCTGTAAACCCAGGAAACCTGGTACAGGTTTTTCAGCTGGCCGCTGATCATGGCAAACAGGTTTTTCAGGGTGGTAATATCAGGCGTGTAATAATAGCGTCCGCCGGTTTGCCTTGCAATCGTATCCAGTATGGCATCATTGGCCATCCCAAAACCGAGGGTATAGAGCGGAATTTGCTTGTTTATAGCCTGGCTGATAAGATCTGACTGTGAAATGGTGGATTCATTATCCTGGCCATCGGTAAACCCGATGACGGCGGGCATGAACCCGCTATGGGTACTGTTGAAGGATTCAGCATCGTTCAAACCGTAAGCCATGGCACTGTAAAATGCGGTATTGTTGAACTGCCAGGTCCAATAATTATGCAGGGAATCGAGCAGGCGGGTCGTATCGGTGGTAAACCGCTGGATCCGCTCTATGTAGGAGCTGAATTTGATCAGTTCAATCTGATCGTTCGCATTTTTAAGGACGATAAAACTGCCTGTTGCCGTTTCAAGCTCCCCGATATAGCCATCCATACTCCCCGAATAATCCAGTACCAGCGGTGTGGCGATGTTATTGCCTGTCTTGTTCAGTTTTTCAAAGGTCATCGAGGCGATCATAGCGGTATCCTGCGACCCTACGCAAACCTGTTTGATGATGAAGTTATACTGGTTGAAGTCGGAAAAGGGTTTGCCATTCTGGTCGGTCACCGAAAGATAGAGGTTGATCTGGGTACTCTTCAGCTTTGACAGTTCGATTCTCGGGATGCTGGCAATGATTTTGGTCGTGGTGGTATCGCTCATGTTGGAATAGGGCTGCGCGCCGCTGCTGCTTGTTTCAGTAGTCTTTTTTTTGCAACCTGCAAGCAAACCAACCGCAAGAATGACGATTGCCAGCAGCGTACCGGAAAGTCTCAGCAGGGAGATGTTCAGGGATTTCGTTGTTTTCATACGATAAATGTTTAATTGTTTATATTACTGATCACTCAATGTTTGAAACGAAATGTCGCGTACCTGCTAATACATGCAAAGATGCAGGATGCCTTTTGATTGTAAAATGAGGGAGCCATCCGGGTTGCCAGTGCCCTGTGGAGGATAAACTGCAAACGGAAAACAAAAAAAACTGCTACAGAGAAAACGGTTATCATCATGTCTGAAGAAAAAAATGAAACCGGGTATCAAAAAAATAATATTTAGTACCCAACATCAATAATGATTGAGCAAATATATGTGAATATATTCACAATGTCAAGAAAAATATAAATATGTTAATAGATTGAATAACAAATTGATACAATTGTAATAGTTAAATTTATATACTTCTTATTGCATTTTGTCCGGGATTCTGTAAGAGTCAACAGGGTCGCTTATTGCATTAATTATCTTCTGTTATTTTGTTTAATGATCATTCTGGATATGGTATTACCATAACAAACAAAACTGAAATATCGGTGGAGGTGGATTCGCGGCCTTGAGAGTCATCCGGTAACATCCGGGCAAAACTGTTACGGTAATGGCGGGAGTTCAATAATATGCACAGGTTAACGGGGAATTAGCCGGTGGTGGTCCAGGATTCTGGGGGGATAAAAAAAAAGAGGCTGTCCCGTGTGAGACAGCCTCTGGCATTTATTTACGCGTTGGTTGTTACATTCAGTTACTATTTGTTGGGAGGAAACATATCCCAGAAAAGCCTGGTTGTAACGGCATCTCCGCCTGTTCCGAGGGCAGCTGAAGCAGCGGCATAATTGGCGCCGTTCAGTGTCTGTTCAACAACCGGGAAGGTAAGACGTAAAGGAATATCGGTTTTGGCATCGGCAGGTTTCACGAGTACCGGATAATCCAGCATTCTCCAGGAGGTCCATGCCTCAAACCCTCTGTTATAAAGGGCAAGCCATTTTTGTTCGCCGATTTTCTGTTTCCAGGTACCGGTTGCAGTTGAATATTTAACAGCAGTCTGGGCCAGGTAAGTAGCGGGAACCGTATCTGTTTTTGACCAGTATTGGAATGATAAGGTGATGGCATTGTTGTAATGGGTTTCAACAGTACCGCCAACAGTAAATCCTCTGGCAACGCCTTCAGCCAGTAAAAACTCAGTTTCGGAGGCATCAAAGATGACGGCTTCGAACGTAGGATCCTGGAGTTTATCAGCAACATGCGAATATTGGTAATAATCGTTGAGGTCCCCGTAAACGCCACCCACGTATGCCATTTTGGATATACCGATAGTTGTAGAGGTATCAGCCATTGTAAAAAAGTATGGCAATCTGGGATCTTTCAAGGAGTTCATTTTATCAATGAAGGTGTTGGCGCCAACAAAGTCATGTCTTCCGCTTGCGACCAGGTTGTCATAGATAGGATTGGAGTTAGGCTGAAACTGCATATAAACAATCCGGGCATTATCGGCATTGGATGAAATTACATGCGGCGCTGCAGCCTCTACAGTTGTTTTGGCGAGGGTAGGCTCAATATCAGAGAGGAGCATTCCCATGCGTAGTTTCAGGGAGTTGGCAAATTTCAGCCATCCTGCAACATCTCCGTAATACATGTTATCGGCATTGCCAAAACTGCCATAGGAAGGATTCATTTTGTTGATGGCGGTGTCCAGCCGTGCAATCAGGTCTTTATAAATGGTAAGCCCATCATCATACTTGGGCAGTAAAATACCTGTTTTCAGTGCCTGTGAGTAAGGTACATTGCCGAATGATTCGACAAGGACGCTATACGAATAAACTGTCAGCACCTCAATAATAGCGAGTTTATTAACTAAAACTGCAGGGTCATCGCCTAACTTTGTACCTGTGGATTTGAGAACTTTCCCGGATTCATCCAGGTTTTTCAAAACGCTCACATAAAGCTGATTCCAATGGTTGCCGGGAATCGGACGGGTGATGATGTCGTAGATACTTTCATCGTTATAGGTGGTTTCAGTCCACTGCTGGGTGAACATTCTCCATATATTGAGGTTTACGTTTGGCGTGACCATCTGGTCGAACAGACGTTTCTGGGCTGCGGTGAATAATGATTCACCTGGAACAACGGGGGGATCCTTGATGTTTTTATTCAAATCTTCAAGTTTCGTACAAGACGAAAACACCAGGAGAACCAGGAAAATTGATAATATCTTTTTCATATTTTTTAATTTAGAAGGTGAGTTTTACGTTAAAGCTAAAATCACGGGTCGAGGGCAATGAACCTGTTGTATAACCCTGCAGGTTTCCTGCGCCAAGTCCGGATTCCGGATCTGCGTATGGTAAATTCTTGAAGATGATCCAAACGTTGGATGCTACAGCCGTAAAAGTTACCCCCGTGATGAAACATTTTTTCAAAATGGCAGAAGGTAATGAATAGGATAAGGAAACTTGTCTCAGTTTCACATAGCTTGCGTCGTAAACAAAGGCTTTGTTCGGAAGTCTGGCATAACCGAAGGCGCCGTAGTTTGAAGCGGCCAGCCTCGTTTTATTGGGAGTTACGGTTCCATTTGCAGAAACATTGACACCGGGGTTGATAAAACCACCGCTCGTTGAGGCATATCCTTTGGAATGGTCGGCAGGATCGGCCCATACGATAAGATCTCTGACAGGATTTCCCAGGTCGTTGGTATAGGCAGTTTCCTTGTATAAACCGGTGGCTAAACCGTAATACATATCGAGGGAGAAGATATCCCCGCCTTTTTGTACATCGATAAGGAAAGCAAACGACCAGTTTTTATAGGTAAGGTTGTTCAACAGACCACCGGTCCAGTCGGGGTTCATGTTTCCGATAACGTTGTCAGATTTGGTTGTAATCTGGTAAGCTCCGTTTGATTTTACAACTTTTTGTCCGCTGTTATAGACGAAATCTGTTCCGTAAAGAACACCGTAAGGCTGACCAACCTTTGCATTCAGCGTAACGCCACCCTGGAATGATCCAAGCTGGAGGTTGTCAACGCCTTCTTTTAAGGAAAGGACTTTGTTCCGGTTCATGGCCCAGTTCAGCGTTACATCCCATTTGAAGTTCTTGTTTTTGCACGGAGTGCCATGCAGGGCAAGTTCAATACCCTGGTTCTGGATCTCGCCGGCATTGATGATCTCTGTATTGTATCCGGTGCTGGAGGAGACGGGGAGTGGCAGGATCTGGTTGATGGTGTTGGTCTTATATAACGCCAGGTCAAAACCAAGGCGTTTGCCAAGGAAGTACATTTCAAGACCACCTTCGATACTCTTTGTGTTTTCAGGTTTCAGGTCAGGATTTTTCAGGATTGTCGGGACCGTTGAGGAGGCCGCATTAAATGGCATGTTAATTACATAGTTGTTTACAAGCTGGTCGAAACTGGGGCTGTTACCAACCTGGGCATAGTTCAAACGGACTTTACCGAACGAGAGCCATTTGGCTTCAGGAATCACGTTGGAAAATACAAAACTACCGGCAACAGAGGGATAATAATAGGAACTGTTTGCTTTTGGCAGGGTTGAAGCATGGTCGCGTCTGATCGTAGCATCAAGGTAGAGGAAGTTTTTATATCCGAGGGAGGCGCTGGCATAGATACCTTCTACCCCGACTCTTGAAGCAAGTTCTTTTGGAAAAGGCAGTAGGCCGATACTGTTCTGGATTGAATAAACTTCAGGAATTGCCAAACCGCCGCTGGTTGAGGAGATCAGACGATCATAATTGGTTCTTCTGATATTCATCCCCAGAACGCCTTTCAGGTTGAATGATTTCGAAATATCCTTGTTGAAATTTGCCATTACATCATAGTTGTACTCGCTGTAACGGATATCTCTCCTGAGGTAACCTGATCCCTGTTCGCTTCTGCCACCGCTTCCGTCAGCCTGGGTGGTACCGATACCAAAGGTAGCTGCAACACTTCCGATTGCTCTTCTTTCTTCCTGTAATTCCGAATAGGTGTCAACCGAAAAACGACCAAACAGGTTTAACCAGTCGGTAACCTTGTAGGTTGCCCCCAGGTTGCCGATAAAACGGTTTCTCTTGTCAGTTTCATAATTTTCATAACGGGTCCAGTAGTAGTTGTCCCAGTAGATAGGCTGTGCATCCGAAGGGTCAGCATAGTTCCAGGTGGCATTGCGGTGGGTAAGGTTGTACATGTTTTTCAGATCTTTCATGTCAACGTTGGTTTCCATCCACTGGCGCATGGATCCGAGGATATTGTCATTGTACCCTGTTGAGTTACGGCCGGTAGCGCTGTTGAGGGAGTAGTTTCCAAAACCGGTAACGGTTAATTTGTTGTTCACATTCCAGGTTCCGTTCAATGAGATGTTGTTCTTGATCATTTCGCTGTTCGGCATCAGCCCGTTCTGTTTGTAATTCGTATAGGCCAACCGGTAACTGCCGAGGTTGGAGGCATTATCAAGAGCCACTGAATTTGTAAAAGTTACGGGGTTTTCAAAGAAGGTGACGGGGCCGTTGGCTGCGGGCAGCCACGGGGTCGCTTTCAGATAATTGGGTGACTTGGGGTCAACGGCAGTCCACTGGTAAACAGGCGATCCATCGAATTTTGCGCCATAGGAGGCATCTTCGGAGGTGGTAACCCACTGGGTCAGTTTACTGGAGGCATCCTTCGGCTTAACGGTGATGGTACCGTCGGTATTGATATAACGCATGTACCAGTTGTTGCCCGGTCCGTCATAATAGTGGCCGTAACCACCGCCATACTGGTTCTGGTATTCGGGGAAGGTTGATTTATCAACAAAACCAACGGTTATGCCGGAATTGATGGTAACGCCTACCCCCTTTTTTCCACCAGCGGTGCTGCCGGCACCTTTTTTGGTCGTAATCATGATGACACCGTTGGCGGCGCGCGAACCATATAATGCTGTTGCAGCTGATCCTTTCAATACGTTAATGGATTCAATGTCGTCAGGATTCACGTCAGAGGCATCATTGCCGTAGTCATAACCCACGCCCGCCTGTTGCTGGCTATACGAGTTGGTCACACTGTTGTTGACAGGAACCCCGTCAATAACAAACAACGCCTGGTTGTCACCGGTCAATGATTTGGTACCTCTTAACAGTACGTTGGTTGAACCACCCATGTTGGTGGTCGTTTTTACCTGAACCCCTGCAACCCGGCCTGATAGGGAGTTTACAAAGTTGTCGGTCTGAACTTTGTTGAGATCACTGCCGTTCACCTCCTGGGTGGCATATCCGAGTGATTTTTTCTCTCTCGGGATACCCAGGGCCGTGACGACCACACCTTCCAGTTCTCTTACACTGGGAGCTAAGACAACATTCACAATATTTTCGGCGCCAAGCTTGATCTCCTGGGTCACCATACCAACATAAGAAACAAGGATAAATTCTTTATCCTTTGGAATAGCCAGGGAGAACTTGCCGTCAATGTCGGTAATTGTCCCGGTAGCGGTACCTTTAACCATGACAGTTGCACCCGGAATGCCGGAACCATCATCAGAACTTGTCACCTTGCCCGTAATCGTACGTTGGGCATTGGCTACTTGCAACCCTATGAACAACATAAGGGCAAGGAAAATAGTAAATTTTCTCATACAGTTTGATTTTTGTTAGTAAATGTGTTAATTATCAGTGATCTATTAAAATTCAGGCAAAATACAGTTGCGGAAAAAAACCATCACACACTGGTAACAATTGATTACAGTTTATGCTCAATACTTTTCATATGCAATTTTAATAATACTTTTAATAGAATTAACAATATTTTAACAAAAAATTAATAATATTTTAACTTTGTTTATAAGTTAACCGGAATCAAGGAGGTTAGGGAGATGGCATAACACGCCAGGAAAGTCAAAAAGTGCTGGTATTCAATAGAATCAATGGAGTCGGATAAAAAACCAACCTAACCGTGAGGGGGTTAAGTTATACACCGGAAAGCTACATGAACCTTAATGGAGACGGGTGAAAAACAGACCTATCAGGACGGGCAGGATGATATAGGCCAGATTGGAGCCCGGCGATACCTGCGGTTGGAACAAATGGAGGGTAAAAAGGAGCAGACAGGAGAGCGTAAAAAGATAGTACCCGGTCTTCCTTAATTTCCATACCAGGGTTGCTCCTGCAAAAGCAACCAGGTGAAGCAGGGAGGACATGAAAAAAAAGATATACAGGTGGCTGCCTGCAAAACCGCTGCCGGGGTTATACAATGCCCTGACCCGCAGGATATCGCCGGAATAGAACAGGCACAGAAGAAAAAGGATTGCCAGCAATGCAAAGTAAATCATTGAAAACAGAACAAGGAGCGACAGGATCACCGGGCGGCCTTTTTCCCTTAAGGGTTCAGGGACAGAATCGTTTCCTGGCTGGTGGCTCATCTTACGACATGAATTTCAGGTTCATGCTGTACAGAAATACAAAAAGTCCCGAGAAAAGGATATCGAAGGTTCCCGGGCTGGGCAGGTGCATGAAGTACATGGGGGATAATATCAGCAGGATCTGGAAAATGGTATAGATGTGAAATCCCGCTTTTTTCATGCGCATCATGAAAACGGCCCCGGTAACGGAACCGGCGTACAGGATCGCGGAAATCAGGAAAAAGAGAGGCTTCACCTCGCGAAGCTGTTCCATCCCCGGCATCTTGAACTTGTCGGCAAACTCCTGTGAAATCTGAACGAACATATCATAAAAACCGGCAATGACCAGGCTCGAAAACAATTGCATTCCGCTTCCTATAAAGGTAAGGATACAAAGGACTGTAAGCATACTTGGCCGTTTTGGCGGCGTTTCGGGGAGCGGCTGTTGGGTCAGGTCTTCCATCATCAGGCGTCAAATTTTGATTTATCACCACTATACACGGCATTACCGAAGCCAAGGATGGGAATAAAGATCCATGACAGGAAAAACAGGCCGACGGTAAAGCCGGTTCCCTTTCCGAAACTTTTCGACAAACCGTCCAGGGTTATAATCAGAATAATAAGATTTACGACAGGGATCAGCATCAGCAGCAGGTACCACCAGGGTTTTCCGGCAATTTTAATGCCAATCAGCAGGTTATAGACAGGGATGATGGCTGCCCATCCAGGTTCTCCCGCCTTTTCAAACATGAACCAGGCTCCCACCACCTCAATTACCGTGGTCATCATGGCAAAAAGGAGGATCGGGATAATCAGCGCCACAAGAAATGGCCAAAACGGAATCATGTCAGTAAATTCCATCGTGTTGTTTTTTTTAAAGGTTAAAAAGTGACACGTGAGGTTTCAATCTCACGTGTCACAGTGCGGTTATTGTTATTCCAAAGACCCAACAAGTCCTTCCACTTCATGAAGAATCTCGCATGATTTCACGAGTTCCTTCATGGCATTGTGATCGGGGTAGAGCGGGCGGTCAACTTCGAGGAAGTCGACATATTTCCTGATAATCTCCTTTGCTTTGGTGACCCCTGCGCCAAATTTGTACTCCCTGAAATCGAGCGCCTGTGCGGCCGCCATCAGTTCAATGCCGAGGATACCGTAAGCATTGTCGAGGATCTGGAAGTTCTTCAGAGCGGTATTCATACCCATGGAGACAAAGTCCTCCTGGTCGGCTGCCGCGGGAATCGACTGGATCGAAGCCGGTGCGGAAAGGATGCGCTGTTCCACGATCTGCATGTCGGCCGTATACTGGCTCAGCATAAGTCCGCTGAACATGCCGGCGCCCTTGGTGAGAAACGCGGGAAGTCCGACGCTCAGGGCAGGGTTGTTCAGCCGGTTCATGCGGCGCTCGCTCATCACGCTGACCATGGTCACGACATAACCTGCCATATCCATGGGTACCGATACCGGTGAACCCTGGAAATTGGCCCCTGAAAGCTGAAGATTTTCATCAGGGAAAAAGATCGGGTTGTCGCCCACCCCGTTCAATTCGATCTCCACCTGTGAACGTGCATAGGCGAGTGCATCATGGGCAGCGCCGATAACCTGCGGGGTTGAACGCATGGAATAGGCATCCTGAACCTTGCATTTTACCTTGCCCTCCACCAGATCGCCCCCGGTGACACATTTCAGGATAGCGGCAGCGCTTCGGACAGCGCCTTTAAATCCCCTGATTTCATGCAGTTTCGGACTGTAGGGACGCATATTGGCCTTCATGGCCTCGAGCGACATGGAGGCAGCGATCTCGGCCTGTTTTAGCCAGTTGTTGGCATCAAACAGGTACAGCGCGCTCATGGCTGTCAGTACATTGGAGCCATTGATGGTGGCCAGTCCGTCGCGGGCCTGCAGCCCGGGAACAGGAATCCCGGCAGCATCCAGCGCCTCCTTGCCCGACATCAGTTTTCCTTCATAGTAGGCTTGTCCTTCGCCCATCATCAGCAGGGCGATCTGCGACATGGGAGCCAGGTCGCCGCAGGCGCCAACGGAACCCTTCTGGCAAACCATGGGGGTAACGCCCTTGTTCAGCATATCGACAAGGGTTTGGGTGATTTCCAGCCGAGAACCGGAATTGCCATGGGCATGGACATTGATGCGCCCGAGCATGGCGCCGCGTACCCAGTCGAGGGGCATGGGGTCGCCGATACCGGCTGCATGATTGTAAATCAGGTATTTCTGGAATTCCTTGACCTGGTCATCGTTGAGTACCATTTCAGAGAATTCACCGATGCCGGTATTAACCCCGTACATGATCTCATGCGCCAGGATTTTGCGCTCCAGCATGGCACGGCATTTATGAATGCGTTCAATTGCCTGCGGATCCAGCTCAACTTTTTCGTTCTGACGGGCAACCCGGACCACATCCTCGATGGTAAGTCCCGCCCCTTTTATAATAAGTGTCATAGTCTTAAATTAAAATTAAAAAAAATGTATTGATCATTCCTGCATTCCTGCATTCCTGCATTCCTGCATTCCTGCATTCCCGCATTGCCTGCATTGCCTCATTCCGCGCCGATAATCTTGCTTCGCGCGCACAGAATGGCAAGCGACCAGGTTCTTTTTACATTTTTACTTACCATGACAATAGTTGTTTTACCTCTTCCAGGGAACAGGATTTCTGTTCTCCCGACCTCATATCCTTCAATGCCAGCATGCCGCTTTCCATTTCATCTTTGCCGATAAGGACAACATAGGGAATGTTTTTGCGGTTGGCGTATTCCATTTGTTTTTTAAGTTTCGCAGCTTCCGGGTACAGTTCAGAAGGAATTTCCGACTTGCGCAGGGTTGCCAGCAACTTCAGGCAGTGCTTTTCCTCCTCAGGCCCAAAATTAACAAATAATACCCTGGAGGAGGCCTGTAATGTTTCAGGAAACAGGTTCAGTTCCTTCATCACGTCGTAGATCCTGTCGGCGCCGAAGGAGATGCCCACGCCTGACATCCCGGGCAAGCCGAAAATGCCGGTGAGGTCGTCGTACCTGCCGCCTCCGCAAATACTGCCCATGGCCGCGTCAAGTGCCTTGACCTCCAGGATGGTACCCGTATAATAACTGAGCCCCCGTGCAAGTTTGGTGTCGAAGTCAAATTTGTTCTCCAGGCCAACCTCCTTGAGATGTTTAAGCACCGTACGCATCTCGTCGAGCCCTTTGAGCCCAATTTCGCTGCCGGCGAAAAACTGCGTCAGCACCTCGAACTTTTCCTTGATTTTAACGTCAAGGTTGAGAATAGGCTGAAGTTTTTCGACCGATTCGTAGGAGATACCCCGTTCAACCAGTTCATCGTTAACCTGTTCAATCCCGGTTTTATCCAGTTTGTCCATGGCAACCGTGATGTCGGTCAGTTTTTCGGGGGCGCCGATGGTTTCGGCAATGCCGGCAAGCACCTTGCGGTTGTTGAGCCGGATGAGCACACTGATACCAAGTTTTGAGAAGACCGTATCGATGATCTGGCAAAGCTCCACCTCATTTAACAGGGAGTTGCTTCCGATCACATCCACATCGCATTGGAAAAATTCGCGGTAGCGGCCCTTTTGCGGCCGGTCGGCCCGCCATACCGGCTGGATCTGGTAGCGTTTGAACGGGAAGATCAGTTCATTCTGGTGCTGAACCACAAAGCGGGCGAACGGAACCGTAAGGTCATACCGGAGTCCCTTCTCGGCAATGTGTTTGGTGAGGTGGATGATTCTTGAAGCGGCATCGCGCATCCCCGATTCCGCTTCAGGCAGTCCGTCGAGGTAGTTGCCGGAGTTGAGAATTTTAAAGAGAAGTTTGTCCCCCTCTTCGCCATATTTCCCCATCAGGGTGGAAAGATTTTCCATGGCAGGGGTTTCGATGGGCTGGTATCCGAAAACCTGGAAAGTATTGCGGATAAGGTCAAAGATGAAATTTCTCCTCACCATTTCGACAGGGGAGAAGTCGCGTGTTCCTTTAGGAATAGTTGGTTTTTGTGAAGACATTCACATTTTTTTACAAATATAAAAAGTTTCCGTCTGACAAACAACGAATAAAAGGCACCGGCTAAATCCAACAGCGCCGATTCTCAATATCGCCCTTCAATATTCGATATTCGCTGTTCGATATTCGATATTCGTTGTTCGATATTCGTTATTCAATATCCAGCTGTGCCATCAGTTTCCTGGTATACGCCATGCATCCGTCCTCCCCCTCTTTCGGGGCCCATGAGGCAAAGTTTTTATCATCGATCGGACTGTACGGGCCATCCTTGATCTCATATGCTACCGTATCCTCTTCAAGTGCAATGACGGTATGATAGGTGCATTGGGCGACCTCGGCACCAAAGATACCCATCAGCGGGTCGAGGATCGTGTGGCCCGTGACAGCTCCCTGTTCATCGAATTCGATCACGGCGATCCTTCCGCGGAGGGCGAAAAATGCCTCCCGTTTGTCGGGATTTTCGTGTTTGTGCGGTTGAACGTACGACAGGGGTTCAATGGCATTCAGCAGCCGTTGAAGCGTATCGGCGGGCTCTTTATGGAAATTGTGGTTTTTTCGTCTCCTCGGGGATGACTTTGCCTGTGCGGAAACCTGGTCTAGCAGCCGGGTATCAATGATGATCATAGGTAAATATTGGTATTCTCCATTTCCGGGATTACCCCTTCAGTTTTTTATACTTGATCCGGTGAGGTTCGTCGTCGCCGATGCGTTTTTTCTTGTTTTCCTCGTAATCGGAATAGGAGCCCTCGAAGAAATACATCTGGGAGTCGCCTTCAAAGGCAAGGATATGGGTTGCGATGCGGTCGAGGAACCAGCGGTCGTGGGAGATGATCACGGCGCAGCCTGCAAAATTCTCGAGACCCTCTTCCAGTGCGCGAAGGGTATTTACATCGATGTCGTTGGTAGGCTCATCCAGCAGGAGGACATTGGCCTCCTCTTTCAGGGTGAGGGCCAGGTGCAGGCGGTTTCTTTCGCCACCGGAGAGGACCCCGCATTTTTTTTCCTGGTCGGCCCCGCTGAAGTTAAACCTGGCCACATAGGCGCGGGCGCTCATGGTGCGTCCGCCGATCTGCATGTTCTCGGCGCCGCCGGAAATGACCTGGAAAACCGTTTTTTCAGGGTCGATGGCGGTATGGGTCTGGTCAACATAGCCGAGTTTCACCGTCTCCCCGACGTTGAACGAACCCTTGTCAACCTTCTCAACGCCCATGATAAGCCTGAACAGCGTGGTTTTCCCGGCACCGTTTGGTCCGATTACGCCAACGATACCTGCAGGGGGCAGGGAGAAGTTAAGTCCTTCAAAAAGCAATTTGTCATCGAATGATTTGGATACGTCGATCGCCTCGAGTACCATATTGCCCAAGCGTGGCCCGTTGGGGATATAGAGTTCAAGCCGTTCTTCCTTTTCCCTGACATCTTCGCTCATCATCTTTTCGTAGGCATTCAGACGGGCTTTACCCTTTGCCTGGCGGGCCTTGGGCGACATGCGAACCCAGTCGAGTTCGCGCTCGAGGGTCTTGCGCCGTTTGCTTTCGGTTTTTTCCTCCATGGCAAGCCGGTTCGATTTCTGCTCGAGCCAGGAGGTATAGTTGCCCTGCCACGGGATACCTTCGCCGCGGTCGAGTTCGAGGATCCAGCCCGCCACATTGTCGAGGAAGTACCGGTCGTGGGTGATGGCGATCACCGTCCCCTTGTATTGCTGCAGGTGTAATTCGAGCCATTGCACCGATTCGGCGTCGAGGTGGTTGGTGGGCTCATCGAGCAACAGGATTTCAGGTTCCTGCAGCAGCAGCCGGCAAAGGGCGACCCTGCGGCGTTCTCCCCCGGAGAGGTTCTTAACCGGGGAGTCGGGGTCGGGACAACGCAGGGCATCCATGGCGCGTTCGAGTTTGCTGTCGAGATCCCACGCCTCATGCTGATCAAGCAGTTCGGTGAGTTCACCCTGGCGCTTGATGAGTTTATCCATCTCATCATCGCTCAGCGGATCGCCGAACCTGTTGTTGACGGCTTCGTATTCCTTCAGCAGGTTCACCACCTCTATCGCGCCCTCTTCCACGATTTCCCTGACGGTCTTCGTGTCGTCAAACTGCGGGTCCTGTTCAAGGTAACCCACCGAATAGCCTGGAGAAAAGACCACCTGTCCCTGAAACGATTTCTCAACGCCTGCAATGATCTTAAGCAGGGTTGATTTCCCGGAACCATTCAAACCGATAATCCCGATCTTGGCACCGTAAAAAAAGGAGAGGTAGATGTTCTTTAAAACCTGTTTATGGGGCGGATAGCTCTTGGAGAGACCCACCATGCTGAAAATGATCTTCTTATCGTCGGACATATGGTTAAATCAATGGAATGTTTCGGATGGTATGGAAAAAAAAAGCAATAGGCAGTAGGCAATAGGCATTAGGCAGTAGGCAGTAGCAAAATTCTACATTGTCTGCATTGTCTGCATTGTCTGCATTGTCTGCATTCCTGCATTCCTGCATTCCTGCATTGTCTGCATTCCTGCATTCCTGCATTATTTCATTTGCGTTTCTCGCTGATTAGTTTGTCGATCTTATTGGTTTCCTTTTCCCAGTTAAAATTCTGATAAACAAGGTTATAGCCATTGAGCGCGATTTTTTTTGCCAGTCCGGGATCGTTGAGCAGGGTCAGGATATGGGCAGCATACTCCTTGGGAGTTTGGGCAACCAGGATATCCTCACCCTCACGGGCATTGAGGGCCTGGAAGGCGAGGGGGGAGGTGATGCACGGAACCTGCATGGCCATTGCTTCCAGCAGTTTGTTCTGGAGACCCGTACCGATCTGCATGGGGGCGATGAAGATCCTCGCCCCTGCGTAACATTCGCGCATATCGGGAACCCAGCCGCTGACATCGACCTGGGCCGATTTAAGGACCATTACCCGCAGATGGGGATTGGCTCCGGCGATCAGCAGCCTCAGGTCGGGTTTGTACGGCAAAATTTCGGGAAGGATCTCATTCACCAGGAATTCGGCGCTGTTGATATTGGGAGGGTATCCCATATTTCCCGTAAAGACGAGGTCGTAGCTTTTTTCCTTTTCAATCGGCCTGAAGAAGTCGGTATCCACGCCATTGGCAACCACCACGATTTTTTCGCGGTCGGGATGGGGGATCAGGTCGCGGTCGGGGGCGGAGATAATGATCTTGTTATCAAATGCATCAAATGCATCATGTTCATACTGCAGCAGGCGGTTGTATTCTATCTTCAGGAAGGGTTTCAGGTAAAACGGCGAGGTTGAGAGCCGCCTGGCAACCCCTTTGGAGAAAACATCCTGATAATCCAGCGTCTTGGCAATATTGATCCCTTTTACATATTCGGCGACCCGTATAAGCTGGCAAAAGATGTGGTCGGGCTTGTATTCGGCAATAAGGCTGTGTATCCTGGCGGCCGAAGAGACGTTATAAAAATATCCCACCTGCAGGGGCTTGCCTGAAAACAGGGTCCTGATGAGGTTTACCGCGATGGAAAACTTAGGGATCGGGATAATATGGATCGCCTTCACATACTTTTTCAGGACAGGAATGGCATCTTCATGCAGCACCCCGTCATTCAGTGCACAAAGGATAATTTCGTGGTGCTTCGACAATTGCTTGATCTGGTGAAACGCCCTTAATTTATCCCCTTTTTCGGTAGGGTATGGAACACGTGGTAACAGGAAAAATAATCGCATGAATTTGGCTTGTGGAGAGCAAAATTATAAAAATCCCGGTTATCTGACCAGTTGTTGATAAAAACCCAGCAGATTTTGGACCAGTTTTTGAGGAAGATACTGCGTCTGAATCAATGTCCGAGCCTGTTTGCCTATTTTTTCAAATAACCGTTTATCGGCGATACTCAGGGAGATCATATCGAAGAATTCGCACGGGGCATTGGCGATGAGGATGTTTTCCTGGTTGGTATAGGCGATTCCTTCGGCACCGAGGCTGGTGGAGATGATGGTTTTTCCGGCAGCCATCCCTTCTATGATCTTGATGCGGATGCCGCTTCCCGAAAAGAGGGGAACGATCATCACGGCTTTGGAGGATATGAATTCTGCGGCGTCCCTTATTTCGCCGAGCACCACCACATTGGGCAGATTCAGTTTTCGCATCCATGCAGGCATTTCACGTCCCGCAAGGTAATATTTAAGATCGGGGAACTGTTCATGGATGTCGGGCCAGACATTCAACAGAAACCATTTTATCCCCTCCACGTTCGGGATCCAGTTCATCGAACCCAGCGAGAAGAGGGATGGATATTCAACCTGGCCGGGATGAACGGGATACTTTTCAGGGTCGACCCCGAAGGCGATGGCGGTGCAGACGGGTTGCAGTTTCCTGAAATACTTCTCATCGGTGGGGGTGATTGCGGCAACCCCGTCAACCCGGGTGACGATATGCTCCTCGTACGTTTTCAGGGTCATCGCAAGGTGCCGGAGGTACCATTTTTTTACCGGATTCCTGGTTTCACCTGCAATGCGCTGCCAGATGCGATGTTCGATATTGTGGGCGCGCAACACGATCTTAGCCGCGGAATACCTGCGGATGGTGTCAATATAGGGACACATAAAGAGGGTCTCGAGCTGGACGATATCATAGGTTGTTTCCAGCAGGATCGCCTGCAGCCGTTTCCGGAAGGCTGCCGAGATAAAGCGCTTGACATGGTACGATTCAGTGGTGAAGAGGTTGAAAAAGGCATCAGCCGGTTTGATCCGGAGGTCGACATCCAGCAGTTCGATCCCTGTCCTTTCGCGGTAGCCGGCGGGGATATCGTCAATGGAAATGTTATATTTAAAGGAGTTGACGGCAAGGACCTTTACCTCGTGCCCTGCTTCCAGCAGCCCTTCGATCAGCATGTTCATGGCCATCGGCGCCCCCTCCCTGGGAGGCCAGGGTGACTTATTGCAGAGGAAGAGGATCTTCATAATTTTGTCCCTGATCCTTTAAAAAGCTTGTTAAAAAACCTCATCCATGCGTCGATATCCAGCAAGGAGGCGTCGTTGGTGGCCTTAACCGTAAGGAAAATCCCGATGGGCATCAACACCGCGGAGGCAAACCAGATCCCCTGCCAGGGCGGGACAACCCCTTCGGCGGCATATTTTTCGCCGACAAAGGAGATAACCCAGAAAAGGATAAAGAAGAGGGTCGACACCACCGCAGGCATGCCCAGTCCTCCTTTCCGGATAATGGCGCCAAGCGGGGCCCCGATAAAGAAGAGCAGGAAACAGGCAATGGAAAAGGAGAATTTCTTGTGATAGACAATCTGGTGCTTGTATACCAGCTTGCTTTTCAGGTCAAGCGCATCCTGGGAACTTTCAAGGATCTGCTTCGCCGCTTTTGCGTAATTGCGCGCCGATTCCAGTATGTTATAACGCTCCCTGGGTTTGAAATTATAGACCACGCTGGGGTTGAAGGTTATGGCCGGGCCCTTAATCCTGACCTTCATCGTATCCTTTGCATAGAAGGGCAGGTTGTTCATGAACTGGAGTTCGTAGCTTTTCCGCTCTTCGGCCAGCTGACCTTTAATGGAATCAATCGAATGGCTCAGCTGGTTTACGTTTTGCATTTCGTAGTTCTTTTTGAACAGACTTTCGTCGGTACGGGTCAGCTGGAAGGCAGAGAGGTCGAACATCTGGTATTGTTCCGTAAAGCGGGTTCGCTGAAAAGGCCGGGTGACCTCGTTGCCCCTCAGGTCAACCCGTTCCTCGTAATTGGTGCCGTTAAAAAGACGGAAAACCAGGAACCGTTTGTCGGGCGAAAGTTCCATCCTGCCCCATTCAGCTGTCGTAAGCGAGACATTGCCCAGGTGTTTGGTATGGTCGTAAACCATGACGGTCCGGATGGTGTTGCCATCTTTTTCCTTTTTTTCCACCCGGATAACAAACCCTTCAATACCATTATAAAATACTCCTTCTTTCAGGTTGAAGGCCAGTTTTTTTTCCCTTACATCATAGAGGAGGGAAAGGAATTTAAGATTGGCAATGGGCAGGATCACATTGGAAAAGTAAAAGGCCAGGGCGCTGATAAAGATGGAAACGATGATCAGGGGGCGCATGATCCTGCTCAGACTGACCCCTGCAGCTTTCATGCTGACCAGTTCATAATGTTCGCCGAGGTTGCCGAACATCATCAGGGAAGAAAGCAGGATGGAGAGGGGTAAAGCGAGGGGCACGAAGGTGGAAGATGCGTAAAACAGCAGTTTCACGATGATATACCATTCAAGTCCCTTTCCAACCAGGTCGTCGATGTATTTCCACAGGAACTGCATCAGCAGGATGAAGAGCGAGATGAAAAAGGTCATCACCAGGGGTCCCAGGTAGGATTTTAATATGAACCGGTCTAATCTTTTCATACGTAATGGACGAAGGCGTGCAAAGATAGGTAATAACCCAAACGTAATAATTGTAATTTTGTATTTTCGTCTCCCGGGGTTGACCGGGATCACCCTTTCACCATTTGATATATGCAACTTCTTGAAGTTTCTTCCCGAAAAACAAAAAAGCAGTTTCTCAACCTGCCTGATTTTATTTACAAAGGCGATCCCTTTTACGTAAGGCCGCTGGATGGGGAGGTTGAGTCGGTTTTTGACCCGGCGCAAAACAGTTTTTTTAAGCATGGCGAGGCAACCCGCTGGCTCCTGGTGGATGATGCCGGCAGGGCGATCGGCAGGGTTGCTGCCTTTATTAATAAAAATAAGGCATTCACCTTCCGGCAACCTACAGGCGGAATGGGTTTTTTTGAATGTATCGACGATGAAGAGGCGGCTTTCATGCTGTTTAACCGTTCGCGCGACTGGCTTGCCGGACGCGGGATGATGGCGATGGACGGCCCGATCAATTTCGGCGAGAATGATGTTAACTGGGGATTGCTGGTGGATGGTTTTACCCACCCCGGCTTCGGGATGAATTACAACCCGCCATACTACCGGAAACATTTTGAGAACTTTGGGTTCAAATTTTACTTTGAACAGGTATCCAACCACCTCGATCTTACCAAACCCTTTCCCGAACGCTTCTGGAAAATTGCGGAATGGTGCATGCGCAAGCCGGAACTATCCTTCCGCCATTTTACCTTTGACCAGGCCGATCAGTTTATCAGCGATATGAAGGAGGTGTATGACGATGCCTGGAAATTCCATGAGAATTTCACCCCCATGGAGGTTGCCACCCTGAAGAAATCGCTCGAAAAGGCCAGGTCTTTCATGGATCCTGAAATGATCTGGTTTGTCTACTACGGGGATGAACCCATTGCCTTCCTGATCCAGTTTCCCGACGTGAACCAGATCCTCAGGCACCTGCATGGGAAACTGCACCTTTTCAACAAACTGAAATTCCTCTGGCTCCGTTATCGTAAAACGATGACCCGGACGCGGATCGTGATCATGGGCGTAAAACCCAAATACCAGCGTTACGGGGTTGAGTCGGGCATCTTCTGGCACCTTAACGAAAAGATGAAGCATAAACCGCATATCACCGAACTGGAACTTTCGTGGGTAGGTGATTTTAATCCTAAAATGCGTGCCCTGCACGAGTCGGTCGGAGCCGTTTTCGCCAAGCGTCATATTACCTACCGGAAAATATTTTCGGAGGATATATCCTTCAGCCGGTCCACGATAATACCGGTGGATACCAAGGAGAAAGCCCTGAAACAACAGGCGGCAGAAAAAAAATAAAATTATGGGGAATTTTTTTTCATATTAATTTAATTACGATTATATTTGTCAGGTAAAATCTTATTTGTCTAACCAAAAACTAAAAACCCATGAAAAAACTTTTGCTCTTTGCAATTATGGTTTTGTGTGGTGTAGCTGTCATGGCGCAGTTCAGGCCCGCAAAGATTTCCAAGTCAGTCAATGTCAAAGATGTTCTTGATAAACCGGCGATTGACAATCAGTGCCCGTTCCTCAACAGCGGGAACCCGGTGGTAAATACCAAGTCGGTGATGGATGACAACCTCGGCGTATCAGGTGTTTACGACATGCAGTCTAACGCATCTGCGATGGAACGCGTTGTATGCTGGCCCGATGGTTCAGTAGCTGCCGCCTGGATTAAAAGTGATGTTGCCGGTTATGCCGACCGCGGAACGGGTTACAATTATTCCAATGGTACAACCTGGGGACCTGCTCCTACCGCCAGGATTGAAACCCTCAAGACCGGATGGCCCAACCTGTGTATCTGGAACGGGAACGGCGAAATCGTGGTGGCCCATAATTCCACCTCTACCCTGATTAAAAGCACCCGTGCTGTCAAAGGTACCGGCGCCTGGACCCAGACAACCGGCCCGACCGGCCCTATCGGCTCGGCAGGCGCTGCCCTGTCACTTCTCTGGCCGAGAGCCATAACAAGTGGCACTACGCATCAATACCTCCACATTATTTGTCTCACGATGCCTACCGCTAACGGAGGGATTGTTTATAAAGGCCTCGATGGCGCACTGATATATTACCGTTCGCTTGATGGCGGTACCACCTTTGATAAGCAGGCTATACAGATTGCCGACCTGGATTCGCTGCACTACAATGGATTCAGCGGTGACGATTACTCCTGGATCGAACCCCATGGCGACACCATCGCATTTTTGTGCGGCAGTGTTTATAACGGGACTTTCCTGATGAGATCGTACGATAACGGGGCTACATGGACCAAAAAGGATATCCTTCCCAACTTTTACGGCAAGAAGACCGCCACCCAGGTCATCAACCCGTTGTGGGGATGCGACGGAACCATGGCAGGCGCGATGGATAAAAACGGCGTATTCCATGTTGCCATCGGCCGCATGTGCCAGTACCAGGATGCAACCGGTTCTTACTGGCGCCCTGGTACCGATGGCGTGGTTTACTGGAAATCAACGGAACCTCCCCTCGATTCATCCATGATGTCAAAGATCGACAGCATCGATGCCCATCATAAACTGATCGGTTATGTTGCCTCAGATGCCGCCGGCGACTCGATCGTCGGGTTCCCCTACTATAAAGGGGCCCTGTGCAACTATCCCAGCGTGAATATTGACAAATACAACAATATTTATTTCCTCTGGAGAGGCCTTACCGTCGGCAATCCCGATCCCACACCTTACAACTACAGCCATGTTTGGGGCCGTGCCTGGTTTAACGGACACTCGGTTATGTCGCCCATGGTTGACTTCAACAGCGATTTCCTCTATATTTTCCAGGAATTCGCCTATCCTGAAGTTTCCAAGACCATTAAAAACGGCAACAAACTGCTGTTGGTTGCCCAAACCTCTTCACAGCCTGGTTCAAACGTCGCTGCCGGTACTACCTATCCTGCAGTCCCCGTGCATGAGGTCACTTTTTCCTACCGCGAAATTCTCACCTCCGCCTTCATTCCGACCGATGTACCCACAGCCCCGGCTGCCAGCAGGAATTATGTAGGTCAGAACTACCCCAACCCTGTTAAAGGGATGACCACCTTTGCAGTCAATATTGACAAACCCGCCAATGTGACTGTCGAAGTTTCCAATATCATGGGCCAGAAGGTCATGTCATTTGAAAAGGGCGTTGTGAATTCAGGAGCCCAGAAATTTACCATCGACTGCAACTCGCTTACCTCCGGTATCTATTTCTATACCGTTAAGATAGGTGGTGAATCTTATACCCATAAGATGATCGTCGAATAAACTTTAATTCAGGCTTTTGTTAAAAGGCTGTTCCTGCGGGGGCAGCCTTTTTTCTTTTCCTGCATAAAATTAACAATTGGCGCGACTTTCGTATTATTCCATTTGCTATCTTTGCGCCTAAATCAAATTAAACCCCAAAATCATGAAAAAACTCTTACTCTTTGCGATTATGATTACTTGTGGTGTGGCTGTGATGGCGCAGTTCAGGCCCGCCAAACTCTCCAGGTCGTTACAAAACATGTATCTGCTTGAAACACCGGCAATTGACAACCAGAGCCCGCTGATGCAAACGGGAAACCCGGTTGTAAACACAAAATCAGTAATGGATGACAATCTCGGTGTATCAGGTACATACGACATGCAGTCCAATGGTGCCCCTATGGAACGCGTAGTTTGCTGGCCCGACGGGTCAGTTGCAGCTGCATGGATCAAGGCTGACTTAGCCAGTTATGCCGACCGCGGAACAGGTTACAACTATTCAAACGGTACTGCTTGGGGTGCTGGTCCTGCTGCACGCATTGAAACTTCCAAAACAGGCTGGCCCAACCTTTGCATCTGGAATGGTAACGGCGAAATCGTTGTTGCTCACAATTCCACCTCCAAACTGGTCATCAGCACCCGCCCTGTCAAAGGTACCGGTGCATGGACCCGCTCAGATGCCCCGACAGGCCCTATCGGCTCAGCCGGCGCTGCCTTAAATCTCCTTTGGCCCAGAGCTATTACCAGCGGCGCAACTCATCAGTACCTGCACGTTATTGCCCTTACCATGCCGGTCGCAAACGGCGGGATCACCTATAAAGGTCTTGACGGCGCGTTACTTTATTACCGTTCACTCGATGGCGGCACAACCTGGGATAAACAGGCTATCCAATGCCCTTCCCTCGATTCAATTAATTATAACGGCTTCAGCGGAGATGATTATACCTGGATTGAACCACACGGTGATACCATCGCTTTCCTCCAGGGAAATGTCTGGAATGGTACTTTCCTCATGAAATCTTTTGACAATGGCAGCACCTGGGTAAAACAGGAAATTGTGCACAATTACTACAGTAAAAAAACTGCAACACAGGTTATCAATCCTACCTTCGGATGCGACGGAACAATGGCAGGCGCCATGGACAAAAACGGCGTATTTCACGTTGCAATCGGCCGTATGGCCAACTCACAGGATGCCGCAGGCTCCTACTTCCGCCCTGGTACCGATGGCGTTGTCTATTGGAAATCGACCGAAGGCCCCCTGGATACAGCTATGTTAGGCAATATTGACAGTGTTGATGCCCACCATAAACTGATTGGTTATGTTGCCGCTGATGCAGCCGGTGACTCAATCGTTGGATTCCCTTATTACAAAGGAGCTCTTTGCAACTATCCTTCCGTAAACATCGACAAGTATAACAATATCTATTTCTTATGGAGAGGCCTGACCGTTGGCAATCCTGATCCGACACCTTACAACTACAGCCACGTTTGGGGCCGTGCCTTATTCAACGGACATACCACCATGTCCCCCATGGTTGACTTCAACGCCGACTTCCTGTACATTTTCCAGGAATTTGCCTATCCGGAAGTTTCCAAGACCATCAAAAACGGCAACAAACTTCTTGTGGTTGCCCAGACATCTTCACAGCCAGGTTCAAACGTAGTCGTAGGTACATCCACCTATCCTCCGGTTCCTGTTCATGAAGTTACCTTCTCTTACCGCGAAATCAACACTTCTGCCTTTATTGCCGCTGCAGTTCCTACAGCTCCCGAAGCCAGCAAAAACTTCGTTGGCCAGAACTACCCGAACCCTGTTAAAGGCATGACCTCCTTTAACGTCAGTATTGACAAAGCTTCCAACGTAACTGTTGAAGTTTCCAATATCATGGGCCAGAAAGTGATGAATATGGACAAAGGTGTTGTCAACACCGGCACCCAGAAATTCACCATCGATTGCAATGCACTCACCTCCGGTATCTATTTCTATACCGTGAAGATCAATGGCGAATCCTATACCCACAAAATGATTGTTGAATAAACCTTCAGCCTTCATTCAGAAAAAGCTGTCCCGGAAGGGACGGCTTTTTTTTTGCCCATCCGGCTCCATCAACTTTCATCGGTTAAAACCGGGAGATAGCCGATTAATATGAAGTTATGGACGTTTAATGTTTGCGGGATAAAAATATTTTGTAAGTTTGTCATGGGCCTTCCCGTTCCGGAAGATCTGACCTGATTGCCTATCAAACCCTAACAATACATTCTATGAGAAAAATTACCCTATTGCTATTGATCCTGTGCATCTCGGCATGGGCAATGGCCCAGCAAAAACGCGCGGAAGTGCCTGCTTCCCTTAAAAATCAAAAAATGGCTGGTCCTGTTTCTGTAAAAGATATTTCGGCCCCGGCTCAACCCATGAATCCGACGACTGTTTCCAAATCGACCCTGGAAGATGTGATCGGGTCGACGGTTTATGATATGCAAACCAACACCTCTCCTTCAAACCATTTTTATGTCTATGATGACGGAACCATGGCCGGTGTGTGGACCATGGGGATGAACTCTCCCGGCTTTGCCGAACGCGGCACCGGGTACAACTATTACAGTAGCGGCGCCTGGGCTGCGGCGCCCACGGCCCGTATTGAAACCCTGCGCGCAGGCTGGCCCTCCTACGCCCCCCTGGGAGCTTCGGGAGAAATCGTGGTTACCCATACCGATTCACAGGGACTGGCGGCCTGTTCCCGTCCCGCCAAAGGTACCGGCGCCTGGTCCCAGCAGATACTGGCAGGACCCACGGGAGCCGTCGACATCAGCTGGCCACGCGTGATCACCTCAGGGCCGACGCACAATTCGGTACATGTCATTTGCCTTACCTATAGCGCCTACCAGGGGCTCAACCTCGCGCTGCTCTACTGGCGCTCGCTTGATGGCGGTGTGACGTGGGATAAAAAAAATGTTATCCTTCCCGGGATGACCGCAACCGATTGCCTGGGCTTCGCCGGTGATGAATATGCATGGGCATCTCCCAAGGGCGATACCATTGCCTTCGTCATAGCCGGCCAGTGGGTCGATGGCTTTGTGATGAAATCATTTGACAATGGCGGCACCTGGACCAAAACCGTATTTTACAACAATCCATTCAAACTTACGCCTCTTACCACCATCGTTCCCCGCTTCGCATGCCTTGACGGCTCTGTAGCCGTTGAACTCGACCACAGCGGAAAAGCCCACGTTGTCTCAGGCAGAATGTTCGCAAATGGC
The DNA here is from genome assembly GCA_037133475.1 of Bacteroidota bacterium. GTDB lineage: Bacteria > Bacteroidota > Bacteroidia > Bacteroidales > FEN-979 > CAIVAT01. The sequence goes on from JBAXOB010000003.1 coordinate 82,398, forward strand.
GACGGCGCCAGCCACTTCTACTTTCCCGGCACCGATGGCCTGGTCTACTGGAACGAAAATATGGCGGTTCTCGATACCAACCGGCTGACCAGCCTTGATTCACTGGATGCCCATGGACAACTGATCGGTTACGTAGTCGATAACGCCGCCGGGGATACCATCGTCGGGTTTCCCAAATATGGCACGGCACTTTCAAGTTTCCCGCAGATCAGCATCGACAACAACCATAACATTTCTGTGATTTGGGCAGGACTGACGGTCGGAAACCCGTCGCCCGACAACCTTAACTACCGGCATATCTGGGTCAGGGGATTTAATGCTACTGTTTCCCACTGGGGCTCTATGATCGACCTGAACAGCGATTTCCTGTCGATCTTCAAGGAATATACCTATCCCTCCATGGCCAAAAAGGTCATCAATAACAGTCTGAAATTTATCTATCAGTCGGCCGATGTTCCGGGTTCCGCCGTTAAGGATGCTACGGTGGCTTACCATAACAACAATATCGAATACCGCAACGATGGTACCTGGGTCGGTCTGAACAGCCCGGCTGGTCTGAATAACAGTGTCTCCCAGAACTTCCCGAACCCTGTAATAAAAAATACCAGGATCAGGATAACCCTTGCCCGGACAACTGATGTCAGCATCCGGATTACCGACCTGACAGGCTCAGTGGTCATGGACCTTGACAAAGGAACCCTTGTCACGGGGAACCACGATATCACCATCGATGCCAGCCAGCTGAAGCCGGGAATCTATTTCTATACCGTAACCCTCGGAGGCGAAAAGATCACGAAAAAAATGATCGTTCAGTAACCCAGGCACTGGCTTGGTGCTGTAACGAAAACAAATTCAATGCATTGATAAAACCCTGCGGGAAACCGTGGGGTTTTTTTATCTTTGCAGGAAATTGGATAGGCGGTACGATGGTCTGGACTGAAATCAAATATCTTGTCGGAAAGGAGATCAAACTCGAGTTGAAGCAGAAATATGTGCTCAACGGCATCCTGCTTTACCTCGTTTCGACCATTTACGTGACCTACCTGGCCTTTGAAAATGCCATCACCAGTGAAACCTGGAACTCGCTCTTCTGGATCATACTGCTTTTTGTTGCAGTTAACGGGATATCGAAAAGTTTCGTCCAGGAATCTCCCGCAAGGCATCTCTATTACTATACCATTGCCAGCCCCGAAGCGGTTGTGCTTTCCAAGATCCTTTATAACCTCATCCTGATGGCGATCCTCTCGGTGCTGTCGTTTGGCTTTTTCCTGCTGCTGATGGGAAACCAGGTGGTCAATGTGCCCCTGTTCCTGCTGACCCTGGTGTTCGGCAGCCTGGGATTGTCATCGGTGCTGACCATGGTTGCCGCCATCGCCTCGCGGGCTAGCCACAACTTTTCGCTGATGGCCATCCTCAGCTTCCCCATCGTACTGCCCCTGCTCGCCGTCCTCATGAAGGTTTCCCACACTGCCCTCGTCAGTATGGACTGGTCGGGACTGGCGCCCCTTCTCGTTATCCTGCTGACCATCAATGCCGTGGTGATCGCCCTGGCCTATTTGTTATTTCCGTATCTTTGGCGCGACTAACAATTAACACAGGAGTAATTAAATTTATTTGAAATTTTGAAGAAATGACCAATGCACTTTTTCATTGCCTGCATTGTTTGCATTACCTGCATTTCTGCATTCCTGCATTTCTGCATTCCTGCATTCCTGCATTCCTGCATTACTGCATTACTGCATTCCTGCATTCCTGCATTCCTGCATTCCTGCATTCCTGCATTTTCTTCATTCATAAATAACTAACTGTATGCTCAAAAAGGATTGGTGGAAATATTTATCCGGAATTTTGTTGCTCTATGCGATCATTGCCGGGTTCATCGTCGGGATCCCCGATACCATGATACACGAGACCATGCGCAACCTCTTCTACCATGTGGGGATGTGGTTTGGGATGTTCTCGATGCTGATTACCGGCTTTATTTACAGCCTCCGCTACCTGAGGAAGTTCAGCGAAGTTGAGGACCTCGTTGCGGTGGAGGCCGTGAACGTAGGCCTGATGTTCGGCTTCCTGGGGATCTTTACCGGGATGATCTGGGCCAACTTTACCTGGGGTACGCCCTGGGTGAAGGACCCCAAGCTTAATGGCGCGGCTGTCGGGCTTTTTATCTACCTGGCCTATATGATCCTGCGCGGCTCCATCGACGACGTGCACAAACGGGCCAAAGTAAGCGCCGTGTACAATATTTTCGCCTTCTTCCTCTGGATCGTGTTTGTACTGATCCTTCCCAGGATCTCAGGCGAGAGCATTCATCCGGGGAAGGATTCACCTCCGGTGCTGCCCATGCACCTCGAAGCATCCATGCGCCCGGTCTTTTATCCGGCTATGATCGGATGGATCCTGCTGGGATTCTGGATCATGAACATCCGCGTGCGCATCAGGAAGCTCAGGCTAAGGATGGAAGAATGATCTAATGCAGGAATGCAGGAATGCAGGCAATGCAGGCAATGCAAACAATGCAGGCAATGCAGGCAATTTGGGGGTAATTGAAATGAGATGGATTTGGAGATGATTTGAAGAAAATAGTGAGTTTTTGGATTATAATTATTATTGATAATTTTTTTTATATGGAAGCATACGGTAAAATTTTCGTGGTTGTGGCGGTTCTGGCCGTTATACTGGTCGGTATTTTCGGGTATCTTTTCACCATCGACAGGAAGGTGAAAAAGCTCGAGGAAGAGATGGATTCAAAATCAACAAACAAACAGAAATGAAGATCATACATATTATCATCATACTGATACTGGTCGTGGCAGTTGCCGTGGTGATCACCACCATGACCGATTCAAGCACCTACTCCGATTTCGCCGAAGCAGGCCGTAAGCCTGACAAGGAGTTGCATATCATCGGGAAACTGAACCGTGCCAAACCCATCGAATACGATGCAAAGAAGAACGCCAACCAGTTCACCTTTTACATGGTGGATGAAAAGGGCGTTGAAAAACAGGTGGTTTACAATAATGCAAAGCCGCAGGATTTCGAGAAATCGGAAAAGGTGGTCATTATCGGTTCCATGAAAGGAGAGCAGTTTCTCGCCAAGAGCCTGCTGCTGAAGTGCCCTTCGAAATACAACGATAAAAAACCTTCGAAGTTCGGCAGTAAAAAATTCGGCTGATCATCTGTATTGGTCAGCCTGCGGCAGAATTTCTGCAAGATAACTTCACCATAACGTTTTTTTATGGCCTTTAAGTCGCTTTCCCGGTTTGTAAGGGTTTTGGAGGAAAATGGGGAATTGTTACGAATCAGCGGGTTTGTTTCGCCAACCCTTGAGATCGCCGAAATTGCCGACCGGATGGTAAAAAACGGGGGCAAGGCGCTCCTTTTTGAAAATACGGGAACGGAGTTTCCCCTGCTGATCAACCTGTTTGCCTCCGACCGGAGGATTTGCCTGGCCCTGGGCGTAGAAACCCTTGATGATATTGAGCACGATCTGTCAAAGCTGCTGAAGGAATTCCTTGGGCCGAAGGCCAGCCTGATGGATAAGCTGAAGGTGCTGCCCGCGCTGCAGGAGGTGGTCTCATGGATGCCAAGATCAATCCGCGGCAGGGGAGCCTGCCAGGAGGTGAGAATGAAAACCCCCGATCTTTCAAAGCTGCCGGTACCCACCTGCTGGCCTGCCGATGGCGGGCCCTTTATCACCCTGCCCGGGGTTCATACAAAGGACCCTGTCACCGGGATCAGGAACCTGGGGATGTACCGCATGCAGGTTTTTTCCCCCGACATGACGGGCATGCACTGGCACATGCACAAAGGATCAGCCGCACATTACCAGAAATACAAGGAACTGGGGCTGAGAATGCCGGTCACCGTGACGCTGGGCGGGGATCCTGTCTATACCTATGCAGCAACGGCCCCGTTGCCTGAAAACCTCGATGAATACCTGCTGGCTGGGTTCCTTCGAAAGAAGAGGGTCGAAATGGTCCGCTGTCTTACCAATGAACTGGAGGTCCCTTCCGATGTTGACTTTGTCATCGAAGGGTACGTAGATCCTGCCGAAGAGCTGATCCTGGAGGGGCCCTTTGGCGATCATACAGGTTTTTATTCGCTGGAGGGTTACTTCCCCAGGTTTCATGTTACCTGCATCACCCACCGGGCCGGCGCCATCTTCCCCGCTACCATCGTGGGAATTCCTCCCCAGGAGGATGGCTGGATCGGCAAGGCGACGGAACGGATTTTCCTGATCCCCATCAGGATGACGGTTGTTCCCGAGGTTGTCAACATGCATATGCCCGTTGAAGGGGTGTTTCATAATATCACCCTCACCAGCATCAAAAAAAGTTATCCCGGGCAGGCCCTCAAGGTGATGAGTTCCCTGTGGGGCGCCGGACAGATGATGTTCAACAAGATCATGGTGGTGACCGACGGGGAGGTAAACCTAACCGATTACCTGTCGCTGGCAAAGGTGGTTTCCGAAAGGGTGGACCCTGTCCATGATATCCAGCTCGTTCGCGGTCCCGTCGACATACTCGACCATTCCAGCTCCCGCTATGCCTATGGAAGCAAGATCGGCATCGATGCAACGGTGAAGTTGCCGGAAGAGATTTCCCAGGAAGGAGCCGGAGAACAGGGAACTGACGGGGTAGGCGCAAGCCGGGAGATGCTCAGCCGGTTCCCGGAGATCAGCGCCATGAACGATGATTTGTGGCAGTCGGGAATTTCCCTGGTGATCCTGGCGGTTAAAAAGGAGAAGCGCCAGCACCTCAGGAACCTTGCAAACGATCTTCTTGTGCAGGGGCTGCTGAAGCAGGTAAAATTCATTCTTTTTGTTGATGATGTTCTGGATATAAATTCGTTGTCCCAGGTGGTATGGATATCGGCCAATAATATCGACCCGTTGCGCGATTGTTTCTATATTGACAGGGAACCCGGTGTGAAGTTCAAAACCCTCTTCCTCGACGGCACCCGGAAAACCGGGACATACGATGATTTTCAGCGCGACTGGCCCAATGTGATCGTGATGGATGATGAGGTCATCCGTACGATCGACCATAAATGGAACCAGCTCGGGCTGGGACCCTTCATCTCCTCCCCCTCGCTTGTTTATAAGCGTTTGGTTATCAATTCAGGAGCCACTTTTAAAGAGGATTTTTAAGAACATATTCCAAATTATTTTGTATTTTTGCCAGTTATGTTCCGGAACAGGTGATGCCGGGATGATCCGGAAAACCCTGCTTTTACAGGGCCTGCGCCGGATGTCGGATCGTCTTTATTATGAAACAATGATCTACCTATGAGGCAAGCAATATACCTTTTTATAATTTCCATCTCCCTGGCTATTTTCCCCTTCGTTACCCGGGCACAGTTTTCTGTGGTAAAGGGGAGGATCACCGATGAGAAAACCTCCGACCCGTTACCCTATGTCAACATCGGGGTGAGGGGGCAGGCTTCGGGAACCTTTTCCGACAGTAACGGCTCCTACCGGCTGGAATTGCCCAAGGGTGATTATGACCTCTTTATCTCCTCGGTGGGCTATGAAAAGATGGAAAAGCACATCCATCTCGACGGCAGGAAGACCTACAACCTCGATATGAACCTGGTCAATACCTCGCAGGAGCTGAATACGGTGATCGTCTCTGCCTCGAAGTATTCCCAGAAGATCCAGGAATCGATCTCTTCCATCGAGGTTTTGAAGGCAAGGACCATTGAAACCGGAAATATTTCCAGCGCCAACAAGGTTGTCGACCAGATGCCGGGTATCACCATTGTTGACAACGAACCCCAGATCCGCGCCGGGAGCGGCTTCAGTTCAGGACTTGGTTCCCGGGTCATGATCATGGTGGATGAAATACCGCTGCTTCGCGGCGATGCAGGACGTCCCGACTGGGACCTGCTGCCGATCGACGATGTCGACCAGATCGAAGTGGTAAAGGGAGCATCCTCGGTGGTTTTCGGATCCTCGGCCATCAACGGCGCCGTCAATGTGAGAACCGCCTGGCCGAAGGAGGAACCGGTGACCAAAATCACAACTTTTATAGGAACATATAGCAAACCCGAGCGTACTTATGCCACACCATGGCCCAACAATAACATGAGTCTATTTGGGACCAAGGTGCCCTGGCTGTGGATAAACCCTTTGGTTTACGGAACCTCGATTACACATTCTCAAAAAATTGACAATATTGATTTTACCGGTGGTATCAGCTATTATAAGGACCAGGGCTATATCGGCGGATCTCCCGAAGGGAAGGTGGCCGATTCGGTCTACAACAAAGGGCAATTCAATAACCGGGTTAAATTCTATTTCAATTCGCGGGTCAGGTCAAAGAAAATTGAGGGACTTTCCTATGGCCTGAACGGTAATTTCATGTACCAGGAAAATGCTGAGGCCTATTTCTGGTATGACGCCGACACCAACCTCTACAAGGCCTATCCCGGCTCGCTTTCACGGTTTAAAACGCTGACCTTTTACGTTGATCCCTTTGTCAAATACTTTGCAAAGAACGGCGATTCGCACGCTTTTAAAAACAGGATCTATTACCTCAATACCAACGGGCTCTACAACCAGACATCGCTGAGTGTTACGGTCTATAACGAGTACCAGTTCACCCATAAATTCAAAAAGGCGGGCGACCTGATGCTGGTAACCGGCATTACGAATATATATGCCTACGCCTTCGGAAAGGTATTCTCGGGGAAACTGGCCGATAACGGCACGCCGACATTGGGCGATAACGGCACCTATACCTCCGAAAACCTGGCGGTTTATGCACAGCTGGAGAAGAAATTCTTCCACAGGCTGTCGTTCCTGCTCGGAGGCAGGTACGAGTATTTTCACATGGTCGACATGACCGAGGGCAAACCCATCTTCCGCGCAGGATTGAACCTCCAGGCTGCCAAAGGAAGCTATTTCAGGCTTTCGGTCGGGCAGGGTTATCGCGTCCCGAGTATCGGCGAGCGCTATATCACCACCACTTCGGGAAATTTCGGGTTTTATCCCAATCCCAAGCTGGCGCCTGAATCGAGCCTCTCCTATGAACTCGGATTCAAGCAACTCTTCAAGATCGGGAAGTTTGCAGGCATGTTCGACCTGGCAGGTTTTTATGAAAAGTACGATAATTACGTCGAATTCAACTTCGGCTACTGGGGACTTAATCCCAAATTAAACAAGGATGCCGGCTTTAAATTCTTCAATACCGGCCCGGCCCGCATTTATGGAATTGACGCTTCGCTTGGCGGAGAGGGTGACCTGGTGAAAAACCTGAACCTGGCGGTCATGGTTGGATATACCTACTCGGTGCCGGAGGCGCTGAATCCCAAATATGTTTTTTATGTCAATCCCAACACGCACAAATCCCTTACCTACGAAAACACCTCCTCCGATACCAGCGGCCATATCCTGAAATACCGTGTCCAAACATTGGTGAAGACTGATGTGCAGATTACCTGGAAACGATTGGGAACAGGTTTCGCCGGGCGTTATTACGGGTATATGAAGAATATCGACAGTTTCTTCAATGAAATTCTTGACAACGGCACCTTTGGCGTTAATTCAGGAATTAAAAAATATCGCGAGGAACATAATTCGGGTACGTTTATTGTTGATTACAGGGTCAGTTATGCCATGAAGAGTTTTAAATTTTCGGTTATTGTAAATAACCTGATGAATACCGAGTTTTCCTTAAGACCCATGACCATTGAACCGCCGAGAATGACCCAGTTGCAGGTGATCTACAAGATATGATCAGGTGATCCCCGGGTTGTCCATTACCGGCAGCCACTGTTTTGTAAAAAATTCCGAAAAATAACCTATAATGACTAAAACTAAACTTTAATCTATGAAAAAGCTGATTTCACTTTTTTTGGTTGCATTGGCAATAAACTCTGCCCACTCTCAGACGCAAATTGCAAACGGGGATTTTGAACACTGGTACAATGTGGTGGTGAGCGCCTCCCTTAATTATGATGATATCGGTACCGGCCCGACCGATAACTGGACGGCAACCCTGAATTCACTGGCTGCGCTGCCTGCTTCAGCCGGCGGACCAGGCCCGGTGACTGTATTTAAATCAACCGATGCCCATACGGGCAGCTTTGCTGCAAAGGCTGTTTCCGCTAACTTCCCCCTGGGATTTTTCAATATTTTCATCCCCGGGATGATTGGTACCGCCCAACTGGATATGGTGGGCGTGAGGGCCATCCTTGGCAAACCCTGCCCGAATTGCACCCCTTCCCATTTCAAGGGCTATTTTAAATTCCAGCCTGTCAATGGCGATTCCTGTGCTGCCGTAGTGCTGCTGTCGAAGTGGAACTCTGTTGCCAGGAAACGCGACACCATCGGTTACGGCAGGATGGTACAGCACACCGCCGTGACGGCCTACACGCAGTTTGATATTCCTGTCAACTATACCAGCAGCACCGCCGCCGATTCAGTTACCGTGCTGGTCGTATCGAGCGCAGGTTTTAACGTGATCAACTTTGAAGGGAGTGTCGGCCAGGTTGGCAACACCATGTATGTCGATGACCTTGTACTGGAATATCCCACAGGGATTCAGCAGATCCTCATGCCGGAGGTGAATGTCTCGCTCTATCCCAATCCTGCCAAGGATGTCATGAATGTTGACCTCAGCAAAGAGGTTAAGGGTGGTGTTTTCGAAGTGCTGAACGCAGCCGGAAAACTGGTTGGCAGCTTTTCTCTCCCGCAGCTGAAGAATTCAATCCAGGTCGGCAGTCTTCCCGCCGGCGCATTCTATTACAGACTTATGGAGGGCAAACAGATCATGAATACAGGAACTTTTGTTGTAACCAAATAACCTAAAATAATAACTGCACCTATGACCGAAGTAAAAACATCACAAATGGCTATGGACCTGGAAGATAAATACGGGGCTCATAACTATCATCCGCTACCTGTTGTATTGGTAAAGGCAAAAGGCGTCTACATGTGGGACGTTGAAGGCAAACAGTACTTTGATTTCTTATCAGCCTATTCAGCCGTGAACCAGGGGCATTGTCATCCGAAAATCGTCAATGCCCTCATCGAACAGGCGCAAACACTGGAACTGACCTCCCGTGCCTTCTACAACAATGTTCTCGGCCCGTATGAAAAATTTATCACCGAATATTTCGGCTACCAGCGTGTGCTGCCCATGAATTCAGGCGCCGAGGGCGATGAAACGGCGCTCAAGCTGACCCGTAAATGGGGCTACAAGGTAAAGGGGATTCCTGAAAACCAGGCCAAGATCATCTGCTGCCGCGACAATTTCCACGGGCGCACCATCACCGTCATCTCCATGTCGAACGATCCGGATGCCCGTAAGGATTTCGGACCCTTCACACCCGGATTTGAGGCCATCCCCTACAACGACCTCAATGCCCTTGCAAAGGCGCTGGAAGATCCCAATGTAGCGGGTTTCCTTGTTGAGCCCATCCAGGGGGAAGCAGGGGTATTCGTACCCGATGAAGGTTACCTGAAAAAGGCCTATGACCTGTGCAAGTCGAAGAATGTACTCTTTATCGCCGATGAGGTTCAGACCGGTATCGCCCGCACGGGCCGCCTGCTGGCCTGCGACTGGGAAGGAGTCAAACCCGACGTGCTTATCCTTGGGAAGGCGCTCTCCGGAGGTGTCTACCCCATCTCAGCCGTGCTTGCCGATGATGAAGTTATGTTGTGCATCCACCCGGGTGAACATGGCTCTACCTTTGGCGGAAATCCTATCGCTGCAAAGGTTGCAATGGCCGCCCTGAGTGTGGTCAGGGATGAAAAACTTGCCGAAAATGCCGAAAAAATGGGCGCCATCTTCCGTGACGAATTACGCAAGATCAATTCGCCCTATATCGAGCTTGTCCGCGGCAAAGGTTTGCTGAATGCCATCGTGATCAAACCCTTTAACGGGAAATCAGCCTGGGATGTCTGCCTGAAGATGCGCGACAATGGCCTGCTTGCCAAGCCAACGCACGATCATATCATCCGTTTTGCACCGCCCCTGGTGATCACCGAGGAGCAGATCCACGAAGCCGTGGAGATCATCCGCAGGTCGATCAAGGAGCTGGAATAAACACCTTTTTGCTAAAAACGAACAGTGAACCTCGGAAACAATTTCCGGGTTCACTGTTTTTTTTTACTAATTACGGAAGGGTTGGGTTTAGCCTCTTGCCATCCCTCTCTTCAAATTCATGGCGAGGACATTAACTGGCAGGTGAAAGTTCGTTCCTGATTATTAGACTTCCATTCGCCAAAATCCAATGGTATAATTCCTGTCAATCCAATATATTGAATGTTTTTGTTGGATTTTGACCCTGATTTTCGCATATTTACCCTTCAATTCACCATATGATGCCCGTTACTGCGCTCATTCCGGTTCCCCTTTCCCCCCTTTTTCATTTCAGCGGGATGATCCTCCGCTAAGGCTCCTCTAAGCTTCCGTTCAGATAATACCCAGTCACACTCCTGTTGACTCCCTGCTAGCTCCCTCCCGAAAACTGCAGTTCACTTAGGTTCCTGTATATTCCGCCGGCCACCAGTAAAAGCTGCTCATGGGTTCCCTGTTCGACAATGCGGCCATTGTCAAGCACCAGGATATGGTCGGCCTGGCGGATGGTGGAGAGCCGGTGGGCAATCACAATGGAGGTACGTCCCTTCATCAGCTTTTCAAGGGCATCCTGCACCAGCCGCTCAGATTCGGAGTCGAGCGAGGAGGTGGCCTCATCGAGGATCAGGATCTTCGGGTCCTTCAGCACCGCCCGGGCAATGGCGATCCGCTGCCGCTGGCCGCCCGACAGCTGGGTCCCGCGCTCGCCTACCAGCGTATCGAGTCCCTGCGGGAACTGGGTGATAAAGTCCCAGGCATTGGCCTTGATAGCAGCCTCCATGACCATCGCTTCGGTTGATCCGGGTTTCCCGTAGGCGATATTTTCGCGGATGGTGCCGCCGAAAAGAAAGATATCCTGGGGAACGATCGCCATCTGGCTTCGCAGGGCCGAAACCGGGAAACTCTTGCTGTCCTTTTCATCAAAGAGGATATGGCCTGAAACAGGGTCGTAAAGCCTGAGCAGCAGGGAGACAAAGGTCGACTTCCCGGCGCCGCTGGGACCTACCAGCGCGATAAGCGTATCGGGCTTGATGGTCACATTCAGATCGGTGAGCACCTGCATATCGGTGCGCGAGGGATAATGAAAGGAGACCGCTTCAAAGCGAATGCTGCCGTGGAGTGCCTGACCGGGAAGAAGGGTGGCAAATTCGGTTACCGGTTCGACAGGTTCATCAAAGATCTCGAGCAGATCTTCGGTGGCCCCGATGAATTTCTGGACCCTGGCAAATACATCCGCCATTCCGCCGATGGTACCCCCGATAAACATGGAGTAAATTACGAAAGAGAAGAGCTCGCCGGTTGCCAGCTCCCCGGTGGCCAGCAGGGCCGACCCTTTCCAGATCACCGCCACCATGGCGCCGAAAAGGCCAAGGATGGTAAAGGAGGAGAAGGCGCCGCGCAACTTGCCGTTTTGAATGCCGGTATGAGCGATTTCCAGCGTTTTTCCCCGGTAACGCGCCATTTCGAAAAATTCGTTGGTGAAGGTCTTCACGCTCTGGATCCCTTGCAGGGTCTCCTCCACGATGGTGTTCGAATCGGCCACCTGGCTCTGGGCCTGTTTGCTTAATTTCCGGATATAGCGACCGAAGAAGACCACCAGGATCATGATCACCGGGACGATGGCCAACATGAAAAGCGTTAACTTAAAGGAGGTAAACATCAGCAGGCTGACACCCCCGATGATGATGATGAGCTGCCTCAGGAATTCTGCAAGGGTGCTGGTTAGGGCATCCTGCAGCAGGGTGATGTCGGACGACAGCCTGCTGTTCAGCTCCCCGACCCGGCGGTACTGGAAGAACTTCATCGGCAGGCGGATCAGGTGGTTGAAGGTGCTCTGGCGCAGGTCGGCCAGCGTTTTTTCGGCAACATGCACGAACAGGTATATCCTGAAGTAGGAAAATACCGACTGTGCTACCAGCACCCCGACCAGGATCAGCGCGATGCGGTTGATCTCCTGTGCCAGCTTTCCCTGGTTTCCCAGGTCGACCAGCTGCCCCAGCAACTTGGGAAAGGCCAGGCTAGCGCTGCTGGAACCCAGCAGGAATAGGAGCCCCAGGGCGTATTCATACTTATAGGGTTTTATATAGCTGTATAACCTGAAAAGCTTCCGTAACCCGGGAAGCGTAATCTTCGATTTTTTCTCCTCCATGAATCTCTTTGGGTATGTTTGTGCGGGATGATTGGTTCCCCGGTTTGGTTGTGTGAAATAAAATGCAAAAGTACGGATGTTCTCCATCCGGAATTTTTATTTTATCCCGGATAGGTAAAAGAGAGCAGTCCATACAAAAAATCAAAGATTCAATATATTGATACAGAAATAGTAATTTTGCTGAAAACAGCTATCCATGTCAGAAATATTATCCGTCGATATCCGCTCTGAGATCGGTCAACTTGAATCGGTGATCCTTCATACCCCCGGGGCTGAGGTGGAGAACATGACCCCCGAGAATGCAGAAAGGGCCCTGTACAGCGACATCCTCAACCTGAATATCGGCCTGGCCGAATACAGCCAGTTGAACGGGGTGCTTTCAAAAGTTGCAAAAACCTTCGAGGTGCGGGAACTCCTGCAGGAGGTTGTGGAACAGCCCAAGGCCAGGCAGGAGCTGGTCGGGAACATCTGCCTGAATGAAAACACCTCCCATATCCGTGACTTTCTGCTCTCCCTGCCATCTCCCGACCTGGCCACCGTGCTCATCGAAGGGGTGCTGATGGAGAAGGACAACCTAACCAAGTTCCTGAGTAAGGGGAGGTATGAGCTGATGCCCCTCCATAATTTCTTTTTCATGCGCGACTCCGCCGTCTGCTTGTCGAACAAGGTCCTCATCTCGAAGATGGCCAGCGTGGTGCGTGAACGGGAATCGATCATCATGGAGAGCATCTTCACCCACCATCCCGAATTCGGCGTTGAAACCATGAATCCCGTGCATTGGCCCCATCTGCAGGGCATCACCATCGAAGGCGGGGATGTGATCGTGGCCAGGGAGGATGTGCTGCTGGTGGGTACGGGTACCCGCACCACCTCACAGGGCATCGACTTCCTCCTGGAGTGGTACAAACAGGAGAAACTTTCAAAACACCTCCTGATCCAGGAGCTGCCCTTCAAACCGGAATCGTTCATCCACCTCGACATGGTATTCACCCTGCTGGATGTGGACAAATGCATGGTTTACGAACCGGTGATCCTCAAACCCAACAAGCTGCAAACGGTGCATATCATCATCGAACAGGGGAAGGTCGTTTCGATCTTCAACGAGGAGAACCTGCTGACAGCCCTTAACAAGCTTGGTTTCGGGCTCGAGCCGGTGATCTGCGGCGGTACCGCCGATCCCTGGACCCAGCAGCGCGAACAGTGGCACTCAGGGGCCAACTTCTTTGCCATCGCCCCCGGGAAGGCAATCGGCTATGCCCGCAATACCTATACCCTCGATGAATTGTCGAAACACGGGTTTGAGATCATCAGGGCTGAATCGGTCATCAAAGGCCATGCTGATATCGGGGATTATAAAAGATGTATCATCGCCATTGAAGGCAGCGAACTGGCCAGGGGAGGCGGCGGGGCGAGGTGCATGACCATGCCGGTGAAAAGAGGTGCGGTCTGATGCCGGATTCCATATTTTTTTTGGTAATTTTACAATCGTCAACCAAGATCACATGAAAAAGTACCTCGCCAGACCAGCATTTTTAATTCTATTCTGCCTGACAGCCCTGCTGGCAACCGCCCAGGTTCAGGTTACACCCTATGATGAATTGCCTGGTATTATGAGGAGTTACAAGCCTGCCTGGAGCCAGGATCTTCCCTCCTGGGCGCAGATGTTGTACCGCTTTCCGGTTAACTTTAATGAGGTCTGCCTCGCTTATGATGCTGACCGGACCCGGCATGGGGGTGAAGAGGATGCAATAGGAAGGTATTTCCAGATGTGGCGCAGGGCCATTGGTCCGTGGGCGCATACCGACGGGACCATTGAATTACCCGATCCTGCCGTGTATTACGCAAGCCTTCGCAACTCCCAAGAACATGCGGGGCAGGGAGATGCACCATCCAACGTTTCCAGCTGGACCTTCCTGGGCCCGAAGGAGACCTTCTGGCTGAATGAAACGGGAACGCCCACGGCGCCCTCCTCCTGCCCATGGCAGGCCAATGTCTATTCCTTTGACGTTGCCGGCTCCGGAAACAACGTGATCTATTGCGGCACCGAAACGGGATATGTCAATAAAACCGCCGACAAGGGGCTGACCTGGCAGCTTGTTGGTCAGAACTACCCTTTTGGGGGAGGCGTGACCGCCATTGCCATCGACCCGGCTGATTCTGATGTCGTTTATATTGCAGCAGGGAACCAGCTTCATAAAACCCTCAATGGGGGCATCACCTGGACCCCATTGTTGCCTGCATCAGCCCTGTTCTATGCCGACCGGCTTAAGATCGACCCGCTTGACCCGCAGAAACTGGTTGCTGCCTCGGCCACCGGCGTTTATGTCAGCGCCGACGGAGGAGCCACCTGGGCGAAGAAATGGACGGCAGCCGCCTATGACGTCGAGTTCAAACCAAACGACCATACACAGGTTTTTGCCCTGACCGAGGCCAACGGCAAATTCTCGGTAATCCAGTCGGCCGACGGGGGGCAGAGCTTCCAGGTGCAATCAACCTTCCCGAATAATATAACCCAAACCAGCGGGGGGCTCCTTGCCATGACCCCGGCCAGCCCGGATATGATGCTGGCGATCCTGCTGAGCGCCAATAATACTCCTTATCTCCTGAAGGGAACCCTTGCAGGCAGCGCCTGGAGCTGGGTATTGCAGGCGACCGGAGGAACAGGCGCCTTTCCCATGGATGACGGCCAGGGCTATTTCGACCTTGCCATGGAGATATCACCCGTGAACGCCAATACCATTCTTGTGGGAACCACAACCCTTTTCAGATCGGTTAACGGTGGCACCAGTTTTACGGCAATCGGGGGATACTCCGGTAATTTCAGCATACACCCCGATATCCAGGATATAAAAATGCTGGACAACGGAGATACATGGGTTTCGACCGACGGCGGCATGAACCTGACGACCGATAATTTCGCCAGCCAGGCAAACTATTTCGTCAGGGTGAACGGCCTGACAGGTTCCGACATGTGGGGCTTTGACCAGGGATGGAACGAAGACCTTGTGGTTGGCGGGCGGTATCATAACGGCAATACGGCCATTGCCTCGTTTTACCAGCCCAAGGCCCTGCGCATGGGAGGCGCCGAATCGCCCACAGGCTGGGTGTTGCAGGGAAAAAGCCGCCATGTGGCCTTCGACGACCTTGGCAACGGCTGGATTTTACCCAAAACAGCCGCAGGCGAACCCGAAGGAAGGTTTATCTTCAGCCAGTACCCGAATATGGATGAATACGGAGGAAGGAGAAGCAACCTGGTGCACCATCCCAACTATTGGGGAACGCTTTATGAAGGCAATGGTAACGGCTTCTGGAAAAGTACCGACATGGGGGTTACCTGGGATCTGCTGTATAATTTCCCGGCCAGGATCCGCTACCTGCAGGTCAGTTATAAAAACCCGCAGGTGATCTATGCCGACATCGTGGGCGGGGGGCTGGTCAAAAGCATCGACGGAGGGGTGACCTGGGTGCAGAAACCGTCACTGACCAATCCTCCCTATGGGAACTCCAACTGGAAGGGCAAACTCTTCATTTCAATTTCGCCGTACGACGAAAATGTGGTCTATGCCTGCCTGCAGAACGGCACCTGGTCGGCCGACCTTGGCAAGGTCTTCCGCTCACCCGACGGGGGAGATACCTGGGAAGACTGGACCGGCACCCTTTCGGAGTATATGAAATGCATGGTGATCCAGCCCGACTCCGCCCAGCACGACCTGTTATACCTGTTTACCAATGCAACCAGCGGCAAAACAGCCAGGGTGTTTTACCGGAGGACCGGAATGACCGACTGGGCATTGTTCAGCAACAATTACCCTGCTGGGATGGTGACCAATATGGCATTGCCTTTTTTTAAGGGGAACAGGCTCAGGGTCGGGGGCAACGGCGGCGTTTGGGAATCGCCCATGGCCGACACGTTGTTTCATCCCATCGTCAACCCCTGGACCGAAAACGCCCTGGTTACCTGCATGACCGATACCATCGCCTTTGATGACCATTCGATCCTGGGTCATGCCGGGGCTTCCTGGCACTGGGCCATCAGCCCACCGCCGGTGTGGATGGAAAATCCTGCTATCCGGAACCCCCGCGTGGTGCTTGGCAATCCCGGCTCTTACGATGTGACCCTGACTGTGACAAAGAACGGCATGAGCTATTCAAAAACCATTGCGGCAATGGTTACAGCCTCCACATGTCCGTCGGTTTACGACTGCAATAACCCTGCGGAAATTTCCAAGAACGGCTGGTCGCTCATCTATGTCGACAGCCAGGAGACCAATTACCCGGGACTGGCGACCATGAGCTTCGACAACGACCCCTCCACCATCTGGCATACGCGTTGGAGCACCGGCAGCGATCCCTACCCGCATGAAATCCAGGTAGGGCTTGGCGGCACATACAAAATCAGCAAATTCACCTATCTCACCCGGCAGGATGGCGAAAACGGCAGGATCCATGACTACCGGCTCTATATCAGCAAAGACACCCTGGATTGGGGTAACCCGGTAAAGACAGGACAATTTGTCAATACATCGGCGCCGCAAACGATCATTTTGGACACCGTAAGGTCGGGCTGCTATTTCCGGCTGGTGGCACTATCGGAGGTGAATGGCAACCCGTGGGCTTCGGCCGCCGAATTCAGCCTGACAGGCTGTGTTGACTGGCCTGCAGGAACCGGGCCGGGAAAATTCAACGGCACCCTCACCGCCTTCCCGGTGCCTGCCGACGGATTCGTTCAGGTGTCGCTGCCTGCAGGTGATCATTTCCGATTTGAGGTCATCTCTGCACAGGGCGAGCTGATTGACCGGGGAACAATTGAAAAGGCAGAAAGTACTTGGAGCTTTAACCTGGCCGGCTGCAAGCCGGGGATCTATCTGATCCGCATGACGGACGATGCAGGGGTGAGTTATGTCGTAAAGGTTGTAAAGAGGTGACAACCATGTTATTATCATAGCGACGGCAAACCTGTTGTTTTTTTTACTTTCTTTGTCAGCAACAAAGAACCTCCGCAAACGAAAAAATAAGATCAGTATGAAAATTGCAAAAGCGATTTTACCTGTTTTTTTAGCCACCCTCTGGATCAGCCTTTCGGAATTTGCGAGGAATGAATTTTTTGTGAAATCATTCTGGACCGGCCATTACCAGGGGCTCGGCCTCACCTTTCCCTCGGCGCCGGTGAATGGCGCCATATGGGGTCTGTGGTCGATGCTGTTCGCGGTGGCGGTCTTTATCATCGCGAAAAAATTCACCCTGGTTCAAACCACCTTTCTCTCGTGGCTTGTCTCCTTTGTGATGATGTGGGTGGTCATTGGCAACCTCGGCGTACTGCCATTCGGAATGCTCTGGTATGCAGTTCCATTGAGTATCCTTGAATCGTTCGTGGCAGCGGTAATTGTGAAATATTTTCAGAAGGAATAGGTTGTATTTTTGCAGAATACAGAATCTGATTATTTCATCAGACGAACATCGGAATCTTTCTGTTAAATCTTATGCGTAATAGGAATATGCTGATAAAAGATCCTGAGAAAATTGAACGTATATCTGAACGGAATGAAGAAAAAAACCGGAAATTCCGTTCGTATTTGAAGATCAAGGATGATAAGGAAATTGATAGAGTCGTCAAACCAATTTTCAACAGGATCAGAGAGCAAATTGATTGCCTGGAATGCGGGAATTGCTGCCGCAAAGCGGTCCAGGGACTGTCAAACGGGGATCTGCTTAAACTTGAAATGGAATTTGGACTTGCCCGGAGTGAGCTCCTTGAACAATATACGGTAAAAGATGAATTTAATGAATTGATCCTGAAGGGACCTCCCTGTGGATTCCAGGATGGGAATGTATGCCGCATTTATAGCAACAGGCCTAAGGATTGTATATCATTTCCCCATATTCATAAACCTGGATTCACCCCCAGGCTTTTCGGGGTTCTGGAATTTTCAAAGTATTGCCCGATTGTCTTTAATGTGCTGGAGGAATTGAAAGCGGAACTTCATTTCAGGTAATCATGAGCCCCTTTTATGACGACGGTAAGGAGGTCAACCCTGACCGGATTAAAAGTTAACCACCATGACACAAAGAGGGCACAATGCTCGTTTTGAGTTTCATTGTGAACTTTGTGTAAATCATTGTGAACATTGTGGTTAATTTAAAAGTATTGTTTTGGAAACGGGATTTTTAAGAAAGATTGCAAAATATTATATAGACTTTAAGCTGTTGTATTTAAAAATGAACCATTGATTAAAAATTAACCCAAACAAATCATATCATGTCTGAAAAAATAATCCTGATCACCGGCGCTTCCTCCGGTTTTGGAAAGAGCTGCGCTGAATATCTCACCGGAAAGGGCTATAAAGTTTATGGAACCAGCCGCAAACCTGCCGCAGGGGCAACTGCCTGGGAGATGATCCAGATGGACGTCAACGAGGACGACTCTGTCGCCAGGTGCATCCGGCGTATTCTCGAAAAGGAGGGCCGCATCGATGTAGTGGTAAACAATGCCGGTTATGGCATTGCCGGTTCTGTTGAAGATACCTCGACAGCGGAGATGAAGGCCCAGTTTGAGACCAACTATTTCGGCATGTTCCGGGTTTGCCGCGAAGTGCTGCCGGCGATGCGGAAACAGAAATCGGGCCATATCATCAATGTAGGATCTATTGCGGGGTCCATCGGTGTCCCCTTCCAGGGAGCCTACAGCGCCTGCAAATCGGCGGTTCAGAACCTGACCGAAGTATTGCGCATGGAGGTCAAGCCTTACGGGATCAAGGTTGCGCTGATTGACCCGGGCGATTTCAAAACAGGGTTTACCGACAGCCGGATCAAAACCAAACAGTCGGTCACCAACCCTGAGTACACAGTCCGTTTTGAAAAGGCCCTGCAAACCATGGAACATGACGAGCGGAAAGGTTGCGACCCCTTACTACTGGCAAAACTGGTGGATAAGATCATCAACACCAGGTCGCCGCGGCTGCGGTACATGGTTGGCCCCGCCATGGAGATATTTGCCGTTCACCTCCGTAAATTCCTGCCGTCAGGGGTATTTGAAGGCATCATCATGTCGACCTATAAGATCTGATCCAGTTTCCGTTGCCTGTTATTCCTGCGATACAGCCTGACCGCGGCCAGGCTGTATCGCAGGATTTTTTCCGTTATTGCAAAGAAACCCATAATGAAAAGAATATTACCGTTCCCTTTTTTCAGCCTAGTCATGCTGTTGTTGCCATCCACCCCGTTTGCCTGTACCAACCTGATCGTCACCAGGGGCGCCAGCAGGGATCATTCGGTGATGATCACCTATGCGGCCGATTCGCATACCCGTTACGGCGCCCTTGCGTTTTATCCTGCCGCGGATCACAAACCGGGTGAACTTTGTGAGCTCTACCATTATGAAAGCGGCAAATTCCTCGGAAGCATACCGGAGGTTGCCCATACCTATTCGGTGATCCAGTTTATGAACGAGCACCAGGTTGCCATCGGGGAGACCACCTTCGGGGGTTTGGATTCGCTGGGCAGTCAGCCGGGAGCCTTGCCCGACTATGGCTCCCTGATGAAAATCGGTTTGCAGCGGTCGCGATCCGCCCGGGAGATGATCAGGGTGATTTCGGAACTGGTTGAAAAATACGGCTATGCCTCAGGAGGTGAATCCTTTTCGATTTCCGATGCCAATGAGGCCTGGATCATGGAGATCATCGGCAAGGGAAAGTATGAAAAGGGAGCCGTGTGGGTTGCAAGGCGCATCCCGGAGGGGTACATCTGCGGTCATGCCAACCAGGCAAGGATCACCACCTTCCGGTTCCAGCAGGTCAACAACTTTGATGACAGCCTGCAAACCACCTATAATTCGCCCGATGTGATCACTTTCGCCAGGCAACATGGATTCTACAAGGGAATTGACGCCACCTTCAGCTTTTCAGATGTTTACAACCCAGTGAATTTCAGCGGGGCCCGTTTCTGCGATGCCAGGATCTGGTCGTTTTTCAGGAAGTTCAGCAAGGGAGTCCGCGACAACCATGATCTCACCGAATATGCGAAAGGAAACCTTTTCCGCCAGCCACAATTCGCCGATGAGAGCCCGAACCCGGATGGTTTTGTGACCAACCGCCTTCCTCTTTGGGTGAAGGCAGATTCTGCCATTACCCTGCAGCAGGTGATGGCTGCCATGCGCGACCACTTTGAAGGAACCCCGCTGGATATGAGATTTGATTTCGGGGCAGGCCCCTTTCACCTGCCTTATCGCTGGCGGCCGCTTGAATTCATGATCGACAGTCTTGAATATTTCAACGAAAGGGCCATTGCAACGCAACAAACCGGCTACAGCTTTGTGGCCCAGTCGAGGAGCTGGCTGCGCGACCCCCTCGGCGGGATCTACTGGTTTGGCGTGGATGATGCCGACGGCTGCGTGTATGCCCCCATCTACTGCGGTATCCGTGCTGTGCCGGCCAGCTATGCCGTTGGCAATGGCTCGATGGTCAGCTGGTCGGAAACTTCGGCCTTCTGGACCTTCAACCAGGTGAACAACTGGGCCTATACGCGCTATGAACTCATCCACTCTGAAATAGCGGCATACCAGCACGAGCTCGAGAGCCGGTTTATCAGGGAGACGGAGATCGTTGATACGAAGGTGCAGGCCCTGTATAGGGAAAACCCGTCGTTTGCAGGGGAGTACCTGACCGATTATTCCGTTTTTACCGGGGATGAACTGGTACGCAGGTGGCGGCGCTTTTACCAGTATCTTTTCATGAAATTCATGGATGGCAATGTAAAGCAGACCAGCGGATTTGACCTGCTTGAAAGCGGCAACGGCAAAGGTGTGCCGAAACGACCGGCCCAGCCGGGATACGGGAAGGAGTGGGAGCGGAAGATGGCATTGCCGGAGAACAGGGTTTCAAAGTAGATCGACGGAATCGATCGGTGTCACGAAATTTCGTTAAATTTGCACATCTTTTATTATTTTTAATCATTCTAAACTTGGTAAAAAAATCAACGGTAATCGTAGGATTGAGCGGAGGGGTTGATTCGTCGGTGGCGGCATACCTACTGAAGGAGCAGGGCTATGATGTGATAGGCGTCACCATGGCCATCTGGGACGGGCAGTATAAATCGACAGGCAACCATGCCTGTTATGGTTCCGATGAAGAGGAGGAGATTCATGGAGCGCGCGAAGTAGCCGGTAAGCTCAATATTCCCTATCATGTGTTTAATTGTTCTGTAGAATATAAGCAGGCCGTTCTCGACTATTTCAAATCGGAATACCTGGCCGGCCGCACCCCCAACCCGTGCATCCAGTGCAACCAGCTGATCAAATTCGGGATGCTGCCTGCCATGGCGAAAAAAAGCGGCATCAGCTTCGACTTTTTCGCAACCGGCCATTATGCGGGCGTTGAATTTAGCGAAAAGTACCAGCGCTGGGTGCTGAAAAAGGCTGCCGACCTGAAGAAGGACCAGACCTATTTCATTCACCGCCTTTCGCAGGACCAGCTCAGGCAGGCGCTCCTGCCCATCGGCGGTTTCAATAAACCTGCCATCAAGGAGCTTGCCCGCAAGGTCGGGATCACCGTCGAGGACCTGGAAGAGAGCCAGGATTTCTACAGCGGCGATTACAAGGATCTGCTGGAAGTGGAGGAAAATCCCGGGAATATCGTCGATTCGAAGGGCAATATACTCGGTCACCACAAGGGTATCTGGAACTACACCATCGGCCAGCGCAAGGGGCTTGGCATTGCCTATTCGGAGCCGCTCTACGTGATCGGTCTTGACAAGGAGGCCAATACGGTCACCGTGGGCATTCGCGAAGAGACCTATAAAGGCATCTTTATCGTTTCCGACCTGAACTGGATCGCCCTGGAGAAGCTGGAACACGCGATGGAATGCACGGCCAAGATCCGCTCGGCACAGAAGGAGCGCGAAGCCACCATCGAACCCATGGAAAACGGCCGGGTAAAAGTTACCTTTTTTCACCCCAACGACGCCATCACCCCGGGTCAGTCGGCCGTTTTTTACGACGACGACATCGTCCTCGGCGGCGGGATCATCCAGGAGGTATCCGGATAAAAAAAATGAATATTGAATATTGAATAATGAATATCGAACATCGAACATCGAACATCGAATATTGAATAACAAATGATGAATAACGAATCCTTAACCGTTCTATATAGCCTGCTTCATTTTTCATCATTCATTTCATTGCCTGCATTGCCTGCATTGCTTGCATTGTCTGCATTGCCTGCATTCCTGCATTCCCGCATTCCCGCATTCCCGCATTACTGCATTACTGCATTCCTGCATTCCCGCATTCCTGCATTCCTGCATTCCTGCATTCCTGCATTCCTAATTAACAACCAAGTAACATGAAAAAAACCATTCTCCTCCCATTATTGTTGCTGCTCTTCGCAAGCGCCTATTCCCAGAAATCGAAATTAACGTCAAAGGAGCTGCATGATTATGTGCAGTTTCTCGCCTCCGATTCGCTCAAGGGGCGTAAACCGGGAACTGCGGAGATCAATGTGGCTGCACGTTATATCCGCGACCATTTCAGGGCCGACGGCCTGAAACTGATGGGAGATGACGGTTTCCAGTGGTTTGAGATCGTCACCGATGTGAACCTGACAAGCAGGAACGCACTCTCGGCCGACGGGTTCAGTGCCATGATCAAAAAGGATTATATTCCCCTCTCTTTTTCCGGCAGCGGCACCCTGAATGCACCTGTCATTTTTGCAGGGTATGGCTTCGACCTCAACCTCGACAGCCTCAAATGGAGCGATTACAAAGGTATCGACGTGAAGGGCAAATGGGTGATGGTCTTCAGGGCAGATCCCGAACTGGATAATTCCGACAGCAAATTCATCCCCTTCAGCGATGTCAGAAGCAAAGTCCTTACAGCCAAAGACCAGGGAGCCGCCGGGATGTTGCTGGTTACGCCCAAAGGCCAGGACAAGGATGATAAGCTGATGCCTCTGATTGTAGAGAATAATGAGGTCACTGCCGGAATCCCCGTGGTAAGCATCACCCGCGAACTGGCAAACAACATACTGCATGGCAGCAAGCTTACCGTCGACAGCCTCGAACACCTCATCGTGAAGGGCAAGGCGCCCAAAAGCCTGGGAACCGGATGTATGGTGAAGGCAACCATCGAGGTCGTTCAGAAAAGGGAAAAGACGGCCAATGTCATAGCACTGCTGGAGGGGAGCGATCCCGTGTTGAAAAACGAGTACCTGGTCATCGGGGGCCATTATGATCACCTTGGATTCGGCGGAGCCGGGTCGGGTTCGCGCATGCCCGACACCAACGCGATACACAACGGCGCCGATGACAATGCCTCCGGAACTGCCATGGTGATGGGACTGGCCGGGCAACTGGCTCCTGAAAAGAGCAAACTGAAAAGGAGTATCATCTTTGTTGACTTCAGCGCCGAGGAGATCGGACTGATCGGCTCCAAGTATTTTGTCGACCATCCGCCGGTAGAGCTGAAAAAGATCAAAGCCATGTTTAATTTTGATATGGTGGGGCGGTTCGACAAGGAGAAGAAGTCGATCTCTGTCAGCGGTACCGGCACCTCTGCCGAGGCCGATTCCATCATGCGGCCGCTCGAAAAGGGACTGGCTTTCGAGGTGGTCCATTCGCCCGATGGATACGGTCCTTCGGACCATGCCTCGTTTTATTCTTCCAATATCCCTGTCTTCTTTTTCACGACAGGGGTTCATATGGACTACCATACGCCTTTCGACGATACTGAAAAATGTGACTTCGATGCAGAAAAGAAGATTGGCGACTATGCCACTACCCTCGTAAGAACGATTGACAATCTTCCGAAATCATTAACGTTCAGGGAATCGGGTAAAAAGCAAAATTATGGTCGCTCCGGTCGCCAGCTGAAGGTCACCCTCGGGGTCATGCCCGATTTCGCCGGGTCGGAAAAGAAGGGATTGCGTATCGACGGCGTCACCAAAGACGGACCCGCCGATAAGGGGGGTATGAAAAAGGGTGACATAATTACCGCCATCAATGGCATGCCGGTTGGCGATATTTACGAATATATGTCCAGGCTGAAAAAGCTGAAACACGGGATGACCGTGAATGTGGAGGTGATCCGCGAAGGGAAAAACCAGGTGCTGATCATTCAGTTGTAACGGCCACCTCCTGCGCGACCGGTAAAATTCCATCTGTCCAAACCAATAGATCATGCTCCTTCAGTCATTTTTCACAGAGACATTCTTCCTGAAATTCATCAAGTTTTCACTGGTGGGCTTTTCAGGCGTATTCGTCGATTTCGGAACTACCTTTGTATGCAAGGAAATACTGAAGATTCAGAAGTATGTGGCCAACACCTGCGGATTTGTGCTGGCTGCCACCACGAACTACTTCATGAACCGGTTATGGACCTTTCACAGCACCAATCCAAACATCGTGCAGGAGTTCACCCGGTTTTTTATCATCGCCCTGTTCGGATTATGCATGAACCTGGTCATTATCTGGGCCATGTCAGGGAAATTCAAGGTTAACTTTTATGTCTCAAAGCTGGTTGCCACGCTGGTGGTGACCCTGTGGAACTTCCTGATCAATGCTTACTACACCTTTGCGTAAGGGAGGTTAATCGTCATCGTCGTCATCTCCGCCGTCGTTATCGTCGGCATCGGTCTTTGGCTTTACCTCGTCTTTGGGTTTTGCCTCCTTCTCCTTTTCTTTTTCTTTGGCCTTGTCATCCATTTTGGCCGAAACCGGCGGCATGGTCATGGCGGGTGGATCGGATGGCTGCGTCTTGGTCATCGAGGCGGGTATGATGATGATGTAATCGGCCTTGGCAGCATCCTCGTTTGAAATGGTGTCGATATCCTCCTGTTCCAGGCAGGTAATGGTAAGTACCCTGAGTTCAAAGCTGGTCTTGCGGATGGCCTGGTTTACATACCAAACGATTCCCTGGTGGTTGTCGGTGTGATAGGAACCGTTGAAGTGTAGGATGGTCTTTTCGCTGAAGGCCCCGCTTTTCATGATAAAATGTGCCATTGTGGCATCTTTCATCGCCTGGGCCTTTCCCAGGTTCATCGTCATATGGGCCGGCATGCCGCCTCCGATGCTTTTGGCAATGTTGGCATAACATTCGAGGGTGTCGATGTATTTGATCGGGGGAGGTGCCATCAAACCGCGTTCCATGGCATTGATACTGTCAAGACCTTCAAATCCGTTGAAATTGACGATGGCTGCGTAACGGCGCGGGATGTTGGTTGCCGTGAATTTAAGCCCCTTTTCCCTGGCAAAATCGACGATGGGGGCGTAGTCGGTTTTATAGTTGGGCCAGAGTTTTGCCTCGGCTTCAAAATCCTTTTTCCGGATCATCTTCGACATGTACTCGTTGAGGAGCAACTGGTTGTCAACCTCAAACATTTCGGCGCCCAATACCAGGTTCGATCCCTTTGCGGCAAATAAATCCTTGGTCAGTTCCAGTTCCAGCCAGTGACAGATGGGATTGTTGTGCATCTCGCCAAAAAAGATGATATTTGATTTGCTGGCAGCCTTCAGCATCTCCTCATAATTCACTTTACGACCCTTGCCATTGAATACCTTATAGGCCTCCTTATCGCCTTTCGCGGCAAAAACGGGAAACAGAAAGAAAACCAATAAAACAGTACAGATAAATTTCATAAAAAGGTATTTAGGATGATTATTAATTTCTTGATTATCAATTGCTACGGGATGATGCCGGATATCAGACTGCGAAAAAATCACGTCTTAGCGAGCCCGTCTTCATGAAAGGTCATCGGCAGTAGGGTTTCCATTCCTTGAACCACATAAACCTCCCCGGATTGTCCTCCCAGGATCAGCCTTATTTTATTGCCATACTTCATTTCAAATTCAACGATTGCCTGCCTGCACATGCCGCAGGGCGGAACAGGCCGGTTCACCTCGAAGGCATCGGCCATGGCCGTGATGGCAATAGAGGCGATGGGTATCCCGGGGTGGTTTGAAACAGCGGCGAACACGGCAACCCGCTCGGCGCAAAGCCCTGCCGGGAATGACATGTTCTCCTGGTTGCTGCCGGTAACGATGAATCCGTTGGCCAGCCGAACGGCCGCTCCTACGTGGTACCGCGAATAGGGTGCATGCGAGGTGGCGACCGCCTCGCGCGCCTTGTCCAGCAGTTCCCTGTCGGAAGGAGCCAGTTCTGTTGCGCTGGTGAACACCTGGTATTCGATACTTTGTGTAAACGTTCTCATATTCCCGGATTAATCAACAGGATTCTCGTCGTCCTCATCACCTTTGACGGGGATTTCCGGTTTCGGCTGTACATATTTTCCCGACAGGATGGCCGCATACCTGCCGCTATCCTTCATCGTGGAGATGGCATTGGCAATTTCAGGATCATGCTTCAGGGCCGCTGCAATTTTGCCCTTCTGGTAATAATAGCGCGTAACGATTTCCAGCTTCAGCAGCTCCCTGATCTGGTCGCTGTATTTTTTCAGGTCCTCCTGCTTGTCTTTGTCCATGCGGTTTTTCAGGTGACCATATTCTTCCGTGATGGCGTCGAAGTAATTCTCCTTCAGCGCCTCGCTTTTCAGCTGGTCAAGGGCGCGTTCGCTTTTAGTGGTATAGGAATAGTCCTTTCCCTTGAGGAATTCCAGGAAACTGCTGTAGAGGGAGTCATCAATTTCAAATACCTCGGCAGGCGGAATCACCTGATGCTGCATGGCATACCGCGTGGCGAAATCGAAGATATGGTATTTACCGTATAGGGCCAGTGCAACGTTGCTGAAACGGCGCGGCGTGGTGATCACATCGGGGTTCAGTCCGCCGCCATCATATACGATCCTGCCGTTTTTGGTTTTGAAGGCGCGGATCAGCGAATCGGGGATTTTCCCGAAGGAGCCGTCCTTCTTCTTGTGCGCATAGTCGATCGCCTGGATGCAGCGCCCGCTGGGAATGTAATATTTGGCCACCGTGATCTTCATCTGGGCATTATACGACAGCGGCACCACGTTCTGCACCAGTCCTTTGCCGAAAGTACGCTGCCCAAGGATCACGCCGCGGTCGAGATCCTGCATCGATCCGGCCAGGATTTCGCTGGCCGAGGCGCTCGAATGGTCAACCAGCACGACCAGCGGGATGTTGAGATCTACCGGAGGGTTCATGGTCAGGTGGGTATGGTTTTTATCGGCCATCTTCCCCTTGGTGCTTACGATCTCCTGCCCCCGTTCCACGAACAGGTTGGCGATGTCGACCGCTTCATTCAGCAATCCGCCGCCATTGCCGCGCAGGTCGATGATAATCCCCTTCAGGTCGTTGCCCTCTTTCAGTTTAACGAAGGCCTGGCGCATCTCCTTGGCAGCGTTTTGGGTGAAGCCGGTAAGTTTTATGTAGCCCGTGTGCTCATCCACCATGCCGTAGTAGGGGATGTTGTCGATTTTGATGATTTCGCGGGTGATGGTTTTTTCGACAGGCTTGCTTTCTCCGTCACGGAGCAGGACCAGGTGAACCGTCGTGCCTGCCTGGCCTTTCAGGATGGCGCTCACATCTTCGTATGATTTCCCCTTGACCTGCTTGCCATTGATCTCGGTGATCTTGTCACCGGCCTTCAGCCCCGATTTCTGGGCTGGCGACCCTTCATAGGGTTCGGAGATCACGACATAATCGGCCTGCTGGTGGATCAGCGAACCGATGCCCCCGTACTGGCCGGTGGTGATGAACTTGTAATCCTCCACCTGCGATTCGGGGATGAAATTGGTATAGGGATCGAGCGATTCCAGCATGGCGTCGATGCCCTTCTGGGTGAGTTCGCCCGGGTTGATCTCATCCACATAATCCTGGTTCAGCTCCTTGATCAGGTTGGAGTAGATGTCCAGGTTCTTCATTATCTCAAAACCCTGTTGGTTGGGCGCCTGCGAAAAACCATTGCCGACACCCAGTCCCGTAAATAAAATCAGTAATATAAATCCAGCAACTCGTCTCATTCTTTCTTTTTAATGATTGGTTAATTTATCCCTTTTCACCCTCCCTGATCAACTGCGGGCGTTTTATCCGGTCATGTTAAGGCACCGGATCGTAACCGCTTCCTCCCCAGGGCTGACATCTTCCGATTCGTTTGAGGGTCAGCCAGCCACCCCTGATCGCGCCATGTTTTTTAATGGCCTCGATGCCATATTCCGAACAACTCGGGGTATAACGGCACGAAGGCATCAGGTAGGGGGATATGGCGCCCTGGTAAAAACGGATCAGGAAAATGAAAAATCTACCTGGCAATCTTTTCATTTTCTTCTATTAAACGCTGTAAAAGTAAGATTATTTTTTCCCTGATCAGGTCGAAGGGAACAATTTCTTTGGCGGTGTAGGTGATGCACATCACCAGGCGCCCTTGCGCAACAGCGGGAGAGAAATAAAGCAGTTGTTTGTTGAGCCGGTAAGCCTCCTTCATACGCCTGCGGATCAGGTTCCGGCTGACCGCCCTGCGGAAGTTGTACTTGGGCACACTCATCATCACTTCAACCGGCGAGGCACCCGCTTCGGACTGCCTCATCCAGGTGATGCGAAATGGTTTGAGATAAAAGGTGGAACCCTCTGCAAACAGCTTGCTGATCAGTCGATGGCTGCGGAGCCGCTCATCTTTTGAAAATGTTTGCCTCATCGGTTATGGTACGATCGCCGGAGTATTGCTTTTCGGTCCGGAGCCAGGGAAATGCAACGGTTATTTCTTTTTGGCTTCGTTTTGCAGAAATTGTTCGATGGCAGTGGTCATGGAGGCGGCCACCTGGGTTGGCGCTTCGACATTGAGAATCAACCCCATATCCTGTATCGCCTTGTGGGTGGAATTGCCAAAGGCACCGATTGCCGTATCCCCCTGCACGAAGTCAGGAAAATTCTTAAAGAGCGATTTGATCCCTGAAGGGCTGAAAAACACCAGCAGGTCATAGTTGTGAATGTCAATATCCGAAAGATCGCTGGCTAGGGTGCGGTAAATAATGGCCTCCTTGTACTGTATCTTGTTTTCCGCCAGCATCCTGGGAATTTCCTGCTTGTGGATGTCGGAACAGGGCAGCAGGAATTTTTCGGTTTTGTGCTTCTTGATCAATTCAATAAGATTGGCATAGTTTTCCTTACTGTGGAAGATCTTGCGCTTACGGAACTGAACATATTTCTGGAGGTAATAGGCGGTTGATTCGGAGATGCTGAAGTACTTCATGGTTTCAGGCACTTCAACACGCATCTCCTTGCAGATCCTGAAATAATGGTCTACTGCGTTCCTGGAGGTGAAAATGACGGCCGAATAATCGAGAATGTTAACCCGGTCTTTACGGAAATCCTTGGCAGGTATCCCTTCAATTTTGAAAAATTTCCGGAAGGTGATGTTGACATTGAATTTCCGTGCAATTTCGCCATATGGTGATTTCTCAAAATCGATAGGCTGAGGCTGGGAAACGAGGATATTCTTTACTTTCAAGGCCGTAGGTTATTTGCGTTCACATTCTCAGAATACTTAGACCCCCGCGGGTTGCGCCAGATTGAGTAAAATCTTGATAATAACCAGCAGGGGTAAAATTTCGAGACTGCAAAGATAAACAAATAAAAATAAATACGAAAATTTGGTTACGGCTATCCCTATAAAAAAGCCGCGTACAAACCTGAAAATAAAGATTAAAATAAAGGCTACCAAACATATATATAAGAAAACCGGCAGTTTCAGGTAGAGGATTAATATCAGTATTCCCAGCATCAGGGGGCCTGTCAGCAACGCGAAAATAAGCAGGTTCAGCAGGTAGTTGTAAGTTGTTTCCCGGGTTTTGAATACCCTGCCTATCAGCTGTACCAGCGACACTTTGACAGTCAGGACGACCAGGTTGGCGAGGGTGATCGCGCCGAATAAAGGTGCGCCATGGATGATCCTGAAATCTATTTTCAGGATCTGTTCGTTGAATTCGTACAGCAGCAGCGAAAAGGTAAGTAGGTATATGATGCCAAGTGTCACCGAAATTCTTTCCTTAAAAAGGTTCCCGTCACGGGTAAGCTGGTTGATAAAGCGTTTGGAGAAGGGAGCCCGGAATACCTGCCTGATACGCTTGTGATAGAACACCTGGGTCCATGCCAGCAGGATAAAGCAAAGGAGCAGGATCCCCAAAATCCAGTCGGGCTGGAGGCGCTCTGCCAGGTTGGTTTTGAAATCCCCCGGACGAAGGAGGTGCCCGGCAAACGGCGACCCGGCATAGACTACATCCGGGGCTGCCATGCTTTGCATGGTGAAGGTAGTATCGGTATCGTAGTGTATCCCGTTCATGATTTAAAAGTTGAACAGAAATAATTCCATAGCTTATCGTCAGGGGGATCGGCCGTGATCCTGACCATCTCCTTTTTGACAGGATGAATAAATTCGATCGTCCTGGCATGCAGGTGGATAAAGCCGCCCGGGTTTGAACGAGGGTACCCGTATTTCAGGTCGCCCTTCACCGGGCAGCCCATGGCGGCAAGCTGGGCCCTGATCTGGTGATGCCGTCCTGTGAGCAGGTTTACCTCCAGCAGGTAATAAAGATCGCTCTGGCCGATCACCCGGTAAATCAGCTCCGCCTTCTGGGAGCCGGCAACAGGGCTGTTATGAACGAACGACTTGTTCTTTTCCTCGTTCCGGGTCATATACTGGACCAGGTGGGCTTCGGGGCTGCCGGGTTTGTTTTTAACCACGGCCCAGTAAGTTTTGTGCATTTCCCCGTCGCGCAGCATGATGTTTAACCTGGTCAATGCTTTGGATGTACGTGCAAATACAAGCGCGCCGCTTACCGGCCTGTCGAGCCGGTGCACCACGCCGAGGAAAACTTCACCAGGTTTGTTGAACTTCTGCTTAAGATAACCTTTCAGGAGCTCACTCAGGGGAGTGTCGCCTGTTTTATCTCCCTGGACAATATCGGAGGGCCGCTTGTTGAGAATGATCAGGTGGTTGTCTTCGTATAATATATCCTGTTCAATACTGCTCTTTCTCATTGGGAAAGTCGAGGGTTTTTACATCGTCGATGTAGGTGTTGACCGCGCCGCGGATCTCTTCGGAAAGGTTGTGATACCGGCGCAGAAAACGGGGGGAAAATTCGAGGGTGATGCCCAGCATATCGTGCAGCACGAGTACCTGCCCGTCAACATCCCTGCCGGCGCCGATGCCGATGATCGGGATTTTCAGCGCAGCGGTTACAATGCCACCCAGCCGGGCCGGGATCTTTTCCAGTACGATGGCAAAACAACCTGCCTTTTCGAGCAGGTGAGCATCTTCAAGCAGCTTGGCCGCCTCATCCTCGTTGGTGGCCCTCACCACGTAGGTTCCGAATTTATGGATCGACTGCGGGGTAAGCCCCAGGTGTCCCATCACCGGGATCCCTGCCGAAAGGATACGGTCAACCGATTCGAGGATCTCCCTTCCGCCTTCAAGTTTTACGGCATCGGCCCCTGCCTCTTTCATGATGCGGATCGCCGAATTAAGGGCCTCCTTTGAATTGCCCTGGTAGGTGCCGAAGGGAAGGTCAACCACGACCAGGGCGCGCTTCACCGCGCGTATCACCGACGACCCGTGATAGATCATCTCGTTGAGGGTGATCGGCAGGGTGGAGGAATGGCCGGCCATCACGTTGGACGCGGAATCGCCGACAAGGATCACATCAATCCCGGTGCTGTCGAGGATCCTGGCAAATGAATAATCATATGCCGTCAGCATCGCAATTTTTTCACCTTTGAACTTCATCTCCTGAAGCACATGGGTAGTGACCTTGGTCACATCCCGGAAGGATTTCTGGATAGCCATAATTTTATTTTGGATAGCAAAATTACAATATTTTTATGTACTTTTGCCAAATACCAAATATAGATCCGGATGCGCTCTATTAAAGTAATACTCCCCCTGCTGCTGCTGCTCACTGCCCTTTTCTCGTGTAACAAGGAGCTGAATGTCAATGCCAACTGGAAAGACATTACCGTAGTTTACGGACTGCTTGACCAATCGGCCGATACGACCTATATCAAAATTACCAAAGCCTTTCTCGGGCCCGGCGACGCCCTGAAGTTTGCTAAAATTGCCGACTCGAGCACATACCCTGATAAACTTGAGGTAAAGCTGGATGAATACAACGGCTCCCTGTTTGTCAACTCCTATTTCTGCGACACCATCACCATCCGTAATAAACAAAAAGGCGATTCGATCTTTTATTATCCCAACCAGCTGATGTATTATACAAAGGCGAAACTGAACGAAAATTACCGATACAATCTGTATATCAGGAATATAAAGACAGGGAAATTAATCACTTCGCAAACTCTGCTGATCCATGACTTTGAAATAATGCGTCCGCAGATCAACAGCCTGATCACCTTCACCCCGGGGGGGCACATGACGGAGGTCAGGTGGGCGCCGGCCAAAAATGCCAAGCGCTACCAGCTGATGATCAGGTTTTTCTATGTTGAATTTCCGAAATCAGGGGTGCAGAAAAAGGACACAAACTATATCGACTGGGTCGTCGACAACAAGATCATGGCGCTGGATGCCCAGAGTACACAGCCTTTTGACCAGTACTTCCCCGATGACGGATTTTATTCGGTTGTTGGCGGACTGATTGACACCACTACGGTACTGACACGCGTTGCCTATAAATGCCAGTTTATTTTTTCAGTTGCCTCCGACACCCTCAATACCTATATGGAGGTTACCGAACCCTCCCTGTCGCTCGTTCAGGAAAAGCCGGCCTTTACCGATATCAACAATGGTCTTGGCCTGTTCTCCTCGAGATACACAAAAGTGGTGGATTCTATTTTCCCCAGCGCACAGACAAAGGCCTTTCTTAAAGTCAACCACTATACCGTAGGTCACGGGTTTTAACCGCTGCTCCTCCATTTTCCCACTATTCCTGTCGTTTTGTCACCTGCCTGTCAGCAATTTTGTTTTGGCACAATGATTGACTATCTGAGGTCAAATTGTGTTGAATTTATTGTACACCTGAAAGGAGATTATTAATATGGCAAAAATTATTGGCATCGATCTTGGAACCACCAACTCATGTGTGGCTGTCATGGAGGGGAACGAACCTGTCGTTATTCCAAACAGCGAAGGGAGAAGAACAACACCGTCGGTTGTCGGCTTTACCGATAACGGCGAACGCAAAGTAGGCGACCCTGCAAAACGTCAGGCCATCACCAACCCGAAAAACACCGTTTTTTCGATCAAACGGTTCATGGGTGAAACCTGGGACCAGGTTCAGAAAGAGATATTACGCGTGCCTTACATGGTAGCAAAAGGGGAAAATAATACGCCCCGTGTGGATATTACCGGTAAGTTATATACACCCCAGGAAATTTCCGCCATCGTTCTTCAGAAAATGAAGAAGACTGCCGAGGATTACCTTGGCCAGGAGGTTAAGGAGGCGGTTATCACCGTTCCTGCCTATTTCAGCGATTCACAGCGCCAGGCTACCAAGGAGGCCGGCGAAATTGCTGGATTAACCGTGAAACGTATCATCAACGAGCCTACCGCTGCCGCACTGGCATACGGCCTGGATAAAAAACACAAAGACATCAAGGTCGCCGTGTTCGACCTTGGCGGCGGAACCTTTGATATTTCCATCCTGGAACTGGGCGAGGGAGTGTTCGAGGTTAAGTCGACCAACGGGAACACCCACCTGGGCGGCGATGACTTTGACCATATGATCATCGACTGGCTTGCCGACGAGTTTCTGAAAGATGAAGGTCTTGACCTGCGCAAGGACCCGATGGCCCTGCAGCGCCTGAAAGAGGCCGCCGAAAAGGCCAAGATTGAACTTTCCAGCTCGATGGAAACGGAGATCAACCTGCCCTATATCATGCCGGTTGACGGAGTTCCCAAGCACCTTGTGAAAAAACTGAACCGTTCGAAATTCGAACAACTGATCGATTCCCTGATGCAATCAACCATTGCTCCGTGCCAGAAAGCCCTGCAGGATGCGGGATTGAAGGCCTCCGAAGTGGATGAGGTGATCCTTGTCGGCGGCTCGACCCGGATCCCGGCCGTTCAGAAACTGGTACGCGATCTCTTTGGAAAAGAACCTTCAAAAGGGGTGAACCCCGACGAAGTGGTTGCCATCGGCGCCGCCATCCAGGGTGGTGTTCTTACCGGCGAGGTCAAGGATGTACTGCTGCTTGATGTTACCCCCCTCTCACTTGGTATCGAAACCCTGGGCAGTGTCATGACCCGGCTGATCGAATCCAATACGACCATCCCTACCCGGAAATCGGAGGTGTTCTCAACAGCCGCCGACAGCCAGACTTCCGTAGAGATCCATATTCTCCAGGGAGAAAGGCCCATGGCCAACCAGAACAAAAGTATCGGCCGGTTCCACCTTGACGGCATCCCGCCTGCACCCAGGGGAATCCCACAGGTCGAAGTAACCTTCGACATCGATGCCAACGGCATCCTTCATGTTACGGCGAAAGACAAGGCAACCGGGAAATCCCAGCAGATCAGGATTGAAGCATCTTCTGGTCTTTCCGACGAGGATATCCGCAGAATGCGCGAAGAGGCCCAGGCCAATGCCGATGCCGATAAGAAGGTAAAGGAGGAGGTTGATAAACTGAATCAGGCCGACACCCTGGTCTTCCAGACCGAGAAACAGCTGAAGGAATTCGGCGACAAGATTCCGGCCGAAAAAAAGGCTCCTATCGAAGCCGCTGTTGAAGCGTTGAAAAATGCGCATAAAAACCGCGATTTCGAAGGCATCGACAAAGCCATGGCCAACCTGAACGCCGTATGGCAGACCGCCAGCGAAGAGATGTACAAAAATGCATCCCAGAGCGGGGCGCCCGGCGACCAGCACAGCGGTCCGCATACCGAACAGGGACCGAACCAGCAGGGACCGAAAGGCTCCGGTAATGATGAAGTTACGGATGTTGATTTTGAAGAGGTTAAAGACAAATAACCCTTTCTGACGACCATACCTGGAAAAGGCTGATCCTGCAAAGCGACCGGCCTTTTTCTTTTTTACCCCTCCCCGGGTTCATGATTTCAAAAAACAACAGCTGCAAAGATTTTCAGTCAGGAAGAGGGAATGTTGAGTTTTGTGAAAAAAGAGACAAGAATGGCCGATGATTTAATCATTTGTTAATAAAATACTGACATACAATCCAAAAATTATTAGCATTTTTGTATATTATTTCCCCGGCGGTCATTTTAACCTCTATACCGATATGAAACAACGATTTACAAGCTTAGGGCTAACCATACTGATGCTGATCTTTTTTGCAAATGGTTTCGCCCAGACTGTTACAGAACTGGTAATTCCCAAGTATTTCGGCAGTAAAACCGCTGCCGCGACCAACAATGCAAGAACAGCCTTTGCCGTTTGCTTTAAAATTGACGGACTTACCCCGAACACCTCCTATGATCTGAAGCCTGGGCTGGGCCTTACCACGGATCCTGCAACCAGTTACGGTGCCGGGAATTTCTGGAATGTCACCGCCTTCAGCGGGACGACCAGTCTTTTGAATTATTTTACCACCGATGCAACCGGAAGTTCGGGCGCTGTATGGGTTTTTTACCAGCCTACCGGTAACGGGACGCGCTTCGACGCAGGCCAGCAGCACAATATAAGGCTCGGCTGGGTTGTAGCCGGGGGCTCCATGCCAAGTTCGCCACTGTTTGTGGGCGCCAAACTTATGACCGCCCTCGATATCGCCGTTACGGCGAGAACCACGGCCACCACCGACGATGGTTGTTTTGTCAAGGGCAGTTCGCTGACCCCCTCCAATGGCAAATACATGCTGATGTACGACAATGTTGCAGGTACGGGCGACCCCTTGTTTGCCTATATGATCAGGCCGATGATCCCGACCCAGTCGACCAACTCCGAATTGCCGACCGCGGTAAACGATGTCTATATGCAGGCCGGCACCAGCGCTGCCGGCGATTATGTCGCCGTGATCCCGATCGGGGCCAACAATCCCAATGGCGTGCGGCGTGTTGAATCGCGCAATGCCGACAATACTGTTTATGCCTTCAATACCAGTGCCACGGGCATCTGGGGCAGCGGTGCCAACACCACGACAGCCCTGCGCCGCGATGTGGTGATCCTCACCAGCGGCGACACACCGCTTACACCGGCAGGACCTACGACACCAACGGTTACCACTAACCCGGCAGTTACCAATATCTCCTTCAATTCAGCTACCGGTGGCGGGAATGTGACCAACGACGGCGGTTCTCCGATCACTGCCCGTGGTTTATGCTGGAGCCTTACCGCAAACCCGACAGCGTCGGGCGCCCATACCGTAGAACCGGGTACACTGGGAGCCTTTACCAGCAATATGACAGGATTGCTGCCCAATTCAACCTACCACCTGAGAGCCTATGCAACCAATGCGGCAGCTACCGGTTACGGCGCCGACATCACCTTCAGCACCCTTTGCGAAATCATGGCGCCACTGCCTAATTTTTCCGCAAGCAATGTCAATGTCTCTATCGGCCAGTCCATTAACTTTTTTGACTCCACAAAATACTGTCCCGATACCTGGTCGTGGTCGTTCAATGGCGGTGTTCCGAACACCTCAACGGTTAAAAACCCGACCGGCATCACCTATAACTATACCGGCGATTACACAGTTTGCCTTACCGCAAGCAACCAATGGGGAACCCAAACCACCTGCAAGAATAACTATATTCATGTAACCGGCCCGACCAATGCCCCGATCGTGATCACGGAGATCAACTACCGGTCGCCGATTATCGGCACCGATTCCCTTGAATTCATTGAACTCTATAACAACGGTACCCAACCGGTCAATATGACCGGCTTCTACTTCAGCAAGGGGGTCGATTTTACCTTTCCCGCAATGACCCTGAACCCTCAGGGCTATGTGATGGTGGGAAAGAGCTCTGCCTTTCTTACCACTTACTACGGCGTTTCCTCCTACCAATGGAATGTCGGCGGCGCCCTCACCAACCAGGGGGAACCCATTGTGCTGAAGGATCTTTATGGTTATGTGCTTGATTCTGTCTATTATATGCCGACATTGCCCTGGGATACCCTGGCAAACGGCAAGGGACCCTCGCTTGAACTCTGTGATCCGAATTCGAACAATGCCCTCGCTGCCAACTGGCGTCATGCCATCGAATACCAGTCGAAAACTGCCCTGGGCGATTCTTTGTTCGCCTCCCCGCTTGCTGGTTGTTCTTATGCACCCGTGGCCAACTTCCATGTGACCGACTCAACCATCGTGGTCGGCCAGTCGGTTACCTTCACCGATGCCTCTTCCGCCAATGCCGCTATCTGGTACTGGGAGTTTGAAAGGGGATGGCCGGAGACCTTTACCGGAAAAACGCCGCCCCCGATCCAGTACAATGTTATGGGCAGCTATGATGTAAAACTGACCGTTACCAATAATGCCGGACACAGTATAAAATACAAACCGATGTTCATGCAGGTCGGACCCAGCGGAATTGCCGGGTTGAACGGGAAAAGCAGTTTCTCGATCTACCCGAACCCGAGTATCAATGGCAAATTCACCCTTACCTTCGGGACCCAGTCGGTTTATGACATCTCAGTGATTTCATCCTCCGGCATTACCGTTGCCTCAACGACCACCGATTCAAAGGTTACCGAACTCAACCTACCACAGCTTACCGGCGGACTCTATTTTGTTCAGACCCTGGATCAGAAAACAGGAATTATCAACACACAAAAATTAATCGTTCAATAATCATTTATTAAAATTATTTCCATGAAAAAACAGTTACTAGCTTTAATAGCCTTCATGTTTATTGGTTTATGGGCCATCGGCCAGGGCAATGAACCTTTTACTAATTATCCTGAAACAGCCAATGCTTACCATGATGGTACGTTTCTTGGGCTGGATGGTTCAACCTGGACCTACAAACAGTGCCGCGGGGACTCTGTGATCATCGCACCTTCCCCCACCCTGGGCAAGGCCAGGAACCCCATGGCCAAAGTCCTTTCCGGCACCCTGCACAATGGTTGCGGAACCCTGTCATTCGATTATAAACAACCCTTCACGACGCATGTTAACCTGGTGGTAAAAATCAACGGTCTTGCCGTCGGAACCTTCACCAGCACGACCCAGGGAGCCCTGAACAACAGCGGCCCGATCGCCGTTAACACCCCCGGAGATTTCACCATCCTGATTACCCAGGCCGACAGTGCCGCCTCAGGACAGGCTACCATCGACAATATTATCTGGACTGCCTACAGCGGAGGCCCGATCCCGGAACCCACCAACTATCCTACGGCTTTCACAGCAACACCGAGCCCTTTCACCATTAACTGTACCTGGGTCGATGCTACCGGAGCCCAGTTACCCACTGCCTACCTGCTGCTTGCAAGCGATCAGAATAATATTACAGCTCCGGTTGACGGAACTCCTGTTCCTGATGATCCTAACCTGGCCGATGGTCATGGCGCCCTTAACATCCTGCAGGGTGTTCAGCATGGCACCTTTGGCAACCTGCCTTCCAACAAGAAATACTATTTTAAGATTTATCCCTACACAAACTCCGGTTCGCTCATCAATTACAAAACCGACGGAACGGCTCCTTCAGCATCTGCCACCACGCCGCCTACCACCATTATCGACAGCATCCACTTTACCAACAAGACCTTTGCCAACTGGATCGTGAAGAACATAACAGGTGCGCAGGTTTGGAGCATCGACTCCATCCATCTGACCAACAACCCCTTCGCCAGTATGAGCGGTTATGCAGCCGGCGTCAACAATGTCAATGAAGACTGGCTGATCTCTCCCGCCATGAATTTCAACCTCTACACCAATGAGGTTCTGACCTTCGTTTCGGCATACAAATATGCAGGAGCCCCGCTGGAATGCCTTATTTCCAACGATTATGACGGATTAACCAATCCTGGTGACTTTACCTGGACTGCCTTATCACCTGCATGGTCAACCGGGAATTTTGTCTGGGCCCCTTCAGGCTCGGTGAATGTGAGCGGCACCAACGGAACCCATGTTTATATCGGGTTCAAATATACCTCCGATGCCACGGCATCCTCCACCTGGGAACTTGATGACATCGTCATCACCGGGGACCTGATTATCGGGATGAACGAACATTCCGCCAAAGACAACAGCTTTACCATAAGCCCGAATCCTGCTTTCGGCAAATGCTCGCTCGTATTCGACAAAACCGGTCAGAAAGAGATCAGGGTAATGTCGGTAGTGGGCAATGTTGTGTTTGAAACTACCACCGATCAGCAGCGTTATTCATTAAATCTTTCCTCGTTTACCACGGGCATGTATTTTGTAAAGGTTTATTCTCCCGATACAAAAACCACCGAAGTCAGGAAACTGGTTGTCCGGTAATACCTTGCCTGAAATCAAGAAAAGGTTGTCTCTTGCGGGGCAACCTTTTTTTTTACCTACTTTTGTAACCGGATCGGAACAGCATTGAGGATCTTCCCCTCTGTTCAACCCGGAATTTCGGATGCCGGGAAGATCTGAAATACTTGTTTTAGTGTATTTTTACCAGAAACGATGTTGTCATGCGGCGATTACAGTTATTGCTATTGATCCTTTCTTCACTCTCCTCATTTCCGGTTTTGGCGCAGGTCCCCGCCGCAAAGGATTTCAGCGACAAACCCCTGCGTGTTGAAATTCCCGCCAGGTCGGTCAATGAAACTTACCGGGTGATCCCCTGCGGAACAAAAGGAATGATCCTGTTTTTCAGAAGCCAGGAGATAGCCGATGAAACCAGGATAAAATGGTATTTTTCCCTCTACGACACCAACCTTCAGCTGCAATGGGTGAAAAATATCCCGCTGTTGAACGATATGGAATTCAGGTTCCAGCAATCCGGGGCGGATACCCTGGCACTGTTGTTCCTCCACACAGGGAAAACGCGTGGAACTGAAAACGATTTCCAGATTTTACGGATTGTCCCCGGCAAGGGTACCATGATCCTGAATGCAGGGAAGATTAACCAGGATGCAGAGGTAGTCGCCTTTGGACTTCAAAAGGGGAGAGGGTGGCTGGGCTGTAATATGAAAGGGCAGGCAGGCAAAATACTGAATATTAAATTGTCATCGGGGCTGGTTCATGGCTTCCCGCTGGGGCAGGGAACCCAGATAGGCATCAAATGGATGCAGCCTGATTCGGTGGGAGCGACTGTTTCGACCGTTGTCAGCCGGCCGTTGTCGAAAAAGAGTATTGAACAGTACCTCGTTCGTTATGATACCGCCGGACTCATTAAAAGTGAAATATTGATCGGGTCGCAGGATTTCAGCCGCGATTTAACACATGTTATAATACCTGATCCCTCTGCTTCACCCGGTTTGGTCATGGGCAGCTACGGGGAGTTTGTTACCCTTTCGGGCCAGAAAAATAAAGTTACCGATGCCTCTGCCGGATTTTTCACCAGCACGGTGGCAAACGGAGCCCAGAAATCGCTGAATTTCTATAATTTCCTGGAGATGTCCAATGCCAACAGCCTGCTCACAGAACGCGAGATAATGAACCTGAAAAAAAAAGCGCTTAGAAAAAATAAAACCCTGTCGGAATATTCGCTTGACTTATCGATCCTTCTCCACGGGGTATATCCCTGGCAGGAACAGCTCATACTGGTTGCAGAGGTCTTTTCACCTCAATATCATACTGAAAGTTTCACCGATTTTGACTATTATGGCAGACCCTATACCAACAGTTTTTCCGTATTTGATGGCTACAGGTTCTACAATACCATTATTGTGGGGTTTGATAAAAGCGGGAAAATGCTTTGGGACAACACATTTGAAATCAGGAACCTGGTATCGCTTGAATTGTCGCCGAAGGTCGTGCTCTTCCCTTCCCAGCAGGACCTGGTGTTATGTTATGTCAGTGATGGCATGGTCGGTACAAAAATAATTCATGAAAACAGGGTTGTTGAAAAGACTGATTTTGGTCCGGTCGACCTTTTATACCCTGATGAAAAGCTGATTTCCGAATCAAAGGCGAAACTGATCTCCTGGTATGGAAACTATTTTATCACCTATGGTTACCAGGAGATAAAAAATATCGCCCTGGCGACGAATAACAAGCGCTTGGTATTTTATTTCAGCAAACTCCGATTTGATAAATAGGAGGCCTATTTCTTAATGATCAACAATTTGTTGTCACAATACAACACCATAATAGTGGTGTCCTTATGGTATTGGGGACCATCGATGGTGAGCGTATAGGGCTGGTTACCAGTCAGTGAGAAGGGTAGGGTGTAATCCTTGTCAACGGTCATCGTATTGTGCGTCTGGGCGATTTGGACCGAAAGGGCAGAATCGAGTTTGTTTTCCACACTAAGCACACCTTTACCGCTGCAGGGAGTTTCTGTCGTTTTTTTAACACATCCGGAAAGGACTAATAATGAGGATACTATGATCACTGAGCAGACGATGACAATATTTTTCATGGGATTAGTATTGGTAAATGCAAAAATACAAGGATTCACGCAAAAACAAAATATTTTAAATCTTTTATATTCTGACAAAAATATTTGTGTTAGGGTTGTCTGTACGTGTCGATATTTATTAATATTTTGTTAATTTTGTTGAT
This sequence comes from Bacteroidota bacterium, assembly GCA_037133475.1. Taxonomy (GTDB): domain Bacteria; phylum Bacteroidota; class Bacteroidia; order Bacteroidales; family FEN-979; genus CAIVAT01. Next base: position 124,143 of record JBAXOB010000003.1, read on the forward strand.
TCAGAGATTGTGTAGAATTTTTATCGTAAGGAATTCTACCTTACAGGCAACTTTTTGAGTGAAACTTTTGTCGTATATTCGAGTATAAAACAACAGAGCGTAACCGTCTACAAATTCCAAACTTATGTTCCATCGATTTATCCACTGCATTCTTCTGTCCTTTTTGCTGGTAGCAGCAACCCCTTCGGTATGGGCACAGGATTGTCCGGACACACAGCCAACCATTACAGGCGCTGACATTGCATGTGATCAGAATGCCTCGTCGGTCATTTACACCTATTCCACGCCGGCTACCACCGGCACGCCGACTCATTCCTATCAGTGGGTGGTTACGCCTGTAGCGGGGAGGACCATTCTGGGATCAACCACCCAAAACCAGCTCCAGGTGAAATGGCAGACCGTGGGCACCTATACGGTGCAGGTAACCGAGGTGAACAATGATCCTGCTTTTGCGGGATGCATCGGAAAAGTCGCTACGAAGACCATCAAGGTTCAGCCCTTGCTTCATGCCTACTTTTATTACGAATTTGATCCGACAGGCGGCTGTTATTACAATATCGTGAATTTCACGGGGAATGTTTCCGTTTCTGCCGACCCGAATGTCACCTATTCCTGGAATTTCGGAGATGCCTCCCCTATAGTTTCTGGAACTACCTACGGCGTTTTGCAACACACCTTTCCGCCAACCTCAGGCGTAACCTACACGGTTACCCTTACGGTTACCAATTCAGCCGGACAATCCGATATGATCACCGATTACGTCTATGTCAACCCCGACCAGTATAAACCGGTTGCCACCTTTTCCAATTCGGCCCAGCCCCAACCGAACAACTGCCTCTATAACCCCATGTCGTTTGATGCTTCGGCTTCCCTGCCTAAACCTATAACCAACCCTGACAATACGATCACGATCCGCTATTATGAATGGGATTTTGACGATCCTACCTCCGGTTCCAGCAACCTGGTAAATACAGGAACGCTGCCTACCGTATCGCATGTTTTCAGCACTTTTGGCGTACATCATGTCAAACTGACCATTGTCAATACCCCCTATTGCACGGCAACCTTCACCAAAGACATTACCATTGACAACACGATCCCAACCGCATCTTTTACCAACACCATCGCCTGCCTGGGTGAAGCAACCCAATTCACCACAACTTCGGTAACCCCGATAGGAACAATTACCCAGCTTGACTGGATCTATGGCGACGGTACCTCCTATACCAGCACAAACCCTGCGGAGGCCATCAACCATAAATACCTGGCCCTTGGCACCTACAGTGCAAAACTCAGGGTTACAAACTCAAACAACTGCATTTCTGAATATTTCATCAAGCCGGTTTCGGTCAATCCCGCCCCTATGGCCAGTTTCCTTGTTGGAAACGCCTGCCTGGGCGAAGCCGTTGCCTTCACCAATACCAGTACCCTGAACGGCGGCAGCCAGATCAGCAATTTCCTGTGGAACTTCTCCGATCCTTTATCGGGTTCAAACAGCTCGACGGATCCCAATCCAACCCACATGTTCAGCGCCCTGGGAACCTACCCGGTAAGCCTGCAGGTTACCAATACCGACGGATGTGCCAATACCTATACCATCAGCCCTGCGCTGGTGGTGAACCCCAAACCAGCGGTTAACTTTACCTTCCAGAACGGTACCCAGAACTGGGAAATCCTCTTCCATAACATTACGGGTGCCTCCGTCGGAAACAACCTGGTATGGGATTATGGCGACGGAACCTATGGCTACGGACCAAATCCTTCGCATGTTTATCAGGGACCAGGAAATTTCCTCGTAACCCTTACCGCCACCGACGCCATCAACGGATGTTCAAACAGTATTCAGCAGCAGGTCAGTATCCTGGGAACCCAGTCGGCCTTCTTCGTCACCGATTCTCCTAAATGTATCGGCGATACCATGCACTTCACCCCGCAGATCCCCGGCGGCAATATTGTCAAGGAGGTTTGGGACTTTGGCGACGGCAACACCGTATGTTACGGAGCAACACCCTGCCAGGCATCCTTCTTCCCGGTTTTTGCCACCCATGTCTACACCCAGGCCGGCACCTTCACGGTAACCCGCACGGTAACCTACATCACCAATTTCTACGAATCCTTCAGCATCCAGGTAGTCGTTTACCCGCTGCCTACTGCCAACTTCACCTTCTCAAACAACGCATCCTTCCCCAATACCTACGCATGTGCCAACCAGGCGGTCTATTTTACCGACCTGTCGTTCTCCACATCCGGAAATATCATCCAGTGGGACTGGGATTTCAAGGATCCCGGATCAGGAACCTATAACAACTCGGTTCTGCAGAACCCTTCGCACGTTTTCAGCGGCTTTGGCCACTACTGGGTAAGACTGCGGGTTACCGACAACGTCAATAACTGTACCGATACCATCGCCGAAGATGTGTTTGTCCACTCACCGGTACCGGTTGCCTATACCCTTACCAACAACAGTTGTAAAAACCAGGTGGTCACCTTCTCAGCCGACCTCAGCGTGATGACCCCGGCCAATATTGCCACGTGGGACTGGGATTTCGGCGACGGTACCATCCATTCGGCCAATCCAACCACGGCGTCCCATCTGTATGCCGCTGCCGGCACCTACACTTCGATCCTTACCGTAACCGATGTTAACGGCTGTACCAATTCACTCTCAAAGACGGTGAATGTAATGCCACTTCCGGTTCCGGGCTTCTCCTTTGCCTCGCCTACCTGCGACGGCACCCCGGTTCAGTTTACCGACCAGTCGATTGTACCGGCAGGTTTCCCCGGATATATCACCCGCTGGGTATGGACCTGGGGCGATGGAACCACCACCACGGTGAACCTCCCCAGCACCCCTAATGTAGGACATACCTTCCCGATCGGGGTTTATAATTTCACCGTAAAACTTACCGTTACCTCCAGCTTTGGCTGTACCGATTCGATTACCCATGCCGTCAATGTTATTCCTTCACCTACAGCAGCTTTCGAAGTTGTGCCGGGTTCGGCAACCTGCGCCACCCAGGTGGTTCAGTTCAACGACCTTTCGCAGACCAACGGCGGCGGAAATATCGTAGGCTGGCTCTGGAACTTTGATGACCCGATTTCAGGCCTGAACAATACTTCAACATCGCCAAGCCCCTCGCATATCTTTGCCACGGCTAGGGTTTATCATGTAGCGCTCACCGTTACCAATGCCAATGGCTGCAGCTTTACCGACACCACCTACATCACCATCCATGCCCTGCCTGTCGCCGCCTTTACGGCAACGGCAGCCTGTGCCGGAACAGCAACCCAGTTCACCGATACTTCGGTGCCGAACGCTTCGGCCATCGTATCCTATTCCTGGGTGTTCGGCGATGGAGGCACCTCCACCCTGCAATCACCGCTGCATACCTATTCAACCTATGGCGTTTACAATGCAACCCTGACAATCATCAACTCAAACGGCTGTACCCAGACGATCACCCAGCAGGTAACGGTACACCCGAACCCTGTTGCGGAGTTCACCTTCTCGCCGGCCAGCTGCATCAGCAACCCGGTGACCTTTACCGACCTTTCGTTCATCCCGTCAGGTTTCTCAGGATACATCAACAAATGGGTGTGGGACTTTGGCGACGGAACCGCCCGCCAGACCATCAATTACCCGGCTTCGCCCAATATGATCTATACCTTTGCCGGAACAGCCACGGCGCATGTAGTGAAACTTATTGTGACGACCACCAACGGCTGTACCGACTCCATTACCAAAACAGTTAACAGTATTCCCTCACCGATTGCCAATTTCACCTATTCGAGCACCACCTGCCTGGGCCAGATCGTTCATTTCACCGATTTGTCACAGACCAACGGCGGCGGCAGTATCCAGACCTGGAACTGGGATTTCGGCGATCCTTTATCGGGAGCCAACAATACATCCACCCTGCAAAACCCGAACCACTCCTTCACCTCGGCCTCCAACTTTACCGTAGTGCTGAATATCATGAGTACCAACGGGTGTACGAAATCAGATACCATTCATGTGATTATCAACGCCCTGCCTACTGCAGATTTCACCAATACTGCCGCCTGCGAAGGCAATTCGACGGTCTTTACGGATGCTTCCCTGGCCAATGGTGGCACCATCATCTCCTATGCCTGGGATTTCGGCGACGGAACCCACTCCACCCTGCAATCGCCGGTGCATACCTATGGCGCCTTCGGAACCTTCTCGGTAACCCTTACCGTGGTCAATTCAAACGGATGTATCCACTCGGTAACCAAGCAGGTAACCGTGAATCCGAAGCCTGTTCCTGATTTCACCTACTCGCCGGCAAGCTGCGTGGGTATCCCTGTGAATTTCTTCAACCAGTCGTTTGTACCTACCGGATTCTCATCCTACATCAACCAGTGGATATGGGACTTTGGCGATGGCACGGCACCGGTCACCATCGACTTCCCGGCCAACCCGAACATAACGCATACCTTCGCGGGTACGGCAGTATCGCATGTAGTGAAACTGAGAGTAAGGACAACCAACACCTGTGTCGACTCCATTTCAAAAACAGTGACGAGCATACCAACGCCGGTTGCCAACTTCAGCCATTCCAACACCCTTTGCCTGGGCCAAATCGTAAATTTCACCGACTTAACCCAAACCAACGGCGGCGGAAGCATCCAGACCTGGGCATGGAATTTCGGCGACGGATTATCTGGAGCAAACAACACCTCCACCCTGCAGAACCCGTCGCATTCCTTTACGGCAGCATCGAGTTTCTCCGTCACCCTGACTGTAACCAGTTCTAACGGCTGCGTGAGCGACACGGTTTACCCCGTTACCATCAATGCCTTGCCGACGGCCAATTTCACAACGGATACCGTGTGCCAGGGCAGCGCTACAACCTTCTCATCGGCCTCCTCAACGACCCCTGCCGGCACCAATATCGTATCCTATGCATGGAACTTCGGCGACGGCGGAACCTCCACAGCCCAGAACCCGCAGCATATCTTCGCCTCCTATGGTTTCTTCAGCGTGACACTGGTCATCACCAACTCAAACGGATGTATTCATACGGTGACCAAGCAGGTGCTGGTCAACCCGAAACCGATTGCTGATTTTACCTTCTCTGCCGCAAGTTGTGTCGGACTGCCTGTGAACTTCTTTAACCAGTCGTACGTGCCATCCGGATATTCCTCCTCCATCAATACATGGCAGTGGAACTTTGGCGACGGTTCGACCGTACCGGTCATCACCTTCCCGGCCAACCCGAATATCACCCATACCTTTGCAGGAACTGCCACCTCGCACATCGTGACCCTTACGGTGACAACCCTCCAGGGATGTATCAGCGTGATCACCAAAACCGTTACCAGCGTGCCCGCTCCTCTGGCCAACTTCTCCTTCTCCAGCACCCTTTGCGACAACCAGCCGGTCAACTTTACCGACCTCTCGCAGACCAACGGAGGCGGAAGCATCCAGACCTGGGCATGGAACTTCGGCGATGCTGCATCGGGGGTGAACAACTCCTCCTCGGTACAGAATCCTGTCCACCAGTTCTCGGCAGCCAGTCCCCCTTCGTTTAAGGTCATGCTGACCGTTACCAACGGGAATGGATGTATTGCCAAGGATTCAAGCATGATAGCCATCAACGCCCGTCCGACCTCCAATTTCAAGGCCGATACGGCTTGCCTGGGAAGCATCACCACCTTTACCGACCAGTCAAGCGCCTCTGTTACCTCGCGCAACTGGGATTTCGGCGACGGACAGACTTCCAGCGGGGCAGGTACCACCATCACCCACCTCTATGGTATTGCCGGTGTTTACACGGTTAAACTGACAGTTTCAACCGCGCTGGGTTGTATGAAAGACACCACCAAGCAGGTGCTGGTTTTAGGAAAACCGGTATCATTGTTCAGCTACTCGTCACCAAGTTGTGCGGGAGACTCTGTACAGTTCAACGACCTGTCGACAACCCCCCACGGCTATATCAAGACCTGGAAATGGGACTTCAACGACGGAACGCCGGTTGTTACCATTAATTTCCCTGCAAACCAGAATGTGAAACATAAGTTTGCCAATGGCGGTAATTTCAATGTCAAGCTGACCATCACCACCTCTGATAACTGCAACAGTGAAAAGATCAGCCAGGTACAGATCGGTTTCCACCCGATGGCCAACTTTAACACAGGACCTACCCCTTGTGCATTAAGCCAGTTACAGTTTACCGACCTTTCGCAGACCAACGGCGGCCCTGCACTTACCGTGTGGGCCTGGAATTTCGGGGATCCTGCCTCGGGTACCAACAATACCTCGAGCACCCAGAACCCGACACATGCCTTTACAGCCGGTGGAACCGATACCGTTCGACTGATTGTAACCAATGCCGATGGCTGTTTTGATACGATTAAGAAAACCGTCGTTGTCTATCCCGCACCTGTAGCCAAATTCAAAGCCGATACTGCCTGTATGGCCAGCCTGACGACCTTTACCGATCAGTCAACTACTGCCACGGGTACCACCATCATTGCCTGGGCCTGGGACTTCGGAGATCCTGCCAGCGGGGCCAATAATACATCCACCGTTCAGAACCCAACCCATACCTACAACATACAGGGAACCTATACCGTTCACCTGGTGGTTACCAATTCACACCAATGCCCGAAGGATACTTCGATGGTGATCAGTGTGAATCCGAAGCCAACAGCCATGTTCCAGTATGACCCTGCCTGTGTCCACGCGGGTACGCAATTTACCGACCTTTCGACGGTACCGGGTAGCAGCATCCAGAAATGGAACTGGAATTTCGGAGACGGAACACCCCATGATACCATCAAGAATCCTATCCATACCTTTACAACTTCAGGAACTTTCCAGGTGACCCTCGTCGTGAAGAATTCCTTCGGCTGTACCGATTCGGTGACCATCCCGGTCATATCGCGTCCAAAACCGGTCGGAGCCTTCACCTATCTTGGTTTCTTCTGTCCCAAGGGCAAGGTTGATTTCCAGGATCAGTCGACGGCAACAGGTTCAACCATCATCAGCCGTGAATGGACCTTTATCCCTGGATACACCTCCAATATTTCCAATCCTTCGTTCACCTTCCCGAAAACCGACACCTCCTACCATGTGCAGCTGGTTGTAACGGATACCTACGGATGTAAGGATACCATCATCGACAGTGTCTATGTGAAACCCGGATTTACCTTCGCCTTTACCAACGATACGGTTTGCCAGGGTTACACAAACCACTTCTATCCGAACAACAAGACCGCGGGTGACTCGCTGTACTCGGTGCAATGGAACTTTGGCGATCCATCTTCGGGACCGAACAACAAATCATTCCTGTACCGTCCTACGCATGTCTTTACAGCACCCGGTCACTTTATTGTAAAAATGAAGGCCTACGATACCGATAACTGTGTCGACAGTGTATACCAGGATGTCTTCGTTTATGCATTGCCCAAACCATTGTTCACCTACGTCACCACGCCGTGCGACAGTACGATTCATTTCAGCGATTCCACGCAGAATTCAAGCACCGGCGGCATCAAGACATGGGTATGGAAATGGGGCGATACCAAACCCAATGATACCATCCATTCACCGGGACCGGGCAATATCGGCCACATCTATAATTCGGTCGGGTTCTATAATGTAACGCTTGTCATCATCAACCAGAATAATTGTATGGACAGCGTGACCAGGAGAGTACAACGGGTACCGTGCATTGCTGCAGGATTCTCCTTCAAGGATACCCTTTGCGCACGTTACCGGATTGCCTTCTCCGATACTTCACTGCCGGTGAACCTGATTAAAGAATGGCACTGGAGCTGGGGTGACGGTACGTTAGACACGATCTACTACAAGCATAATACACCGATCTATCATACCTTCGCCGACACCGGCACCTACCAGGTACATCTTGCCGTAAAGGCGACGATTATGGGAGCGACGATCATTGATAATAGGACGACCACCGTGACGATTCATCCCACACCATTAGCCTATTTCGCTAATCCGCCGGAGTGTTTGCATAATATCACCTTGTTCAAGGATACATCCAAAACCTGGGGAGAAAAGAATACCAGCTGGGTGTGGACCTTCACCTCGAAAATCACGGATAGTTCCCATTATAAAAATCCGGGGCATAAGTTTGATACCGCCGGTATTTACAAGGTCAAGCTGGTCGTAATGAACAAGTATGGCTGCAAGGATTCGCTGACCAAACCGACAAGGGTTTATGGCCTGCCTGCCGCTCACTTTGACAACACGGCTGCCTGCGTGGGCGATCCTACCTTCTTTACCGATAAGTCAAAGAAGTCTGATACGGTGATCGGCACCTGGAGATGGTTCTTCGATCTGAAGACCAGGACGGATTCGTCGCATGCCCAGAACCCCGATTTCAAATACCCGGCTACCGGCAGCGACAGTGTTCGACTGATCGTGAAAGACAAATTTGGTTGCATCGATACCGTTGATTCGACCATTGTGGTGCATATCACGCCTGTCAGCGCATTCACGCTTCAGAATGGATATGATGGCAAACAGGGGCAGATCAAACTGAACAACCTGTCTACAGGCGCCGATACCTATTCCTGGGAGTTCGGCAACGGGAAATCGTCTACAGACAAAAATCCTATTGCGACCTTCACCGATGACGGCACCTATATCATCAAGCTGATCTCTCTCAATCAATTCGATTGTACCGATACCACATTTTTGGAATACAACCTGTTATTTAAGGGTCTTTATGTGCCGAACGCATTCGCCCCGGCAAGTACGAACCTGGGTATCCGGCTATTCCAGCCTGTTGGGGTTAACCTGAAGGAATACCATGTAACGGTGTTTGACAACTGGGGACACCTGATGTGGGAATCAACCAAACTCGATGATAAGGGCGTTCCGACAGAAGGCTGGGATGGTACTTTCGAAGGGAACATGATGCCGCAGGGTAACTATATGTGGAAGATCACAGCGACCTTTGTTGATGAATCTCCCTGGAATGGATCTGACAATGGTGCTGCAAACTCCGGCAAGACCATGGGAACTGTGACTTTAATCCGATAATCGCTAACAACTTTCTCAATGAAAAACCGATATAGATTTCCGATCCTGGTGCTACTGAGTTTACTTGGTATCATGCCCGGTACTTTTAGCCAGGATATGAATTATTCCCAGTATTTCAGTACGCCGATCTATTATAACCCGGCTTACACTGGGATTAATACCGGATTGCGCGCCAGGTTACTGTTTCGTGATCAATGGCCAAGTTTGCCGAATCCCTTTAAATCATACTTTTTTTCGGCTGATCTGGGCGATCGTAACCTGCCGGGTTCCGGAGGACTTGGTATCATGGTTAACCAGGATACCCCGGGAGCAGGACTGATCAAGAATTTTGAAGCAGCCCTTACGGTTGGTGTCAGGGTACCGATCACCAGTTTCATGGTTAGTCAGATTGGGATCAAAGCCGGCATTATGCAACGCACGGTGAACTGGGGCGACCTTGTTTTCGCCGACCAGCTCAGCGGCAAATACGGGAATGTTTTCCAGACCTCCTTTGTTCCGCCCGATGCCAATAAAAGGGTGGTTCCTGATTTCGGCGTTGGCGGTGTGCTTCAGTTTATCAGCCCGCAAGGCAATATCAGTGGTAACATTGGTTTGAGCGTTGACCACCTTTTTAAACCCGATGTGAGTTTTCTTTCGAACGGTTCTTCTCAGTATCCAAGAAAATGGGTAGGACAATTTGACCTGATCCTCTCATCAGAGGGTGGAAGTTCCTCTTCATCGATGAGCCGCAGTGGAGGCGATGATCCACTGAAATTTAATATCGGGGGTATATACCAGAACCAGGCAAACCTTAATTCTCTGCAGGTTGGTCTTAATTTGCTCAAATACAATATTTATGTAGGATGCTGGTATAAATCCACCATGACAGGTGTTGTAAACAGCGCTGTTGCCCTGGTTGCCGGATATCGCTACAACTTCTACGAGGATATGAATATCAAATTCATGTACAGTTATGATCTCCAGGTTTCGGGTGCCTTACAGGGAACCGGCGGAGCCCATGAAATCAGCCTGATCCTTGAGTTTGACAAGCTCCAGATCTTTGGCGGCGGCGGCGGCGGCGGGTTCATGCCGGGCGGTGGCCGCAGGGGCGGCGGTCCGATGGAATGCCCGACATTCTATTAACCGTTACGACACCGGAGGATGTTCCGGATATGAATTTAGTAAAAAAAAAGGGGCAGCCAATCCGGTCGCCCCTTTTTATGTTAGGTTTTGCTGTTGAATGCTCAAAAGCTGGCCATTACGAGCCTACATATTGGCAATAATCTCTGTCCCGAATTCAGAGCATTTAAGCTTCGTTGCGCCCTCCATCAGCCGTTCGAAATCATAGGTAACCCGCTTGTTCCTGATAGCGCCCTCTAATCCTTTCACAATCATGGCGGCCGCTTCCATCCATCCCATGTATTCGAGCATCATAACGCCCGAAAGGATGACGGAACCCGGGTTGACCTGGTCTTTACCCGCATATTTGGGCGCCGTGCCATGGGTCGCTTCAAAAACGGCATGACCGGTGATATAATTAATATTGGCGCCAGGCGCAATGCCGATACCGCCCACAATAGCCGCCAGTGCATCGGAGATATAGTCGCCATTCAGGTTGAGTGTGGCGATGACTGAATATTCGGCTGGCCTGGTGAGGATTTGCTGCAGAAATGCATCTGCGATCACATCCTTGATGATGATCTTCCCACCGGCTACGGCCGCTTTCTGCAGTGCGTCGGCAGCCTGTTCCCCATCGCTGGCTTTGATTTTGTCGTAGGTCAGCCAGGTAAATACATTGTCGCCAAATTCCTTTTCCGCCAGTTCGTAGCCCCATTGTTTGAACTGACCCTCTGTGAATTTCATGATATTCCCCTTATGGACTAAGGTTACGGAGGGTTTCTTATGTTCAATGGCATAAAGGATCGCGGCCCTTACCAGCCTTTCGGTTCCCTCTTTAGATACCGGTTTGATGCCGATTGAGGATGATTCAGGAAAACGGATCTTTTTAACACCCATTTCGTCGATCAGAAATCGGATCACCTTCTCCACTTCAGGCGTTCCCTGCATCCATTCAATACCTGCATAGATATCCTCCGAATTTTCACGGAAGATGATCATATCGGTCGTTTCGGGATGTTTGACAGGGGAGGGGACACCATGAAAGTAACGTACCGGCCTGACACAGGTGTAAAGATCGAGGATCTGGCGCAGGGCTACATTCAACGACCTGATTCCTCCTCCTACCGGAGTGGTCAGGGGACCTTTGATGGCCACCAGGTACTCCCTGATGATGTCAAGGGTCTCCTGTGGCAGCCATTCACCTGTTTGCTTAAAGGCCTTCTCCCCGGCAAAAACCTCTCTCCAGGCAATCTTGCGTTTCCCCTGGTAAGCCTTTGCAACAGCGGCATCTATAACCCTTACGCTGGCATTCCAGATATCGGGCCCGGTTCCGTCGCCCTCAATAAAAGGAATAACTGGAATGTCAGGAACTGAAATCCTGCCATTTATCAATGTGATCTTTTCTCCGTTCATAAAGTTTAATTTAATTGATCCTGTTTGTTTTATGCATTCTGTTTTTGTTCAAGGCTGCGAAATTACAAATTATTTCAGGCTTTTAATCAACGCTCCCCATTTCTTATCCACTTCAAAGAAATGTTTCAGGTAATAGTTGCCAAACAAAAAATGAGCCTTTACAAACTCAGCGCCACGGGCAGCCATGCTGGCGAAGAAGTTCTCGATCATCCCCGAAGCGATGCCCTTACCCTGCAAAGAGGAGGTCACGACAATCCCGTCCAGCAGGATATTGTGATCTTCAATCTGCCGGAAGGTGATCCCTCCTACGATCTTTTCATTTTCATCCGTCAGCACATATTGGTGATCATGATCCGAGATCTCTTTGGGATAGTTTTCACGGAAGAAAAGCTGGTAAAGCTGCCCGGTTTCCCTCGCCTCGATCGGTTCACGAAGGATATAACGTTTGCCTGACTTGTCGGTGATGGTAAACCGCACGACAATATGCTCTTTCCGGTTCTCCCCGATCTTCATGAAGTCGATGCTCTGTTCTCCCTGTAACCGGGGGAATACCATCCTGCTGAAAATATTCCGGTCGTCGACATCTCTTATTACCGATTGGAGATCAGATAATTCGATCAGCTGGATAGCCAGTCCTTCCGGGTTATCCTGCATCTTCGCCAGGAGGAGGTCAAAGGTTTTCCGGATTTCATCGGCAGAATCGGAAAAATAGGTGTGGCGGTAAAAGAAATACCGCGCCAGCTCTGCATATTGCTGAAGGCGGTATAATTCCATCAGCTCGATAAGCGTCTGTTCCTTGGCGGCAGCGGTGGTCAGCGGGTTGATCTTGTACCAGTCCTGGTACTGGTCAATGGCGCTGTACAATGCGACCGGCAGATAGTACCGTTTGATCGTGACCGCAAGGTACCGGTCCAGGTGGGTGCTGAGATCCGAACAATCAAAACAGACCAGCGATTTCGACCTGAGGTCACGCTGCAGCTGTTCGAGGAACAACCTGGCATCTTCCTGTCCCAACGCTTCGATACAGGCATCAAAGATCCAGGTGACCTCCAGCTGGCTCTTGCACATAGGGTAAAGGGAGGATATTTTGCTGTAGTAATCCTGCAACATCGGCATGACCAGGGAAAGGGTGTTTTTATAGGGCGACCACCCGGCTAGTGAAAGCACTACCGCACTTCCCCTGAAATCCATTTCAGGAATGGCGACGTTGGCCGGGGAGATCGCCCCCGGGACAATCTGGCTGCCGCTGTGGTGCCAGGCCTTGAAGATTACCGCGAACGACCTGATGAAGATCTTCTTCCATGCATTACCCCTTACATATCCCGACGAACGGTGGATCTCGGCCAGCTCCCGGATCTTGTCCCATGCCGACAAGCCCCCGATATACTGCGTCGTCAAAACGCCAAGATTGGGCCTGCTGCTTCCAAGGATGGGCGCGACCGCGGGGCCGTAAGGGAAACCGGCCAGCGAGGCAAGCCAGTAAAAAGTGTCGGGATTAGGCCTGAATTGAGGGTTCTCGCTCAAAACCATATGCAGGTCGAAATGTTTACCCGATGTGGTATTGATCGATAACCGGTAGTGTTTGAACTCCTTGAAGGCAAGCAGACGTAATACCCAGATTCCCTTTTCAGGGACATCATTCAGGTCGAAATCCTGTTCGCTGAATGTCAGGATGATGCTCTCCTTTAAAAAGGTGGTGGATTGAAAAATCCGGGTGATCCGTTTTTTTTCGGTGTCGGAGATCCCGTGTTCATACACCAGTTTCGATTTCCAGACCGCTGCAGTGCTTCTTGACGATCTTCCCTCGATCTCCTTTTCAAAAACCGCGGCAAGTTTGTAGAAGTAATTTTCTGCCGTCTTCGAAAGATAGGCATCCTGCTTGTGGAGAATCCACCGCGACAGTTCGGCACGTACCGGTACATAGTATTCGAGGTGCGATACGGCAAAATTATAGAGCATCCCCAGCACGGCTTCAAAGGCAACGCGGTGTTTGCGGGGAGCCGGCCATTTAAGATGGGTCCGGTACCAGTAAAGCCGCTGCTTAAGCGCATCCAGCCTGTGTTTCCCAAAGTTGCTGGAGGCGATTTCGCGGATCGATTTCTCATTCAGGAAGGTGAGTCCCGACTCGATGAAGGCCGGCATGTAGGGTATATCTTCAGGTTTCGGGGCTTTCAGCAGGATCAGGCGGTAGGCAAGACACCTGATCTCCTCCTCGGGATGGTAGGCAAGGGCCTCGAGCCTGTGGCGGATGGCGATGGCAAGGCGTGGTTCGGCGCTGATCAGGATCTTGCCGAGTTCGTCGGTTGCGGCATAGGCATCTTCGAAATTACTGAAAAATGTCCTGAAAAGCAGGTAGTTCGCCTGGATCAGCTGCTGATCGCGTACCGTTTTGATAACCGGGAAATTCTTCTCGTCAAGATGTTTGAACCCGGAGATGGAAATGGCAGGCGATATAGGCCCCATGGGCAGGTCCCATCCCTCCTTTACCGGGCAAAAAGCAACAAGAGCAGGATTCCCGGTCCATATCTTCGGCTGACGGGTAAAGGTACCCAGGTCAACCTGGTTGGAATTTACCTGGTACTTCAAATGGCCTACCTGGAACCAGCCATCCTTCAGTTTCCTGATGTTCAACATGGCATTGTTGCGCCTGTTGACCAGTTGCTGATGCTCAAACCTGATATCCGTCTCCAGGATGCCCAGGTCCCGGAAAAACCATTTCGGGATCAGGATGGAAAATTCGCCTCCCTGGATCAGTACGCTGTTGCTCTGGTACAATGTTTCGATGACATCCCTGAAACTGGCCTCGATAGCCTTGCGGTTATAAGAATCCTTGGGTGTAAGCTCTCCCTTTTCACGGCTGAAATCGCGGTCGAGAACCGTGAAATTGATGACCCGCTCGTAAGGTGCAACATCTGAATTGGCGGCCATCACGATCTGGTGGTAGTATTCTTCCAGGTTTTCAGGTTCCAGCGAGGTAAAGATCGGGTCGGCATGGTCGGGAACAATGAGCAAAACATTGTAGGGACGATTATCGCCAACCAGGAAGACATTTTTAATGCCGGGCACCTTGTGGAACTTCTTCTCAATTACCTGGGGGGCGACTGTTTGCCCGCGGTTATTCTTATATATATCCTTAACCCTGTCGATTATTTCATAGAAACCATCCCCGGCAATGGTAAATACGTCACCGGTAGCCAGCCAGCGATCGGTTGCCGGATTTTCGGGATAGGGAATGATATCGCCGGGCCCGGCGCTGCTGCCTTCAAGGTAGGCCCCTACATAATGCCCGCCGATTTCAAGTTCGGAACCGGTGGTGAGCCTGGTTTGCATGCCGGGCAGGGGAACCCCGACCGAAAAATCCTTATAGTGACCCGGAGGAGTCATGGTGATGCCTCCCGTGGCCTCCGTCATGCCGAAGCCGCTGTTCAGATGGATCCCGTACTGGTTGAAAAACCTGAACACAGCAGGGTCAAGGTAGCCGGCCGCCGATAACCCCCAGTGCAACCGTGACCCGACAACATCCCTTACGGCCTGTTCCCGCAGTTCGGCGCTTTCAACATGGCTGATCAGCTCCTGGCAGTGTTCATAAAGCTCCTGCCAGCGCAGCGGGATACTGATAAATCCCGTTGGATGCATCTTGGGAAAGAGCGACCGAAGCGTTTCCGACGAGGTATTGCCGGCGAAAATATAGGTGCCGTTCCAGAAGATCGAACCGGTCAGCTCCAGGTACCTGCCAAAGGTGTGGAACAGCGGCAGGTAACAAAGGAAAACTTCATTCCCGGCCTCCGGCACGGCCGCGGCACGGGCGAAGCGCTTGGTTACAATATTATATATGGAGAAGGAAACCCCCTTCGGTACGCCGGTACTGCCCGAGGTGAACATCGTGGTGGCGACCTGGTTGTTCATCCGCACCGGCTGGCGGGCCAGGATCACATCCATGTCCCAGCGGGAAATCTTCTTGCTCTCCTCCACCAGGTAGGGGAAAAGACGTCCTTTTGAAGTGGCCGGCTGTAACGAAAAGATCAGGAATTTATGGTCAGCCTGCTCCTGGATCTTCTTCAGCACCGACAACCGCTCCTCGGTGTCGGCCAGGGCTATGTTGATCTTCAGCTCGTTGAAGATCGGAAGGAGAATGTCCGCCTTGAAATGGGGACTTAGCGGCGTGTCGTAAATGTCGAACATCAGGCAGGCCAGGTCGGTACAGGCCCCCTCCAGGCAGTTCTCGTTGTAAATGGCCACCCTTGGCGGCTCAGCAACCGATTTGTAAAACAGGCTGGCGATCTCCCTCAGATGACGGTATATCTGCTCGTAGGTCCAGTCAATGGCCACCGCCGACGACATGTCCTTGAACAAAATATGGTTGGGGTGCTCCGCTACCCGTTGTTCCATCATGTCGCGAAGGTCGTAATTCGTGTGACGGATAATCCTGAAAACAACATTTGCCCAGCGCGTGCGTTCTGCTACCGACCCGAGGGCGTCAAGAAACCGTGGTTTTTTGGTGCTGTCAAGGAACTCAAACCAGGTTGGATTCCTGATCGATTCCAACTTGCCGGAGGAGATAATCTCTTCGGCAGTTTCAACGATTTTTAATGAAAGGGGATGGCTGCTGTGATCCGGTTGACTGATGACTTTCCACTCTTCCAGCAGGGATTCGAATACCGACATGATCAAATTGGTTTGGGGATGAAATTTTTCCTAAATTTAATACGTTATTTTTAATAAAAACAATTACATTTAAACTTCTAAAATCTTCATTTATTCTACGTCTAATATAATTTATTTATGTTATTGAATATTAAATTAATACAACGAACTTACGAAAAGATTTACAACGGGGTTACCCATGCTCGGTTGTTGCTCGGCAAGCCATTGACCCTTACGGAAAAGATCCTTTATGGCCATCTTTTTGAACCGGACCCGGCAAAACCGTTTGTACGGGGTGGCGATTATGTCAATTTCCTTCCCGACAGGGTAGCCATGCAGGATGCCACGGCCCAGATGGCGCTGCTTCAGTTTATGACGGCAGGCAGGGAAAGTGCCGCGGTGCCTTCCACGGTGCATTGCGATCACCTGATCCAGGCGCAGACCGGCGTGAAGACTGACCTTGCCACGGCCATGGTTCAGAACAGGGAGGTATATGATTTCCTGGAAACTGTATCGGCAAAATATGGCATCGGTTTCTGGAAGCCGGGTGCCGGGATCATCCACCAGGTGATTTTTGAGAATTATGCCTTCCCGGGTGCCATGATGATCGGCACCGATTCGCACACCCCCAATGCCGGGGGGCTGGGAATGGTGGCCATCGGTGTTGGCGGCGCCGATGCCGTTGATGTGATGTCGGGCATGCCCCTTGAGCTGAAAATGCCCAAAGTGCTTGGGGTTGAACTCACCGGTCGCCTCAGTGGCTGGGCTTCGGCCAAAGATGTCATCCTGAAGCTGGCCGGCATCCTGACCGTTAAGGGCGGAACCGGTTTTATCGTCGAATATTTTGGGGAGGGGGCTGCATCGCTCTCCTGTACCGGCAAGGGGACCATCTGCAACATGGGGGCCGAGATCGGTGCCACCTGTTCGCTTTTCTCCTATGATCAGAAAATGAAGGCCTTTCTCGAAGCTACCGGCAGGGGCGAGGTTGCTCTCCTGGCCGACCAGTATGCCGCGAACCTGGCGCCAGATGCGCAGGTAAGGGAAAATCCAGAGTTGTATTACGATCAGTTCATCAGGATCAACCTGTCGGAGGTGGAGCCCTATATCAACGGACCCTTTTCACCCGATATCGCCCATCCTATATCAGAATTCAAGGCATTCGTAAAGGAAAACAACTACCCCGAAACGCTCGAAGTAGGACTCATCGGCTCCTGTACCAACTCCTCCTACGAGGATATTTCACGATCGGCCTCCGTTGCACGGCAGGCAGCTGAAAAGAACCTTAAGGTGAAGGCAGGATTTGTCGTTACCCCGGGATCCGAACAGATCCGCTATACCTGTGAACGCGATGGCCTGCTGGATGTTTTCGGCAACATCGGCGGGGTCATTATGGCCAATGCCTGCGGACCCTGCATCGGGCAGTGGTCGCGGAAAATCGACAACCCCGACCGGAAAAACTCGATCCTGAACTCCTTTAACAGGAATTTCGCCAAGCGCAATGACGGCAATGCCGGGACCCATAGCTTTATCGCCTCTCCCGAAATCGTTACGGCACTGACCCTGGCAGGCAGCCTCCTGTTCAACCCGTTGACCGACACGCTGGTCAATGAAGCGGGTCAGCAGGTGCACCTCGACGAACCCCGGGGGGAAGAACTTCCCCCAATGGGTTTTGAAGTGAAGGATCCGGGATACCTGGCCCCACCCGCCAATGCCTCTTCCATTCAGGTTAGCGTAAGCCCAACCTCCGACAGGCTGCAGTTACTGGAGCCGTTTGATAAATGGGATGGGAAAGAACTGACAGGTTTGCGTTTGCTGATCAAGGCAAAGGGTAAATGTACCACCGACCATATCTCGATGGCCGGCCCCTGGCTTAAATACCGCGGACACCTTGACAACATCTCCGACAACCTGCTGATGGGAGCCGTCAACTTCTTCAACGAGAAGACCAACGCTGTGAAAAACCCCGATACCGGCGCCTATGGCGAAGTTTCAAAGACGGCGCGTTATTACAAAGCCCAGGGTATCCCTACCATCATCATCGGTGATGAGAATTACGGGGAGGGATCTTCCCGCGAGCACGCCGCGATGGAACCGCGTCACCTGGGAGTCAGGGTCGTGCTGGTGAAATCATTTGCCCGTATCCATGAAACAAACCTGAAAAAACAGGGGATGCTGGCGCTGACCTTTGCCACGGCCGATGATTACAATAAAGTCAGGGAGGATGACCTCTTTGACCTGAAGGGACTCGCAACCTTCACCCCCGGGAAAACTTTGTCACTGGTGCTCCGCCATCGCGACGGAACCACCGAAGAAATTACCCTGAACCATAGCTACAGCGACCAGCAGATCCACTGGTTCAAGGCTGGAAGCGCCCTTAATTATATGAAAACCCTTTAATACTGATAAATATGATAATCGCAGAATTCCTTCAGGACCTGGCTAAACTGACAGTTGATTCCTGTACCATAGAAGAGAGTTTGTTCAAGCAGTTTGATGTGAAACGGGGCCTCCGCAATGCCGATCATACCGGTGTACTGGTGGGCCTTACCCGCGTCGGCAGTGTGGTTGGTTATGAAAAAATCGATGGAAAACTGGAAGCCATCGACGGGAAACTGATCTACCGCGGTATCGACATCCGCGACCTGGTGCATGGCTGCCAGGCAGCGAAGCGCCCCGGCTTTGATGAAACAGTCTTCCTGCTGCTTTTCGGCCGGCTGCCTTTAAAGGACGAACTTGACAAGTTCACCGACGGCCTCGCCGAGTTGCGGGCCCTACCCGAAAATTTTAACCGCGACATGATCCTCACGATGAAGGGCAAGGATATCATGAACATGCTGGCACGGTCAATCCTGGCGTTGTACACGCTGGATGAAAAGGCGGATGATACCTCTATCGAGAATATCCTCCGTCAGTCGATCAGCCTCATCGCCAAACTGCCGACCATCGCGGTCTATTCCTATCATGCAATGCGGCACCTGATCTATTACGATACGCTTACGGTACGGTATCCCGACAAGAAGTTAAGCTCCGCCGCGAATTTCCTCTATATGCTGAAGGGAAACGACTATACCGAACTGGAGGCCGAACTGCTCGACCTGTCGCTGGTGCTGCATGCCGAGCACAGCGGGGGTAACAACTCCACCTTTACAACACGCGTCGTCAGTTCCAGCGGTACCGACACCTATTCGGCCATCGTGGCTGCCATCGGCTCCCTGAAAGGGCCGTTGCATGGCGGAGCGAACCTGCAGGTGATGGATATGATGGAAAACATCAAGGCCAACGTGAAAAACTGGGCCAACGACGACGAGGTTGCCGAATACCTGCGCAAAATCACCCGCAAGGAGGCACACGATAAAACAGGTCTTATTTACGGGTTTGGCCATGCTGTATATACCGTTTCCGACCCCAGGGCCATCCTGCTGAAGGAGAAAGCCCGTTTATTGTCGAAGGAAAAAGGCAGGGAAGATGAAATGGCCCTGTACGAATCCATCGAGCGCATCGGCCCGGGAATCTTCTACGAATTCAAGGGAACCCAGGATAAACTGATCTCCCCCAACGTTGACTTTTATTCAGGATTCGTCTATGAATGCCTCAAGATCCCGAAGGAACTCTATACGCCGTTGTTCGCCATCTCCCGCATCAGCGGCTGGTGCGCCCACCGGCTGGAAGAGATGATCAGCGGACGCCGGATCATTCGTCCTGCCTACAAGACCGTAGAACCCAACAGGAGCTATACCAGGCTTGAGGAACGTTAAATGAAGTTCGAATATTGAATATTGAACACTGAATTTTGAAGTAAAAAGGCTTTGCTTTCACCCTTCGATATTCGACATTCGATATTCGACATTCGACATTCGATATTCGATATTCGATATTCATTATTCAATTGTATTAATGCATCACGGCGACCTTTTTTACAAAGGTTCCTGATGCATTTTTTATGCTTGCCAGGTAAATACCCGATGGTAGTGCCGATAAAGGAACCCTGATCTCCTTTTGTTGTTCCCCCTGCATCAGCAGAACGGTTTCCCTGACAATGCTGAACAGTTCACACGATTCAACGGGGATGTCACTTTTGATTACCAGGTAATCCCTGGCAGGTTGCGGGTAAAGGTGAAGGCCGGCTTCGCCCTTTGTATCAATTCCCAGGGAGTAGTTGACAGGCAGAGTATCGCCGGGAGCTTCGCACAGCACAGTACCGTATTGCTGGTCCCTTTGAACAGCCGTAATAACATAGTTGAAATGTCCGCTGACTATTGTGGACGGGATCGTATCGGTGTAAGCAAAACCCGCAACAGGAGAGGTTGTCAGCCTGGTAAACGGGGGGGTGCCGGTTTCACCTGTACGGTAGATGTGATACCCGGTCACGGCCTGCAGGCTGTCGCACGGCGGGGGCTGCCAAGAAAGGCGAACCAGTTTGCCGTTGCGGCTGAAGCCTGTGTTGACAACGCCCTTGCATTGACTGTAAACCTGGATGTTGTCGACCATCCAGTTGTCAATGAGGGTGCTGTTGAGCCCTGCTGCAAGGAACCCAACCCTGAAAATTCGCCCCTGTGTCTCCGAAACTTCCACAGTTTGATGGATCCAGCCGCTTTGTCCCCGGTTATGTATTTCGACTGCCGGATGCCAGGTGCTGTCAAGGTAATATCCAGCAACCAGTTTCTCTGAGCCTGTTGTATCCAAGGCCGCAAGATGATATTCAAACTCCAGGATTATTCGCGCACAAACCCACGACTTGCCGTCCAGCAGCGGACTCTTCAGGGTGGCCCTGTAATTCCCCAGGCCGGGAATTCCGCTGAACCTGGCGGCAGGAACCGGGTTCCCGGTCAAGGTGTCGGTTGTCCAGTTGCTTTGTCCATCGGGGAAAAGCCATTTGTTATAGGAAAACGTTCCCCTGTTCCACCCCTCGGCAAAAGGTATGGGCAAAGGACAGAGAAGTGGAATCATGACAGGGCCGGCAGGGGGTGATTCACCGGTTTCCGGGTTGGGTATGCCATAGTAGCTCAGGTAATAGATCGTGGAAATGGTATAGGAATAGGTGGTCGGCGAGAAATGGTAATCGGTCCAGGAGGTGTCACCATTATTGAGCAGGGCAACGGTGACCCCGGCCCGCCGGATGATATAACCCTTGATCCCGGGCGGGGTGGTGCCGGAGGGTGTTTGAGGCGTTTCCCAATGAAAGTAACAGTTGCAGTCAATTTCATGCCCTGTGAAATTGACCGGGGGATACAGGGTATATAAATTGTTGCCGGGTGCCGTTCCCTGGCCGCCAACAGGCATGCAAACGCCTGCAATGGCCGTCACCAATAGCAGGAAGGCTAGTTTTTTTATCTTCTTCATGACACGAAGGAAAAGCCTAACTTCATTAATGGATCACGGAAACCTTCTTAACAATGGTTCCGGAGCCTGTTTTTACCTGGAGAAGATAGATCCCGTCAGGAAATTCCGTTACGGGAATGACCAGGAGGCTTTTTTTGTCCTGCGTTGCCTTGAATACCTTCGATCCCAGCACATTGAACATTTCACACGACTCAACGGGGATGCTGCTGCTCACCACCAGGTTGTTTTTCGCGGGCTGCGGGTAGATCCTGATGCCCTGGCCGGCCACCGGAGGCACCCCCAGCGCATAATCCACCACGAGGGTGTCGCCGGGCGCTTCGCATAAAATGGTGTTATCCTGCCAGTTCTTCTGCACATCGGTGATCATATACCTGAACTGCCCGGTGGTAATGGATGCGGGAATCGTATCTGTATAGGTAAATCCGGGCACCCAGGGCGAATTTAATTTTGCAAAGGGAGGAAGGCCATGTTCATCGGTACGGTAAACATTATACCCTTTAACCACCTGCAGGCTGTCGCAGGGAGGGTGTTCCCAGGTCAGGTGCACCAGGTTCCCGTTTCGCGTATAGGCAGGGTTTGCCGGCCCCTTGCATATGGCATAAACAAAGATATTGTCAAGCTCCCAGCTTCCGATGTTCGCGCTGCTCTGGCCGCTGACTTTGAATCCAACCCGGAAGTTATGGGTGCATACCGGGGAAATATCCAATTTCTGGTGGACCCATCCCGTTGATCCCTGGTTTTTAATTTCAACCACGGGATACCAGGTGGTGTCGATACAATATTCAGCAATAAGCTTTTCGGTGCCCCCGGAGGCAATGTCAGTCAGCCTGTAATCAAACTCCAGGTACATTTTGGCGCAGACCCAGGGAGCACCCGGCGTCTTCATCCCCTTCATGGTAATGTTATAGTTCTGTATTGACGGTGTCCCTGTGAAAATGGCGGTGGGCGCCGGGTTTCCCTGCGATGTGCTGACCAGCCAGTTCGACTGAGAAGGGATGAAGCGCCAATGGTACATGGAAAAATTGCCCGAGTCCCAGTATTCCATCAAAGGAAACGGCACATCACAGGTTAACACCAGGGTGAAGGGCACCGAGGGAGGCGACTGTTCGAACAGTCCGGGCGACCCGTAGGAGGTGAGGTCATAATTGGCAGTGACGGAATAGGTATAGGTCCCGTATTCCGCATCGTAATCATAATAGGTGAGCATATCGGCCCCCGAAACATACCCGATGCCGGTCCCGTCGCGGTAAATGTAATAGCCTTGAATCCCAGCAGGCGTAACCCCGCCGGGTGCCTGGGGCTTCTGCCACTGGAGGTAAGCCGAGCATTCGATGCCGGTTGCTGTGAGGTTCA
This sequence comes from Bacteroidota bacterium, assembly GCA_037133475.1. GTDB lineage: Bacteria > Bacteroidota > Bacteroidia > Bacteroidales > FEN-979 > CAIVAT01. The sequence continues at coordinate 147,031 of JBAXOB010000003.1, forward strand.
GCGGTGAATAAAGCGTGTAGACCGGGTTGCCGGGTGGCGTTGAATGGCCCGCAACGGGCATGCAAACGCCGGCCAATACCGCGATTGACAGTAGAATGGCCAGTTTCTTGATGGGGTTCATGACGGATATGATTTTATGATGAATAGGGAAGGGATGAAAATTACAGTAAAGATAGGGTAATCGTGGTCTTAATGCAAGAAAAAAAAACCAGGCGCCGTAACCACAAGTGGCAGGTGCCTGGTTTTTTTACCATCCCAGGTTAAAATATAACATATCAGCAGGTTGCTGCGTGGTTTTTTCTCATAATATATACCGAGCCCACCATCAGGAGGATGCCTCCCAGCAGGATCAACCCCCACTGCCCCAGTGTCGGGACTCCCGCCGGCGCATCGGCGGTATGGAAGGAGACATTATCGAGCGCCACATCGCCATAAAAAGTTGCCGATTTGGCGATACCTGCAAAGGGTACTGTCACCGGAGCCCATACACATGTAAGAATGGCACCTTCACAGGCGCCGAAGTTGTTTTGGGTTCCCCCATAGGTAGCCAGGAGGTTGCCTGTGCCATCAGACCCGTCGAAAATATTGACGGTCCATGTTGTCCATGCTGCCTGATAAAAAGATAAACTTGTATTGAAGCCACCTGCCACATTCATTACTATGTGGTCGCTGACAAAAAAATGCGAGATAATGGTTGTCGGTGAGGGCTCATTGGCAAAAATTCCGACAGTCTCGGCAAAAGCCAGTGTTGCGACATTAAAGGAAACGCCATAGTCAGGCCCTCCGGCACCCTTGTAATAGTCGCCAACAGGGGCAAACAACCCGGTGATCCCCTCAAAATCAAGCAAAACGGTGTTTCCCGGGTTTTTCGGCGTGTGATGGGGCCCGGCGGCAGGCGGACGGGTGATGTTTTTCGGGCTTGCGCCTTCGATGAAGAAATGGGTGTGTTGCTGGGCCATGAGTGCCGAAGTGAACAGCAGGAAGGCCATTAAAGAGATCAGGTTTTTCATGATTGGTAGTTATTGGTGGCTATAAGGGTGGCGTACCAGGCAGGGAAGTTAATTTTGAGTAAATGTAGAGAAAAATGAACTTATATCGACAGAGAGGGACAAAAATCCTGTCCACGCCTCAAATGCGTTGCATGCCGGAACAGATTGTTCGTTGTAACTGCCGGTGCTTAACCCCGGTCCTCGCTGCTGTAGAGATTTTTCTTGTGGAGCCTGCCTCCCGGCTGGGGTTGCATCAGCCTGTAAATGACCTCCTTTTCCGAAACCTCGTATAACCTTTCAGGTTCGGTTCGCAGCGCTTCAAGATACTTTTGCAGCCTGAAAAACGGGATAAAATGAACGGTAGTGGTGCCAACGGCAAGCTCGCCTACGTATGACAGATTGATCACCCAGCCATCGGTTGGATGGTAATGATCGATAAAACTGCGAAAGGAGCGGGAAATTTCGGGTCCCTTAAGGGATGAGTATTTTACCTCGACAGGCAAAGGATTTTGGTATCGTTCGATCACAAAATCGACCTCTGCCTTGTTGACCGTGCGCCAGAAATGGAGGTCGTAGATATGGCGCTGCAGGGTATCCAGCAGCAGGGAACAGATAAGGTTTTGAAATACAAAACCATAATCGCGGTGGTTATGGATGTTGCCAAACATGCGGTTGGCAAAATTCCGCATCCCGTGGTCGGTAAAATAGACCACAGGCGATTTGGTGATCTCCTTGATCCTGTTGCCATGGAGCGGTGGGATCATTTTCAGGAAGAAGGTACGTTCGGCATACCACAGGTATTTCTGTACCGTGGGAAGGGCCGCCCTGGTATCATTGGAAAGCGCAGAAAGGTTGACCATTTCGCCGGTTTGGGCCGCCAGCAGGGTGATCATCCGGGCGTAAACCTCGGGACCATGCCCCCTGAGCAGCAGCCGGATATCCTTCGACATGTACGACTGGTAAATTTCGTTGATCACATCCATTTTTTCATGCACGGTGGATGCCATGATCACCCGCGGATAGCCGCCGAAATTAAGGTATTCGTTCAGCAGGGCAAGTGCGGCAGGGAAATCGTGCATCAGCCACGAATCAAGTGCCCCTGTATGCGCATACCCGCTGCGGAAATCGGCAAATTCAAAGAAGCTGACCGGCATCACCTCGAACATCCGCTTTCGGCCTGCCATCGATTCCTGGATGCTGGCCCGCAGCTCCATGCTACCTGAACCGGAAAGGATAAATTTGACAGGGAGATCCATATCGTATAACCCCTTCATGAACAACCCCGCATTTTCCTTCAGCTGTATTTCGTCAATGAAGACGTAGACCCTGGAATCCCCCTCCTGCCTGATCCTTTCGATCAGGGAGGCCTGGGAACCCAGTATCCTGGCATCGGTTTCATTGTCAAGATGCAAAAACAGGGTTGGCTTGCCGGCAGCAATCAGGGTATCGGCCATCTGGTGCATCAGGGTGGTTTTGCCGACCTGGCGCGGGCCTGTAATGACCGTGATTTCAGGTGCATGAAGGTGGTTCAGCAGGTTGTTAAGTATTTTTCGGCGAATCATGATCCCTGTACTTTGATCTGATAATAACCACAAATATACGAATTTATCTGGTTAAAATACAATCATCCATACATTTTTTTCATCGCATCATTGACCAGCCAGCGGGCAAACCGTATCGGGATCATCTGCCGCAGGAAGAAATACTGGAGCCTGTTGGTAAGCCCGGGGATGGCGATAATCTTCCTGCCAAGGTTGTTCAGTGCATAGGCAGCAACCCCGGCAGGTTCAACGAAAGAGGGTTTCATCCTGTCAAAATTGGGCTTGCTTTTCCAGTAGGTGGGGGTCGAAACGGTACCGACACAACATACTGTGATATCAATACCGTTAGTTTTCAGTTCATCGTGCAGCGCCTCCGCCAGCCTGATGGAAAAAGCCTTGGTTGCCGCATAGGCCGCCACATATTGCGGGCCGATAAGTCCTGCCAGGGACGACACCAGCAAAATACCGCTCCCTTTTCCAGCTTGGGTATGCATCGTGGCGAAACCATGTACCATCCGCAGCAGCGTTGCGGTATTAACGGACAGGAAGGCATCAAGATCGCCTGGCGCCAGCTCTGTAAACCGGCTTACCTTGCTGTAAGCTGCAACATATACCATCAGCCTGCAACCCGTTGCATCCACCTCCTTTAAACATTGCGCCGCAGCATCTTCCCGGGCCAGGTCAAGATGGATCAAAACCGTCTCCACGTGTGATTCCCTTCTGATTTTCAGGGCAAGCGCCTGCATGGCCTCTTCGTTCCGGTCGGCAAGAATAAGGTTGAACCCGCTTGCAGCCAGCACGGTTGTAAAACCCTCGCCGATTCCCTCTGCCGCACCTGCGACGAGTGCCCAATTTCCGTAACGTTCCCTTAGTGAAGCCATGATTTTTCTATCTTTGCCGGTGGTGCAATGATAGGTAATAATTTTCAACATGAGAAAGCTTCTGTTCCTGTTTTTAAAGATGCTGAAGGCGCTGCGGCGCATCACACTGGCCATAACGGGGAAAACGGAAGCGGATATCCATGCGGAACGTGTCACCAGCGGAAAATCATGGGAGGAGTTTTGCGATAACCTGAAATCGGCCGGTGGTTCCCTGATGTACCCGGGTGCTCCCCGCGATGCCTTTAACCAGGCCGAAGGCTTGCGCTACCTTTCGCGGCTTACCCGGGGCGGGCTCGAGGCCTTTGTTGAATACTGCGACCCTGCCTTCCCGGTATTGCGCCGCATGGCCCATGAAACCGTGAAACTCGGGGCCGACAACCCCGACAACTACTATTTCAATGCCCAGATCAGCGGGAAGTACTGCTACCGCCTGCGCGGAAAAAGGAATTCTGTCAACTATATCGGTTTTTTTACGCAGAACGGTAATTACGGAACAACGGGGGGAATGTCGCCCTGCGGGATCCTGGAACACACCGAACTGCAATTGGAGGAGGATGGCAGCTTTGAGATCATCCTCAGCCCGCAGCCATCGGGAAAAAACTGGCTTAAAACCGAACCATCAACCTCCATGCTGATGGTGCGGCAAACCTTCCTCGACAGGTTCGCCGAAACCCCTGCGGAGGTTGTCATCGAAAACCTCGATGGCCGTACAGCACCCGATCCGGTTACCCCCGCCATGGTTGACGAAGGGCTGAAAACCGCCTCCATGTTCGTGGCCGGGGCCTCCTTCCTCTTTGCACGCTGGGCCAATGGGTTTCAGAAACATACCAACAGGCTGCCCCTGTTCGATCCCGACGTATCCAATGCCGCCGGCGGAGACGCGAACATCATCTATTACCACAGCCACTGGAAACTGTCCGATCATGAATCGCTGGTGATCACGGTAATGCCCCCCGACTGCGATTCATGGAACTTCCAGTTGAACAACTACTGGATGGAATCGCTCGATTACCGCTATTTTACCATCTGCATCAACAAGGCTTCCGCCATCTATGAAGCCGATGGCTCTGTCAGGGTTGTCGTAGCCCATACCGACCCGGGAGTACCCAACTGGATCAACACCTGCGGGCACCGGGAGGGAACCATGCTCTGGCGCTGGTACCGGCTTAAACCGGGTGAAGCAGCCGTTGAGCCGGATTGCGAGGTGAGGAAAATGGAATAATGAATATTGAATAATGAATATCGAACAACGAATGATGAATCAAGGGGGAGTCCGACGGGATTTTTCGAAGTACTTCACGGGATTTTTTCCTGCGTTAACCTAATCACTGCTGCCACATGCCTGCGGATAAAAAATCCAGTATAAAACAGTTCAGTCAAAATCCGTTATGGTTCAGGGGGATCAACGGGGTTTGGCGAAACAGCTACTTTTTAGGCACCCGGATTCGCCTGGAAAAAGATGACCTCATCCGGTCGGCCAGGAAAATCACAGGGTTGACAGACCTGGGCAAGGACTTCGTGGACGAACCCCTTGAAAGGTTGCTGCGGTCGGTTAACGAAGAGGCAAACCTGCATCCTGTCGGCCGGTTTATCACGCGTGAACGGTTTGTCAGCCTGCTCAGCATCCGCCTGAGGGCCGAGTATTTCTTTAAAAAGCATCCGCAGATCCTGGAACAGCCGTTATACCCGGTATGGCTCATCGTAGGGCTGCAGCGCACGGGAACCACCAAGTTGCAGCGACTGCTGGCGGTGGATGCCGACCACAGGGTCATCCCCAGCTGGGAGGTGATCAACCCCGTACCGATCGACCTTGACTTGTACGATATATCGGGGTGGGATAACCGGGCAGGTTTACAGGTTCGTCAGGGCGGGCAACCCTTGCCTCTCGCTTCTTCGGCCGCCTATCCCCACCGCAAAGACAAGCGGATCTCCGTGGCCAATACCTCTGTAAGGGCCCTTAAAATCATGTCGCCAGGTTTTTTTGCCATTCATCCCATCGATGCCATGCAGCCCGAGGAGGACATTCTCATGCTCGATGTGAGCTTCCTCAGCACCACTCCCGAAGCGATGATGCATGTGCCTTCCTATGCGAGCTGGCTCGAATCAACCGACCAGTCGGCTGCCTATGCGTATGCCGCGAAGATGCTGAAATTCCTGCAATGGATGAAACCGGCCCGGCGCTGGATCCTGAAAACGCCCCATCATCTTGAATTTCCCGATCTTATTGAAAAACATTTCGGCGATGTCCATTTTATCTGGCCCCACCGGAACCTCTACGAATCGGTACCCTCATTTCTCAGCATGGTCACCTGTAACCGGATGATCTTCAGCGACCAGGTCGATGAACGGCAGGTTGCCCGCCACTGGGTCCGCAAAACGGGCTACATGCTTGGAAAGGCAATCGATTACCGGTTTAAGGAGGGGAATGAAACAAAATTCACCGACATAGACTACCGCGAACTGCTACAGGATTCAATTCCCGCACTTTCGCAGATCTACCGGCAGAACGGGGGACTGCAACCGGAACTGGTCGAAAAGTTCAGGAAACATGAACTTGCAAACCCCCACCGCAAAAACGGTGTACACCACTATTCGCTGGCCGATTTCGGTCTCACCGGATCCGATATAGACCAGCATACAATGCACTACCAGGAAATTTTCAATAGACTTTATGGCTGCTGACAAGAAAAAAAGATACAACAATCCCGTCACCGCTACCCTGACGGGAATCGCCGACCTGTTTCGCAAATTTGAGCCTGCCGGGGAATTAAAGGCATCCGACCGCCTCGACGGCAAGACCGTTTTGGTCGACGGGGCAAGTTCAGGCCTGGGATTTGCCGTGGCCACCGACCTTGCCCGGCGTGGGGCAAGGGTGATCATGGCCTGCCGGAGCGGCATCCCCGTAAAAGGGGAGGAGGTGCGCCGGCTTTCAGGAAACCCTGATGTGCACATGCTTCACGTTGACTTTGCCGATATCATGTCGGTCAGGGAACTGGTGGTCAATATCCGCTCCGACTCCTTTTTCACCGGTACGAATGGCGGTGGTATCGATATCCTGGTGTGCAATGCCGGCATCGTCCCCAAACAAAGCAGGAAAACACCCCAGGGACTGGAAGAGATGTTCATGGTGAACTACTTCTCCAAATTCGTCTTCGTAAACCTGTTGCTTGAAAATAACTGCTTTTCCGACCGGGAGGGCACCATTCCGCGGATCATCTTCGTGGCCTCTGAAAGCCATCGCAATCCCGAAAAATTCGAATGGGATGATTTTGGAAAATACAGGGAATACCGGATCGGGAAATCCATCGAACTTTACGGCTATTACAAGCTGCTGCTGACCACCTTTGCCGTTGAATTGTCGCGCAGGCTTAATATTGCCGGAAAAAGCCGGATTTCAGTATTTGCCCTGTGCCCCGGACCCGTCAATTCCAATATCGCCCGGGAGGCCCCCAAACTTTTTCAGCCCCTGCTCAGCGTGGTGTTTGGCATCTTTTTCAAATCGCCCGCCAAGGCTGCCGTTCCTGTCGAATACCTGGCTGCATCGGCCGATGTCGAAGGGAAACCTTCCGATTATCTTTTCCTGATGAGCCGGAAAGCGGTGGATGAGAAGTCCTCCGACCCTGCCAACGGGGAACGGCTCTGGAAACTGTCGGAAGAGCTGCTGAAAAGCCTAGAGGCTGTATAACAGCGCAATCTCCTCTTTCCAGATGGTTTCGTCAGGGGTCTCCAGAATAAGGGGAATGTCGTCAAACCGCGGATCATGCATCAGCCGTTTGAATACATCGAGTCCCAGGGTGCCTTTGCCGAGACTGTCGTGACGGTCGACCCGGCTGCTCAGCCCCTTTTTTGAATCGTTGATGTGCATCCCCTTGAGATACTGAAAGCCAATAAGCTGTTCAAACTGGTCAAAGGTTTGCCCGAAGGCTTCATCGGAGGTAAGATCGTATCCTGCGGCAAAGGAGTGGCAGGTGTCGATGCATACGCCTACGCGGCTTTTATCCTCCACCAGGCTGATAATAAACCCGATCTGGTCGAATTTAAAACCCAGGTTGTTTCCCTGGCCGGCGGTGTTTTCTATCACCGCGATAACCCCGCTGGTCTTGTCGAGGGTGATATTGATCGACTCGGCGATAATCCTGAGACAAGCCTCATCGCTGATCTTGCCGAGCGACCCGCCGGGGTGGAAATTCAACCTGTCGAGGCCGAGTTGCTGGCAACGGGTCATCTCATCAAGAAAGGCTTCACGCGATTTGTCCAGCCCCTCCTGCTCGGGATGGCCGAGATTGATCAGGTAGCTGTCGTGCGGCAGCACCTGGAATGGCTTATATCCATATTTTTCGCAGTTTTCAGCGAAAAGGGCGATACTGGTTTTGGTAAGCGGCGACGATTTCCACTGCCGCTGGTTCCTCGTGAACAGGGCGAAGGCTTTTGCACCGATCTCGTGGGCATTCACAGGGGCGTTCTCCACGCCGCCCGATGCGCTTACATGGGCTCCTACATATTTCATGGGATGATGTTTTTTGTTCCGGCAACAGGGAATATCCGCCAACAGCTGCGATGACACAGGCTGCGATGAAGATTTCCTGCCAGGAAACGTTCATTATTATGGCGGTAAAGGTATCAATTTTTACAGTGGGCGTTAGTAGGATATGAATGAATTTGTTAAGCATCTTTTAGCTAAAATTTAACATTTAATATTTGAAACGGAGAGAAAATTAGTTATTTTTGTAAAAAAAAGAGATCCTATGAAAAATATACACTTTACCTATATTTTATTGTTTATGTCGATGGGGCTGTTCGCACAGAACACCCTGACATATAAGAACAATGCACTGTTAACGGGCGATTCGACAGCAAGCCGTGAGATCCAGTTCGTTGATCCGGGCAATGCAGGTCCCAACCAGATATGGGATTTTTCCAAAATCGAATATACAGGGAAAAACCCGGTAAGTTCGATTCAGCCCGCCTCTGCCGTGAAAACTTCGGGGGGCCAGGATTTTAACCTGCTGCTGAAAGACAGCGGTTATGATTATTTCATGAATTCATCCGCAACCAACCTTGAGGAAAAAGGTTATGTGAACAAGGAGAAAAAAATGACCCTGAGCTATTCAGAGCCGGTGGTAAAGATGAGATATCCCTTTTCCTTTGGCGACCAGTTCAGCGAACCCTTTACAGGAGTTGCCTTTTTCAACGAAAATTACAGGATCGACTTCAGCGGAACCAATACCGTGAGCGGCGATGCTTACGGCACCCTGATCCTGCCGGATATGGTCATCAAAAATACACTGCGTGTAAAATCAGTCAAAAAGGGGCTGCAGATCAACATGTGCGGATCGACCGAGATCAACATCAGCAGGTATTCATGGTATGCCCCCGGTTTCAGGTACCCGGTCATGATCATCAGCATCGTTGAAAACCGCTATCGCGGCGGAGCTCCCGAAGTAACCAAAACCGCGTTTGTCAATACCCAGCAGCTACATGACGGCAGTGCCATTGCTTCAGTGAACCAGGGAAACCAGGTTGAAACCTCCGACGTTTCCGTCATTCTCTTCCCGAACCCCTTTAGGGAAAAACTCAGCTACAACTACTTTTTAAGGAAACAGCTGCCCGTTTCCATCGAATTGACCGATATGTCGGGCAAATACAACGTACGCCTGCTGAAAAACCAGATCCAGTCCGAAGGTCTTCATTCGGGCGAACTGGATGCCGTAACCCAAAACCTGGCGCCGGGTGTTTACTATATCCGCTTTACCTTTGGGAAACAGGTTGTTGTCGAAAAGGTCGTGAAGATCTGACCCGTTTTATAACGTTATTGGAAAGAGGCTTCCGGGGTTCCGGAGGCCTCTTTTGCATAGGGATGTGAAGATACCTGCAACATACGTTGCGCAGGAACTTTTCCGCCTCCGGTTGATAGGGTGGGTAATATTTTATATTTTTACCCTGTAAAAAAACCATGCCTTTCATCATGACAAAAAGCAACAAACCGGCTCCTCCCTCAAGGATCCCGGAGAAAAATAATTCAGGAGTGGTTCCCTCGTGGCTCACGAATCCAGCCCAGCTCCTCTCCTCCAGGTCGTTTCAGTATGCCCTCGTTATCGTGGTGGTTACCCTCCTGGCTTTTTTTCCGGCCCTGCGAAGCGGCTTTATGCAAACCTGGGACGACGAGAAATATGTCACGGCCAACCCGGTCGTCAGGGAGCTTACCCCCGCGCATTTGGGACAGATGTTCACCAGGCCGGTCAACGGCAGCTATGTTCCGCTGCCATTGCTCTCCTTTGCCATCGATTACAAGCTTTTTGGCGACAATCCCTTGCCGTTTCATGCCACCAACCTGATCCTGCATATATTGTGCGCCCTCCTGGTTTACAGGATACTCCGGATGCTGAAGATAGATGCACTCTACGCCCTTTTCGGCGCCCTGCTTTTCGGGATACATCCCATGCGCGTCGAATCGGTTGCCTGGATCTCCGAACGGAAAGATGTGCTGTACAGCCTGTTTTACCTGTCGGCCATCATTACCTATATCCGTTATATAACTGGATCCCCGCGTGAACCAAGGTTCCTGCTATACAGCATCCTGCTGTTTGCAGCATCCCTGCTGTCGAAAATTGAAGCTGTGACCCTTCCGCTTTCGCTGCTGCTGGTTGACTTTCTGCTGCAGCGTCCCCTGCGGTTAAAGCTGCTCACCGAAAAGATACCCTATTTCATCCTGTCGCTGCTTTTCGGCGCACTGGGATTATACATCATCCACAGGATCGGGCTTCATTCCCCCGATTTTCTGAAAGGAGAGCAGTCACTCGGCTTTGCAAACAGGTTTTTTTACGGGTTGTTCGCCGTCACGGGCTATTTGTTCAAGTTCGTGATTCCCTGGCCACAGAGCGTCATTTATCCCTACCCCGCCATGACAGGGATCACCCTGGTCTGGATTCGCTTTGTGAATCCCGCCGTGATCGCCCTGCTAGCCATCCTGGTCTGGCGCAGCCTCCGCAAGAGCCGTGCCGTGGCCTTTGGTATGCTCTTCTTCCTGGTGAATGTCCTCTTCCTGCTGCAGATCTTTGCCCCCGGGGCCGAATTTTTTGCCGACCGCTATACCTATATTCCCTACCTGGGACTGATGTTTATCGTGGTATGGTTTGCCGGTAAGGTGGTCGAAAAAAACAGTTCGCTGAAAACGCTGGTCTTGGGCATTTTGACAGCATACCTGGCGGTTTGCATGGTCATGACCTACACACGCGCCCGGGTTTGGAACGACGGGGTTTCCCTCTGGAGCGATGTGATCAGCCAGTACCCCGGAATGAAAATGGAACCCTATGTTAACCGCGGCATTGCCTATACCCTCAACCGGGATTGGGACCGGGCGCTGGAAGACTTTTCAATGGCCCTGTCGATCGGCCCACCCTCGGCCGGAGTTTATGCCGACCGGGGAATGGTCTACGGATTTGTCAACCAGCCGGAAAAGGCGCTGGCCGATTTCTCCGGCGCCATCGGCCTCGATCCGAAAAACGTGAAGGCGCTGTTCAACAGGGGCGTCACCTACAGCAACATGGGGCAAAACAGGGAGGCCATCGCCGACTTCAGGAAGGTGATCGTAATGGAGCCCTCCTATGCAGCCGCATACGCCGCGCTGGCGACCCTGCTGATGGAGGAGAAAAAGTATGATACCTGCCTGGTCCTGGCGGAACAGGGAATCAGGCTGGAACCCGACCGGCCCGAATTGTACGCTGTTCTGGGAAACTGTGAATTTGAAACCGGCCAGACCGACAAGGCTGTTGAGAATTTCCGCCATTGCCTGAGGATCGACAATGCCAACCTGGATGCTTTCCTCGGACTTGCTGCCGCTTTCGTTGCCAGGGATGATATGGAGAATGCCCGCCGCAACCTGGGATTTGCCATTGAAGCCGCACAGCAGAAGAACATTAATCTCTCGGGCGTTGCCGACATCGAAAAAGCGGGAATCTCCCTGCCCGGCAAGAAAAAAGAGGCACTGATCAGGTTGCAGTCACATAAATAATAAATCCATGGAAAAACTGACTTTTTTGGGAATTGGCCCTAAAATCGGCAGGATCGCACTGCCATACCTGGCCATAACCCTTGTTTTGAACCATTTTTTTCACGGCACCTTCTCCTTTGGCGCCTCCCTCAGGGAACCCCTGCTGATCGCGGGACTCATCCTGCTCGCCATTGCCCTGGTCTTTTACATCGCATCGGTCAGGCTGATGTTTCCCGGGATCCGCAACAATAAACTCGTTACAAGCGGCCCCTACAGGCTATGCCGCAACCCGCTCTATGCCGCGCTGCTCCTGTTCCTGGTGCCGGGGCTGGCAATGATCCTGAACTCGTGGCTGATCCTCACCACCACCCTGGTCGGATACCTGGCCTTCAGGAGATATATCCATGAAGAGGAGGAGATGCTCCGGCGGATTTTCGGGGAGGAATACCGGGAATATCATGACAAAACCCCCGCCCTGTTCCCCGGCATTGTTCAAAACAGATAGGAGGGGTCTCCCTTTTGCCGCATGGTATCATGGATGCTGCCCCATGCGTGTGCCGATACCTTTGATGTTGCAGGCCATTGCCCTGACTTGTTTATTTCGGGCACGTGGTTTTAACCAGGGTTGGTTTCTGAGAAAAACGGGCGGCAATCCACCCCTCTTTGTTTGAACCCGATAACCTGATCTTCGTGAAGCTGGGTTTGCTTTCAATCAGCTGAACAAGATCCCCGTCCATCACAAAAGCGACGATGGTTTTATCATCCAGTGCTTTTTTCAGGATACAGGAGGGTTTTGTCATATCCTCATATTCAACCTTTGTGGTAATACCATTGGTCGATATCGTTGACCGGCATTGATTGCAGGAGTTGATTTCAGATTGGGTTAAAGGTCTTGACCGGACAGTCAGGAAGGTAATACCCGAAAAACTTGTCTTGTAGCAATTACTGGTGAATTGATTCAGTTCATCACTGTCACCGCGGTATTTTGCAACCTTAACCGGTTCGGTTTTCTTTTTGTTGGTTGAATCCAAAGCAAGGGCCGGTGTATGTGAAACAGGTTCCTTAACATAGGACAGCTCTTTCCATAAATCCAGCGCCTCTTTAGCCTTTTTCTTCTGGTTTTCAAGATTATCGGTGTTCTTCTTTATTTCACCCTGTTTTTTATCATAGGTTTTCCACTTGACTTTTCCTGCGTTGTAATCCTTCTGAAGTTGTTCATTTTGCGCCTGATAAAGGCTGATGCGATCCTCAATCTGCTTGATGATGACGGAATGATAGGATACAAAGTCGTTAATGTCGGTCTTCTCATATTTTTGATTGCTGACAGGCATGTTGATAATGAAATTATTATCACCAATTATCGCCCCGTCCATCTTATTGTCCCTGATCACCCTGCATCCTGCCAGGCCGGCAAGGATCACAACCATGAAAATCAATTTATCTGTTTTTTTTATCTTGAAATGTTTTAATGGTTTTATCGAGTTTTAAAAAGTCTTTTTCTTCTCCGGTGGCTGTCTTCTCGAGGAATTCCCTGTAAACTTTGCAAAATGCAACGATTTTCTGATCATAACCGGCCAGGTTGGGATCTGCCTCCCCGACCATGCTCAAATCATGCTGGTACCGTTCAATCATGCTGAAACACTTTTGGTTCAGGCAGATCTTCAGTTCTGAATTGAGATTATCGGTGTTCTCTTTTTTATAACAGGCATAGCCCTTTAACTCATTCTCGGTGTTTACAAACCTGTTGATATGGGCCTTTACGGAACTTATCTCGGCGTAACCGGTCGCAGCCGCGCAGATCGCCTGGATCGAGGCGATCTCTTCTTTCAGCAGGGCTTCTGCGCAGAGGCATCTCTGTCTCTTTTCGGCTGCCCGTTGTGACACAGCCGACTGAATAGCATTAATGATGGGAATAATGGCTCCTGCTGCCGTTACTAAAATGATAATCAATGTAATGGCAATGTTGTGAGCGAAAAATGATTGAATCCTTTTTGCCCAATTAGTCTCGTCTGTCATACGCAACTCTTTAAAACAGCTTTGGATGCACGGGATCAACAGCCTAAAGACGAAGGAACTGGATTTGCATGATCCAAATTCCGGATGAAAATACAAAAAAAATTAATTTGCAAAATTTTTGCCGGAAAGGTTTTGCACCTGGATCACCCTTTTTCCATTGCTGCCCACTCAGCAGGTTTACCGGTATAAGAATATGTTATTATGCTTGGTGGCTTATCTGGGTAGATCCGGGTTGTTGCCGGGCAGGCCGGACAAACCCACCCAAACATTGATGAACGCTTTTTGAATGAAATCATTAAATATTTACTTCCTTTGCGAAATCAACGGGATTCGGTTTGAATCCGGTACGGAATTTGTTGTAAATAATCTGTGAAAACAGCTTGTTTTTTTATATGGAAAACCCTTAAAAACCCTTTCCAATGAAACCATATCTACTGTGCCTGGCGGTCATGCTTTTATGGGTCATGGCCTGTAAAAGGAGCGAACCCGCGAAACCCGTGAAACCTGCGGAAATGAAGCAGGTTCCGTTGACATCTTCACAGAAGTCGGTGATCGGTGAAAGCAACGCCTTTGGATTCGCCTTCTACAAAGCAATGCAGCCATTCGCCCCGGCCGGGCAAAACCTGATGGTATCGCCGCTGAGCATCTCAATGGCCCTTGGAATGACCCGCAACGGTGCGGCCGGAAGCACCCTCGACAGCATGACCGGCACCCTCGGATATACAGGTATGGCCGACACGGCGATCAACGGCTCATACCGTTACCTGCTCAATACCTTCACAGGACTCGATCCCCTGGTTACGGTGATGATCGCCAACTCGATCTGGTACCGCAACACCTTCCCGGTGCTGCCTTCATTTGTTGAGGTGAACCGCGACTATTTTTCGGCTTCCGTCACACCCCTCGATTTTACCGATCCTTCCTCCGTAACGACCATCAACTCCTGGGTTTCCGACAGGACCAGCCATCTTATCCCGCAGATCATCCAAAGTATTCCTCCCGAAATGGTGATGTACCTCATCAATGCAGTTTATTTCAAAGGGTCGTGGCGATCGGAGTTTGATAAAAGCAGCACCCTTCCGAAACCCTTTACCCTGGCCGACGGCTCAATCATCCAGGCACCTGCCATGAAGCAGCAGAATCATTTCAATTATTTCCAGGGCGGGGGATTCCAGGCAGTTGAGCTGCCTTACAACCAGGGGAATTTCAACATGATCGTCCTGCTTCCTGCCGTGGGATCTTCACCCGCCGCACTGGCTGCCCAGCTGACAAAAGAAAAATGGGAAGAGTGGATCCGGAATTTCTCCTCTTCGGATGTGATCCTGCAGCTCCCGAAGTTCAGCTATGAATATGACGAGGCCTCCATGGTACCCATCCTCACCGCGATGGGCATGGAAATTGCCTTCGACCCCCTGCATGCCGATTTCACCCGCATCAATGCCGGCGGCGGACTTTACATCTCCGAGGTAAAACACAAGACCGCCATTAAAACCGATGAAGAGGGTACCGTGGCGGCTGCCGTCACCTCCATCGGGGTCGGTGCGACCTCCGCAGGACCGGGCAGTACGGTTTACTTCACCGTCGACCGCCCTTTTCTCTATTTCATCAGCGAAAAATCCACGGGAACCATCCTCTTTATCGGGACGGTGATGGATCCTTTACATTGATGGAACAGGGTAACCCTGGGTATAGAGTTCACCGGATATACACCCACCCTGTCCGGGTGCCGCCCCCGGGACTGGAAAAAATGTAGAAATAGGTGCCGCCGGGCAATGGTTCGTTGTTTTTGCCCGTACCTTTCCATACCACGCTCGTATTGTTGTACCCCCTGAACGTATTGACCTCATCTCCCCAGCGGTTGAAGATGGTGACGGTATTGCCGGGAAACCGGTCTATACAATCGATGATCCAGGTATCGTTCAGTCCGTCGCCGTTGGGGGTGATGACATTATAAAACCTTAGGCAGTCATTAACAGGCTCAAGCGAAACTACCTTTACCGCAACTGTATCGGTGTTCCTGCAGCCTGTCAACCTGTCGGTGACCCAAAGCACGAATGTGGTGTCTGCCATCATGGTAACGGTTTCCGGATCTTTCACCCGGAATTCCGTAAGAAGTCCGGCGGGCCTCCATTCATAGCTGTATTGGCCCGATCCGCCCGATGCGGTTGCGGTCAACATGGTGGAGGTTCCCTTTTTGATCATCTGGTCCGGACCTGCATTCACAGCAGGGAGCTCCCCGATGGTAAGTTGCATACTGGCTGAAACTTCCGGGCAGGGAGGTTGCGGATCAACCGTCATGGTCAGCGTAACCGACGGGGGGTCGCTGCTGCAGGGCGTATAAACAGGTGTGAGGGTATTGGCGCCGGTGAGGGTTCCATTGCCGTTGTGGGTCCAGGTGACCCTGTTGGAAGAGGATGCTGATGCGCCTGAAACGGTAAATGGTGTGTCCCTGCAGGTGACCTCACCGGGACCGGCGTTAACGATGGCAGGGGCGGCAATTGTAAGCAAAACCGCCGAAGAGTCATCCCTGCACGGGCCCGTTGCAGGTGCATGCAGGGTAAGCAGGGCCTGGCCGTTCAGCAGGTCGTCCTGTCCGGGTTTGTAGGTGGGGTGTAGCACGGTCGCATCATCAAAACTGCCATTACCGTTGGTGGTCCATTTAAGCGACAGGTAGTTGGATGCGGTTGATCCTGCCAGGGTAACCGGTGAGTCGCCGCAACTGCCGGGTTGCGGGCCGGCATTAACCGATGGCGACCTGTTAATTTGCAGCAGCACGGCGGAGGAGTCGCCCGGACAAGGGGCTGCAGCGGTTACGGTAAGGGTAAGCGTGGCGCTTCCCTGGAGGATATCATCGGCGCCCGGCGTATAAACAGGATGCAGCGAGAAGGGATCATCGAAGGTGCCGTTTCCGGTGCTATTCCATACCAGCGTTTCAACATGGGTTGCCACCGCCTCCGCAAGGGCAACAGGAGTGTTTTCGCATGTGGTCAGGTTGCTGCCGGCGTAAACAGCCGCCCGGCGGATACTGCGCAGTGCCAGCCGGGAGGTGTCGTTTTCGCAGGGGGCCTTCCCTGTGGCGATCAGGGTAAGGGTAACAGCGCCCGTGTCGGACTGATCCGGGAAATAGGAGGGGCTCAGGGTGGTACTACCCGTCAACGCTCCATGGCCATCGGAAATCCAATAAATTATATTGTAATTTGAGGCAGTCGCCTGGGTTACGGTGAACGGCATTCCCTGGCAGGCGGTAAGATCAGGTCCGGCGTTGGCAACAGGTGAAGCAAAAACCTTTACCGGGAAGGCGGGGGAGGGTGGACCCTGTCCGCAACCGTTGCTCCCGTTGACCAAAATATCGCCCGATAAGGCACCGGTTCCGAAGCTGACAAGGATGTCGCTGGTCCCGTTTCCCGAAATAATTGAGGTTCCGGGAGGCACAGTCCAGTCATAACCGGTTGCATACTGTACCGGCGATATGGTGAAGTGCGTGCCTGTTGAGCCCGCACAGAACAGCGAATCGCCCTGAATGTTGCCGGGTGTGCCGGGGAAGGGAAATACCATCACCGGGAAGGTAGTGGTCGAAAGGCCGGAACATCCGTAGGGATTGGAATAGCTGACGCTGACCCACCGGTTGCCGGGAGCAGCCCAGGTAACCTGTACACGGTAGGTTCCCTGCCCGGAATTGATCATTCCCCCTGCCGAAATGGCCCAGGTATAATTGTTCATACCTGCTTCGGTGGTGTAGAAATTGAATCCGGCACCCACACAGGCATTATTGTTCCCCTTGATGAAGGGTTGGCCGGGCAGGGAGGCGGTAACCCTGATGGTGTCAGCCTTCGTATGGTCGCAAGTATCGGTAACCGCCACCGTGTAGAGGTTTAACCCGGGAGCGGGTGTAGCTGTGAATGAGGCGGTGGTGGCGCCCGTGTTCCAAAGGTAGTGGTAGACTGGCTCTCCTCCCTGCGGTGCAACCTGGAGGGTAACCTGGTTGCCGGCACAGATGATGGTATCGTTGCTGGCCAACAGGGTCATCGGGAGATAATCGGCAATGAATACGGTGTCGGATTGTTGCTGTACCGTGCTGCAGCCCTGCGTCTGGATCCCGATAATGACGGTTTCGGTGCCCTCGGTGAGGCTGTCGCTGAGGGCATGGATCACCAGGTTGGCAGAGGTCTGGCCGGCCGGGATGATCACCGAGGAGGGAAGGCAGGAATAGTCAACGCAGTTCGTGGCTGTGCCTCCGATCGAAAGCAAAATGGTATCGGCCTTGCCGATCGGGGCATCCAGCATAAAATGGATCGTGGCATCGGCACATCCCTCGATGGCATGATTCCCGATCTGGTAGGTGACAGTTGGCGTTACGTTCGAACTGGCAAAGCTGCCCTTTTTAAGGAAAACGCCGGCATCGAGGATATGATCCAGCGCATCGGCAATGGCGAGTTTTATGTGATAGGTCGAGCAGGGAACCACGGCATGGCGCGCGGTAAAAACATAGCTCAGCGCATCATACTGGAACCACTGGCCACCCGCGTTATTCCACGCTGACGAGGAATTCGCGCAGATGTTGTTGATCGTTACCGGGTTGGCGGTGCCCGGCATCAGGGCAATATCGATGCTGTTATTGGAGTAGGGACCCGAAATACCGGGACCGCTGAGAAAGAAACCAAAGGCGTCGTTGAACTGGTAACAGAACTCATAGAACTCCTCCGAACCAAACACGTAGTTGAATTTGATCGTATCGGAAACGGGAACAAAATCGAATTCGATCACCGCCTTGTCGTAAGTGACCCCGCCTGCCAGGACCGACAGGTCCGGGTCGCCCGGGCCGCCGGTATCAGCTCCCGCCCCGGGAACGGTATTGGGGCCAATCGCAATCGAGGCCATCCCGTTGGTCATGATCAGCCCGGCATCAAGCCCCAGTTGCGTAAAGGCTGGCCCGGAGGCGTTGAATGACCCAACCTGGTCGCTGGTAATGATGGCGGAGGAGCCATTGTAGGTGACATTGCTGATGACAACGCCCGACCCTACAAGCCAGTTCTGTACAAGCTGGGAGGGGGTCATTCCCATGGTTGAGCCGTTGGCGACGGTAAGTTGGGCCCGCAAAACCTGACTGCAGCATAAAAGGATACAGATCAGCCAGAAACCAGGGTAGGTTTTCATGACACGGATCATGGCAGAAGTTGCTGTTGGGGTTACGTTGATTTGCTGTAACCCATACAAATATACATCAAATCAAGGGAACCCTCACCATTATTTCCATACATCCATTGTTTTTTATGGGATGGTTCAGGACCCCGCTTTTCCTGTTCCCGGAATCGCGGTTTTTCCGTAATTTGCAACCTGTTTCATACCGCTCATTCAATCTGATAAACAACTGCAATCCAATGAAAGTAATCGCCATCAACGGGAGTCCCCACCGCGAGGGGAATACATTCCAGGCATTGACCCTGGCAGGAAACGAACTGATCGAAGCCGGTATCGGGTTTGAGATCCTCCATATCGGCCACAAAATGATCCATGGCTGCCTGGCCTGTGGCAAATGCGCCGTAAACCGTGACGAAAGGTGTACCATCGTGACCGATGACCTGAACGACTGGATCCAACGGATCCGGGCGGCCGACGGGATCATGCTCGGCTCGCCGGTCTATTATTCCGGTATCGCCGGAACGATGAAAAGTTTCCTCGACAGGTTGTTTTATGTTTCCGGATCAAACGGGGGATTTTTCCGCCATAAAGTGGCGGCAGCCGTGGTGGCCGTGCGCAGGACCGGAGGTTCCTCCACCTTCGACGCCCTGAACCATTATCTCACCTATGCGGAAATGGCGATCGCCACCTCCAGTTACTGGAATGTGATCCATGGCCGGATGCCGGGAGAGGTGATCCAGGATCATGAAGGGGTGCAGGTCATGCGGGTGCTGGGGAAAAACATGGCCTGGCTGCTGAAGATGAAAGAGGCAACCGCCGGGATCGTTGCGCTTCCGGGGGCGGAAAAAAAGGTGGTGACCAACTTTATCAGGTAGCCTCAAAACCGGGCTGGACTTCTCACCTCCTTCCGGGAGGATGGCAAAGGAGAGGTCATGTTCAGGCGGATGAAGATAACCTGAATGTAAGAAGTATGACTGCAGATCATCCTATAAATTGAAGAAACAAAGTTTACCTGGCATGTTTTTCACTGCCTCATGGCGGTGTATGTCATCATAAAAATAATCCGCACTTGTATGGTTTTGTTTTGATAATTTCGCTATATTTACCCATTGGTTATTCTGTTTACCAAATATCATCTAAAATTACTGGTCGGCACTCCTGGCAAAAGTGAACCAGTTTTGGACAGGAGGAAACAATGAAAAATAAAGCGGATGATGATAACGCCGACCTGTACCGCAGGGCTGTTGCCCTGATGAACAAAAAGCCGGCCTACATAGCATTTCCCCCTTCCGAATCCGACGCACTCAGTCTTTTTCATGAACTTGAGGTGCACAAGGCAGAACTTGAGTGCCAGAATGAGGAACTTGTCGCTGCCATAGAGGCTGCCCAGGATGCCATCTCCCTGTACGATTTGTCGCCAACCGGTTTTTTAACCCTTTCGGAAGATGGGCTGGTACTGAACCTGAATCTTTGCGGGGCTGAAATGCTAGGCAAAAGCCGCAGGGAGTTGATTCATGCCAATTTCATCCTGTTCCTGACCCCTGATACCATCGCAGCTTTCCGTCTTTTCATGGAAAAGATGTTCAACAGCAAGAGCAGGGAGTTTTGCGAGGTGACGCTTATGGTTAAGGGCAGGGCGCCGGTTTACCTTCATCTTACGGGTATCATATCAAGAACAGGGAACCAATGCCTGGTTACCATGGCTGACATCACCGGCCGTAAAAAGGCGGAAGATGGGCTCAGTCAATCTCAGGTACTGCTAAAATCCAGCATTGAAAGCCAGAAAGATACCATCCTTCTTTCAATCGATAATAATTACCGGTACCTCTATTTCAACAAAGCCCATGCGGATACCATGAAGCATGCCTATGGCACGACCGTTGCCCTGGGAATGGATATCCTGGAGTGTATCGCCAGCGGGGAGGATAGGTTAAGAGCCAAAGAAAACTATGACAGGGCGCTGAGCGGGGAATCCCATACCAATATCAGGATATATGGGGAGGTGGAACGTAATTACTACGAAAGTTTTTTCAACCCTATCCGGGATGAAAACAATAAAATTGTTGGCGCCACTGCCCTGGCTAGAGATATCACCGGCCGCATAATGGTAGAAAAAAAACTGTGGGAAAGCGAACAACGGCTCTCCTCCATTTACAATTCGGTTGAAGATGCGGTTTACGACATGGTTGTCGAACCGGGCCCTGCTTATCGTTTTCTCTACGTCAACCAGTCATTCTGCAGGGTTACGGGGTTAACCCATGACCAGGTCGAAGGCAGGCTGGTGGGCGAGGTTATCCCGGAACCTTCCCTGTCGATGGTGATTGAAAAATTCAGGCAGGCCATTGAAGAGCGCAGGATCATCCGGTGGGAGGAGGTCTCTGATTATCCAAGCGGGCAGCTCATCGGCGAGGCGAGTATCACGCCGGTATATCATGATACAGGGCTTTGTACCCACCTGGTGGGAACGGTCCACGATATCACGGAACGCAAAAAATCGGAGCGCGAGATCCGGATCAAAAACGAAGAGCTTGAAAAACGCAATGCGGAAAAGGATAAATTCTTCTCCATCCTGGCCCATGACCTGCGAAGTCCCTTCAATGCATTCCTGGGATTGACGCAGATCATGGCCGATGATTTGCCGGACATGACACCGGAAAAGAGCCTGAAGATTGCCCTGACCCTGAGGAAATCGGCCGGAAATGTTTACAGGTTGCTCGAAAACCTGCTGGAATGGTCACGGATGGAAAGGGGAATCACCCCGTTTACGCCGGTCACCTTCCTGCTGATGCCAAAAGTAACGGAATGTATTGCGGTGATGCAGGAGAGCGCACAAAACAAAGGGATCGCTATCAACATCCTTTTCCCTGAAGGGATGCTGGTTTACGCCGATGAATACATGTTTTGCGGGCTCATCCGCAACCTGGTCGGCAATGCCGTCAAATTTACCGCCAAAGGGGGGCGTGTCGATATTGCAGCCAACCCGGTCGACGGGGGTGCGGTTGAGATTTCCGTAACCGATACGGGTATCGGCATGAGTCCTAAAATGGTGGCGAATCTCTTTAAACTTGAAGCAGACACCCGGCGCAAGGGGACCGACAATGAACCCAGTACCGGCCTGGGGCTGATGATCTGCCGCGATTTCATTGAAAAACACGGAGGCCGCCTCCGGGTGGAGAGTGAAGAGGGGGTGGGATCGACCTTCCGGTTCAGTTTGCCGGGGGCGCAATAAAGCGAACCCGGCATTCATCAGCGATTCTTCTTATCATTACCACTTTAGTATCAGGAAAACCATACTCCCATGAGGAAATTTAAAAACTGGCTGGATACAGTTCACAATAAAGGACTGCAGCACCTGATGACCGAACAGCTTTATACGGCTGTTTTGGGAACCATCATTTTTATGTTGTTTGACTGGGGCTACACGGTCATTAACGGGAAGATTTTCAATTCCGGTGTGTTGATAAGAACACTGTTCCTGCTGGCAGGAGTTGCCTTTTATCTATCGGATTATTACTATATTAAGGGCTCAAAAATATACAGGAAATGGTACTTTCTTTTCGATTTTATCTTCATGATATGCATGTTATATATGGTTAAAACCGTATATTTTGATATCAGGGAGAAAGCGGCTTTGCACGAAATCAATATGGAAGGGATCAGGACAAGCTACCTGGTCTTCCTGTTCTTATATCTGATTTGGGATTGCCGGGAATTAAGGTTCAGCCTTACTCATGACAGGGTCGCTGTAAGGTACTACTATGAAGTAGTATTATGGGAAATCCTTTCGTTGATTTGCCTGCTTTTGATCAGGGATGTTGCCGATGATCACCCCTGGTTTTTGCTGGCGGTTCTTTATGCCTCCACCATCTGGTTTGCCTCCATTTCCGGCAGGAAAGAAAATCAGCGGCATTCGTGGGTTGGTGCCAATATTGAAAAAGGTATCGATGCCGGCAGGGATTTAATGAAAAGACTTTTTCATTGACCGGAATCATCCCGCATCCTCTTGGCGCAAAGGAATCTGATATTCCTTCACGTCATTCTGAAAACCGCACCCATTCAGGGTTGGAAATTACTTCGACACAAACAGCTTATCCTTCAGCATGGCCTTGACCGTTGTTTTGGCAAAGGTGTAAGCAAGGTTATCGATGCCATCCTCGAGCGAACCGGCGAGTTGCATCGACCACTGTTCGTCTTTGGATGCCCTGTTGAAGAAATCAACCGTGAGTTTGACGATGGTGACCATTTTAGTACCTCCCGCGATGGGCACGCTGGTGCCCGCGTAGCCGCCGTACATGCCCACGCCCACTCCCACGCTGAGTGTTGCCGTGTTTTTAACCTGGTTTTCCGCGCCGTTCACCGAGTAAACCAGCAGGGCATCCACCTGGAGCGAGTCGGCGATGGCAAGAAATGCCTCGCGGGAGGTCGTACGCGACGGCTTAACGTTGGAATAGGCCGCCATCGCCGTGATTCCTTTATCGTTCAGGAGTTTTACGGTCTTCTCTTCGAGCTGCTGCCTGGCGCCCATATCCGAAATCTTGGCGTAGACCATCACCTTGCGGTAGGGCTCAGGTTTGTAATCGGAGGCTTTCCATGGACTTTGCGCCAGGGTGGCAGACTGCATCACGATGGTCAGGCAGATAGCGGTTAACAGGTGTTTCATCTTCATTTTTTTGGTTTTAGGATGGTTTTATCAATTACAGTAAAAAGCTGTTTATTATTTTATATTTGACCACAATGGCAACAGTTACTCCCGTGAATTCCGCATCTGCCAGTATTTGACTTTCTGTTCATCACCAATTCGTCAGGATAATGAAGCTTTATGATGATTCCTGCGCTCAGGGGGGTAATATTCTCACAAATCTGATCATAATGCCGTTGAATAACGGAAAGATAAAGTAAATACGGAACCTGTTCCTTTCTATGTTCCCATGCTTCAACTTTCCTGTCAATCAATATGATCCCAAAGGTATAACATTCTCAAAGATCATCTCCTGGAAACTGTTAACCCAGATCTATTTTTTGCGTCGGGATGGCCTGGCCGGGTTTTATCACCAGGAATAGCTGCCGAAAAAAACTGGTACCCGTAAAACATTGCAGCGCCTGTTGAGAAGCGGAACAAACAACGAAACCTGGTGATTTCACCGTTCTCTAAATTAGGATATTATAGTTGCAAAGATAGAATAGGTTAACAATTTGTTAACCTTGCATTGCCTGCATTTTATTAGATTTGAACTGGTTTTGTATCTTCCGTTATGATTGCTGTCAGATTGACCGGGCCAGTTTCAGGGATACTGAATAATTGCCATTGTGCCGGCAGGACCACGTTTCAGAAAAAGTATAAGCCATTGTTGGATATTAAAAAAGATCTTTATGGAAACAACCCTTACCCCGGGAACAAGCATTCTTATTATCAAACCGAAAATGACCCGGTCATTCTATAACTTGACACGTGGCGAAGATAACATCGGAACTATCAACTTTCCCAAGACATTCGGGACACTTGCCGAAGTTAAACTTTTTGAGGAGGAGTGGTCGTTGAAAAGGATGGGGTTCTGGAAACCATATATTACCGTTCGCCGGCAAAATGCAACACAGGATTATTTGCAGGTACCTTTCTCAGGCAAATTCCAGGGACTGCTGGCATTCTCAGCACAGAACGGAGAATCCTATGAACTGACCCAAACTGGTTTCTGGAATCCGAAATGGGTGTGGATAAAGCACAAAAGAGCCCTGATTGAATATGATCTGAAATTCGGGATGAAAAAATATGCTGAAGCAATCATTTGGGAGAAGGATGATTTGCTTCCGTTGCTTTTTATGATCGGATCGTATGGGCTTATCATGCAGGGGTGGGATGAAACGGCAGCAGCGACTTCGGTCATTGCCTGATGGTACAATTTTTGGCTTCATCATGTTTCTGATTAATAATTGTTTCGTTATGATCAGCGTAACTTTCCAGGATACCTGTCGTCAAATTTGAAAACCAAAAACCAATTCAATGTACGAAAGCCATGTAATCGATGCAACCACCTGCACCAAATGTGAATTGTGCGTAAAGATTTGTCCGGCCGCGATAATTGAAAAATCAGGGAACAGCGAAGTCACGTTCCGACAGGATTATCTTGACATCTGCATCCATTGCGGGCATTGCATGGCCATGTGTGAAACAAAATCCATATCGGTTGAAGGGCTCAGTTATGATACCAATTTAAGGGATATCCCGTCAGTCTCAACAGATCAACAGCAGTTGATGGATTTTCTGATGACACGGCGTTCGGTTCGGATTTTTCAAAACAAACCTGTGCCACGGGAGCTGATTGACAAAATCCTTGAAGTCATTTCAACAGCTCCTTTCGGGGTCAGCCCTGACAATGTCGAGATTACGGTCGTTTCCGACAGATCGCTCATCGAAAAGGCAGTGCCTGAAATGTCGAAAATTTACATGCAATTGGGAAAGATTATAAAAATCCCGGTACTGGGCTGGTTGATCAGGCGAAACCTGCCAGGCGAAACCAGGAATACCCTGATGAATTTTATCGTTCCGCACATTGAAAAAGGTCATTATTCCAATACAGGCAATACCGACGATATAGCCCGCAATGCACCGGCGCTATTCCTTTTTCATGCGCCAAAGGGAGCTGAAGAACATACGGTCGATGCACATATTTATTTGACATATGCATTACTTGCAGCGCATTCACTGGGACTTGGAGCCACCGCCATCGGGCTGATCGGCCCGGCTATCAATCAAAGCAAGACCCTCCGCACCATGTTCCGGATCCCTGCAGGAAATGAGGTTGTTGAAACGATGATCCTGGGTTATCCTAAATTAAAATTCAAACATGCGATCGTCAGGCCCAGGAAAAAGGTGGTGTATTTAAGCTGAAAAAAGGATAAATAATTGAGATCTCATGGAGAAAATCATTGTTTTTTATTATTCACATAAAGGCAGTAATAAATACCTTGCCGGAAAAATTTCCGAAAGTCTGTCGTGTGAAATTGAAGAAATCAAGCCCCGGATAAATATTTTTATCCTGTTTTTAATGAACATCCATTTGGGGATCAAACCACTGAAACACAGGATTGAAGATTTCGACTTGGTAATTTTATGCGGGCCAATCTGGATGGGTAAGCTTATTCCCCCGCTTCGCTGTTTTATCAGGAAGTATTTTATCAGGATCCATAAATTGATTTTTGTTACCTGCTGTGGCAGCACGGATGCCAGGAAAGATGAAAAATTCGGACACGGGTTGGTATTCAGGGAGGTAGAAAACATACTAAAAGATAAATGTTTAATTTGTCAGTCATTCCCGGTAGGTCTTGTTTTACCGGAAGATAAGAAGGAAGATGCTGATGCGTTTATGAAGACTCATTTGAATGATGAGAATTTTAAAGGTGAGATACAAGAGCGGTTTGACAACTTCCTTACAAAGGTGAATAAGATGGGCAGGTAGCCATGGAAATAAAACCAATTATTGCAAGCTTTTTGTCTTTGGTCATACCTGGATTAGGTCAGATTTACGGGGGCAAAGGAAATAAAGGGGCATGTATTATTTTTGCTTCCATCGTGATTGCAAATTTGAATATACTGATTTTACCAATGATTGCTTTAGCAAATCCAAATTTACCTGTTTCTGCAAATGATGTAAATGTGGTTTGGAAATATTGGATTCCGAGAGTAACACATGATATAGCCTCGTTATGGAGTATTGTTTTTTGGATTTGGGCAATTGCGGATGCCTTTGTCGTTACAAAAAGGAAAAACAAGGTACTTGACCTATAAAGGATGAAGTATGAGCGGAAACTATTTTATTGATGCAGGCAAATTCACAATCGATAAGTTCAGAACGATTCTGAAAAACAAGGAGGTTTTGCCTGGCCGTATTATGCTTACAGATAAAATTGACAAGCGCTTTTAACCTTATTAAATCAAAAGGAATTCATTCGCTCGCTGATCTGCTGAAAGAGTTAAAGACAAAACCAAAGATTGAAAAATTCGCAAAGGATACAGCGCTGAGCGTTGAATATCTGACAATGTTAAGAAGAGAAGCAAATAGCAATTTTTCAGCTCCCTTAAGGTTGACAAAAACAAACAGTGAAAAAGGATTGACAAACGCAAGGTTCACTGCAAAGGATATGGAATATTGCAAGGAATTGGGCAGAGATTTACCTTTTAACCTTAATTTAACACAGATTCAGCGATAATTTGTTAATATTAATGTTTTTTCGGGTATGACAGGCCGGATCGACTCATAATTCATGACCATTAAAATGTTCAACCTATGAATACAAACGTTTTCCGATCCATAATATCGAACGTTTTTATCATGCTGGCGGCATGCTCCATTCTGTTGTCACTGGATTCCTGTAAAAAAAAGCCACACGAGTTTATTATTTTATCGGGTTCCGAAAACGGACCCCTGGAGCATATTGTCACAGATTTCGCAAAGGAGAACAATTTTCTTGTCAAATTCAAATATGAGGGGTCGGTCGATATCATGCTGGAGCTGCAGAAAAATGCTGCAAAATATGATGCGGTTTGGCCTGCAAGCGGCCTTTGGATTACGCTGGGCGACCATGATAGAAAGGTTAAGTATG
This sequence comes from Bacteroidota bacterium, assembly GCA_037133475.1. Lineage (GTDB taxonomy): Bacteria > Bacteroidota > Bacteroidia > Bacteroidales > FEN-979 > CAIVAT01. The sequence continues at coordinate 174,185 of JBAXOB010000003.1, forward strand.
CCCAATCCATCCTGACGTCACCGGTTGTATTTGGGATACGACAAAGCGTTGCACAGCAGCTTGGTTTTGTTGGGAAGGATGTGAAGGTTTCTGAACTCCTGAAAGCAATTAGAGAGAAAAAACTCCGCTTTATCATGACCTCCGCCTCCCAATCCAATTCAGGCGCCAGCGCATACATTGGCTTTCTTTATGCATTGCTCGGGAATCCTGAATATATTACCCTGGATGATCTTGAAAAACCTGGGTTGAAGAAAGAAATTACCGACCTGCTGGCTGGGATAAACAGGTCTTCAGGTAGTTCGGCATGGTTAAAGGATCTGTTCCTCAAGGGTGGGTATGATGCCATGGTGAATTATGAAGCGCTGATGATTGAAACAAACCAGGAGTTGACCCGGCAGGGAAAGGAACCATTGTATCTTGTTTATCCCGTTGATGGCCTTGTGATTGCCGATTCACAATTGGGTTATATCGATAACGGGGATCTTAAAAAAGAGGTTTTTTTTAAAGAACTCCAGGCCTATCTGCTTAGCGAACCGGTTCAGCGGCAGCTGTTACAACTCGGTAGACGGACCGGTTTTGCCGGTGAGTTAAAAAACGCGCCTGCTGCCATATTCAATCCTGCCTGGGGAATCAACACGCAAAAGATACTTTCACCGATCAAACTTCCCAGGGCGGAGGTAATACTGAGGGCTCTGAACCTGTATCAAACCATGTTCCGAAAACCTTCGCTCACCTTTTACTGCCTCGATTTTTCAGGGAGCATGATCGGGGGGAACTCCGACCTGGTAAAAAAAGCAATGGAAATCCTGCTTGACCAGGACAAGGCGGGAAAGTACTTTCTCCAAAGTTCACCCGATGATTTAACGTTTGTCATTCCATTCGCAGGAACAATATTTAATGCCTGGCAGGTAGAGGGGAACAAACAGTCCGAAATGATGGATTTATTGACGAAAATCAGGCAAACAGATACCGATGGATCCACCGACATTTATTCGCCTGTTATACTTGCACTGGACCAGATCGTAACGATTGATTCAACAAAATATATTCCGGCAATAATACTCATGACGGACGGGGAATCCAATACCGGTAAAAAGTACTCAGATCTTGAATCTGCCTGGAAAAAGAACGGGAGGGATGTGCCTGTTTTTTTGATTAAATTTGGCGATGCTTCCGACGCCCAGTTGGCTCAGATTGCCAAACTTACGAATGGGGCTGTGTTTGACGGCAGGAAAGACCTGATCGGCGCTTTCAGAAAGGTAAAAGGGTATAACTAATGAAAAAGTTTACAACGGTCGCCGGGATCATTTCCGGGATTGCAGCCGGATTGGTTATGCTTGGCCTCTTTTTTCTTTTCCATTTCAGCCTTGTAATCACGGCCATCATCACCTTTGCAACATTCCTAGGGATCTATGTCATCCTGTTTGCCCTTCGTCCGAAGGATCAGTTTGCCATACTCCCGGGAAACGGGATCACCGCTGAGAAGGTGGAAACCGTTTTAAGGGAGAGTGAAGAGAAGATCAGGGAACTGGAGAGGCTGGCAAAACAGATCAGAAACGAAAACATACGCGCCCGGATATACCATATCATCACGGTTGTTAAGAAGATTTATGAAAATATCAGGAAAGATCCTGAGAAGATGAAAATTGCACGGCAGTTTCTTTCCTATTATTTTGATACCAGTATCAATATTGTCAAAAAGTATTCCCAGCTGTCACTTCAGGATGTTCAATCGCCTGAAATCTCGAAGGCGTTGCTGAAAGCAGAAGATATGCTCACCTCGATTGATACTGCTTTTGATAAACAACTGGCGAAATTGCTCAGCAATGATGTGATGGACCTTGACGTTGAAATTGAAACGCTGGAGAAAACATTTCAGGCGGAAGATTTAAAATAATGATTATGCGAGGTTTACTGTTTGGATTAGGAATACTGTTACTGGCTGCTGCCATCGGTTTCGGTTACTGGTATTACAGCAATAAAAAACCGGAGGTACACATCAGGGGTATCATAGGAAGCGAAAAGAGTTCATTTCTTGAAAACGGGCAGGTAAAATCCATCCTGAAAAAAAAGTACGGCATTGTGGTGGATTATATCCGTGCCGGTTCCATTGAAATGGTGAGTGAAGAGGCAAAAAGTGAGACCGATTTTCTCTGGCCTTCCAGCCAGGTAGCCCTCGAGATCTTTAAAAGTAAACAGGGAGCTAAAATAGTGCGTGCTGAAAATATCTTCAACTCTCCGATCGTCATTTACAGTTGGGATATCGTTGTAGATGCCCTGGTGAAGTCGGGCATTGTTAAAAAGGAGATGGGCACCTACTACATCGTCGACATGCCGGCATTGCTGAAAATGATCAGGGAGGGGAAAAGATGGTCCGACATCGGGCTGACACAGTTGTATGGTAAAATTTCGGTAACCACAACCGATCCCACGAAATCCAATTCCGGGAATATGTTTGCCGGGTTGGTTGCCAATATCCTGAAAGGTGGCGATGTGGTCGTTGAGGCTGATCTCCCTCAGGTACTGCCTGAAGTCAGAGAATTCTTTGCCAGGCAGGGATTTATGCAAAGTACCTCGGGAGTCCTGTTTGAACAGTTTTTAAAGACCGGCGTGGGGCAATATCCATTAATGGGGGGGTACGAAAGCCAGGCCATCGAATTTTCGAGAATGCACCAGGATTTCTGGCCCAAAGTTAAAAACCAGATCAAAACCTTATACCCGGTTCCCACCGTATGGAGCGAACATCCCCTGATCATCCTGAATAAAAAGGCAACACTGTTCATCGATGCCCTGAAAGACGAGGAGATACAAAAGATCGCATGGGAACATCACGGGTTCCGCACCGGTTTGATGGGCGTGCAGAACGATCCGAAGACACTCCTGGTCGATGGCATTCCCGGCGCTGTTACAAAGATTGTCCCGATGCCGCGGGCAACTGTTATGGAAAAGATAATTGAGGCACTGACCGATAACCGGTAGATTTTAACAAAATACATCAATACTTAAAACCCAACCCGATGAGCGATGAATTGAGCATCAGAGATAATGTCAGCCTGAGCAATACCAGCGCGGTGAATATTGCCAGCCTGAACCCTGAACAATTAGCCCGTATTGAAGATATCAAAAAACAGATCAATGTCGAAGATTCGCAGGCCATCATCACATACGGTGTTGGCGCACAGCGCGATATTTCCACCTTCGCCGACAACATCCTCCAGGAGGTAAGGACGAAGGACAGCGGGTATGCCGGCAATATCCTCTCCGACCTGGTCTTAAAGGTCAGGGATATTGATGTCGACAGTCTCGGATCAAAAGAGGGATTCTTTGCCAAAATTCCATTCCTGGGCGGTCTGGTGAATTCTTTCAGAAAATTCATCATCCGGTATGAAAAACTCAGTGTCCAGATCGAGAAGATCATTGATGAACTTGATAAAGCCCGCATGCAGATGCTGAGAGACCTCACCCTGCTCGATTCAATGTATGGGAAGAACCTCGAATACCTGCAGAATCTTGATCTTTTTATTGCCGCTGGCCAGTTGAAGTTGCAGGAGTTACAGAACACCGTCGCACCCCGGTTGAAAATGAAGGCCGATGAAACCAAAGATCCTGCAGATGCCCAGAAATACAATGATTTCATGCAGTTTCTCAACCGCTTTGAGAAAAAGATTTATGATCTCCAGTTAAGCCGCATGATCTCGATCCAGGCCGGCCCGCAGATCCGGTTGATTCAGAACGGCGACCAGGCCCTTGTTGAAAAGATCCAGAGTTCAATCCTGAATACCATCCCGCTCTGGAAAAACCAGATCGTTATCGCCATTACCCTGTTCAGGCAAAAATCGGCGCTGAAACTCCAGAAAGAGGTTACCGATACAACCAACGAACTCCTGCGGAAAAATTCAGAAATGCTGAAGGAGAGTTCGGTTGAAATTGCCAAGGAGTCGGAAAGGGGTATCGTGGATATTGAAACGCTTAAAAAGGTCAACAGCGATCTTATTTCAACGATCGAGGATACGCTGAAAATTCAGGCCGATGGTAAGGCCAAACGACAGTTGGCCGAATCCGAACTGGCGAAGATCGAACAGGAGTTGAAGGACAAACTTTTATCGGTAAGGGTGTAAAAGATGAAAAACAAGAATAAGGCTTATATCCTGGACAATATCAAAATCAGGCAGATCAATATCAAAGATTATAATCAGATTGTTCAGCTGCAACTGAAGTGTTTCCCGACCATGAAGCCTTGGAAGAAGGAACAAATTGAAAGCCAGGTCAGTATTTTTCCGGAAGGTCAGTTGTGCATAGAATTAAATAAGAAGGTTATTGCTTCTTCCTCATCGCTGATTGTCGACATTGAAATCTATGACCAGGAGCACAAATGGTTCGATATCAGTGATCATGGCTTTATCACGAACCATAATTCCGCCGGCGATACACTGTATGGAATTGAAATCATGGTTGACCCTGAATACCAGGGAAATGGTCTTGCAAGAAAAATCTATAACGCAAGAAAAGAGCTGGCAATCCAATACAATTTAAGAAGAATCGTCCTTGGCGGAAGAATCCCGGGTTTTACCAATTTTAAAGATAAACTGACGCCTCAGGAGTACATCGACCAGGTAACCCAGAAAAAGGTATTTGACCCGGTCTTATCGGTTCAGATTGCCAATGGGTTCGTACTGAAAAGAATTATTGACAAATACCTTGAAATGGATGAAGATTCGGCGGGATTTGCAACATTTCTTGAGTGGACAAACCTGAATTACCAGCCAAAACAGACAAAACAATACTATTCATCAAATCCGGTGAGAATATGTTCCGTTCAATACCAGATGAGAAGAATCAAATCATTTGGAAAATTCTCACAACAGGTAAAATACTTCATTGATGTGGCTTCGGATTACAAATGTGATTTTGTTCTCTTTCCCGAATTGTTCACCACACAGTTACTCTCATTCCTGAAAGAGAAAGATCCGCAAAATGCTGCCAAAGAGCTCGCTGAATTTACCCCTCAGTTTATTGAACTATTCAAACAACTTGCTGTCAGTTATAATGTTAATATTATTGCAGGCTCTCATTTTATTATTGAGGACCATCATCTTTACAATGTTGCATACCTTTTTCACAGGAATGGGGAAATCGACAAGCAATACAAGCTCCATATCACGCCGAGCGAAAAAAAATACTGGGGTGTTGAACATGGCAATAAAATTGAGGTTTTCGACACAGATAAATGTAAAATTGCCATTCAGGTTTGTTATGATGTCGAATTCCCTGAAATAAGCAGGATTGCAGTTGAAAAAGGTGCTCGGATCATTTTTGTGCCCTTTTGCACCGATAACAGGAACGGATATCTTCGTGTACGCTACTGCGCCCAGGCGAGATGTGTCGAAAACCAGGTTTACGTGGCGATTGCAGGAAACGTGGGCAACCTTCCCGATGTTGTCAACATGGATATACAATACGCCCAATCGGCAATTTTCACCCCATCTGATCTGTTCTTCGCCCGGGATGGCATCGCGGCAGAAGCTACCGCGAACGTTGAAAGCGTGGTGATCCATGATGTCGATATAGAAGCCTTAAACAGGCATAAAGGCGCAACCGCAACCCATAATTGGGACGACCGTAGAACAGATCTGTACAACATTGTCTATCAGGGGTAATTGACAGTTCGCTTTGCCGGTGTATCCAATATATCGTTTTTGTATTGCAGTCTAAAAACGGCTACTAATGGATGACCAAATGCCAGTAAGACGATATTTTCCCCATTTTGTGGAGACCAGGAGCAGGAGGAGACCCCGTTAGCCCTGCGGGAAACGAAATGATGTTGTCAGGCATGATGCGGTTCTGCAAATAAGCCGGGAGGTGGCTTTGTATCTCTGCACTTTCTTTTATACAATTATGAAAATATCCGGGCTGCCAGGGATGTTAACGTTCTTTGATAAGTTAAAAAGATACTGTTCATCCCGGGATTGTTTTTTCCTTGACAATCAGCTTCATTTGAGTTAACTTTGGAAAAAAACAAAATGAAAAAAACACAAAAATTGATCTTTCCGGAGGTGCATATTCTTGGAGACCTGGAGGATGTTAAAAATCTGGTATCAGGAATAAACAGGAAAAAGGTAATCCTGGTATTCCAGGATGGAGAACAGGGTTTATTTTATCTGGTGGGTAAGAAAAATATTAAACTGACCGATCAGAAGGGTATTGCAAAATTGGAAAAGAAGTTCCAGGTAATTTTCTTATCCTTTTTCCCCAGCCGTAAAAAAGTTGAACCGGTGATGGAGGAAAAGCCGGAAAAACCTTTGGCAGTCCCTGAAAAGACAGCAAAGAAAGAGAAGAAAGAAAAAAAACCTAAAAAGGAAAAAGAGGCTAAAAACGACAAAAAGGCTGCAAAATAATTTTTATTTAGGCTTTGCAGAACGGGAAAAAGCTTTGGAGCTCCTTCGCATTTCATACTTTTCCCTTGCCTCTGACTCTTTGCTTTGATCTGAAATAAACAGGATCGTTTTACCTCCGTCGAGGATAATGGGGTATTTGTTTATCACGGAACCAGAGGAAAGCTTTGATTTCGGAATCAAATTTTGATGGTTCGATAAGGCTATCCTGACGTCGATAGAGTTATTATTCGCCAGCTGTATGATATTTTTCATTGTATCAGAATTTTTAGGGTAATATTTTATTAATCATTATAACCCTCTATCCGATACAATATTTTCAGGGACATTCAGTGTTAATGGTTATTTAACAATCAGGCTGTTTAATCATGTTTGGACAGTATTTATTTAACAAATACTTAATCCGGCAAAACAGGTTGCAGCGACAACAACCGATTTCTTACTTCCGCGGATAATTTGATTCACTGTTTCAGGGCCTTTCCCATTTCTGACATGAGTGCCATTGATGAAAAAGCCTGAAAGTTACATTGCGGAATATCTGTTTTCTTCAAAGACCTTTATTGGGACCGGGCCTTCAGTATTTGTGCTGCTTTTGCGCTCACTATAAGGTTCAGGTTGAAACAATGCAGGGGCTGGGAACCAGGAGTAAGCAAACCTTTTTACTGCTTTTTTCCATCCCGCCCGTTTATTGTGAGATTACTCCCGCAAGTCAGGAAACTTTAAAACGGGTAAAATGAATTTTGTTTAAAAGAACCTGAATTTCTCCCCCAACGATTTCAGCACCTCAATGAGAATCAGGATGATCACCACGATTTCCAGCGTTGCCGAATACCGGTGCTCGTAGGTTTCCTTGAATATCTGCAGGTTATCGTCAATAATTTTGAAGGTGTATTCCAACTCTTTGAACCGGGCGTTCAAATCAAAGGTCCTTCTCAGGATCTTGTGCACCTTTTCAACCATCTCATTATCCCAGGTAATATCTGGCGAATCAAATATGTAAAGGTTGTCAACGATTTTGTTCTTGGTATTCAGTGATTTGCCGATAAACTTCATCATTTCCCGCTTTACAAGGGAAATTTTTCCCTTGTGTTCCAACTCGGCGGATAATGTCTTTACCTCCTGCAATAATTTTTCAGCGATACCGGAATAATAATCGATTGCCACGGTTTGAGAAAGATCGAACATGACAATCCGGAACAATTCCTTGCTCTCATATTCGTCAGGCACGGTTAACAGGTCATTTTCATAGGATACTCCCGGAGAATTTTTCAATTCAATTGAAATGGTTTCGGAAATCCTGACCTGATTATTTTGGATGTAATTCTCAATATTCTTAATGACCTGGTCAACTTCCGCTTGTGAGTGATTTGAAAAAGCAATAACCCCGTAATTGAAAATGGAAATATATTTGCTTTCACCGGTTTTAAAAAAAAGTTCCGAGGAGGTTGATATGATTAATTTCCCTGCAAAGGTTTGCTTCAAATGCCTGATATCGATATTATCGGCAACGTTTATCGCGATAAGCTTGATGGTTCCCATTTTATACCTGTCAGTCTGGTCAACTGATACACAAAGTTAATGAAAATAAACACCTTTACAGTCAAATTACTGGTCTGTTTTCTGATTATTTAGGTCCATGCCCCTGGTAAAGATAAGCCCGGAATGGCTGGCGAAGGTTATTCCATGGCAATTACATGCCCGTTGCGCGGAATTGATCAATAATTTGTCCTCGGAGGAGCGCCACATTCCCCCTGAATAGCTGCCGGTATGCTTCCGATCAATCAACATAAATTAATATCTTTGAGCCTATTTCAACCTTGAAAAATTCACCGATAATTTGGGATTGTCGTATGAAAATTGATTTAACCAAGAGAACAAACAGGATTGTAATCTATGAAGAGAACTTCCTTGAAAAGGCATTCGAAGAATGTCCCTTTTGCGGGTCACGCGCCATTAAGATTTCGGTTGTTGATTTTAATACCGTACCCGACAGGAATGAGCATTCAATTTCTCAATATTCATTTGAAACGTATCCGCCCTACCAACCCCATCTCAAGTCAGCATATTTTTATCAATAAATTGC
>JBAXOB010000004.1:0-140157 GCA_037133475.1 Bacteroidota bacterium
AAATTTTATATCAGCTATTTACACTAAATATTCAAATATTAACGCATCACCAGTAGTTCTAAATAAAAAAAACAATTCTCATTTCTAAAGTATTTACCTACAGGTTTATGGTGTATTAAGCTATCCATTATGATATTGAAGTTTTTAGAATTCCATGGCTGTATTCCGATTGCCGCAAATCGATCAAGCTGTTGCGGATAAAAACACGCATTGTAGGCATTATAAAAATCAGAATATTTACTGCTAAATTGGCGCAGAAAGGACACAAAATAATTATTAGATAATGAATCTGGAAATATAAAATAGACCTTTAGAATATTTTTATTTTTTATCAATGAGTCACAATATATTTTCCAATTTTTCATATACTTACCATTAACTGCAATCTCAAATTTTCTTTTATCAGTAAGGCTATTTTTTAAAAATGGAAATCTAAAAAAACTAGATTGCTCTTCGTTATTTGTAAAGGCATTAAAAAAACATTTTGTTCCTGGATCACAATTATTAGCACAGATAACATTTCTAAATCGTTGAATATTAAAAGAACCTGAAATGAAAAATTTATTAGGTTGGCGTAAATACCATGTTGTTGGTTCCTCCCAATATGGTTCGATTGTCGAGGTAGGATTCTTTATGAAAGACTCCACTTCCATTGTTGTTGCAAACACCTTGGCACTCCCATAAGTTTTATCACATCGTCGTTGTTTGACAGCTTCAGCTTCAAAATTAGGTTCGAAACATAACCGGGTATTGTAGTCAAATACACGGCAGGCATCAACCCATCCAATAATCTGATCCCCAAATGGGCGGTTAGGCTCAAATTTATAATCCCTTCCAAGCAGATAACGATTGTTCTCTCTTTGATAAACAAAATAAATTGAATAGAGTGGTAAAAACCGAGGCATAATATTTCCGTTGGCATCCCGATAATTAACCATATTCCTCACATATGGATCTCTGTAAACAGGAATCCTAGATTCCTCTAGCAAGCCCTTACAGATACTGTCAATTAGACCTTGAGAATTAAGAACAATGCATTTCCTCTGAATTAATGCCTCCTGGGTAAATTCGGCATAGAAATGAAATAGGAATTCCGATTTTGGACGAAACCCTTTATCTTTTGGTTTAATAATCGTTAACCCTTTCATACCGATTCCAGAAGAGATACGAAATTGAAGTTGTGTTTCTCCCGTAACATAATAGAGGCAACCAAAAATCGTCACCTCGGTTCGAATATACAACCCAGGGTATCAACTTGTGTTTTACAGGGCTGCATTGAGTGTTGATGATTTGTTCAACCTTGACCTCTTTTCCAGGGCTTAGTAAACATTCAGGTTGTCTCAGGGCGTTTTTCTGACATCTGACAGTAAAGGGAATTGCTGAAAAGACAAAAAATGAAAAAAAAATGGTCCAACTTCTCATGCTTATTTTTTTACCGGTTAAAAATTTTCCCGATGAGAAGCTTTATTCCGGCAGCGTTCAACCTTATTGAACTACAGGTCCCTAGAAAACAATGGTATTCAGTTTCAGGATATAATTTATACTTCATATCCCTTGAATTCATAACAAGGTCAGTTAAGCCTAGACTCACCCATGGCTCGACTGCGATAAGAAAGGGTTTTATTCTTTTCTCTATTCCGACAGAAAATTCTGCAGATAACTGAATTTTGTTAATATTAAGAGAAGTGGAAAATGAGAATTCCCTTTTACTAAAAAATCCATATTGGTTGGTATTTAACTCGTGATTTTCATCTATATAAAACCACACTCTCTCATTTCCAGGTAATGAATTGCGGTCAAGTAGGACACATCTCCCTCCTCCAGTATGAGACAAAAAATAATGAACCCGGGAAACACTTTTTAACATGGAGAACATGGAACCAGCTTTTAAATAAAAGGAGTGTGTTAAATACCATTTAGCCATGACTGGAATCGAAAAACCATACAACCTGATATTTTCAGAAATCTCATTACTCCTATCAAAAATAGAGAGTTCAAATGGATGAGTACTTGGATCTAGAATCTTTCGTTCATAATTAGTGTACCCTCGAATTTTTACATCCATCGTAATGGCCGAATACAATATTCCTGTGGTTATTAAGAATCCAGCCCACTTTTTTCTTGTCAAACGTAAATCAATATTCACTCCAAAACGGTTTGTTGTTTGGCAACTGAACGAATAATCGGAAGTTTTTATCGGGACAGTGGAAGATACTGTGTTTGAAAAAAGGGGACCGGTAACCTGACTGATTAACATAAAAGATCCCTCAAGATAAAAACCCCTAATTCTGGTAAAACGTGCATCTTCAGTGATATTTTGAATATAAACTGAATTATTCCTGACATTAAATAGTATTCGCAAGTTAATCCCTGTTTTTTTCAGTCGGTAGGTACCTGAATCATGTTTTCCAGGTAAGTAATTATTTTTATGTAGATACACGATGGCTGTTTTTCCGTTTGCCTTTAACTCAATATGGCAATTGCTATAATCTATTACAGGTTTTCGGCCCCGGTATACCTTGAGAATAGAGTCAACATATTCATCAACTGTCAATAAAAAAATATTTCTTGACGATCCTGGTTTATATAGATCCCAAAACAAATTTGCATCCGGTTCAAACAAATTCTTAAATGATGTAGTTGTTGCTTCGTCTACATATACATTTCCCAACCTTCCTAAAGAAGAATAATCTTGATAATCCCCAACAGCCTTCACAACTTTTTCATGTAACTCTTTATAAAATTGTGCTTCAACGTCTAGCGTAAAATGTATAAATGTGACCTGTACTAACAACAAAAACACAATTGTTCTCATCGGAGTTACTAAAATTTAATTACTTTGAATGTATTGAAATATTCAGTTTCATCTTTGGATTTCAAATAGTAAAGCCCACTAGGAAGCCACGAAAAATTTAAGTTTGATTTACCTCCAATCAACTCAAATTCATAAACTTTTAATCCATATTGATTATACACGCCAACAAATATTTTCCTTGAATTCGGAGGAATTAAGGTAATAGAAATCATGTCATTTACAGGGTTTGGATAAACAGTTACCTTCCTGCCCGGCATTACCTTGATTGCAGCCTGACCATAAAAGCAAAAGGGATCCGACCAGTTACAACAGGCATCCCTGCAGGTTTGCACATAATAGCAATTAGGATTATTGGTGTCAGCTAACAAATATCTGTCCGTTGCACCTGGAATTAGAGTCCTGTCATTGTACCATTGGTATGCACTTACTATTGAATCACTGCAAACGAGCATATTGTGGCCAAATAGCCAAATTATTGAGACTCCAGGAGCACTATCATTTGTAATAATGACTTGGCGATTCGAGAAACCATAACACTGCTTTTGATCTTCTACTGTTGCGGTTATGGAGCCATTCCCTGCTATATCTCCCCAATCAACAGTAATTTTTCTTGATGAACTATCTCCTATAATCTTCCCATGGGAAATACTCCATTGATAATTTTCATTTGCTTCAACTACATAATAATGGCTTCGTGTATTTTTACAAAGTGTATCTATTACCTCGATTGGGTTATCAAGGTTTTCAATAGAAACGATCGGTTTCAGATTCACATTTATATTGAATTTACTTGAAACAGTACCTGGTTTTTTACAAAACTCGTTTTTCCCTTGAACAGTTAGATAGCCGGAGTTAAGAAGGTTGCTAAAAAACAAAGTTATTGATGGGCCATTAGTGAGATAACTATTAAAATTTGAACCAGAGAAACTCCACAAATAATTGGTTGCATTTGATATTGGAGAAACATTGTACGTCTCATAGGTTTCTCTACAAACATTATTTGAACCCATAATATCGCCAGCATCATAAACAGTATCATAGGCAATTACATTAAATGAGCAGGCTTTAATAGTATCCTTACCTATAACAAAACCATGGGAAACTTTGTTTATCCCAACCTTCGCAATTATTGGATTGAACTGATCTCCAATAACTGCGGATGAACCAAAATAAACGCCCCCAGTTGGAAAACAAAGGAGATTTAAATTAAAAGGATCACCCTGTATACAAATAGAAGTATCTCTGCATAACGTATCTAAAATCTTACCTGAAAACTGATTTTGAGCCAACAGACTGGAACAATCTAAACCAAATATGATAATAACGCTCTTAAGAAGAAATGACGGCCATTTTTTCATAGAATCGAGTATTATAAATTTTAATACTGTTCCTTATCATGAATCGCCCCCGAAACCCTCCACGGACTATTCACCATAACCCAGTTCTTCACCGTCGGGGTTCCCTGGTTACAGTAAAACATCTGGTTGTCGGTGCAAAAAATCAACAACCCCGAAGCGGGACTGGCAATGGCATCCCTTTCCGTGGCGGTCATCCGCGGAATCAGCAAACCCTTCAGTGTCGATTTCACATCAAGCATCGCAGAGGGATCTGCAGGTATGCTTCCCGAATTAATGGAAACCTGGGCGTGTGCCGGACTGGCAATCCATAGCATTACCAGGAGAAATGTCATCCCATGTTTCATTTGATCACATTTTTTTCGGACAACAGGGAATATCCATCACGATCATCCCCGGTTTGCATGATCATTGTTCCTATTGATAATTCATATCTCATCATTTCATATTTATTCGGAATCTTTACAAAACAGGCAACTCCGGGATAAAGACAAAAAAGACAGAACGAATGACAGGCTGGTGAATGGCAGGATCCGGTGTAAACCGGTTAACAATGTAAATTTACTAAGACTTGCTGCCTAAAGCAAGTTTTTGGCCAAAAAGTTGAGCGCTCTTATGCAACAAACAGGATGGAAACGCACCCGGGGAGGACACAGGAACAAACCGGCAATTTCCCATCAGGAAATCCAAAGAAATGACCGTAAAGAGGGGAACTATTATGCCTTTTTCAAACTATAGGCACAAAACAAAAGATAGACCATCGCCACCAGCAGCACGGCAAGGCCGCCGGCTTGTCCCATGAAATCGGAAACAACCCCCATCAGCGGGGGAATGACAGCACCGCCGGCAACCCCCATGATCATCAGGCCGGAGATCTCATTGGCACGTTCCGGTTTTTTCATCAGCGCTGCCGAGAAAATAATGGAGAAAACATTGGCAACGGCAAATCCAACCGCGAAGACCAGCACCAGGATAGCCCAGAGATTATTCATGGCCAGCATCACCAGCATCCCGGCAATGGCTGCAACCATACTGATAATAAAAAATTTACGCGGTGAAAATTTCACAAGTAATATGGCGCCGATAAAGGTTCCCGACGTACGGGCTATGAAATAAAGACTGGTTCCAAGACCTGCCTTGTCCAACGGGATGCCGCACCGTTCCATCAGGTACTTGGGTACGGTGATGTTCAACCCAACGTCAATTCCCACCACGCAGATGATGCCAATAAAAAACATCAGGATGGTGATATCTTTTAACAAGGCAAAACAGCCTGAAAACGAAGATGTTTTCCCCTCCACAGGGCTTTCCTCTATCTGGGTAAAGAACAACCATAACGTAGAAAGCAGGGTAACACCGGCAAAAATCGGGAAGAGCATCTTCCAGTTTCCCAGGCTTGCTGCCGCAAAACCGGCAATAATGGGCCCTAGGAACGAAGCAATGGCCTTGATGAACTGTCCCCAGGTCAGACTGCTGGTGAGCCGGTCACCCCTGACCACGTTTGAAAGCAGGGGGTTCAACGATACCTGCAGGATCGTATTGCCTATCCCCAGCAGCGCAAAAGCCACGAGGACGACCGTAAAGGTGTAAGAGGCAAGCGGAACAAGCATCGCCACAAAGGTGATGGCCATGCTCAGCACCACGGTCTTTTTACGGCCGATGGAATTCATCAGCAACCCGGTCGGCACTGAAAAAACGGCGAACCAGAGGAACACCATCATGGGTAAAAGGTTGGCCAGCGAATCACTCAGCGCGAAATCCTTCTTTACATAGTTGGTGGCAATGCCCACCACATCAACAAATCCCATGATGAAGAATCCGAAAAGTACGGGTAAAAGTTTTGAAAACGAGCTCTGGTTTTTCATCTTTACTGTCAGTTTACATCTTGGTTAATACGTGTTTAACACGTTGCCAGAAATTATCTTCCAGCAACCGGGCACTGCCTGTGATCGCGGCATCCTCCTTAAGACCCGAAAGGCCTATTCGGAGGTGCAAATTCTGCTTTTTCAGCGAATCTTCCAAATAATTCCCGAAAAGATTGTAGGATCCCGCAATATTACCGCCAATCACCAGCACACCGGGATCAAACAGGGTCAGCCACGGTGCCAGGAGTCCTCCCATGTTCGTACCGAATTCCTTAAAAAGTTCCATGGAAACCCGATCGGATTGCGCCCTGCCGGCCAATTCCTTAACACCCGGCATCGTTTCCCCGGTCCTGTCCAGGTATTCACGGATAAACCACCTGGAGGAAAAGAAATCATCGGCGATACTCCCCTTGAAGGGGATGTGCCAGAAACACCCGTCGCGGGGGACATCCGATCCTTCAACAACAGGGATGCCATCCCTGACAAAGGCAGAACCAAAGCCGGTTCCCAGTGTTATGGCCACAGATTTGCCTGTTCCCTTTGCCTCACCCATCCACGACTCCCCCAGGGCAAAGCAGGCGGCATCGTTCATGAACCGCAGCGCACATCCATCTCCAAGCCCCAGGATCTCTTTCAGCGATGTGGCAACATCCACCTTATAAAGGTGCTCATATTTGGCTACCTCCGGGGTAAACAGGGCAATTCCCCTCGAATAGTCAAACGGCCCCGGCATTGCAAATCCAATCCCGGCGAGGTTTTGCCTTTCAACCAGCGCCAGGGGCCGGCTCAGCGCCCGGGCGAAGGCATTCAGAATGGCCGATGCAGGGGCATGGTTGTCAACATCCAGCATGGCGTGACTTCCCGGAATAATTGTTTCTTTTTCCAGGTCGATCAGGGCACAACTGATGTGACTTCCGCCGATATCGGCGCCGATGGCGAATTTTCCGGTCATAATTTTTACTGTTGATTCATGTTCTTTCTCTCTCCGGGATCAATTCCCGCTGTCAATGGATAATTTTTTTCTTGAAAATGCAGGATCAGACGCGTACAAATGCCTTGATGGTGGCAATTTCCTTCCCCTCCCACAGGCCGGAGGGGCTGATCGAGTATTCCTTCACGGCTGCCGGGATGATAAAGGTCTCGGCATAATGAATGGTAAAGGGTTCAAACATGCCGCCCGGGCTCTCCACCACCGCCTCCCCTCCTTCAACCAGGTTCAGCACATTGACGCTGTTATGGGTCTGATGGAGCACCTTCACCGAAAACCAGTGACGGCGGGTTTCGATGAACCCGGAAGGGTGCAACCCGGTTCGCTCTTCCCGCCAGCCATCACCCGAGGCGACCGGTTCAATAGGGTTGATCAGTTCAGTTTCTGCGTACGTGGTATCGCGCTCCCAACGGATAACGCCGGAAGCATGATTGATATTGATCGGCCGGGGCCTGCCATCGAGGCCCAGACGGTTCCAGTCCCACATTTTAAAAGTAAAAATGAAGGGTGTGGCGCTGATTTCGAGGACCATGGCATTGGCTCCAGAGCAATGGACCGTTCCGGCCGGGATGAGGAAATGGTCGTGTTTCCGGGCAGGAAACCTGTTCACAAATGGGGCCTCATCAAAGGAACCACCCCCGTTTTGGGCTTTAGTCAAAGCAGCTGTCATCGCCTCAGGGTCAACGCCGGTTTTCAACCCGAGGAAAACCGATGCATCCTCACCGGCATCAAGCAGGTAATAACTTTCATCCTGGGTGTAGGGCATCCCGAAATGGCTGGCAATGTAGGCCGCATCAGGATGAACCTGCAGGCTCAGGTTGCCCCCTTTCATGGTATCAAGGAGGTCAAACCGGATCGGGAATTCCTGCCCGAACCTGGCTTCAACAAGTGTGCCCAGGAGGTTGCCGGATTCACAAAACACCAGGTTTATTGCCGGAATTTCAACGAGGGTGCCTGAAACGTCCAGCAACAGGCTGTTTTCCTCCGGGACGCAATCGAAACACCAGGCATAATTGGGCGCGGAACTGTCAAGCCCGCACACCTCCCTCATCCACTGTCCCCCCCACGGGCCGGGGTCGAAATAGGGAACGACCCGAAAGGGTTGCAGCGACAACTGTTTCAACGCCCCGAACATGACCTCCGCCGGCACCAGCTTTGGTTCGCCGCGCCGGTTTGTGTCGAGGATATAATTCATCGAGGGAAACAACTCCTTTTTAAACCGGTCGCATACTCTCCAGTCGACAAAATATCCCCGCTTGTACTGGCGGGAGAAGCGTAAATGCCGCTCATCGATACCAAGCCCCCCGGCCTCTCCCCTCTTCATCCGCTTCTGGATCTCCCAGCGGGCCATATCAGCATATACCAGCAGGTCATATTCACCGGCAACAAGCGCCGCCCCCTGGCCCATAACGACCACGATCCCTTCCCTTACATCATTAACCTGCCGGCGGGCAGAGGCTATGGCCCGGGTGTCGAAAAAATCCGCCATCCGCAGCGTACTCAGGCAGCCAAAAAGCTCATCATTGCCGATAAACGGGAAGGTTAACCGATCTATTTTTTCAGGTGACAACATGGCATCGCGCGCATCTACCACGAGTGCGGGACTGAGCCCATCAACCCCGTTGCGGATTTCCCTGAAATCTGCCCCGGCATACAACTCAAATACGATGATGGTTTTTACGCCAGGACCCGTTACAGGATGGCTTTTCAGTTTATCACAAATCGCATCCCAGCCTGATGTGACCTCTCCTTCAATTTGAAAGGCTGGCCATTTGTCGTAACCGGATGGATTCATAATCTTTTCTGAAGATGGCGACTTTACTGATACAGTGCAAAGGGACTGATTCGGACATTCCCCTGTCGCAAAGGTAAGATTATCCGGAAAACAGGCCACTTCATTTTGCCTCACGCCGGTCAGACAAAAAAAAGCGGTTCCAGGTAAAAAAAATAACGTATAATTACGTCATAATAAAATATAACGTATATTTGCGCCATAAATAATAACGATGGCATACGCAAAGACCGATTTATTCAACAGTGACCTGAAGGCAGCGGCCACCCTTTTCAAAGCGCTGTCACATCCTGCACGACTGGCTATTTTGCAATACCTGGCCGAGACCAGGGTTTGCATCACCGGGGATATATCCGGAGAATTACCCTTAAGCAGGACCACGGTGAACCAGCATCTGAAAGAGTTGAAAAATGCAGGGTTAATCCAGGGAACGGTTGATGGGGCCAGGGTAAACTACTGCCTGAACCCCAAAATGATCAGCGAGCTGGAAAGTATCGCCAATTCCTTTTTTAAGGGGATCGGTGGCGGCGGTGACTATGACTGTATGGAGGGCCGGCAGGAGAAAAAAAAGCAACCCTCCGGCAAGCGGATAGCGTAAAAACTTTTTCAAATCTCATTTTTATGAAAATATTGGTTTTATGTACCGGCAATTCATGCCGGAGCCAGATGGCGGAAGGATTTCTGAAATCATTTGATACAAGGCTGGAAGTTTTTTCGGCGGGGACACATCCGGCACCCCATCCCAATCCCAATGCCGTTGCCGTGATGAAAGAGGCGGGGATCGATATTTCCCTGAACAAACCCAAAAATGTTGACCTCTTTCTTGCCGATTCCTTTGATTTTGTCGTGACGGTATGCGGTGGGGCGCAGGAAAGCTGCCCGGCCTTCACCGGAAATGTGAAACACAGGCTGCATATTGGCTTTGATGATCCCGCCGATGCGGTTGGTTCTCTGCAGGAGGTGTTGCCTGTGTACCGCAGGGTCAGGGATGAAATCAAGGCGGGTTTCATGGCATTCTACAATGATTCCGTCAAGGCCGGGGCTGACCGGGAGGCGGAGGCGTTGAAGGCCATTGTACGGGAGAAATATGGTAAGATTGCCGACCAGAGTAAAGAGCAAAACCAGTCCTCCTGCTGTGGAACAACGACCTCCTGTTGTGATGTGGATTACACCATTTTCAGCGAAGATTATTCAGGGAGCAGGGGATACGATCCCGACGCCGATCTTGGCCTGGGATGCGGGATTCCCACCGATTTTGCAGGGATTTCCAGGGGAGACCATGTGCTCGACCTGGGAAGCGGCGCCGGGAACGACTGTTTTATCGCCCGGGCCATCACGGGTGAAACCGGCGTTGTGACCGGCCTTGATTTTACCGATGAGATGCTCGACAAGGCGCGGGCCAATTGTGAAAAACTGGGTTATGACAACGTCCGCTTTATCAAAGGAGACATTGAAAACATGCCGCTTCCGGCCGATTCGGTGGATGTGGTGGTTTCAAACTGTGTGCTGAACCTGGTTCCCGATAAACAGAAGGCATTTTCGGAGATCAACCGGGTTCTCAAACCGGGAGGCCATTTTTGCGTCTCCGACGTGGTCATCAAAGGCGACCTTCCTGCGAGCCTGAAACAGGACGCTGAAATGTATGCAGGTTGCGTATCGGGCGCCATCCGGATGGAGAGCTACCTTGCCATTGTTGGGCAACAGGGTTTCCGGGAAATTACCCTCCATAAACAGAAAGCAATCACCATCCCCGACGAAATTCTTGCCAACTACCTTGACAACAAACAGCTGGAAGAGTTCAAACAGGGTGGAACCGGCATCTTCAGCATTACGGTTTCAGCAACAAAATAGGGAAACATCGATCCTGACTGGTATCAGGTGACGTCAACAAGTACACTATTAAAAAACCCATGGATATGAACGAAAATAAGGTAAATCAGCCCGAAGGCTCAGTAAATGAAAATGATTGCGGCTGCGAAGATGGAAACTGCCGGCCAAAAAAGAACAATCGTATCAGGAAAACAATTTTCGCAGTCATTGTGCTGGCGGCCCTGGCGATCGTTACGGTGAAACTTGTCTCCAGGCCTGTTGTGACACCCGGCAAGGAGGCCTCCTGCAAACCGGGATCATCCTGTTGTGATACCACAAAGGCTGCAACGTGCGATACGACAAAGGGTTCTTCATGTTGTCCAAAAAGCAAGTAATATGAGCCCATGGATAACTCAGGTCTTAAGCAGCGACCATGCCACACCTGCCGTATTGATTGCCGTTTTCGTGATGGGTATCATCAGCGTGGTGACCTGCGGCTGTAATTTTGCCATTATCGGCGTGGTGGCGGGCTATTCCGGCGCCAGCGCATCCGACAACAAAACCAGGACAGTAATCATTCGCGGGTTGGCTTTCCTGGCCGGCGGCATCGTATCGATGGCCCTGATAGGAGCCCTGTTCGGATATGCCGGGCAATGGATCAGCTCCTCCTTTGGCAACTGGTGGAAAATTGCGGCAGGGCTGATCTCCATCTTCTTCGGATTATACTCGATGGATCTCCTTCCCTTTAAAATGCCCGGAATTTCGGTCAAACAAGGGAAACCGGGGCAGACCGCCCTTTCCGCGATCCTGTTTGGTCTTGCCATCGGAGGATTGTCAAGCGCGCTCAATTCATGCTGCAACCCGCTGTTCCCGGTCATCCTGGCCGCTTCATTCGTCAAAGGAAGCGCCGTCTGGGGGCTGATGATGCTTACCACCTTTGCATTCGGCTACGGGCTCCCGCTGGCAGCCATGATGGTTGGCCTGGGACTTGGCGTTGGCAAGATCTCAAAAACCCTCTCCATCGTCGGCACGGTTGTAAAATATGCCGGGGGGATCGCCCTTGTCATCCTGGGATTTTATTTTTTGCTGACCCTGTAAATTGATGCGCAGAAGGATGGAGCCAGGATTTATCACCGGTTACATGGAGACCCCGGCAGGGGCTGTCGCCAGGATTTCCACAGCATGGAGCTTCGGCGACCGGGTGAATACCATCAGGGTCCGCTGGTCGGTTGGAAGGATGAAATACTGGGTCAACCCCGGGATTTATGCCGTCGGTTCGCCCGATCCCTCCTCGCATGTTTTCGTGACAGCCAATTTCAAACTCACCTTCGACCACGTGCGAGCGGCCCTGGCAGGGATGAATGCATGGCTGCTCGTGCTCGACACCAGGGGGATCAACGTGTGGTGCGCTGCCGGCAAGGGAACCTTCTCCACCAGGGAGATCGCCCGGATGATCAGCCAGGTTGGGCTGGAAAAACTGGTGACGCACCATAAAATTATTGTCCCGCAGCTCGGAGCCCCAGGCGTTTCGGCCCACGAGGTGAAACGGCAAACCGGCTTTTCGGTCATCTACGGGCCTGTCAGGGCTGCCGATATTCCCGCCTTCATGGCAAACGACCTGAAAGCCTCAGAAAAGATGCGCAGGGTGACCTTCCCGTTTTGGGACAGGCTTAAGCTCGTTCCCGTCGAACTTGCCAACGGGGGTTATTACCTGCTGTTAATCCCGGCGATCTTCCTGATCCTGTCGGGATTATACCGGTGGGGGTATTCCACCGACCTGGCCTTCAGCGATGGATTGAAAGCCCTTGTAAACCTTGGTGCCGCATACCTGGCCGGTTCGGCCCTGACCCCTGCCCTGCTGCCGTGGATCCCGTTCAGGAGGTTCTCCCTCAAAGGGCTGGCCATCGGTTGGCTGGCCGCGATCGTCCTGGTTAAGATTCAGTTTCTTGGAACTACACCGATAAGTATCATCTCCTGGTTCCTGATGATCGGCGCACTCTCTTCCTTCACTGCCATGACTTTTACCGGAACCTCAACGTTCACCTCTCTTTCAGGTGTACAGAAGGAGATGAAAACGGCGCTGCCGGTGCAGATCGGCATGGCTGCACTGGGGGCGGCAGGCTGGCTTCTTTCAAAATTCATACCGATATGAACGGATTCGTATACCTAAGCAATGTGGCGACCCTAGCCCTCGACCCTGAGAAATGCAATGGCTGCAGGATGTGCGTGGTGGTTTGTCCGCACGCGGTAATTGCAGTGGAAAACCGCAAAGCCAGGATCGTCAGGAGGGATCAATGCATGGAATGCGGGGCCTGTGCCCTGAACTGTTCTGAAAATGCGATCACCGTGAAGTCAGGCGTGGGTTGTGCCACCGCCGTCATCAACGGACTGATCCGCGGCACGGAGCCCAACTGTGATTGCGGTTCGGGCGGGTGCTGCTGATTTTTAACAACCCTAACTGAGAAATATGAAAACACGACTGAAATTCTTTGACCGCTATCTTACACTTTGGATCTTCCTGGCGATGGCTGCCGGGGTATTATGGGGATGGCTGTTCCCGGGCATTGCCGGTTTCTGGAATGCGATGTCTTCTGGCACTACCAACATTCCCATTGCCATCGGGCTCATCGTGATGATGTATCCCCCGCTGGCCAAGGTAAAATATGAAGAGCTGGCCGATGTGTTTAAAAACACCCGGATCCTGGGCTTGTCGATGGTGCAAAACTGGCTGATCGGACCGGTGCTGATGTTCCTGCTTGCCATCATCTTCCTGCAGTTCAACATCGACTATATGTACGGACTGATCCTGATCGGGCTGGCCCGCTGCATTGCCATGGTGATCGTATGGAATGAACTGGCAAAAGGTGATACCGAGTATTGTGCCGGGCTGGTGGCCTTCAATTCGATCTTCCAGGTGCTTTTGTTTTCTGTTTATGCATGGATTTTTATCGCCGTCATTCCCGCCTGGTTCGGGCTGCCCACCAACCATTTGGTCGAAGCGATCACCATCAGGCAGATCGCCGAAAGTGTCTTCATCTATCTCGGGATCCCCTTCCTTGCCGGGTTTCTCACCCGTTTCCTCCTGGTCAGGATTAAGGATAAAACCTGGTACCACACGAAGTTTGTGCCACGGATAAGCCCGCTCACACTCATTGCCCTGCTGTTTACGATCCTGGTGATGTTTTCGCTGAAAGGAGAATATATCGTGAAGATCCCCTTCGATGTGATCCGGATTGCCATCCCCCTTTGCATCTATTTTGTAATCATGTTCCTGGTCTCATTTTACATGAGCAAAAAGGCAGGCGCCACCTATGAACAGTCGGCAACCCTGTCGTTTACGGCGGCCAGCAACAATTTCGAACTGGCCATTGCCGTGGCCATCGCCGTTTTCGGCATCAATTCAGGCGAGGCGTTTGCCGCCGTGATCGGGCCCCTGGTCGAGGTCCCTGTGATGATCGCGCTGGTCAACCTGGCCTTGTACTTTAAGCGGTATTGGAAGAACTAATCAGGATTCAGGAACTCCGGGGAATCGGCCGGGATGGAATCGGCTCCCTTCAGCATCAGCCTTGCCGGCCCCTTTAGCTCAACATCGGGGATCAGCTTTTCGGCATCCGCTGCCGTAATCCACCCCTTGTTCAGCATCTTTTCCGACACCAGGCGGTAAAATCCCGCGTTCGATTCACGCAGGTGTCCATCCGGGTCGAATGAATATTTAAACCATTTTGGCCGCGGGATAATGGAGGCCATGAAAATAGCCTCTGCCAGCGTGAGTTTCGAGGCATCCTTGTTGAAGTAATAACGGGAAGCCTCATTGGCGCCGTAGATCATCGGACCCCATTCGATAAGGTTGAGATAGACCTCGTACATCCGCTCCTTGGTGCTGAGCCCCTGGTTTTCGATGAGCCATACGATCAGCGCCTCCTCCAGCTTGCGGGCGATGGTCTTGTTCCTGCTGAGAAATACATTTTTCACCAGCTGCATGCTGATGGTGCTGCCTCCGCGGGCAAACCGGCCCTCCTTGATATTGGTGATGATCGATTCGCGGAAAGCATCCGGCAGGAACCCGCGGTGCTGGTAAAAGGCACCATCTTCGGAGGTCAGGACCGCCGATTGCAGGAAACCTGAAATATGGTCCAGCGTGCGGAAATTGGCATTTTCAGGCCCGATATCGAAGGTTCGAACCGGCTGGTCCTTCTCATAGGCCGTATAGGAGAAGGGCTCGTTGATCTTTGTCAGGTCGGCATTTCCGTACGACTGTACGCTGAACTGGTGCCGGTCGAGTGAAGTTTCAAACTGAAGTGAATCAGGATGGTTAAGGTCGACCGAAAAGTACAGGTACCACGACAGGTTTCCCTTTACACGCAAGCCGTCGAGGTTTGTAAAAAGACCCGGTGGAAATGAGGAGAACAGGTCCTGTGCGGGAAACTGGGGTTTGGTAATGCGCAGGGTCACCTGTTTTCCCGGTCTTGCACGGTAGCCTAGGTAAGGGTGAAAGTCGATCCGGTTGAAGGTAACCCGGGAGGCGCTGTCGAGTTCCACCTGGTCCCGGCCAATGTTCAGCAGGTAATTGATGGATAGTTTATCAAAGGTGACCGGCCCCGCGGCGATTTTCCGGTGATCGACCCTGAGCCCGCTCACAGCGGCAAAACCCGTGATCCGGGTCATTTCCCCGCCTCCTTCCTGTGCTGCAGCGCTGAAGGCAAGGGTATCAAAATCGACCCTGGCCTCCCATTTATAACCGATAAACGGGATGGTCACCTTTGCCTGATCAGCCGAATAAAGCCTGAATTCGGCCATCCTGTTGCGGTTGTCAATTTTCCCGGCCATCACCCATTTTGCGCTGACCGAATCCTCCGTAACCAATGCCACCGACCTGAAATAATGATCGCTGAGGATCACCTGGTCAACGTGAAAGTCCATCCTGTGCTGCTCATTCTTACTGGTCATGCTGAAGTTCCTGACTTCGAGCGACAGGGGGATCTTATCAAAGATAAAACCCATCATCCTGTCAACGGCCGATGCGTAACTGACCGCGACTGAAACTGAATCTTCGGAACTCTTCCTGTGATGGAGGAGAAACCTGAAATTAGTGACGCTGTCGTGGCTTTCGAATGAAACCACCGTGTTGATCAGCCTTACGTGATGCAGGGTGACACGCCCCGCCAGCAGTTTCAGGATCCCGACAGAGGCGTAGGCAGAGTCAATCTTCAGCAAGGTATCGCCCTGTGCAGGTTTGAGCGTGATGCCGGTCACCAGGATCGAGGCAAGTCCCTCGATCCTCACACGGGAAACTGCCAGGATGGCCCCGTTTTGCCTGTTGAAATTGTTGATCCGCCGGTTCAGATACCAGGAGGCCACCGGCGTCCTGAATACGAAGGTCAGCAGGATAAAACCCACCACCCCAAGCAGCAGATAACGCAGGATCCGGATTACCCTGTTGGACGGATGCAATATATTTTCGAAAAGGCGATGCAAAATGGTGCTGTTAATGAATAAAATCAGGGGTTAAAAGATATTCCCGATACCCAGGTACAAGCCGCTTGTGCCATCCTGCCGGTTTACGGCAACGCCATAGTCGGCCGAAATGATAAAATTTTCATTGATGGCAATCCTCAGACCGATCCCGGTTGCCAGGTGCAGGTGATCGGCGCTGTTATTGAAATAAAAGGCTTTCTGATCATCCGGCACTGTATTCGGGTAGATGGGATGGTCCTTTACCACCATTCCTCCGTCGAGAAAGGCCGTCAAACCCAGGTAGAGGTTTTGCTTCATCACCACCGACCTGAAAAATTTCCAGCGCAGTTCGAGGTTCCCGAAGGCGACCCCGTCGCCGGTGATACGGTCTCGCAGGATGCCACGGATGGTGCGGGCCCCGCCCAGTCCGTCGGGTTTGGTACTCAGGCTGTAGGAGCTGAAAATATAGGGCAGGATATAGTAAGGCGTTGCCCCGCCGATGGTGCCCTGGTAACCCAACTGGTAGGCGGCAACCAGCCGCTTTTTCATCAGGGGAAGATATTGCCGCTGGATCACTGCCAGCCGGGTAAAGGCATAGGGATGGTTCCCCAGCAGGGAGGGGGCGCTCAGGAGCAGTATTTCCGACCACAACCCCTTGTTGGGGGCGGCTTCATTGTCACGGGTGTCAAATACAAGCCCGGTCTTCAGGAAGATGGTGGTGCCCCCGTTTTTTTCATCCGGGCGGATCAGCCCGTAGGCGACGTAATGGTCATACAGCAGGGCGGTATCGGGCAGTTTGTCACCCGCTTTTTTGCCCTTGTTGATACGGTTGATGTCGACGGTCCGGGTTTGTATCCCGATGATGTTTATCCCGGCAAGCCAGCGTAATTTCTGCCCCAGTATCGGACCCTGGAAATCGGCCATGATCCTGAACATCCTGCGTTCCTCCTTGTAAAAAACCCGGGAGATGTAACCGGGCGAACCCTGGGTGGCAAGGGCTGCCTGGTAATTGGACTCATAACCATTGAATCCATAGAAATCAAGCGCCTTTTCAGGAAGATAATCGAGATCGGCCGTCACCCTTATTCCACCGGGGATCAGGTACCTGGAATCGTAAAACACCTGGTAAACAGCGCTCCCCTTTGTAAACCAGGAACATTCGGCATAAATGGTATGTTTGTACCCGGGATAGGTGGAACCGTCACCATAATAAAAAACCTGTCCCAGGGCGCCCAACTGCAGCCCCATATCGGCATCATAGGCCACCACGGGCAGTGCCGCCCAGGTCCACCCCTTTTTCACCTTCTCCTTCACCACGTTTTTCGTGGAGTCGGCCTGCGCTGAAACCACTGTTCCCGAAAGAAACGACAGGACCGTAAACAACAGGAAAAAATGCAGGTGCTTTATGGCGACAAAATTCAGCATATCATTCTGTTGAATTAATTTCGGGGAAAGGCTGGATGAGCGGAGTCACGGTTCTGAACCTGTGAATGAGCCACAAGCAGCACCCGGCCAGCAAGGCGCTTCCAACGATCAGGAAAACATTATCGGTGGAACCGAAATTTTCGTAATTCCCGTTAATGACCCGATGCTGACACAGGAAGGCCACGATGACCACGGTGCCGTTGTTGATGAGGTGGGCCCATACAGGCACCCACAACGAACCGCTCCAGTAAAAGAGGTATCCGAAAAGCATTCCCAGCAGCATCCTGGGAAGGAACCCGTAAAACTGCATATGCATGGCTGAAAAGAAAAAAGCCGAGATAAAGATCGCCGCATGAATATTCCCTGTCAACTCTTTCAGCAACCGCTGCAGCAGGCCGCGGAAGAGAAACTCCTCCCCGATGGCAGGCAAAATGGCAATCATCAGCAGGTTGAAGGCAAAAGCACCGATGGTGGGCATTTTCATAAATACCTCTGTCAGTTTCGAGGCCTGGTCTTCTGACGATTTCATCCAGTCTTCCATTCCCTTGAGATAAGATGGCAGTTTCATCATTTCATTCACATCGACCATCCAGTTGATGAATGGCAAAGCGATGAACATCAAACAAAGGGTCAGCAGCCAGACCTGCCAGCGGGAAGGCTTGTCAAGATGGAGGTAGCGGGTGCTGCTGCGTTCGAAAAAGTAGCCGGAGAGCAGCACCGGGAAGATAAAGAGCCCGAACGACTGCAGGACCTGGAAGTATTGCAGGAGGTTGATGGATTTTGCATCTTCAAGGTTTCCCAGCAACGCGATTACTTCGCCGGTCTTCACCCCAAAAAGAGATGGTGCCAGCAGCAGTCCGGCGAAAAAGGTGATGGCAAAACAGGAGATGATCATCAGGACCGAAAACAGGAGCCTAGAAAAGGGTGTAAGGCTTTCGAGAATGGGAGCTTTCGGTTGGTACATGGATTATGGCTATTTTTGCCGCTAAATTACCACAATTTGCCAAAGATCGGAAATATTGAGCTGGGCGACTTCCCCCTTTTCCTGGCTCCCATGGAGGATGTAACGGATTCGCCCTTTCGGGTGATCTGCAGGGAGTATGGCGCCGATGTACTGGTAACCGAGTTCATCGCTGCCGAGGGGCTTATCCGCGATGCCGTCAAGAGCAACAACAAGATGCGGTTTGAGCCGTGCGAGCGGCCCATCGGCATCCAGATCTTCGGTGAAAATGTCGAATCGATGATGAGGGCTGCCGCAGTGGCTGAAGCGGCAAATCCCGACTTCATCGACCTCAATTTCGGCTGCCCTGTGCGCAAGATCGTGATGAAGGGCGGCGGGGCTGCCCTGCTCCAGGATATCCCCAAGATGATCAGGATGACGGAGGCGGTGGTTAAGTCAACGCGGTTGCCGGTGACGGTGAAAACCCGGCTGGGGTGGGACGATGCCCATAAGGATATCGTTGACATCGCCGAGCAGCTTCAGGATGCGGGCATCAGCGCCATCGCCATCCACGGGCGCACGCGGGCCCAGCTGTACGGTGGGGAGGCCGACTGGACCCTGATCGGCGAGGTTAAACACAACCCCCGCATGCAAATACCGGTATTCGGAAACGGCGATGTCGATTCGGGACCGAAAGCCGAGGAGATGAAAAACCGCTTCGGCGTCGACGGGATTCTCATCGGCCGCGCCGCCACCGGGAATCCATGGATTTTCAGGGAGATCAAAGCCTGGCTTGCCAGCCACTCAATCCCCGAACCGCCCCTCATCAGCGAACGGGTCGATGTGGTGCGCCGGCACCTGGCCGCCTCGATCCCCTATAAGGGCGAACGGGCAACGCTTTATGAAATCAGGAAACTCTACAGCGGCTATTTCAGGGGCATTCCCAATTTCAGGTCGTGGAGGATGAAGATGGTGACCGCCGCCACCACAGCAGAGGTACTTGATATCCTTGCGGTTATTGAAAATACCGGGGAAATTCAGTGTTAATGCTTGACAGGGAATGCAGGAATTTTGGAATGCAGGAATGCAGGAATGCAGGAATGCAAGCAATGCAGGAATGATGGAATGCAGGAATGCAGGAATGCAGGAATGCGGGAATGCGGGAATAAGGGAATTTTGCTTTGTGTAGTTGTTGTTTTGGTTTCCGCAGAGGGTCAGTTTTCCTGGCCAGAACGATGTTGTCCTGTGTCAGATGCGGAAACCAGAGACCGTTCTGACAATCGCCACGGCTGAACATACAGGCATCAATATAAATTTGATCTTAGCCGGGTATCAACATTTTTCACCTGCCATGGCAAGATAAAACCCCTATCCAACCAACTGCCTGTTGCCTTTTGCCAGTTGCCTACTTATCATCCCCCGTATCCTCCTTCACATTTTTGATCCGGTCAAGCATCTCCTTCGGCAGTTCGTCGGTATATTCCGATTCCTTCGTTTCGTCGGTCTCATTTCCGCCACGGCCGTACCTGATCTTCAGGTTCTCCATGGGGCCGGTGATCTTCATCGGGATCCCGATGATCCCGAACGGTCCCATCCCTAGCCTCACTTTCATGTTCAGCTTGCTGTCGAATGTGGAGGTACCTGCGATTTTGACCCGGATGCCCTTCACCTTGAACTTGAACTGTTCCAGGGTTATGGTGTTGTTCTTGATGGTCGATTTAACATCCAGTTTCGACAGGTCGGGATTGTTCAACCCCTCTTTCTGGGTGCCCTTGCTGATATCGTTGAACAGTTTAAGCCCGTAGAATTTTACCTTCTTTACCGAAACCGTACCCCCTCCTTCTAGTGACGGCAAAACGGGATACATATCTGCGTTCAGCCTCCCCTTCAGGGAATAGTCAAGCGAGACGACCCCTTCAGCCTTGCCGGCCGAGGAGGCAAGTTCACGGATCATGGCGATCTCGTTGTAACCCCGTTTCACGTCAAAATCATCCGCTTTGATATGGAAGTCAAAGAAGGCCTTTTGCGGTGTGATGCTCCCGTAGGTGGCGTCCATCTTCACCTTGCAGTCGATCAGGCTGAAGCCCCCCGACCGGAGCAGCAATATACCTTTTTCCAGGTCGGTTTCACCTGTAAGATCCTTGATGTTCAGCCCTTTGAAACTGACAGTTTTTATGGCTGCTTTGAACTTGATATCGAGGTCGGAGGGGATGATGACAACGCCCGATTCGGCCGGTTTGGCAGCGGAGGGCGCCGAGGGGGCATAGGCCATGAATTCGTCGACATTAAGCTTGTCGGAGTTGAGCTCGAAATCACCCTTGAGGGTGCCTCCCTTTGCCAGGGCATAATTCAGGATGTTGCTGAGCGCCCCTTTGAGTTTGAAGTCGGAGGCCCCGTAAGTGGCCAGGAAATTGTCGAACCACAGCTTGTCCTGGTCGAACCGGAAATTGCCGGTATGGATGATAAACGGTTTCGGGAACATGTCGGAGGAAAAGGATATGTTGCGCAGTGAGAAGCTGCCGGAGTTGTGAAGGCGGTCGTAGCGGCCGGCTGTGGCGTCGCTCTGGCGGCCAGCCAGGTTAAGGCTGGCCTGGATGTAGCCATCCACCTCCATCCCCTTTATGGCAAACACCTTGCAGATCTTTCCCAGGTCGATCACGCCATTCGCCTTTATATCATAGTTCAGGTCATCGGGGTTGCTCATCGACGAATTCAGGGTGAAGGTCTGCCCCTCGAAAAGGAAGCTAATGGGCCTGATCGAAATGTCAAGGTCCTTTGCAGTCCCGGTATGGTTGGTGACTACCGCGTGAACCCCGATTTTTTCGATTGGGTGGGGATAGTATTTTGTTTTAACCATTCCATCCCTGAAATCAAGGGTTGCCGTGGTGACCGGGAACATTTTTTTCCCGGGAGAATAGTTGCCATTGACCTTTACGTTAAAATCGAGGATACCTGCAAAATCAATGCTGTCAACCGGGATAACCTGTTTCAGTTCAGAGAGGTTGCAGCTTCCGTGCAGGTCAGCCACGACAGGCATATCGTTCAGTCCGCTGATGTCAAGGGAACCAGTGACCAGGTTTTTCAGGAAGGAAAGCTGCATGCTTTTCAGGTGAACATTGATGTTTTTATAGTTGCTGTCGGGGCATGAGGCATTGAGGTCAAAGCTGATGGCGCTGATGGCCTCGGGCAGTGCCCGATATTTCAGGGAGCCCTTTGTGAACCTGGTCTTCAGGTCAAATTTCGGAATACTCAATATAACCGTATCGACTTCGTTACGGATGCCTTTTTTGCGCACCGGGCCGGTGAGATAGGATCCTTCGGCCGTAAAATTGACATCATAATACCCCTTGACAGCGACCGACTTCACATCCATGGCCTTCGACCATTTGCCAAGGTCCATGCTGGCATTGACCTTGGCAGAAATCCACATGGTTTTACCCTGCCTGATCTTGAACCGGGCGGTGAAAAATTCCTTTTCCAGAACCGACAGCAGGTTCATGTTAAACTGGTAACCCTCCTTTTCAAAAAGGAACTTCCCGGTAAACTGCACCGGTACATCCTTGATCATGAGGTCGTTCTTTTCAAAGTTAACCGACAGGTCGTTGTTGTTGATCCTTGTGGTGAGTTTGGCGGTGACCGGTTTTGAATCGATGACCTTCATCCTGTCGTATACCACATCAAGGGCATTGATCTTTACCTCGGAGGTCAGGTCAAAGAAATCGCTGGTGATCTTGCTTTTCCCTGCATAGTTGAGGCCGCTGGCCACCACCCTGATGGGAATGGTGGGATCGGCATAGACCAGGATGCAGTCCTTAAAAACGATGTGTTCTATATTCAACTCGGCTCCCGAGACTTTTGCCGTGTCCTTTTTCGCTGTGGAAACTGCGGTATCGGACGACTGATACACGTTGTAATTGGCCGCCCCCCGCTCATTGTAAAGGATATTGAACCTGGCCTTGTCAAAATAGATGCGGGTGATCCGGATGGTTTTCCCAAAAAGGCTGTTAACATCCACCCCGAAGGCAATTTCATGGGCGCCGATCAGGGTATCCTTCTCGAAAGGGGAACACGATTTCAGTGAAAAATCGGTCAGGGTGAGGGTGAGGTTGGGAAAATGGCTGAAGAAGGAGAGATTCATCTTCGTAAAATTGATCTCGCTTTTCAGTTTCCTGTTCGCCAGGGTCTTCACCTCCTTCTCAATCCTGTCCTGGAAAAGAAACGGGGTCAGGATCAGGATCAACAGCAGGACCAGCAGGATGCCACCGGAAATTTTCAACGCTTTTTTCATGATAGTGGTTTATTAGTGATTTTTCTGGCAGCAAGGAATTTCATTAAGCGCTATTCCTTATCAAATCCGACTTTCCAGGCCATGGCAGCGAGGATGGCTCCCGCGATGGGCGCCACGAAGAACAGCCAGAGCTGTGCAAGGGCCTTTCCCCCGGCAAAAATCGCAGGGCCCATGCTGCGGGCAGGATTGACGGAGGTTCCGGTCACCGGGATGGCCACCAGGTGGATCAGCATCAGGGTGATCCCGATGGCCAGCCCGGCCATGGTGCCATTGCCGAATTTCGAGGTGGTTGCCAGGATCACAAAAACAAACAGGAAGGTCATCACCATCTCGATCACAAAGGCGCTTAGCGTGCTGTAACCACCCAGGTAACCCTCTCCCCAGCCATTGGAGCCAAGAGCCCATTCTCCCATGGTATATCCGGGTCTCCCGGAAAGGATGAGATAAAGAACGCCAGCTCCGAAGATGGCTCCCAGGAACTGTGCCACAATATAACCAAAGGCATCCTTCACCTCCATTTTACCGGCGGTCAGGATGCCGATCGTGACAGCCGGGTTGATATGGCATCCCGAAATCCCGCCGATGGCATAGGCCATGGCTGCAACGGCAAACCCAAAGGCAATGGAAATGCCCAGCAGGCCAATCCCGTTTATGGCGGTTAGATTTACGCCGGAGATGGTGGCGGCGCCGCAGCCGAAAAGAACAAGACTAAAAGTCCCGATAAACTCAGCGATATATTTTTTCATGTTGAAGTCGTATAAATGGGTGAATAGATATCTATTTAGATAAGGTCTTTAGTGCGTTTTGCCACACCGGGCGGGCCTTCCCCCAGGTTCCCTTGAAACTGTCAGGTTTGATGTGGGATTCCAGTTGCCCGGCAAGACCGGCAACGGTTTTAATACTTCCTGCTGATTTTGCATCCTTGAAAAATTTTCCTTTTACGGCATTCCAGCCTGCATCCATTGAGCCAGGCTGGATTCCGTTACCCAGCGTGGCAAGCGAATTGCCAAGCCCTGCGGGATCGGTGGTTTTTACCGTTTCATTCGTAAACCCAGGCTTCTGCTTTTTAAATTCATCCGTCAGGGCATTATCGGAAAGGTTGTTGGTGAGTTCTCCCACCAGGTTTCCCATATTGGCCGTGGGAACCGCTGTTTTCTGAACAGCTTCGCCAGTTTTCTTCAGGTCGGGGGTTTTGGGCAAATTCAGGTTTTGTGAATAGGAAACCAGGCAGGTTCCGATAAATAAAGTCAGAAAAAGTAATGCTCTTTTCATACGGTTGGTTTTAAGGGGTTGGCAATATCAGAAACGCCGTTCCACCAGTTCCTTTAACTTTTTAAAGGCAACAGACCCGGTGTTCCAGAAGTTTTTCTTCCGCATCAGGTCGAGGTAGTCAGCCGCCTGGTCCAGGGTTTTGAATCCATTGAGGGTTTCGATGGTTTCATTGTATTCACGCAGGTTTCCCTCAAACAATTCATTGATAAACATAAACTTGTCGTTGATGATGATAGCCGACTTGAGATTCTCAATATGACCGGCAGGCGGTTTCGGGCTGAAGCTCCTTTCACGGGCCTCTTTAAGCCTGGTATTCAGGGCCGGTTCATCGGGCGCAAAAAGGGAAATTTCATCGGTTTCAACTTGCTTTTTGGGGTAGGCCTGGTGGTGTTCATGGTGAGCTGTAACCGACGGGGCAGGCTTAACCTGCATCGGCTGGGGTTTGGGCTGAACCTGTGCGGGTTTTGGCGGAACTGCCTGGGATACTCCCGCGCCTGTCACCACGGGCTCCCTCGGCGACGACCTTCTCTCATATGAAAAATGGGGATCATCCAACCGCTTTAACATATGAAGATCTTCATAGAACTTCCGCAGGTTATCCAGCAGGATGTCAAATTCAATCTGGGGAATTTTTTCATCATGCTGGCTGACGGCTTCATACTGTTCATTGATGGCTTCAAGCAGCCATTTCATTTCCTCTTTGATGATCTCTTTATTCATGGTATATTGTTTCACCGGTCGCCGGAAATTCCTATTTTTGTATCCGGTAGGCTTTGTTTCCCGAAAAAAATGCCGTGTCAGCATTCGTGAACGTAACAGGCAATTCTCCGGCAAAATTTATCTTGGTATAAAAATACAACATTTTAATCTCAGTAAATGCAGATCGAAAAAAATAATCAGGTGAATCGTCTGGGGTGGATTGAAGTGATCTGCGGTTCGATGTTCTCGGGCAAAACCGAAGAGCTGATACGAAGGCTGAAGCGTGCCCGTATTGCCCGGCAGAAGGTGGAGATCTTCAAACCGGAGATCGACAAACGTTACGATGACATCAACGTGGTTTCGCACGACGAAAACGCCATATTATCCACCCCTGTGCAATCGGCCTCCCAGATCCTGCTGCTCACCAACGATGTGAATGTGGTGGGTATTGATGAGGCCCAGTTTTTCGACGACGAGCTCCCTGCCGTTTGCAACCAGCTGGCCAGCAGCGGGATCAGGGTTATCGTGGCAGGCCTGGATATGGATTACCTCGGCAAACCGTTTGGCCCAATGCCGGCCCTGATCGCCATCGCCGAGGATGTGACCAAGGTACATGCCGTGTGCATGAATTGCGGCGACCTGGCCCAGTTTACCCATCGCATGGTAAAAGACGACCACCTGGTGATGCTGGGGGAGATGGATTCCTATGAACCGCTTTGCAGGAGGTGCTACCTGGAGAAAACCCAATTGATGTGCTGATGTGCTGATGTGCTGATTATTGATGTGCTGATTGTTGATGCGGTGATGTGATGATTATTGATGTGATGATTATTGATGTGATGATGTGCTGATGGACTTATGGGATGACCGGTTGGTAATTGATTTGGGTTTTGAAGTGAAGTGAAGTGGTTTTCGGGCAAGTTA
This sequence comes from Bacteroidota bacterium, assembly GCA_037133475.1. Lineage (GTDB taxonomy): Bacteria > Bacteroidota > Bacteroidia > Bacteroidales > FEN-979 > CAIVAT01. Next base: position 25,627 of record JBAXOB010000004.1, read on the forward strand.
GCCTTTGATGGAAAAAAGAAATGAAATACTGGATCTTTCTTTTGAATTCGCTGTTGAAATAATTCAATACTGCGAAATCCTGGAAGAAAAGAGGCGGTTCGTCCTGGCCAGGCAGCTGCTTAAATCAGGAACTTCCATCGGTGCAAATGTCCGGGAAGCCCAGGGTGCCGAGAGTAAAGCCGACTTTATCCATAAACTGAAAATCGCCGCCAAGGAGGCAGAAGAGACCGAATACTGGCTGCTGCTTTGTGAAAAGTCACCATCCTACCCCAACCCCGCCACCCTACTTAAAAAAATCATCCCCATCAAAAAACTACTATCCAAAATAATCTCCACCTCAAAAACCACCCCAGAATAACCCCACCGTCAAACCACCTCCTCACCCCCCATCCAATCAACCCATCAGCACATCAATAATCAGCACATCAATAATCAGCACATCAGCACATCAAAAATCAGCACATCAGCACTAACAACACAGCAATTCATCAGGACATTATCTTATCACAAAATCAGCGAATCTAAAAATCCCATCAACAAATCAGCACATCAGCACATCAGCACATCACCACATCACCACATCAGCACATCAGCACATCAGCACATCTAAACTTTTTTTAGTACTTTTGCTCCTCAAAAATCAAAAACCTATGAAAAAAATCGCATTGGCCTTACTGGCAACAGTTTTAATGTTTAATGTTTCAATAATGTCTCAAGCTCAATCCCAGCAGAAGGTGGTTAAATTTGTCATTCACACCGATTTTGGTGACATGAAGGGATTTCTCTACAACGAAACCCCCCAGCATCGCGACAACTTTGTAAAACTTGCCAAATCCGGATTTTATAATGGCACCCTGTTTCACCGCGTTATCCTGGGATTCATGATCCAGGGCGGCGATCCCAATTCAAAGACTGCCAAGCCCGGTCAGCAACTCGGCAGCGGTGACCTCGGGTACACCATCCCGGCTGAATTCAACAAAGCCTTTACACACAAAAGAGGTGCACTTGCCGCAGCCCGTACAGAAAATCCTACGAAAGCATCCTCCGCTTCACAATTTTACATTGTGGAACCTGAAAAGGGAGCTCATTTCCTGGATAACAATTACACCGTTTATGGCGAAATCACCGAAGGTTTTGATGTAATCACCAAGATCGCCTCCACTCCGAAAGATGGAACAGACCGCCCGCTGAAGGATGTCAAAATGACCGTGAAAATAGTTGAATAAAGAGGTCGCATTACGCGTAACAAAATAATAACAGCCCCCATGAAAGACCGGATTGATCATCTGCTTGCCGAAATCAACACCATCAGGGCGATCAGCATGGATGAAGTTGAACAGTTGCGATTGAAATACCTCAGCAAAAAGGGGTTGGTATCGGCATTGTTCGACGATTTTAAAGGCGTTCCGGCCGGGAGTAAAAGGGAGGTTGGCCAGTTGCTGAACGAGCTGAAGAACAAGGCCCAGCAGAAACTGGATGAGCTGAAATCGCAGTTTGAGCAGCGGGAAGAGGTTTCCGCTGCCAAACCCGATCTCACCCGCCCGGCGGGTCACATTGAGCCCGGTACGAGGCATCCCCTGTCGATTGTCAGGAACCAGATCATCGAGATCTTTGGGAGAATAGGCTATACGGTTGCCGATGGCCCAGAAATCGAAGATGACTGGCACAATTTTTCAGCGCTTAACTTTACCCCAGATCATCCTGCCAGGGATATGCAGGATACCTTTTTTATTGCACAGGATCCCGATATCCTGCTCCGTACCCATACCTCCTCGGTGCAGATCCGCACCATGGAATCGACAAAACCGCCCATCAGGATGATCTTTCCCGGCAGGGTTTTCAGGAATGAGGCTATCTCAGCGCGTGCCCATTGTATCTTCCACCAGGTGGAAGGTCTTTACATCGACAGGAATGTCTCCTTTGCCGACCTCAAACAAACCCTGATGTACTTTGCCAAAGAGATGTTCGGCGAACATACCAAAATCAGGCTGCGCCCCTCCTACTTCCCCTTCACCGAACCTTCGGGTGAGATGGATGTCAGCTGCAATATCTGTGGCGGCGTTGGTTGCAATATCTGCAAATACACAGGCTGGGTTGAGATCCTCGGGTGTGGCATGGTCGATCCCAATGCCCTTGATAATTGCGGGATCGACAGCAAAAGCTATACGGGATTTGCATTTGGCATGGGTATTGAGCGCATCACCATGCTTAAGTACCAGATCAAAGACCTTCGCCTGTTTTATGAAAACGACGTACGGTTCTTAAAGCAGTTTACCGGGGCCTTTTAAGGAGCGCCGGTTCGACAGGATATTCCATCTTACCATGAAATGTCAGCAAACGGGACGACGCCCGGATGCTCTTGAAATCCGGGGAAATTACACTTTTTGTCATTCACAACTTATAGAACAAACGATCATGCAGGAAGAGACTTTTATCATTCATACCGATTTTGGTGATTTGCAGGGAATACTGTACAATGAGACTCCCAACCACCGCGACAATTTTGTAAAGCTTGCCAAGTCAGGTTACTATGACGGAACCTTGTTTCATCGCGTCATCCTTGGTTTTATGATCCAGGGCGGCGACCCCAATTCCAAAAATGCCAAACCCGGCCAGCAACTTGGCATGGGTGATCCCGGTTACACAATCCCGGCCGAATTCAACAAGGCCTTTACCCATAAAAGAGGCGCCCTGGCGGCAGCCCGTACCGAAAATCCGGCAAAGGCATCTTCAGGATCGCAATTCTATATTGTGGAACCTGAAACCGGGGCTCATTTTCTTAACGACAACTACACGGTTTTCGGTGAAATTACCAGCGGGTTCGATGTGATCACCAAAATTGCCTCTGTCGAAAAAGACCGGTCTGACCGTCCCCTGAAGGATGTGAAAATGACCATTTCGATTGCCGGATAATTCAGGCAATGCAATGGGAGGTTTGCTCCTGGTCAGCCATAAGAAAAGAGGCGAATTCAGAACTTATTCCTTCGGAACAATTTCACCAGCAGCCAGAATCCGAACAAGCCTGCTATACAGAACACAATGGCCCCGATCCAGCGGGTCTGTTCCCATTGTGATATGATCGAGGCCCCGATGATCAGGGCAGCCAGGACGATGGCGATGGATACCCTTGAACTGGAGGTGTCAAGCTGGTCGGAAAGGGGTTCCATCCCCTTGATCTCTATCTGGGTCTTGAATTTTCCCTCCTTGAGCCTGTTCAGGATCTCGTTCAGGTCGGCCGGGAGCTCCTGTACCAGTTTATAATATTCCCTGATGGCTTCAAAGATCTCCGTTGCAATCTGCTTCGGACTGAATTGCCTGGCAATGAGCCTGATGGCATATGGGTGCATCTCCAGGGCAAAATCAATGGCCGGATCCAGGATTACCGCGACCCGTTCCATGGCCATCAGTGCCTTCACCAGCAGGTAGATCCCGGCCGGGATCCGCAGGCCGTAACGCACCAGGATATCGACCGATTCACTCATAACCTTCCCGAAATCCATCTCATCGATGGTCAGGTAACGGGTATGGGCCATCATCTCGCTGATCTGGAATTCCAGCTCCTTGAACCGCGGAAAGTTACGTTTCCCTGAGACCAGCAGCAACGCCTCCGTCATGGCATGGGGGTCGCGGTCGAGGTATCCCAACACATACTTCCCCAGGAACTGGAGGTGTTCGGGTTGCAGCGAACCCATCATGCCAAAGTCGATGAAGGAGATGACATTGCCCTCCAGCACAAAGATATTGCCAGGATGGGGGTCGGCATGAAAAAAGCCATGGGTGAAGATCTGGTCAAACACCAGCCTTAGGGCCTTCCTGGCAATGAGTTTCGGATCATTGCCGGAAGAGAGCAGCGATTCAAGGTCGCTGACCTTGATCCCGCTGATATACTCTTCAACCAGGATTCTTTTGGTGGTGTATTGGGCATAAACCCTCGGCACCCTGATATCAGGATCATCGCTGAAACAATGCCCGAACCTGAAAATATTTGCAGCTTCATGGTGGAAATCAAGCTCTTTCCTGATGGTTTTGCCAAATTCATGAACGACACCAGTAAGGTTGACAGCCTCCATGTCGGGGTTGTTCCGCTGCATCCGGGCAGCAAAGAAATTCATCAGGTTAAGATCGAGTTCGATTTTTTTATCGATTGCGGGCCGCTGGATCTTAATGCAAACCTCATCACCGTTTAGCAAGGCGGCCCTGTATGTCTGGGCGATCGAGGCGGAGCCGATGCGCGCCGGACCGGGTTCAAGGAAAATCTCAGCCACGGGTCTCCCCAGCTCCTTTTCGATTTCACGGAGGGCTATATCTTCGGGCATTGGCTGGGCCTCATCCTGGAGTTTCTTCAACTCCTCCTGCAGCGCCTCCGGAACGATATCGGGACGGTCGGCCAGGATCTGTCCGAACTTGATAAAGGTAGGACCCAGCTCCTCAACGGCCATCCGTATCCGTTCCCACTGGTTGAACCGTTCGATTCGGGCAAGCCGCTTCTTGGAAATCAGCAGTTTTCCTAAACCCGAATTGGTGACCCATTCACTCAGGCCATATTTTACAACGATCCCGATGATCTCCCTTGCCCGGCCCAATTCATGGACCGCAAGTCCAATCCTTGATATTCTCACGTCAGGAAAGTATTACAGGGCTCTCCCCGGAATCTTAAGCCCCGGAGGAGGTCTCAGGTTTATTTCTTGGTTTTGGCTCTCGGGGTTTTTGCCTCTTTTGGCGCCGGTTTGGCTTTTGTGGTCTTTTTGCGGGCGCCTTCCAGTTCCCTGATCCGCTCTTCAAGCCTGGTGATATCTTCCTGCAAAGGAATTTCCATCTTCTTCATGACATTCTTCACCAGAACCTGAAGTTCCGCTTCGACCGACTTCTTTGTCTCTTCTGATTTTGTCTGCAGGTAATCAAAAAGTTTTTTGGCCTCCTCCTTGTTCAATTTATGCTCCTGCGCCAGCTCTTTCGCCGATTGCGCAAGCTTTTCAGCATTCATGAAGGCATAATCAAGACCCTTGTCAATTGATTTTTTTAAATCTTCGAACATGGCTTTTCCTCCTATTTTTTGGATGATGAATACTTTGGTTTTATCTCCTTATGGATATTCATAAAGTGAATTTCAAGATCATTCAGGAAGGTGGTAAAGTTTTTGATTCCCTCAATATTGATCCCGAAAGTCATCAGGATCTTTTCAATACTGCGGATATTTTTCAGCAATTTCTCCTCCTGGATTTTTTTCAGCGGGCCTTCAATCAGCAGGAGATAATCAGCCTGTTTCATTTCCGGCAAAAGAAAGGTCTCGGCACCGCGATTCCCTATCAGGTAAAAGATATTGAAACCGTTTTCATCGCGGCAGCAGAAAAACGGGAAACCCATAAAATCCTCCTCCTTGACAAAGTTAAGTTCAAGTTTCTCATTCAGAAGGTAGGTAAGGTGGTAATCCCTGAGATGGCATGAAATCCCCGTGAGGGTAAAGAGGGCAGATTCGGACCTTGAGTCAATCAGGATTTTTTTAGCCATGACAAGGTGCTTCGTTTATAAAACAAAGTTAACCATTCCTTGGCTCTAGGTCAATGTTTTCACCATTTATTTTTTGCCACGATTTTTCGGCGGCGTTTTGTTCCGCCCCTTTGATGGAATAATCCTGTCCGCGGGCGATGGCCTCGCCATCGACGCTCAATTCGACCACATACTGTTTTTTATAGCCCGATCCCACCTCGTCGCACACATTAAACTGGACCTGTTTCTTTTTTCCCTGGGCCCATTCGATGATTTTGCTTTTAAAGTTCACCTCCTGGTTTACCAGCTCGTCAATATTGAAATAGTGTTTAATGATGCGTTCCAGGATTATTTTCCGGGTGAAGTCATACCCCTTGTCGAGATACATCGCCCCGATGAGGGCTTCGAATGCATCTCCCTTGAAGGACCTGAAGGTGCCGGAGGAGGAGCCGTCGAGCTGGATCAGCTGGTCGATTCCCATCTTTTGGGAAAGCTTGTTCAGTGTGGCCCGGCTGACGATTTTCGATCTCATCTCGGTGAGAAATCCCTCGCCCCGGGTGGGGAAGGTTTTAAAAAGGTAGTCAGCGGTGACGGCATCCAGGATGGCATCTCCCAGGAATTCCAGGCGTTCGTTGTTGACCTTGATCCCGCCAAGGGTCATCTGGGCGACCGATTTATGCAGAAAGGCAAGATGATACAGGGAAATATTGCCCGGCTTATAACCAAGAATACTTTTGATGGCTTGTTTCAGGTGTCTGTCAGAAGAAATCTCAGCACGAACCGTTTTAAAAGGACTGAACCTCAAAGCAACTTATGCCTTATATTTCGTGAAGATAACCGTTGCATTATGACCGCCAAAGCCAAAGGTATTGCTGAGCGCATACTTCACCACCCTTTTCTGTGCCGTGCCGAAGGTAAAGTTCAGCGGGGCGATTTCGGGATCATCCGTAAAATGGTTGATGGTGGGAGGAATGATGTCGTTGATAACAGCAAGCAGGGTCGCTATCGATTCGATCGCCCCGGCAGCACCCAGCAGGTGACCTGTCATCGACTTGGTTGAGTTGATGTTGACTGTTTTTGCATGCTCGCCGAAGAGGCTCACAATTGCTTTCGGCTCGGCAATATCGCCGGCAGGAGTTGAGGTACCATGGGTATTGATGTGGTCGATATCCTCAATCGTAAGACCGGCATCAGCCAATGCAGTACGCATGGATAAGATGGCGCCCAGTCCTTCGGGATGAGGTGCCGTGATATGGTAAGCATCGGCAGACAGGCCACCCCCGACGATTTCGCCGTAAATTCTTGCGCCACGGGCCAATGCATGGCCAAGTTCTTCAAAAATCATGGCGCCTGCCCCTTCACCCATCACGAATCCGTCGCGGTCTTTGTCAAAGGGTCTTGAAGCTGTCATGGGATCGTCGTTTCGGGTCGAAAGGGCATGCATGCCATTAAAACCGCCAACGCCAACCATCGTGATGGCTGCTTCAGATCCGCCGGCAATGAAAACATCCGCTTTTCCCAGCCGGATGTAGTTGAATGCATCCACCAGCGCGTTGGCCGAGGATGCACACGCTGAAACCGTAGCAAAATTGGGGCCATGGAATCCATATTTCATCGAAATATGGCCCGCGGTGATGTCGGAGATCATCTTGGGGATGAAAAACGGATTGAACCGCGGAGTTCCGTCACCAAGCGCAAAGGCGGTGACCTCAGTAGCAAAGGTTTCAAGTCCCCCGATACCCGAAGCCCAGATAACCCCAACCCGGTCGGGGTCGAGGGTGGCCATGTCAAAACCGGCATCGTTGACAGCCTGTTCGGCGCACACAATGCCATATTGAGAACAGCGGTCAAATTTTCTGGCCTCTTTCCGATCAAAGAAATCTTCAGCATTGAAGTTCTTTAATTCACAGGCAAACTGGGTTTTGAATTTGGAAGCATCGAAACGGGTGATAGGTCCTGCACCACATACGCCGCCAATCAGATTATTCCAGTATTCTGTAACGGAATTTCCAATTGGTGTAAGTGCTCCAAGACCAGTTATTACAACTCGTCTTAATTCCACTTTTTACAATTTTAGGTTCATTCGTTAATGGATAACCCCGCTGGGTGCGGGGTTAAATTTTATTAAATTCAATCTGGGAAAAACATCCGAAACAGGCTTCGCCATTGAAACGACGAATCTATTTGGTGTTATTCTCAATGTAAGCAATGGCTTCACCCACTGTGCTGATCTTCTCGGCCTGATCATCCGGAATAGCGATATCGAATTCCTTTTCGAATTCCATGATCAGTTCTACCGTATCAAGAGAGTCAGCACCAAGATCATTGGTAAAGCTAGCCTCAATTGTAACTTCACTTTCATCAACACCAAGCTTATCTACGATGATAGCTTTTACTTTTGTTGCAATGTCAGACATGTTAATTTCTTTTTTGGTTTAACGACTGCAAAGAAAAGAATATTCTTTCTACACTCCAATAAATTTTATGATTTTTTAACAGTTTAAAAAACTACAGTCCTGATTTCGTGATATCTATAAAATCTGTTAGGGTCACAGTTTAACATTAATCCGGCTGCTTATAATTTTAAATCAGTATTTTTCGCCTAAATTTGGTTAGGTTGAACACTGATCGGCCAGGTTTTGTACTTTTGTTTTTTTACAGCCAGCTTATGATGCTACGACTCGCCATTTTTGCTTCGGGAAACGGCTCCAACGCCCAACGGATCATCGAGTATTTTGAAGGACATCCTGCTGTTACCATCGGGATGGTATTATGCAACAACCCGGATGCATTTGTGCTAACCCGGGCCAAAACACTGGGAGTTCCTGCGGTGGTCTTTTCAAGGAGCGACTTTTACGAAACCAGCCGCATACCTGAACTGCTGGAAGAAAACACGATCGACTTCCTGGTCCTTGCCGGGTTCCTCTGGCTGGTTCCACAGAACATACTGCAGGCCTTCCGGGGGAAAATCATCAACATCCACCCGGCCCTGCTGCCGAAATTCGGCGGAAAGGGAATGTACGGGATGAAGGTGCATGAAGCCGTGATCGCCGCCCGCGAGACCGAATCGGGTATCACCATCCATTTCGTTGACGAACACTACGACGAAGGGAGGATCATCTTCCAGGCGCGCTGCCCTGTCGCCTCAGCCGAAACTCCCGAATCGCTTGCCGGCAAGATCCATCAGCTTGAGTACCGGTATTTCCCGGAGGTGATTGAAAAAACCGTGACTCACGACACGTGATGCTTGATCAGGATAACAGCTTTTTCTGCAGTTCGGCGGTTTCCTTCTCGAATCCCGGCTTGCCAAGCAGGGCAAACATGTTTTTCTTGTAGGCCTCCACGCCCGGCTGGTCGAAGGGATTCACCCCCAGTGTATAGCCGCTCAGGGCGCAGGCGAATTCAAAGAAATAGATAAGCTGTCCAAGGTAATATTCATTGATGGCAGGCAGGATGATCCGGAGATTGGGCACGCCTCCGTCGATATGGGCCAGCATGGTGCCAAGTTCGGCCTGCATGTTGACTTCCGACAACCGTTTGCCGGAGATGAAATTAAGTCCGTCGAGGTTTTCGGGATCATTTGGCACCGAAAGCCTGTTCACGGGGGTTTCAACGTTGATCACCGTTTCAAAAAGCATCCGCCTGCCTTCCTGGATATATTGCCCCATCGAATGGAGGTCGCTCGTGAAGGTAACTCCGGCCGGGAATATCCCCCTGTTTTCTTTTCCTTCGCTTTCACCGTAAAGTTGTTTCCACCATTCGATCATGAACAGCAGGCTGGGCTCAAAGGCAACCAGGATCTCCACCACCTTCTCCCGGCGGTAAAGAATATTCCTAACGGCGGCATAGCGCGCACAGGGATTTTCATCACAGCCGGATGATTTTACGGCCGTTTCCCTCATCCTGGCAGCTCCGTCGAGCAACTGGCGGATGTCGAACCCGGCTACGGCAATGGGCAGCAATCCCACAGGGGTGAGCACCGAATAACGCCCTCCCACATCATCAGGGATGACATAACTGGAATAACCTTCGGCATCGGCTAGCAATTTCAGGGCTCCGCGCGATGCATCGGTAATGGCAAAAATCCTCTCCCGGGCCCCCTCCTTGCCATACCGGGCCTCCACATGCTGCCTGATCAGCCTGAAGGCGATGGCGGGCTCGGTGGTGGTTCCCGACTTCGAAATGACGGCAACGGCATATTCCTTTTTGTCGAGCAGGGCCAGTAACCGGGCATGGTAGTCCTCACTCAGGTTCTCCCCGGCATACACGATCCGGGGAGACCCCTTCTCACCCATCAGCGATTGAAACGGGTTATCCAGGGCATCGATCACCGCCCTCGATCCAAGATAGGAGCCACCAATCCCGATCACCACGAAAATCTCAGCCATCTGCCTGATCTTTGCGGCGTCGGATATGATACGGTCAACAAGCACAGCATCCATATGCAACGGCAGGTCAACCCATCCCAGGTAATCATTTCCCTTTCCCGTCCGGCTCATCAAAAGCCTGTGGCTGTTGTTAATTTCCTCCTGCATGCCCTCAAGGGAGGTCTCATCAATAAAGGGCTTCAGCTTACTAATGTCGAGATTAAGTTGTTTCATTTAGGTCAGATTGGGTTTCAGTATCTTCAGGCAAAATTCCCCCTTCGCCCGGCACGGTTGATAGAACGGAAAGGATAAAAAAAAAGTGTGCCACTTGCCAGGGCACACTTTAAAAATCAATAAACAATGTCTGAATCGGAACGATGGCATTTGTTGTCTGCTGCAAACTGCCATCAATATTTTTTGTTGATGAACTTGCAATGCAAATGTAGTGCAATCTGCTTACGGAAACTGTTAAGGAATATTAATATACGTTAAAAATTGTTAAAACAATCCGCCCCATTTTAAATACCTTTGCACGAATGAACAGGCGGATTATCTTTTTAACGATTATAGCCATGACCATCGCCCTGATCGGGCTGATGGGCATCCAGATCTATTGGATCCAGAGCGCTTCGGCAATCAAGGAGGCCAATTTCAGGCGCAGCGTCAATGAATCGATGGTGAAGGTAATTCAAAAGGTGGAGCGGATGGAAAAAAACAAGGCGCTGGCTGCCAACCAGTATGAAAGCATGCTGAACTTCAACCGCCACCTGCCTTACGACAGTTTTATCTCCAAGGAGGAGATGGATTCGCTGATAACCCTGCAGCTCAACATGAACGGGGTCGACACCCGTTTTGAATTCTGCATTTACAAGCCTGAACGGCAGGAATTCCTGATGGAACGTTCGCAGAATTACCGCAAGGAGCTGATCGAGAAAGGCAATGCATTCGTGCTTTTCCAGGCCGATATCTATACCAGCCCCGAATACCTGCTGATATTTTTTCCACGGGAAAAACAGTTCCTGCTGACCGAACTGTGGGGCATGCTCCTTATTTCGATCATCCTCATCATCGTGATCGTATATTCATTCACCTATACCATTACCACCATTTTCAGGCAGAAACGCCTTTCGGAAATGAAGAACGACTTTATCAACAACATGACCCATGAGTTCAAGACGCCGATATCGACCATCTCCCTGGCCTGCGAAGCATTAGGCGATGTTGGGATCAGGAAGTCGGGTGAAATCATCGACAGCTACCTTTCGATGATCCAGGAGGAGAACAAACGGCTTGCGGGGATGGCGGAGAAAATCCTGCAAACGGCGGTGATCGACAAGGGACAGCTGAAGATGAACAAGGAAAAGATCGACCTCCACGAAATCATAACCGACGTGATCAAGAATCTGCGGATCCAAGTGGAGATCAAGGATGGCGAAATCATCAGGAATTTCGGGGCGAGCCATTCGAAGATTGAAGGCGACAAAGTACATGTTACCAATTTGGTGTACAACCTTCTCGACAATGCCAATAAATATTCGCCCCGCAAGCCGCTGATCCGCATCAGCACCGAGAATGCAAACAACGGTATCGTGATGGTCATTGAAGACAACGGTATCGGTATAGGCAAGATGGAACAAAAAAAGATATTTGACAAGTTGTACCGGGTGCCGACCGGCAACATCCATGAAGTGCGTGGTTTCGGGCTGGGTCTGAGCTATGTAAAAGCCATTGTGGAGGAGCACCATGGCAAGATAAGCCTGGAAAGCGAAGTGAACAGGGGAACAAAATTCAGGGTATTCCTGCCGTTTTTCATCAAAGAATAATTTTGTATCTTTCCCGTTTATAAACCATAATCAAAAAATCACGACTGGATATCAGGTTTGACGACGGAACCTTTTCGCGCCAGGATATAAACCGCGCCGGCAGAAATCCTGCAGCCAATTTCATTTTTCCCCGGCAACACCGGGGTGATGAAAAAGAAAAAAACCCGGTATACCAAGGGGTTCAGATAAAAAAGAGACAATATGGATAAACAACAAATCAGGCTGCTGCTGGCCGAGGATGACCGTAACCTTGGGAATATCCTGAAGAACTACCTGGAGGCAAAGGGTTATGCCACAACCTTATGTGTCAATGGCCAGGAGGCAACCGACACCTTTGCCCGGAAGGAGTTTGATTTTTGTATTCTCGATATCATGATGCCGGTGAAAGACGGGTTTACAGTTGCCTCCGAGATCAGGGCCGTTAATAAGAAGATCCCTATCCTTTTTCTCACAGCCAAGGCCCTCCAGGAAGATAAACTGAGAGGATTTGAAATCGGCGCCGATGATTACATCACCAAGCCCTTCAGCATGGAGGAGCTGCTGCTGCGTATCCATGCCATCCTGCGCCGCACCGATGAAACCGCCAAACCCGCCGGGGCCGACAGCACCTACACCATCGGCATCTATACCTTTGATTACAACCGCCAGACCCTGATCAGCAAAAACAAAGAACAAAAACTGACATCAAAGGAGGCAGGGCTGCTCAGGCTTCTCTGCACCCATGCCAATGAAGTGCTGGACCGGCCTACGGCGCTAAACGAAATATGGAACGACGACAGTTACTTCAATGCCCGCAGCATGGATGTTTACATTGTCAAACTGCGCAAATACCTGAAAGGCGACCCCAGGGTTGAGTTGCTGAACGTCCATGGCGTGGGATTCAAACTGGTGATGAATACCTAACCATGATCGCATGAGACCGGCCACCCAGTTATATATCGTACCCACCCCTATCGGCAACCTTGAAGACATCACCTTCCGCGCCATACGCGTGCTCAAGGAGGTTGATTTCATCCTGGCCGAGGATACCCGCACCTCGGGCCACCTGCTGAAGCATTACGGGATTGAGAAAAAACTTGTCCCCCATCATCTTTTCAATGAGCATAAAACCATTGAGAACATCGTCGACCGGCTGAAAGCGGGGGCGGTTTGTGCACTCATCAGCGATGCCGGCACACCCGCCATCTCCGACCCGGGATACATGCTGGTTCGTGCCTGCATCCAGGCAGAGCTGAATGTGGAGTGCCTCCCGGGTCCTACCGCTTTCGTTCCAGCCCTGGTGAATTCGGGCATCGCGTCCGATCATTTTGTGTTCGAAGGCTTTCTTCCCCATAAAAAGGGGCGCCATACCCGCCTTACCAGTTTAGCCGCCGAGGAGAAAACGATGATCTTTTACGAATCCCCGCACAGGCTTGTCAAGGCACTGGGCCAGTTTGCCGAGTATTTCGGGGCTGACCGTTATGCCTGCGTTTCCCGTGAACTCACCAAGATGTTTGAAGAAAATATCCGTGGCTCCCTTCAGGAATTGATCGCCTATTTTGAAAAGAAAACGGTGAAGGGGGAAATTGTAATTGTGATCGCCGGAAAAACTGATCCTGGCAAATCATGACACATCGGGGACCTGGTCCATCTCATTCAACCCTGCTGACAATATCGAACCTGGCAAAATTCCTGACAGGGGCCTCCTGCAGCTCCACCTGTTCAACGTGTGCCCCCAGCGGACCTTTACGACACCAGGAAAGGAACAGGTCCAGCCTGTCATCGTCCCCTTCTGCCTCGATATAAACCTTGTCATACCCCGAATTCCTGACAAAGCCGTTGATTGAAAACCGAATTGCCGCCTCCATGGCCGAGAACCGGAATCCAACGCGCTGAACTTTCCCGCTTATAATGATATTGTAATGCTTCATTAGGCAAAAATAAATCCTGATCAAAAATAACATTTTCATTCGCCATCACCAACCATGGAAGAAAATTTAACAAAGAATTATTGTTCTGCGTAATTTTACGGCTGTTTAAAGCAACCCTATGTGCGGACGCTATTCCTTTGCCATTGAAGATGCATTGATTCTCGAGCGTTTTGGACTGCGGGTCAGGACTGCCATCTACAAAGCCAGGTACAACTGTGCCCCTATGCAGAGCCTGGCGGTGATTTCCAATGAGCTGCCGGGGGAGCTCAGTTTTTTCCGCTGGGGTCTGATCCCCTCCTGGGCAAAAGATGCCTCGATCGGGAATAAACTGATCAATGCCAGGGCTGAAACCCTGGAGGAAAAACCCTCTTTTAAAAACTGCTTTCGCAATCGCAGGTGCCTGGTGCCTGCCACGGGGTTTTTCGAATGGAAACGGAATGCCCTGAAGACGCCTTACCACATCCGGTTAAAAAGCGGGGAACCCTTCTGTTTTGCCGGGCTTTGGGATAAATGGGTGAGCGGTGACGGTGAGATCATCCAAACCTTCACGATCATTACCATCGCCCCGAATGAACTGGTGGCGGGGATCCACGACAGGATGCCGGTAATCATCCCGCGGGCAGAGGAAAAGTCATGGTTGTCGCCACGGCCTGATCCCTCTCTCACCGGGCTGTTGAAACCCTTTCCGGCCGACCTGATGGAGGCCTACCCGGTTTCAAAACTGGTGAACTCGCCTAAAAATGATTCCCCTGAAATGGTTTTGGCGGACCATGATCCATCACCGGGAGAGCCCTTCAGCAGCTTATTTGATTAAACGCGGAAAGATATTTATCGATGTATAACGGTTTCGACCTGGCTTTATATTGCATCACAAACCTGGGATGTTCAAGGGCGATGATCTTCCCGAAAAAATGTTTTTCGGCGTTCAGCGTACGAAGAAATTTTTCATTTTTACCGTTGCCGAAACAATAACATATATCTGTTTCAACTCCCATTCCGATTTGTTTCTGAATGTTTTCGACAATGAAACCGTAAACAGGACTGGACACGGCAGCACGGCCGGGGGGGAGGAAATCATAATAATTGCAATTCACCTCCTTCCCGTTATTCCCGGTTGCGGTAAAACCCAGCGGGCAAACTGAATTGATATAGAATTTTTCGTAAAAGGCAACCGGTCCGCCAAATGCATCGATCATCTCATAAATGAAAACAGAGGATGGTTCATGTTTCATTTCTCCATGATAGGCTATGCCGCACTTTTCAATCAACCGCTTCGGGTCGGTGAAGGGAATCCCCGTAACACCCGCTCCAAACCTCCCGGGGTTGATCCCCAGGATCAGGTGCCGGGGAAGCTGGTCACTGTAATATTTCCGATAAAATGCGGATGAGACGGGAAGAATGTTTTCATTATCCCTGAAAGGGTTCATGATGCTGATGCCCTCAGGCAAAATCCCTGAAAAATCAAGTGCTTCGTTGAATCCTATAATCTTATCTGCAAATGTTTCCAAACCCGGTCAGGTTAAATTTCCACGGGTAACCTTACTTCGCACACAAGGCACGCCGGCGGGCTACCAGGTCGGAAAGTTCGAAATGCATGTTTGCATTCACCTCGAGGGCCATTGGAAGAAGGTACATTTCAGTCTGGTCAAGGTATTCAGAGATCTTCCCGCTGGTATGGGTGTCGAGGTGCAGGTCGGTAAGGTTGCTGATCCGGTCGGCACATTTCAGGATTTTCGCATTCACCGAACCCGTTTCCAGCACACGTTGCAGATAGTCGCACTTGAGTTCACCCGGCCGCTGGGTCACCTCAAGCACCAGCTCCACGACCCGTGCACCGTCATGGTCTATATAACGGATTTCGTCGACCTGGGAGGCCGGTAAATCCTCCAGGAAATCATGCAATAAGGAGGCCTTCAGCAGTACGGCATCGTGAAATAATTTGTAATCAAGCAAAATACCGAGTGTTGCAAAAACATGCCGGAACTGGTTGCCTCCGACTTTTCGCTTGATCCCGATGAGGGCAGTTGCTTTGAGGATATAGGGTGCAAGAACAAGGTTCCGCAGCGTTGCTAAATCGTCCATGGCAGAAAGGGTTATAACCTGCAAATTTACGCAATATTACCTCCGCTTTCCTTTATGAACGGTTATTTTAACAAATTTTCAACGGCCAGTTTAAGCTCCTCCGCAATCTTTTCGGGGTGTTTATCGGCGTGTTTGAATGCCATTCTGGTCAGGTCCGCCCTTTTATCATCAATGATCAGGATCAGGGTTTTTCCCTTGACCTGGTATTTTGCAGCCATGGCAGCTCCCTCCTTTTCATCAAGATTGTAGCTTTTAAAAACAAACTCCGCCCTTTTAACCTTTACCGGGTAAAGTGTCATCACTGCATCGCGGGATGCTTTCTCCACATTGGCGCATGTTTTATTGCACCTTTCATAGTGAAAATAATAGAGCAGTATCCTGGGAGCCGGAACCGGCAACGAGGCCATCATGGCCCCTGCCAGGAATAATGCCATGCATAGTAGGGTGATTTTCTTCATACGGGTAAGAGATGAACGTTTGTTCTGTTTTTAATGAAAATGAAAGATGAAAAATCCGTGGCCGAAATTAAAAATTCTTTGCAGACTGTAAATATATCCGGCTGAAAAAAAGATCCTGCCGGGAAATACTGTTTTGCATTTAACAAACCCGGATTTCCCCCCTGGTTCTGAACGAAAACCACTGTTATTACTAATGGTTCTTGATTCTGCCCTGCAAAATTACAAAGAAAACCACCCGTACTTTGGTCCAAAAACTGGTGCAAAAAAATTTAGAAGTAATCTAAACATTGGCTTGAAAGGTATGGCAGATATGAAACATGCACCATATTTACTCTATATTTAATTGATTGTGAATTGCATAACAATCAACGCTGATGAAATTTCCCATATTTTTGCGCATTATTGTGATTTAAATGAGTTTTTTAACCCAAAATCCGAAAAAAATATGAGAAAAGAGTCTTTACGATTTTTTGCCTTTTTAATCGGCACCCTGGTTTTCTCGGTTGCCTTCACTTCCGGAGTTTTTGCGCATTCCAACGGCGCCCCTGCAGGTTATACAGGATCGCCCGGCGACGGTCAGAATTGTACGAGTTGCCATGGTGGTTCAGCGGTGAATGTTACCGGCTGGATTACCACCAACGTCCCGGCCCAGGGTTATACTGCCGGTACGACCTATACGATCACCGTGGTAGCGACGGGAACCGGGAAGAAGGGTTTTGAAGTTTCACCCCAGAGCGTAACGGGAACCCAGCTGGGTACACTGGCCGCCGGTACAGGCAGCAAGCTTGTCGGAGGGACAAAGTATGTAACCCACAGCGCTGCCGGCGCATCTTCGGGCACGTCGACCTGGATTTTTTCATGGACGGCGCCTGCCGCAGGTACCGGTCCTGTTCATCTTTATATGGCAGCGGTTGTTTCACAGCCGAATACAAAACTGGAAAATATCGTTGTCAATGAGTATTCCGCACTGCCTTTGGCCGTCGTTGCATCGGCAACCCCCTCCACCATCGTCCAGGGCAACTCATCACAACTGAATGCCACAGCATCGGGAGGCACCGGCACCTATACCTATTCGTGGACCTCGGTTCCCGCCGGATTTACCTCCGCCATCCAAAACCCGGTGGTTACGCCATCCGTAACCACGCAGTACAATGTCACGGTCAGCGACGGCAGTGGATCAGCCAATGGCAGCACCACCGTAACGGTTAACATTCCTGCACCGCTAACGGTAATCGCCACCGCAAGCCCGACCGCCATCACCTCCGGCCAGACCTCACAATTAAATGCCATCGCATCCGGCGGATCGGGCACTTACAGCTATTCCTGGACTTCACAGCCTGCAGGTTTTACCTCCGGTGCCCAGAGCCCGACTTGTCAGCCGACGGTAACCACCAAGTACCTGGTAAATGTAAATGACGGAAGCCAGACCAAGAAGGATTCGGTTACTGTAACCGTATCTGCGGCGCCCCTCACCGCAACAGCCTCTGCAAACCCATCGACCATTTGTTCCGGCCAGACATCGCAGCTCAATGTTTTTCCCGTAGGCGGCACTGGAACCTATACCTATGCATGGACATCCGTTCCGGCAGGTTTTACCTCCACCCTTCCCAACCCGGTGGTTTCCCCAACCGTTGCAACACAATATTATGTTCATGTCACCGATGGCACCCAATCCGCCGATCCATCCACCAATGTAACCGTGAATCAGCCTGCCGCAGCCACTGCCGGGAATGATACCACCTGCGCCTATGCAACCACACAGGTTCCCCTGCACGGCACCGCTTCAAATTATACTTCGGTACTCTGGACCACATCAGGTACCGGTACTTTCAGCGCTGCAACAGCGCTCAGCGGTGTTTACTATCCGAGTGTGGCAGATAAAACCGGCAGCAACATCACCCTCACCCTTACCGCCGCTGCCCTGTCGCCCTGTTCCACCCCAGCCGTCAGTGTCAGGCATATCCATTTTGATGGTCCGACCGGGATTGCTGACATGCAGAATGTGATTGATCTTACCATCTCCCCAAACCCCTCCACCGGACTGTTTTCAATCCGTATCAGCGGTTCTGAAGGAAAAGATGCCAGCATCCTGATCACCGACATGCAGGGAAAAAGGATCATGCAGAATACCTTTAACAGCGCCTCGCCCGAGCCGCAGCAGATCGACATGACCGGGTATCCCAAAGGGATTTACCTGGTCAGAATCCAGACAGATAAGGAATCCCGCGTACGGAAACTCGTTATTGATTAATACCGCCATATTCAGCCTATAGCATTCAGGCTTACAAATACCCTGCAGTCCGCTGCGGGGTATTTTTTTATCCATTTCCCTCCTCCCGGGCATTTCCAAATCCATATTCCCTTACAACCGGCAATCCTGCCATTGCTGCTAATTACCCTTTATCCTGCCTCCTCACGCCATATGCGGTTACTGTGAAATCTTTATCAGAAACCAGGTTTTACAGGGAACCTGATGTCAGAACCCGGTCTTTTAACAGCGGTCTGAAATTTAGATTAACTCTAAACAGACGCCCTGATCCCGCGACAGATATGACATGTGCACCATATGTATTATGTATTGCCATGATTGTGAATAAAATAACAATGAAACATGTTGTAAAATCACATATTTTTGTTAAACAATTAACAATTAAACCCACTTAATGTCAAACGAAATCTGATCTGTTTATGAAAAAAGAGGCCTTACGATTTTTTGCAATGATGATGGTGACCCTCCTTGTGAGCGTTATCTTTACGACCCCTGTTTTTGCGCACTCAAGCGGTGCCCCATCAGGTTATACGGGATCGCCGGGCGACGGCCATAACTGCGTCAGTTGCCACGGAGGATCGGCCGTCACAGTAAGTGGCTGGATCACCTCCAATATCCCGCCTACCGGTTATGTTGGCGGCACCTCCTATACCGTTACGGTCACCGCTACGGGAACCGGCAAGAAGGGATTTGAATTGTCCCCGCAGAATGCAACGGGAACCCAGCTCGGTGTTTTGGCGGCCGGGACGGGCAGCAAACTGGTTGGCGGAACAAAATATGTAACCCACACTTCAGCAGGCGCCTCTTCAGGAACCTCATCATGGTCGTTCACGTGGACCGCACCGGTAGCTGGTACGGGAAATGTGATCCTCTATGCTGCCATCACGGTAGGTGAACCCAATACCAAGCTGGAAAACATCACCATCCAGGAGAACCTCGTCCTTCCGCTTGCAGTTGTCGCCACGGCAACGCCGTCAACCATAAACCAGGGCGGGTCTTCACAATTACATGCCGCCCCATCGGGAGGCACTGGCACCTATACCTACTCATGGTCCTCCTCACCGGCCGGATTCAGTTCAACCCAGCAAAGTCCCGTTGTGTACCCGGCGGTCACCACACAATACACGGTGACGGTCAGCGACGGTTCCGGCACAGCCCAGGGAAATACCACGGTTACCGTGAACATCCCTGCTCCCCTCACGGTTATTGCAACCGCGAATCCAACCTCGATTACTACCGGCCAGTCATCCCAGTTGAATGCGATCGCATCGGGAGGCACCGGGGTCTATACCTATGCATGGACGTCTCAACCAGCCGGTTTTACCTCCGGGGCACAAAGCCCTACCGTTCAACCTATGGTCACCACAAAATACCTGGTCAATGTGAACGATGGCAGTTCAACAAAAAAAGATTCCGTGACAGTCACCGTATCCCTGGTTCCCCTTACTGCAACGGCCAGTGCCATCCCTTCTCTTATCTGTGCCGGGCAAACCGCACAGCTTAATGTTTATCCTGCAGGCGGAACCGGAAATTACAGCTATTCCTGGACCTCGGTCCCTGCCGGGTTTACCTCCACGCTGCAAAACCCGGTTGTTTCTCCGGTAGTAGCCACCCAGTATAATGTACACGTTACGGATGGATCCCTGTTTGCCGACGCTTTTGCCAATGTGGCCATCAATGAACCGGCAACCGCAGCCGCAGGAACCGACACCATTTGTCCCTATGTTACGACCCAGGTTCCTTACAACGGCACTGCCGCCCACTATTCAGCCATTCTCTGGACCACTTCAGGATCGGGCACCTTCAGCGATGCAACCATGCTTTCGGGACATTATTTTCCCAGCACCGCCGATAAAACAGCAGGCAACATCACCCTAACCTTGACGGCTTCGGCTCAAAACCCCTGCACCACCGCTGCCGTCAGTACCCGTCATATTCATTTTGACGGTCCTTCTGGCCTGGCTGATCTACAAAACGGGATGAGGCTGGTCATCACGCCAAACCCGTCATCGGGAGTATTTACACTGAAATATAACGGACAACCCGTAAATGAAGCAATGGTTGTTATTACGGACATGCAGGGAAAAAAGATGCTGCAGCAATCCTGCAACTTCTCCTCCATTTCCGGGAAGATCGATATGACCGGCTTTCCCAAAGGACTTTACCTGGTAAAGGTGCAAACTGAAAAGGAGACAACAGTTCAGAAACTGGTGATCGAATAGTTCGCACGGAAACCCAGGCTGAATGTGGAATCCGTTAAGGAGGCTGTCTTTTGCAAAGAAGACAGCCTCCTTTTTTTTCCATCATTTGCCCCGGGGTATTGCAACCCATCGATTGTTCCGGTCTGCATGAATTAACCGTAACTTTACACCGTTAACCAATTACAAAAATCAACTATGAAAAGTTCAGTGGAAACTTCCTGGAAAGGGAATATGATGTTCGACGCCACGGTGAGCGGGCATCATGTGATTATGGACGCCCATCCTGCCGCAGGCGGAGAGGATAAGGGCTCGCGTCCGAAGGAGCTGATGCTTGCCTCCATTGCCGGGTGCAGTGGCATGGATGTCGTTTCAATATTAAAAAAAATGCGGGTTGAATTTGCCTCGCTGGATATCAGGGTATCGGCCGACGTTACCGAGGAGCATCCAAAACATTATGAAAACATGCATCTTGTTTTTGAATTTTCGGGCAAGGATCTCGATATGGCGCAGCTGAACAAGGCAGTGCAACTCTCCCAGGAGCGGTATTGCGGCGTTGCCTATGTTTATAAAAAAGCGATGGTGGTTACCTGGGAGGTTTTGGTTAAACCGGAGGCGTAAGAGGGACTGCAAATTTACCGGGAATCGTAAAGGAAAACACCGTACCTTTTCCCTCCTCGCTTTCCACCCGCAGTTCCCCCCCGTGTTTTTCAATAAAATCCTTGCAGAGGATCAGGCCGAGCCCTGTGCTGGGTTCGTCTCCCGTGCCCCTTCTGTTTGTCTGGACATCAAGCCTGAACAAATTATCCATCAGCTGACGGCTCATGCCAATACCGGTATCCCTGATGGAAATCTTAACCGGACTGCCGGGCACTGACTCCACGGAAATGGTCACTCTCCCGCCGGGTTCGGTAAATTTTACCGCGTTGGAAACCAGGTTCCTGACAACGGTTTCCAGCATATGAATATCAGCCTCCACCTCGGTTTCCTCAGGGATGTCGTAACAAAGCTCAATATTTTTCTGCTTTGCAGGGTCAAGGATCAAGGATGTACATTCCATCACCTGGGGTTTCAACCGTATGGTTTCAGTATTAAAATTCGTTATCCCCCTTTGCAGCATCGACCATTCCAGAAGGTTTTCAAGCAGCCGGTATATGTTGACTGCCGATTTTCTCATATGCTGGGCAATATTGTCAAGGTCATCGGGCGACATGGTGGGCAGCTCTTCTACCATCATTTCCGTAAAGCCCAGGAATGCGTTGAAGGGGTTCCGCAGGTCGTGTGCTATGATGGAGAAAAATTTATCCTTTTCGGCAATCAGCTCCCGCAGCTGCTGGAACTGGAGGGCAATCTGATCCTCCATCAGCTTTTTCTCACGCAGAGATTCAATCAGGTTATTGAATGCAACTGAAAATTCACCCAAAAATCTGACCTTTTGGTTAAAGTCCCCCTTGACAATTTGTTGCATTTGCCAGGTCAGGTGGTTCAGGTTCGAGTGAACCTGTTTATATTGGGCGATCAGGTAATTTTCATGCAGGAGGTCGCCGGGAGGAGGAACCGCAAGATTGCCGCTGGCCAGGGCTGTGACAAACCCGGCACCATCGTGGTATTGACGGATGAATTTTGTAAGATTCTGAAAAAATTCGGGTCCTTCAGGCTGTTCCGACAACACCGGTTCGAGTTTGCCCGCCAGGCCGGCGGCAGCATCCAGTTTACCTGAAATGAGATTTTTGATAACCTGGTTCAGCGTTCCCAGTATGTTTTGTTCCATGTCAGACATCATGAAGGATTAGTGACTGACGTGATCAACTTCAAAGCGGCAGGTGCGTTCTCCGGTACCCCAGCAGTCAACCTCCCTGACCTTAAAATGCTGCCCGGTATAGGCATGCATGATCCCTGCAAGAAAGCCTTCGTCATAATCGCAAAAAGCAACGCCGCTGTAAGGAAGCCCGGAACAATCTAGGTCTTCGGATACCGTGAAGACAAAAGATAGTTTTTCCATTTCAGCCTTCTCAACCCGGAGTATGCCCATGCCGAATTTTTCGAGCGTTTCGGCTAAAACGGCAATAAAACCATCGAAACCAAGTGTCAGATCCAGGGCATTCTTACAAAATTCCGATCCGGCTTTGAATCCTGACTCTACAAACATTTCATTTGTTTTTTCAGGTCCCATGTGCTTTTCGAGTACATCACGCATTGTATACTGCATAAGCCGGTATACCAGCACATGCGTGGAGGTTCCCAGGTTAGGTCTTCCCATCTCGATATCACCGAGGTCACTCCATATAAAGTTATACTTTGAATTTGTCCCCATGGTCAGGTTGTTTTTACAAAGTTAAGAAAATTAAACCGAAGAAGGTTGATTGCCCGTTACCAGGAGGCGGTTCTTTAACCATTTTCCCCGTATTCCGCTGGCATAAAGGAACAGCAAAAATTATGCCCTGTTTTTCCCGATCCGCTTTCAACAGGGTATTGAACTGGTTTTTTCGGGAAAAGAACAATGGAAAAAACGGTACAGGACATACAACAGGCCGGTTGCCGGGTTTCCCGGTTTGTCGCAAAAAATAAAACAAGCGCCCCCGCCTGATATGTCGTACCTTTGTATTATCGTTAATAT
This sequence comes from Bacteroidota bacterium, assembly GCA_037133475.1. Taxonomy (GTDB): domain Bacteria; phylum Bacteroidota; class Bacteroidia; order Bacteroidales; family FEN-979; genus CAIVAT01. The sequence continues at coordinate 48,838 of JBAXOB010000004.1, forward strand.
CAGATCAATGAATTTTAATAATCCAAATATCCCACCCCGCGACAACTCCTGGATCAGGGTTGTCAGGCAATACAATCAACCTGACCCGGTAAAAAGCTGGGTGCAGTTTTCCACCAATCTTTTCCTCTATTTTACAGGATGGATCCTGATGGTTTTCTCCCTGAAGCTATCTTACTGGCTCACCCTGGGGCTGGCCATTCCCACAGCGGGAATTTTAGTCCGGCTGTTTATCATATACCACGACTGCGGCCATGGTTCCTTTTTCAGATCGGAAAGGATCAGTGATGCGGTTGGGCTTTTCATCGGGATACTGACCTTCACACCCTATTATCACTGGTCGAAAAACCATGAGATTCATCACGATACGGCCGGCAACCTTGACAAACGGGGGGTGGGCGATGTGTGGACCATGACGGTTGAAGAATACAGGGAAAGCAAGCCTTGGGGGAAAATCGTCTACCGGTTTTACAGGCATCCCCTTACCATGTTTTTAATAGGTGCGCCATTTGTCTTCATTATCGGCAACCGGTTTACAAAAAAGGAGATGAACAGAAAGAGCCGGCTCAGTGTTTATCTCACCAATGCGGGACTGGCGATTGTTGCCACCTCCATCTGCCTGCTGATTGGCACAAAGGCCTTCATCCTCATCCAGCTGCCCGTCATCTCGATCGCCGGTTTCTTCGGGTTCTGGCTTTTTTATGTCCAGCACCAGTTTGATCCGCCCTATTGGGCGAGAAAGGAGGCTTGGGACTATCAGAAGGTGGCGCTGGAGGGGAGTTCCTTTTACAAGCTCCCCAGGATCCTGCAATATTTTTCGGGCAATATCGGATTTCATCACATCCATCATCTGAGCCCCATGATCCCCAATTACAACCTGTCGCGGTGTCACCGGGAAAACCCGCTCTTCAGCAAAATAAAACCCCTGACGGTCAGGGAGAGTTTCAGCACCCTCAGCCTGCGCCTGTATGATGAAGAGACCAGGGAACTGATCAGTTTCCGGACACTGAAATCCAGGTAAATTAACAGAAATCCGGCTGCAGCCGGGAAGAAAAGACAAGATGGTTATTTCAGGAGGTTGTTTATCGCGGTGAGCAGCGATTCATGGGTAAAGGGCTTGCTCACATATTCATCCATGCCGGCCGCGAGATACTGCTCCCTGTCGCCTTTCATGGCATTGGCTGTAAGGGCAATTACGGGGGTATGACTGCCTGAAACCAATTCTGATTCCCTGATTTTTTTGGCAACCTGGTAACCGTCCATGACAGGCATCTGGATGTCGAGAATGATCAGGTCGTACCGGTTCTGAGAAAATTTATCAAAGGCCTCCTGGCCATTTATGACAGGGTCAACCGAAAATCCCATCTTCCGCAGCTGAAAGTCGACAATACGCAGGTTAATCGGGTTATCCTCGGCTACCAGGACGTGTAAACCGGCAAAGGGTTGCAGGTGGGCAGGCGGTTGAATCCCGGGTTTTTCAATTTTCGGGGCGGGAAGCTGGAAGGGCAGGGTGAACCAAAACAGGGAGCCCTCCCCGATTTTGCTTTGTACCCCGATTTCGCCACCCATCAGGTCGGTGAGTTTACGGCAGATAGAGAGGCCGAGCCCTGTCCCGGATGTAAGTTTTGAATTATCCTGCTTGATACGGGAAAAAACCTTGAACAGGGAATCCATTGCCTCCTCCGCAATCCCGACCCCTGAATCGGCCACCTCAAACCTCAGTGTTGCGCTGACAGCCGACTTGTCAGCGACCGAAACACGGATTTTGACCGAGCCCCTGTCGGTGAATTTGACGGCATTGTTCGACAGGTTAAGCAGTATTTGTCGCACACGCAGCGCATCACCAATAAGAACCTCGGGGATACCAGGTTGCATCGTAATCTCAAAATCAAGCAGTTTTTCCCGGGTTTTCAGGTTTACCACGAGGGAGATCTCGTTCAGTACACGCTGAAGAATGAACGGCTGGACATCCAGCTTCATCTTCCCTGCTTCGATGGCGGAGAAGTCAAGCACGTCGTCGACTAAAACCAGGAGTCCTTCTGCCGAAGAGATGATACCTTTCAGCAAGTCCATCTGCTCCGCTGAGAGCGGTGTGTTTTTCAGGATATCGGAAAGCCCGAGGATCCCTGCCATCGGTGTGCGGAACTCATGCGACACGCTGGCGATAAACTCATTTTTCGCCATGGTTCCTGCTTCGGCATGTTCTTTGGCGGTGCGTAATTCCTGCTCGTGCTGTTTTCGTTCGGTAATATCCCACGATATTCCGATCAATCCGATGATCTCGTTATCCGTGTTCCGGATCGGGGCCATGTTGGTATTGACCCAAAACTGATGGTGGTTCCGCTCCACCTGTTCTTCAATATCGTAAAAGGCGGCTCCTTCTTGGATTACCTGGCGTTCCTTCTCATTGTAATCCTCGTTGTTATCGATTCCGAAAAGCTCCGCAGCATGCTTACCGATGATCTCCCCCGCAGGCACACCCACCAGTTCGGAAAAAGCCTTGTTAACAATCAGGTAATTGAGGTGTATGTCTTTAAAAAACACATACGCGGGAATGGTGGTGAGCAAGGTTGACAGCTCTTCGGCACGCACGCCCAACCGGTTGGAAACCTGTTTCAGATCGAACGAGGTCCTGGTCAACAGCGAGGAGAGGATGTTTTTTTCCTTTGTTGACCGTTGATATTTGAAGATAAACTTTTCCTGTTCCTCATTAATCTTCCTGAGTTCCTCCAGGATGAACTCCCGCTCACGCTCAAAGTCAACACCGGTTTTAATATTCCGGATAAGCTCGGCAAGGAATTCCACATTTTGCGACATGCTATTTTTCTTTTAGCGCAACGAGGGTGAAGGTCTGGTTATAAAAATCGCAGGCAGCGGTATAGTTGTTGCCGATCTCCCCGTAGGTAAAGAAACCTGCCAGGGGGATATTCCATTTGGCCCAGGCATCGTCGATCTCCTCCGAGATTGCGGGTCCGAGTGCGCTGTGCCGCGCCATGCATGAAAAGAGTATTAAGACATCCGCGCGGGGATGCGTCATATAAAACTCTTCCACCTTGTTTTTGGTATAATCGATTACCTCAAAACCGGGGGAGCTTGAAAATGAGACTACCGATCCTTCCGGAACCGAACCTGCAAAGATCAGGGATCGTTTCTCCCGGTCAACATTGATGACGGCCCTCAGTACATCCTGCTTCCCCGGTTTTTTGATCATCAGCGGATATTCAATCCCGATTTCGGGAAGATCCTCATCTTTTACGCTCAGGTATTCCTTATAAACATCAAGGGCAGGAGCGCCGTCAATCGTATATACGATATTCCCTGTGGAATGGGTAATAAGCTTGTCGGCTCCGATACCAACCCAGCCGCTGGAGGCGATTCCGTTGATATCGTAATGGTCAAGGTCGAGGGCAAGGGCGATCGCCCCATGATTCAATACCGTGCCTGAAGAAAAAACAAACGTTTCATGAAACCTGGCATCGTCGCCGGCAAGGCCGCCGAACATCCGGATCCCATCGCCTGCCGAATGCTGGATTCCCCGAACCAGTTGCTCCCCGTCGGTATCCAGGCCACTGGCAAGAACAAACAGTGCCGGCTTCGAAAAAGTGCCGCCCAGCCATTCCCCGATTGTGGCACCAAGTTCAAAGGAGCCGATGCCATGGCCGTCAAACTGCCGAAGCCCATAGGTTCCGGGTGCAAGATCCAGTAACAGGCAAACCAAGGCGCCTTCGGTGATGACCTGTTCACGGTTGTCGTATAGAAATTCGCCGCATGAGCTGCAGCCAAAAACCTGGATGTTCCTGGCGCTGAGAAAGGAACCGATTGCAGCCAGGTCAAGTTCAACAGATGCGAAAACCATGGCCACCGTAGGGAGAAATCCATCACTGGTTACATCGGTAAAAGATTGCTGAAATCCTTTTATGGAATCAGCATGAAGTGTTTTTAACCGCATTGTCAGGAAATTAGTACATTCAATTTCATTCAAAGATACAATATTCCATTAATCCGAAAAATGCGCCAGGTTTTTTTCTTCCCATTTTCAACCTTGCCATGAAAAGAAGGTGCCAGGGCAACCGCTATCTCTCTATTTTAACGCACTTATGATCTCATCCTTCAGCCTTGACCTGAATTTCGCCGGGTTGCTGAGACCATAGGAAAAAGCAAATTCGGTCAGGTCAATTTTCACCTCCCTACCCTTTTCCGTTTTCACGAGGTAGAGGGCCTGGGCATTCATGCTGAACCTGGCGACTGTTTTTGCATTGGCCTTATCATCCGTATTCAATATCAGCATTTTGACAGTTCCATCCTTGATGTTTTTGGCAAAATCCGATTGCATCAGTTTGCGGGTATTTTCTTCGATTGACTGATCGATCGGGCAGCGTTCGGTCGGGTGGAAATAGTAGACCGTTACCGGGGGTTTACCGGCAGCGGCGGGTTTCGTTTGTGGCTGGGCAAAACCAGCCTGGGCCGAAACGATAAGGAAAAAAAGGAACTTCAGTGTCTTGCTCATGCGTGGAGTTATCGGTATTGCGTGGAGAAATTGTAAAAAACCTTTACAAAGATAAGAACGGATCAATAGGAATTCCCATTGGGAACGGAATTTCGGATATCAGATTTCAGATTTCGCATTTAATTTTTCACATCTCACATTCAATAACTTATCAACAAACCTATCACTTATACATGAAATGTCAAAGGTCAAATGTGACATGTCAAATGCGAATTGCGAAATGCGAAATGTGACCTTCACCCTGGAATTCAGCTTGATCCAGGATTTCCGGTCCCGGAAAAAAATAAAATAAAAAACCCTTTGAAAATCCTGATCATCAGAATTTGCAAAGGGTTTGTGCGGAGAGACTGGGATTCGAACCCAGGGTACACTTTTGGCGTACACACACTTTCCAGGCGTGCTCCTTCGACCACTCGGACACCTCTCCAGGTACCGGCGAAACTTGCGCAGCGTGTCGGTGAAACAATTGCTTATGACAGGCTATGCAGAATTTCGGGTTGCAAAGGTAGGAATATTATTGACACTTCAAACTGTCATTTCACCGCGAAGCGAAGTTTGCAGGAGCTGTTTCACACTTTCGGCCGAATAACCGCATCCAAGCAGGTACATCAGCTTGGTAACGGCCGATTCGGTAGTGATGTCAGATCCGCCGACGACACCGATTTTACTGAGGCCGGCGCTGGTTTCATATTTGCCCATATCCACGGCGCCGCCTTTGCACTGGGTCACGTTAAAGACGATGATGCCGCGGTTGACCGCATCGCGGAGCTGGTCGAGAAACCAGGGAATGGTGGGGGCATTGCCGGCGCCGAAGGTTTCAAGGATCACTGCTTTCAACCCTTTTGCCTGTAAAATGGATTCTACGACACCAGGGGATATCCCCGGGAATAATTTCAGGATCGCAATATTTTCATCCAGCTCCTTTAAAACCCTCAGCTTTTTAAAATTGGGCTTCATGATCAGGTTGTGATTGTATTTAATGTGTACGCCAACCTCTCCCAGCAAGGGGTAGTTCCCCGAGACAAAGGCTTTAAAATTCTCGGCGTTGAGCTTGCTGGTGCGGTTCCCGCGGTAGAGCTTGTTCTCAAAGCAGATCGCCACCTCCGGCACTACGGGTGTGTCAACCTCCTTGGCTGCAGCAATTTCAATGGAGTTGATGAAATTTTCACGTCCGTCGGTACGCACCATCCCGATTGGCAGCTGGGATCCTGTAAAGATGACAGGCTTGTTCAGGTTTTCAAGCATGAAGCTGAGGGCTGAGGCGGTATAGGCCATGGTATCGGAACCATGGAGCACCACGAAACCATCGTAATCTTCATATTTTTCCTCGATTACTGTTGCGAGGTGAATCCAGAAGGAGGGATTCATGTTCGAGGAGTCCAGCAAGGGTTCGAACGTATAAAAATCGATCCTGCAGTTGAAGTTTTCAAGCACCGGCAGGTACTTGTACAGGATATCAAATGTCAGCGGACTCAGGGTCATGGTTTTAGGATCCTGGACCATGCCGATGGTTCCTCCTGTGTAAATTACGAGAATACTGGTCTGACCTATCATAAGTTCATTTCAAAATGCAAAATTACAACTAAAACGCCTTTTTCAACCTATCCCAAACAACTTCAGCGCATTCGCCGTGGTGATTTCAGCAACCTCCTGCAGCGACATATGTTTGATTTCTGCCATTTTCTGCGCTATCAGCGGGATATAGGAGGATTCATTGCGCTTGCCTCGGTGGGGGACCGGGGTTAACCAGGGGGCGTCGGTTTCAAGCAGCAGGTATTGCGCCGGGGTATTTTCGACCACAGTCTGTAATCCCGAGTTTTTATAGGTGAGCACCCCGCCAATCCCCAGGAGGAACCCCAGTCCGATGGCCTGTGTTGCCTGTTCGGTATTGCCGCTGAAACAATGAAAAACGCCCCGGAGCCTGTCGTCATGGCGACCGGCAAGGATTCCAAGGGCCAGATCCATCGAATTCCGGGTGTGGATCACAACGGGAAGGTCATATTTCAGGGCCAGGTCCAGCTGATCCTGAAAAGCGATGGTTTGTTCCGCTTCAAAGGTCCTGTCCCAGTACAGATCGATCCCCACCTCGCCGATGGCATAATATGTTACCTCCGGGTCTGCAAGGTGACCGGCAACCAAAGCCAGCTCATCCCGGTAATTTCCCTTAACAGAAGTAGGATGCAGCCCCATCATCGCATGGCAATTCCCGGGGTATCGCTTAACCACCCTGATCATCTGTTCATGATACTCTGAATCGATGGCGGGCAGGAACAGGTTGGGAACCCCATTCAGGAGTGCGCGGGATATCACCGTTTCAAGGTCATCCTTGAATTCCCCCGCATACAGATGGGTATGCGTGTCGGTAAATTCCGGGCTCCCCTGGTGCAGGGCACCGGTTTCAACTATTTCCATACGAATGGTTTAAACATGGGTAAAGGCTCGCTGCAGAAAAGCAACAACCGGATCAGTCGCGATGTCGTTCATGCACCTGAAATGACCTTTCGGACATTGCGCGAATCCCAGTTTGCTGCAAGGTCTGCACGACAAATCTTTCACTTCGGCAATAAGGGAATCAGCCCGGAATTCTTCAGGGAGGTAAGGGTACATTCCAAAGGCGGGAATGGTATTGCCCCAGACCGAAACGACCGGCTTTTTAAAGGCTGCGGCAATATGCATCAACCCTGTATCATTGGTAAGGACAGCCTTTGCCTGCCGGATGAGCGAGGCCGACTGGTTGATATTAAACATGCCGCATGCATTGAATACCAGGGGGCCTGTCGCGCTGTCAATCACCGCCCCGCGCTCCATATCTTCGTTTCCGCCCAGCAGGATCACCGGACGGTCGAGACTCTTACAAACGCTGATGACCTTTTCGGCCGGGAAAATTTTGGTCTGATGCTTTCCCCCGACCACGATGGCGATATAGCCATTGCGAAGGTATTCCGGCAAAGCGGAAGGATCTACCTCATCCCCGCCAGGAATAAAGTAATCGAGCCCCTCCCCGTCATTTTTTATGTGCAGGGATGCGGCTGCCTGAAAATAGCGCTCGACAATGTGAATATCGGGCAAACAGTTTATTTTAAACCTGACTGTTAGCCATTTACGAAAATTCAGCTTGGAGAACGAGGCTGATTTAACACCCAGTTGGTTAATCACATAGGTTGAACGGTAGTTTTTATGCAGGTCGACGATAAAATGAAAACCCTGTGATTTCAACTCTGGGATCACATCCCCGAAATTATGATCATACTGCCATACCCTTGTGATGTAAGGATTTCCCCGGAGGATCGGTTCAAACTGTTTTTTGGTAAGAAAATGTATCTCCGCCCCGCGTACCTGGTTTTTCAGGCACCGCACAACGGCGCTTGTCAGCACGATGTCGCCGATTGAACTGAAGCGGATTACCAGGACCTTTTTAAGTGGAGGAAGCATGATGTTCGCTGTTTAGCTGACAGGCAGCCTTCATTTACCGGATGAACGGATTATTATCTTTCTCATACCCGATCGATGTTTCGGGACCATGACCCGGGTAAACCACCGTTTCGTCGGGCAGGGTAAACAACTTGGTTTTTATACTCACCATCAGCTGGTCGAAATCGCCGGTGGGCAGGTCGGTGCGGCCAATCGTATCCCGGAAAAGAACATCCCCGGTAATGACAAATCCCTGCGCTTCGTTATAAAAGCAAACACTCCCTTCGGCATGCCCGGGAGTAAAGAGAACCTTAAGCTCCGAATTCCCCCATTGAACCGTTTCGTTTGCCACCAGGAACCTCTTGGCATCGGGCACCTGGTCGATGCTGTATCCGAAAGAGGCACCAATTTCCTTCAGGGTATCAAAGAAGGCGACTGAGTTTTTATGATATTCGGGATAGATCCCATAGGTTCGCGCAATAAAATCATTTCCAAGCACATGATCAACATGACAGTGGGTATTCAGGTTACGCACCGGGGTAAGATTGTTCTTCACGACAAAATCCTTCAGCGCCTCCTCCTCCCCCGGTTCAAAACAGGCCGCATCGATCACGATACATTCGCCTGATTCGTCGTACAGCAAATAGGTGTTGACCATGAAGGAGTTAAAGATAAATTTTGCAATATTGACCATTCGGTTTAAGTTTTTTTTCAGGAGATGCAAAGATATGAAAATGCGGCTAACCGGCTTTCACTATGAAAATAATCGTACCTTTACGGTTCCAATTGAATTTCCTTGTATAACTTTATATGGCGAAGGATGCATACGTGAGCGGAAGTTTAAAAAGCTGGACGGTAGCGTGTTGTATCCTGTGTTTCAGTCTCTTTTATTCTGTTGGCAGCCAGGCCCAGTTTTACAATGGATCACAGATGACCTTCGGAAAGAACCGGGTTCAGTATTCCAATTTCCTCTGGCTTTATTTCCGGTTTGAAAAATTCGACACCTATTATTATCTCAACGGCAGGGAACTGGCTCTTTACACTGCCGAATATGCCGACAAGCATATGAAGGAGATTGAACTTGACCTCCAGTCGAACATCGAGGAGAAGGTCCAGTTTATCATTTTCAACAACCTCTCTGACCTGAAACAAAGCAATATCGGCCTTTTTGGTGATTGGGACTATTACAACACCGGGGGGGTTACCCGCATTATCGGGGGGAGGGTACTCCTGTTTTTCGATGGGAATTATGAACACTTCAACCGGCAGATCCGTGCCGGGATTGCCCAGGTTATCCTGAACAACATGATGTATGGCACGGGAATCGGGGCCCAGATCAAGAACAATGCCCTGTTTTCAGTGCCGGAGTGGTATATCAACGGCCTTATTTCATTTATCTCCAGGAAATGGGATCCCGAAATTGACGACCAGGTAAGGGATGCCTTCCTGCACAGGAAATATGAAAAGTTCAACGGGCTTACCGGCGAAGAGGCCACGTATGCCGGTCATTCCCTGTGGAGTTACATTGCCATGAAGTACGGGGAGTCGACCATCCCGAACATCGTTTATATGGCGCGGCTGAGCAGGAATGTGGAGAAGGGTTTCCAATATGTCATCGGGGGATCCTTCAAGTCGGTTATCCAGGAATGGCTGGCCTATTATAAGAACATCTACCATACCCAGGAGACCGGCCGCAGCGCCCCGCAGGGGGTGATGGTCAACAAACGGAACAGGCCCGACCGGGTCTACCACTCATTGAAAATCGACCCGGAAGGGGACAAAATCGCCTATGCCACACATTACCTCGGCATCTATAAAATATTTATCCAGAATACCGAAACCGGCAAAAAACACCGGGTTTACCGTGGAGGATACCGTCTGGCCGACCGTCCCGATTATTCCTTCCCGCTCATCGCCTGGCACCCGAGCGGCAGGATGCTTTCATTTTTGGTGGAACGTAAAGGCGAAATCTGGCTCTATTTCTACAACCTTGATGACAAATCGCTGGAACACCAGATCCTGGTTAATTTCCAGAAGGTGCTCGACATGTCCTATTCCGACGACGGTACCTTGCTGGTGCTGTCGGCCGTGCAAAAGGGTCAGTCGGATATTTTTGTCTATAACATTGCTTCAGGATCGCATGAGCAGATCACCAAAGACATCTACGACGACCTGAACCCCAGGTTTATCAACCATTCCCGGAATATCATCTTCTCCTCGAACAGGGTTAACGACACCATCCGTTTCGATGAGCCCGTGAAACAGGAGAACCTGCAATTCAACAACGACCTGTTTATTTACAACTATTCCTCTCATAACAATGTATTGCAGCACCTGACCAAAACGCCCGACGCCAGCGAAACGCAGCCCCAGCCCTATGGTGAGAACTATTTTTCTTTTCTGAGCGACCAGAACGGGATCGTAAACCGCTACCTCGGACGATACGACAGCACTATTTCCTATATCGATACAACCACCCATTACCGGTTTTATACCACGACCTACCCTGTAACCAACTATTCGCACAACATCGTTGAACAGGATATTTCGCCAAAAGCAGCCCGCATCGGGGAGATCATTTACCAGGACGGGAATTATAAGATGTTCACCTCCGATCTTGTACAACCCAACCACCTTCCGAAGGTGGAGATGCAACCATCGTATCTCAGGGAAAACAGGGGGAAACAACTGCAAAAGCAGGCGGATTCGGTTAAACATGACACCATTCCAAGGGTGGCGGCCCCCTTTGCCGTGCAGTCGAAAAAACATTTCACCGTGGTAAGGCAGCGCGAGGTGGTCAACCAGATCCTTTCCAGGATCGATACAGCCAGCGGAACGAAGTTGCCGCATGACGGGAAGAGCCACCTGACCATCGATTCTTCGGCCAACAGCCTGCTTTCGCTTTACAGGATCATGCAAAAGCGGGAAATCCTTCATCCCTTATCGGGCAAGGATTCGGTGAACAAATATAAGTCAGCCAAGCAACTGAATTACAATGTGGAATATTATATCGACCAGATGGTCACCCAGATTGACTTTACCTACCTGAATTTCGCCTACCAGCCATTCACGGGAAGCTCGGCGCCTGTCTTTGTCAATCCCGGGCTGAATGCGCTCTTAATGGTGGGTGTCACCGACCTGATGGAGGATTACCGCATCAGTGGCGGTGTCAGGTTGAATGTGAGCCTGATCAACAATGAATACCTGTTCAGCTTCGGCAACTACCGGCACCGCCTTGACCACCAGATCGTTTTTCACAGGAAGGTGGTGGAGGAGTCGGGCGACTACTCCATCGTCAGGCACAAAATACACGAGATGTATTATGTTGCCACCTATCCGTTTACCCCGGTGCTGAACATCAAAGGTACCGCCTCCATACGGTATGACAGGGCCGTCTATCTGTCGACCGACCAGCCAAACCTGGTTCAGCCCGACATCGATAAAATCTGGGGAAGTGTCAAGGGGGAGCTCACCTACGACAACACCCGCGGACTAGGGCTCAATCTTTACCAGGGAACCCGGTATAAGTTTTTTGGTGAATATTACCAACTGCTCAATGCAGCCGGTAATAACCTGATCGTGTTGGGGATGGATTTCCGCAATTACCAGAAACTGCACAGAACCCTGATCTGGGCGAACCGGTTTGCGGCAAGCACCTCCTTTGGCAGCAGCAAACTCCTTTACTATATGGGAGGTGTCGACAACTGGCTCTTCCCGAAATACAACACCAACATCCCGGTTGCCTCAGATCAGAATTACGCCTTCCAGACACTGGCTACCAACATGCGGGGATTCGACCAGAATATCAGGAATGGCAACAGTTTTTTTGTCTATAATTCAGAGTTGCGATGGCCCATTTTCAGGTACTTGTTCAACCGTCCGATCCGTTCCGATTTCATCAACAACTTCCAGCTGGTGGCCTTCGGCGATGTCGGAACCGCCTGGACCGGGTGGTCGCCATGGTCGGCCGACAACCAGCTGTTCACGCGGTATATCTCCAACAATCCTCTTTTTATAAAGGTTGAGATGCAGAAAGATCCTGTTGTCGAGGGGTTCGGTTTTGGCGCACGCACGCGTCTCTTTGGTTATTTTCTCCGTGGCGATCTTGCCTGGGGTGTCGAAGACGGCCATGTTGGCATGCCTGTATTTTATTTCTCACTCAGCCTCGATTTCTAACCATGACCCTCCCGGAACAGCGCATCACAGATTTTATCGGCGAACATCATATTCTCACCCTGGCCAACTCCAGCAACCACCTTCCCTGGTGTGCCACCTGTTATTACGCCTACCTGAAAGAGCTGAACCATTTTATCATCACCTCCGACCACAATACCCGTCATATCAGGGAAGTTGTTGAAAGCAACAATTACCGGGTTGCGGGAGCCATCGCCCTTGAAACCAGGCTTGTGGGAAAGATAAGGGGTATCCAGTTTTCAGGAGTGTTAATGCCCCTTGAGGGAGACGATCGGAAAAAGGCAAAATCGGCCTACCTGAAACGCTTCCCCATTGCCCGCCTCATGCCTGATCTTCACCTTTGGGCCATCAGCCCCGACTATATAAAAATGACGGATAACCGCCTCGGTTTCGGGAAAAAGCTGGTCTGGACTCCGGAAGATTCTTCAAAATGACGGCCAGGGAAGCATCTGTCAAATTATCAAAGTCTATGTTTTTTTAAGTCAGGTATTTACCTGTTTTACACACAGGTGGTGTTAATAACTAAATTAATGGAACCCGCCACTTCGTTGTATATTGCCTCCTCAAATTATCTCCCGAAAATTTATTGAAACGTTCGCAAGAACAGTTAGTTAACAAAACTAATACATAACAGATAATCCTGTTCATGCATGGAAAACAAGATAGTGGTAAATACGGAAAAGGATCATAAATCAGACTATTACAATGAAGTGCTGGCAAAAAGGATCCGTCCGAAAATTACGATTGAAGAAGTGAAAATAAGTGAAAAAAAACCAGAAGTGACTGCACCTAAAATTTATTCCTTTGCCGAGGTTATTGAAAAATCAACCGAGTATTTTAAGGGGGACAGCCTTGCTGCCAATGTATGGGCCAACAAGTATGCCCTGAAAAATTCAGAAGGGCATTTATTCGAATTGACCCCGGATGACATGCATCACCGCATCGCCAGGGAAATTGCCCGCGTCGAGAAGAAATACCCCAACCCGATGAGTGAGGAGGAGTTGTTTGAACTCATGCGGAATTTCAAATACATTGTCCCCCAGGGAAGCCCCATGGCCGGTATCGGCAATGACTACCAGATCGGCTCTCTCTCCAACTGTTTCGTGATCGGTAACGATGGTGCTTCAGATTCCTATGGCGCCATTATGAAGACCGACGAGGAGCAGGTTCAGCTGATGAAGCGCAGGGGCGGCGTGGGTCACGACCTCTCGCACATCAGGCCAAAGGACAGCAAGGTCAAGAACAGCGCCCTTACCTCAACCGGGATTGTTCCTTTCATGGAACGTTACTCGAATTCGACACGCGAAGTTGCCCAGGAGGGCCGGCGTGGCGCCCTGATGCTGAGCATCTCGGTGGTACATCCCGATTCCGGGAATTTTATCGATGCAAAACTCGAGGCCGACAAGGTCACCGGGGCCAATATTTCGGTGAAACTGACCGACGAATTCATGCAGGCGGTGGTGAATGATTCCGATTTTGTTCAGAAATTCCCCGTCGACTCCGAAAATCCGATGTTTACCAAAACCATCAAGGCCCGCGACCTGTGGGGCAAGATTGTACACAATGCATGGAAATCGGCCGAGCCCGGCATCCTTTTCTGGGATACCATCATCCGGGAGTCGATTCCCGATTGTTACGCGGATATGGGATTCCGCACCGTTTCAACCAACCCCTGCGGTGAGATCCCCCTGTGCACCTACGACAGTTGCAGGCTGCTGGCCATCAACCTCTATCATTATGTGGATAACCCCTTTACTCCCGAAGCCAGTTTCGATTCGGAGCTGTTTATCTCGCATGTGCATAAGGCCCAGCGCATCATGGACGATATCATCGACCTTGAACTGGAAAAGATCGACCGCATCCTTGCCAAGATAGACCAGGATCCGGAAGGCGAAGAGATCAAAGCCCGTGAACGCAACATGTGGCTGAACATCCGTAAGAAGGCAATTCAGGGACGCAGGACTGGCTTTGGCATCACGGCCGAAGGCGATATGCTGGCGGCGCTCGGAACCCGCTACGGTTCCGACGATGCAACCGATTTCTCGGTAGAAGTGCATAAGATCCTGACCATCGAAGCCTACCGTTCATCCGTCACCATGGCCCGCGAACGCGGACCCTTCCCGATTTACGACACCGAACGCGAAGCCCGTAACCCGTTTATCCAGCGTCTGAAAGATGCCGCTCCCGATGTATATGAGGATATGGCCCGGTATGGCCGCCGCAACATCGCCATGCTTACCATCGCCCCCACCGGTTCGGTGAGTATTCTCACCCAGACCACTTCAGGCCTAGAGCCTGTATTTGCTGTTTCGTACAAGCGCAGGCGTAAGGTCAATCCAAATGATAAAAACGCCACCATCACCTTTACCGACAAGGTTGGCGATACATGGGAGGAGTATTATGTATTCCACCATAATTTCGTAACATGGCTTACCGTGAACGGATACAACGTTGACGAGGTCTCCCTGATGGATGAGAAGGAGTTGAAAAATGTCATCAAGAAATCTCCCTATTTCAAGGCAACCGCCAACGATGTCGACTGGGTCGCCAAAGTGACCATGCAGGGCGCCGTGCAGAAATGGGTCGACCACTCCATCAGCGTCACGGTGAACGTACCGAACGACACGCAGGAGGAGATGATCAGTTCGATCTACGAAACCGCCTGGAAGGCTGGTTGCAAGGGAATGACGGTCTACCGCGACGGTTCACGCGACGGTGTCCTGGTCAACAATAACCAGAATGACAAGAAGGAGACGACCGAAGGAGATGAATTTGTTGAAACCAAGGCGCCACACCGGCCCGACCGGCTCGAAGCCGATATCATCCGTTTTCAGAATGATCACGAAAAATGGGTGGCCGTGGTGGGCATCCTCAATGGCAGGCCCTACGAGATATTTACCGGGGTTGCCGAGGACTTCTGGGTTCCTACCTGGGTGCAGAAGGGGTGGATTATCAAGACCCGCCCCGACAATGTCGGTTCACGCTATGACTTCCAGTTTGAAGACCGGCAGGGATACAAAATCACCATCGAAGCGCTGTCACGGTCGTTCAACAAAGAGTACTGGAACTACGCCAAGCTGATCTCCGGAATCCTGCGTCATGGCATGCCGTTGCCCTTTGTGGTCAACATCATTTCGAAGCTCCATTTCGAGGTCGATTCCATCAATACCTGGAAAAACGGGGTGGAGCGGGCTCTCAAGAAATTCATCCCCGACGGAACCAAGGCTGCCGAGCATGCCTGCCCGAAATGCAGTGACCCGAACGGCCTGGTTTACCAGGAGGGGTGCCTGGTATGCAAAGTGTGTGGTTATTCGCGCTGCGGGTAAGCTTCAGAATTTCTTCTTGTGATAGTCGAAGGTGGTATTGTCGCGTAAGAACTTTATCCGCCTGGCTATCAGGATGAAGGCCTCCAGGTTGTTTTCATTTAACCAGTCGATGGCTGCCTGTTTTCCACGGCAGGCATCGGCCAGTACCACCAGGAAGGGATGGTTGTTTGCCTGCAGCCACCGGTATGCCTGTACATTCTCGTCGATTGCCGCATCCAGTGCCGCCAGGTGAAAGAACTTGTTCATAAACAGCCAGGCAGTGGCCTCTTCACTGCCACGGATGGCATGCGACAGTGCCGCCACCTCGGGGTATCCGTTCTTCATCAGCCACTCCACGATCTCCGTGTTGCCGATGACGGCCTCACCAAATGCAAGCCATATTTTCGGGGGATAATACAGCATAGTACCTATTCATAAACAGTAACGTTCAGGCCGGCTCCACGGACCCTCCCTGCAATCGTATTCAATTCAGCGGGGGGTATCTTTTCAATGCCGTGAACAGGGGTTTCCCTGGCAACCGGGTAGATCATCACCAGCTTGGGCCTGATCTTAACCAGCTGCTGCAACCACGCATCGACCTCGCTGACAGTGGTATTGTCGACGGCCTCTCCCTTAAGCACACCCCTCAGGAACATGCTTTGAATGATCACATCTCCGTCGAACCTGCACAATCCATCCACAATAGCATCAAACGGCATGGGGTCAACGGGATTGTTTACCAGGCGGAACATTTTTTCATCCCCTGCATCCAGTTTCTGGATGTTGTTGTCGAGTTTCTTCAGTGCGTTGAAAACGGCAGGCACCGCGATCCTGCTGGCGTTTGACAACACGGTCACCCTGGCGCCCGGGGCATACTGATCGCGCAGCAGGATCGTATCGTCAACGATACCGGCAAAATCAGGATGGAGGGTCGGCTCGCCGTTACCGGCATAGGTAAGGGCATCGGGGAGGTATTGCTCGCCGGCCAGTTGTTGCAGGCGCATGGCCAGGAAACGGCTTACCTCTTCACGCGAAGGGAAGGCGGGAACACCAGGGGTGTTTTTAGGGGTCCACCCGCATTCGCAGTAGATACAATTGAAGGAGCAGTATTTTGTATGAAGCGGCAGTAAATTGATCCCCAGCGACAACCCGAGCCTGCGGCTGCGAACCGGTCCAAATATTACTTCATGAAAGAGAAATCCGGCCATATTCAGTAATTAGGATGCAAAAATCCGCATTTTCGGCTGCAAATCCTAAATTAGTCACAGGAAAAATGATTACTTTTACGGGTTCTATGACCTATCAGGTGATCTCACTCAACGAAATAAAGGCCCCCATCAGCGAACACATTGAAGTCTTTGAAGGAAAATTCAGGGCTTCCATGAAGAGTTCCGTGCCACTGCTTGACACGATAACGCATTACATTATCAAGCGCAAGGGCAAGCAGGTCAGGCCCATGTTTGTCTTTCTTTCAGCCGGCCTGTGCGGCACTGTTAACGAAAGCACTTACCGGGCGGCCGGGCTCATAGAGCTCTTGCATACCGCCACGCTTGTACACGACGATGTCGTGGATGATTCCAACCTGCGTCGGGGGTTTTTCTCCCTCAACGCGCTGTGGAAAAACAAGATTGCCGTCCTGGTAGGCGATTACCTGCTGTCGAGGGGATTGCTGCTGGCCCTGGAGCAGGATGAATTCCAGCTGCTGAAGATCGTCTCCAACGCCGTTCGTGAAATGAGCGAAGGGGAGTTGCTGCAGATTGAAAAGGCCCGCAAGCTCGATATCCGGGAAGATGTCTATTTCGAAATCATCCGTAAGAAAACAGCCACCCTGATTGCCTCCTGTTGTGCCTGCGGGGCCTCCTCGGTGGGTGTTTCAAAGGAGCAGATCGATGCGATGTGGAAGTTCGGGGAATATGTCGGCATTGCCTTCCAGATCAAGGATGACCTGTTTGATTACCAGCACAGCAATGCCACCGGGAAACCCAACGGCACCGACATCCGCGACCAGAAGATGACCCTCCCGCTGATCTACCTGCTGAATCATGCCGATTACCTGGAAAAACGATGGATCATCAACACCGTGAAAAATCACCATGATGACGCCCAGCAGGTGGCAAAGCTGATTGAAAAGGTCGTCGAACGGGGCGGCATCGAATATGCACGGGAACAGATGCTCCTCTATCGCGGGAAATCACTGGATATTCTCCGGACCTTCCCCGAAAACAGGTTCCGGGATTCGCTGGAACAGCTTGTTGTTTATACAACTGAACGAAACAAATAAACTGCGGGCATAGCCTTGCTTGCTGCAAACCAGGAAATTTCTATGCTTTTTTCAGGGTAAACCCAAAGGTGGTGCCTACCCCGATGGCGCTGCGCACGTTCACCGTCTGGTGGTGCGCTTCAATGATATGCTTGACAATGGCAAGTCCCAGCCCTTTTCCCTTCTTGGTAGCCGCCCTGCCCCGGTCGGTACGGTAAAAACGTTCAAAAACCCTGGGAAGCTCCCCTGTGTCGATGCCAATCCCGTTGTCGGTTATCTCGGTGAGGATATGTTCATCCATGTCGAAAAAGGTGATCTTGGTCCGCCCGTCCTCATGACTGCCATAGCGGATGGTATTATCGACCATATTGATGAGCACCTGCCTGATTCTTTCCCGGTCGCCCTCCACCAGCATCGTTTTTTCAGGATCGTTGAGGATGATCTGGATATCATGCTTGTGCGCCTTCATCTCCAGGAATTCCACCACCTCGCGTGCCAGCGGGACGATGTCGAACCGGATGATATTCAGCTTCAGCTGCCCAGTCTCCAGTTGTGAAATTTCATCCAGGTCGCCGATGATCTTCACCAGCCGTTCAACGCTCTTCTCGGTCCTTTTGAGGTACTCCCTGTTGATGGTGGGATCTTCCAGCCCACCGTCAAGCAGGGTGGAAACATAGCCCTGGATATTGAATAACGGCGTTTTGAGTTCGTGCGACACGTTCCCGATAAAATCGCGGCGGTAAATCTCGAGCCGTTTAAGTTGTTCGATCTCCATCTGTTTTTCCGATTCCCAGTTTTCCACCTCCGCCTGCACATGATCGATCAGGTTCTGATCGGCCCGGTTCTGACTTTTTCCCTTTTTGCCCACTTTTACCGAGTGGATCGATTTATAGATCAGCCTGATCTTGCTGTAGATGAACCGTTCAAGGGTATACCGGAAGATCAGGAAGGCAACCAGGAAGATCGCCACTGCGCTGAGAAACAGCGCGAGGAAGGTATAGAAATGGATGAATGCATTCGTGAAGATGATCGTAACCGAAAAGACAAAAAGCACGATATAAGCGCCCGTAATAACTGCGGCATTCAGCAGGGCGAGGTTGCGGGGCTCATAGAATTTCATTGTTCATCGAATTTATAGCCCACCCCCTTGATCGTTTTGATGCTGTCGATACCCAGCTTTTCGCGTATCCTGCGGATATGGACATCGATGGTACGGTCGCCCACCACGACATCCTCCCCCCAAACATTCGCAAAGATCTCCTCTCGCGTTACAACCTTGTCGGGCCTCGAAACCAGGAACTGCAGCAGTTCAAACTCCTTGCGTACTAGGGTGATTTCAACACCCTCCTTCACCACCACGTACCGGTCCTTATCAATGATAAATCCCTTTAACGTAATGATATTGCCTGATTCCGGAACCTCCTTATAGCGGCGCAGCAGGGCCTGGATCCTGCTGATGAAAAGTTTTGGCTTGATGGGTTTGGTAATATAGTCGTCGGCCCCGGCATCAAATCCGGCAATCTGCGAATAATCCTCTCCCCTTGCCGACAAAAAGGCAATGACCGTTCCCTCGAGTTCAGGGATACTCCTGAGCCTGTTACAGGTCTCCATCCCATCCATGCCGGGCATCATGACATCCAGGATGATGAGCATGGGCTTGCCTTCGCGGGCCAGTTTCAGCGCCTTCTCCCCGTTTTTAGCCTTTAACACCTTGTATCCCTCCCGTTCAAGGTTGTAACCCAGGAATTCAAGGATGTCAGGCTCGTCGTCGACTAAGAGGATGGTAATTTCACTGTTTTCCATAATAGTTTATTAATCCCTTTTACCGGAAAAAAAAAGGAGCGCCTGTCAACTCCTGCCTGCCGGTTTTGACAAGGTCGTTTTTCTCAGTCGTAAAGATATGAAATATCCATAAATCCTCCCTTCAAACAAAGCCGCTGATGATCATTGTTAATGTTTATTTAATTTGATTAAGCATCATCATTCAAATTACGATCAATCAGGCCAGTTAATGAAGAAACCAGGAGAAACCATATCCAGTAACCAATCGGTTGATGCAGAAGGCGACCCGGGACAGGTTCCATTTTTATGGCAGCATAACTTTCCACCCCCTGAGGACAAAATTGACAGGAAAAAACTGCATGGCTGACGGGAGGCTTATTGCCCGTCAGGAACACAATTATTCTGAAAGTTTTATGTTTGTTATCATTGCAGGGCATTCCATATCGTGTTGTTTTATACTTTTATGCAAAATTTGAGCATGAGAAAAATTGTATTGTTGATGATGCTTGTGTTTCCCCTGGCCTCACACGCGCAAAGGTTCAACGGCGGCGTACTGGCGGGGGGCCTGGTGAGCCAGGTGGATGGGGATAACGATGCGGGATACCACAAATTCGGGTACCTGGCAGGGGGATTTGTAAGCCTGAAGGTTTCACCCCGTTCCTCCTTTCAACTGGAAATGGAATATATCCAGAAGGGCGCCAGGCAGAATGCTGATACCCTTACCAACACCGGGACAACCTACCTCACCCGCTTGCATTATCTTGAGATCCCGTTACTTTACCAGTTTACCTTTGCAAACCGGTTCCAGGCGGAGGCGGGACCGGCAGCCGACGTGCTGCTTGGCTCCTATGTGACCGTTAACGGGATGGAATCCGCCATAACGGTTCCATACAGGACTGTCAGTTTAAGTGGCATCGCCGGTTTTTCCGGCTTCATCACCGACCATCTCAAAGCAGGGCTAAGGATAAACTACTCCCTGATGTCAATCAGGGAGGGCTGGGTTTACGGAGCCCGCAAGATCCTGTTCGAAACAGGCCAGTACAACAATGTGTTATCGCTTTCGCTGAGCTGGTATTTCAAACCGAGGGATTTCTGATGAAAAAACAAAAAATCATCATCGGGGTGACCGGGGCAAGCGGGGCCATTTACGGGAAACTGTTGATTGAACGGCTGAAAGGGCTCACCGGCCAGGTAGAGCGGTGCGGGGTCATTTTTTCCGAGAATGCCAGGGCGGTGTGGAAATTTGAACTCCGCGAGGATCCTGACGAAATTCTGCAAACCGGCGGGCTGGCGCTGGCAACCTACCAGCCAGGCGATTTTTTCGCCCCGATGGCCTCAGGCTCGGCCGGGTACGACACGATGATCGTGTGCCCCTGTACGATGGGCACCCTCGGGCGCATTGCCTCGGGCGTGTCGTCCGACCTGCTTACCCGTGCTGCGGATGTGATGCTCAAGGAGCGGAAAAAACTCATCCTGGTTCCCCGCGAAACCCCCTACAGCCTGATCCACCTGAACAACATGAAAGCGGTCACCGAGGCAGGCGCCATTATCTGCCCTGCCTCCCCCTCCTTTTACAGCAGGCCTGCTACCCTCGATGAGCTGGCCATGACGGTCGTCGACAGGATCCTTTCCCTGGCCGGGTTTACCCTCGACACCTACACATGGGGCGACGCCGGGTGAGTCTCTCCGGGTCGATGTCACCGTAAAGTTAGGGGGTGCACAGTTCACTAAGCCAGCCCCATTCTCAGGGGCAGGCCCTGATGTTCTTCATAAACCTTTCGTACCCGACCCTGGCAACAGGCGACCCGGCGAACAGCCGTGCAAAATCAGTTTCCGTCAACATCAGCCACCCGGTCTTTCGTATCTTCACCAGCTCCTCTGACGGAATGAACTCAGGAATGTCGTGCGGCTGCGGATGGCGGTTGTAGGGACATGCATCCTGGCAAATGTCACAACCGTAAATCCTGTCATTAAGCTTTTCCCTGAGTTCACCGGGAATTTCAACCTTACTTTCAATGGTGAGATAGGAGATACATCGCGGGATGTCGAGCTGGTAGGGTGTGTCGAGCGCCCCCGTCGGGCAGGCCCGGATACATTTTTCGCAGTCGCCGCAATGGTCGGTTCCGGGAGGGTCGGGTTCCAGTTCAAGGTCGGTCAGGATCATGCCGATAAAAAAAAACGAGCCGTTTTTTTGATGGATCAGAAGGGTATTCTTCCCCTGCCAGCCCAATCCGCAGCGCTGTGCCCAGGCTTTTTCGAGCATGGGCCCCGAGTCGACAAAGATCCTGGCGCTGAATTCTCCAAAACCGCCATGCATGAAGTCAACCAGCTTTTCCAGTCTGCCCCGCAAAAGGGTATGATAGTCGCCCCCATAGGCATACCGGGAGATAAAAAAATTGTCAGCCCCGGGAATCAGTTCATGAGGAGCATAGTTCATCGTAACCCCGATCACCGTTTTCGCGCCGGGCAGGAGCAGCTCAGGGTTGAGTCGTTGGCTTGCATAACGTTCAAGATATTGAAGCGTGGCCAACCGTTTCCCGGCAACGAAGTCATGATAAAAGGGTCTTAACTCCTCCAGCGGTTCGCAACGTGCAAACCCGCACTGGCCGAATCCCAGTTCAAGGGCCTTTTGGGTTATGGCGGTTTTTTTCAATTTCCCGGGGATGATGTGGTTATCAGAAAAGCTTTTCCTGTGCTCCCGTTTTCAGTTTCCCAAGGTGTTTATAGGCCTGTTCGGTGGCCTCCCTGCCGCGCGGGGTCCGCATGAGGTAACCCTCCTGGATGAGAAAGGGTTCGTAAACCTCCTCGATCGTACCGGAATCTTCCGAAACGGCAGTGGCAATGGTACCCAGGCCAACAGGGCCTCCCTTGAATTTATCGATGATGGTGAGCAGGATCTTGTTATCCATCTCGTCGAGCCCGTTTTTATCGACATTCAGGGCTGAGAGTGCGTACTGGCTGATCTTCAGGTCGATCCTGCCATCACCTTTGATCTGGGCAAAATCGCGCACCCGCCTCAGCAGCATGTTGGCGATACGGGGCGTGCCGCGGCTGCGGCGGGCAATTTCGGCGGTGGCAGCAGGGTCGATGGGCACGCCGAGGATTTCGGCCGACCGTTTGATGATCTGGTCGAGGGTCCCCGACTGGTAATAGTTGAGCCGCGAGTTGATCCCGAAGCGCGAACGCAGCGGTGCCGTAAGCAAGCCCGAACGGGTGGTGGCTCCGACGAGCGTGAAGGGATTCAGTTTGATCTGGATGCTCCGGGCATTCGGCCCGCTTTCAAGCATGATATCGATTTTGTAATCCTCCATGGCTGAATAGAGATACTCTTCAACAACAGGCGACAGCCTGTGAATCTCGTCGATGAACAGTACATCGTTGGGTTCCAGCCCCGTCAGCAGCCCTGCCAGGTCGCCGGGTTTGTCGAGCACCGGGCCCGATGTGACCCGCATATTGACATTCAACTCGTTGGCAATGATATGGGCTAGCGTTGTCTTCCCCAGGCCCGGCGGGCCGTGCAGCAAAACGTGGTCAAGGGCCTCGCTCCGCTGCCGGGCAGCCTGAACGAAAATTTTCAGGTTCTCGACAATTGCCTCCTGCCCCGTAAATTCCATAAATACGCCGGGGCGCAGGGCTTTTTCAATCTCTTTATCGGCCGGGTTCAGCAGTTTTCCGTTGGGATCCAGGTTTTCATTCATCCTTACAAAAGTAAATTATTTTCAGAAATTTCATTTGTAAATTAATTTTCCTATTTTTACCTAATCTTTTTTCAAACCTGTCTGATCATGCAACCAATCATTGTAGCTGTTGACTTCTCGAACACCTCCGTACATGCTGTCGAATATGCCATTTCAATGGCTAACCGGATGAGGTCGGATGTATATATGATCTGGGTGGACAAACTCCTGCCGCAGGAGTCGGTCTATCCCGACACCTCCAATGAAAACAGGAATGAGGCAAAAAAGAGGTTCGAGGAACTGATAGACCAATACGGTAAAAAGCTGAACAAGGGGCTTACGCTGGATTATAAACTCAAGAAAGGCAGGATTTACCGTGAAGTTGACAACCTGGCCAGGCAACTGGAAGCGGGCCTTATCGTGACGGGTGCGCATGGGATTTCCGGCTATGAGGAATACTGGATCGGCAGCAATGCCTATAAAATTGTCACCTATACCACTTGCCCGGTGATCACGGTAAGGCATGATTTCAAGATCCCCGATACTCTTGAACGGATTATGGTACCCATGGACGGATCCAACGAAACCCTTCACAAGATCCCCTTCATTGTTACGCTGGCATCGCTTTTCGATTCGGAGGTACATATCGTCACCACCCACAACAGCCACCTGAAGTCGATCCAGCGTATCACTGAAAAATTTGCCCAAACGGCCGTCGCCTATATTAAAAGCCATAAAGTTAGCGTTGTCGAGAACAGCATCATCTCAAATGATCTCACAAAATCGGTGATCGACTATGCAACGGGTGCTCATACCGATCTTATCGCAATCATGACGGAACAGGAGACACCTGTCAATATATTGCTGGGAGCACAGGCGCAGCAGCTGATCAACCAGTCGCAGATCCCGGTATTGAGTATTCATCCTCAGGAAAAGTTTACCTTGATATAGCATGAACCTTTACCCAAAATATGGCCTGTTTCTCTGCTTTCTGATGTTGCCGGCGATGATCATGGCCCAGCATACAGATTCGGCTGGCGGAAAAACAGAAGTTATCCGCGATCAACGGGTCGATATCCTGGTGAACAAGCATATCCAGGTAAACCAGGCCATCAGGACCATGGACGGATTCAGGATCCAGCTGTTTTCCGACTCCGGCAACAATTCAAAAACCAAGGCGCAGGCGGCACACGACGAGTTCCAGTCCAAACACCCGGGGGTGGGGGTCTACCTGACCTTTAAATCGCCCAATTACCAGGTCCGCGTTGGTGATTTCCGCACCAGGCTTGATGCGCAACGGTTTCTCAATGAAATTTCAGCAGATTATTCGAGTGCCTTTATTATTACCGATCATATCAATTTACCCAAAACAGAATAACCTAAACCCAGCGGATATGAATAAGATAATCGTTGCCATTGATTTTTCAGATTGTTCTATCAATGCTTTTCTCCATGCCCTTTCGGTTGCAGAACACTGCGACGGGGAGCTCGTCCTGCTCTGGGTTGCCAAAGCCGCCGGCGAAAAGGAGAAGTATGTCGAAGGCGTGAAGGATGCTTCGAAAGATGTTCAGGATGCGTTTGAAGACCTGATTTCAAAATATCAGCCTGAACATCCCTCCGTGAAGATCTCCTGGAAAATAAGGAAGGGGAAGATATATACCGAGGTCACCGAGGAGGCAAGAGCCCAGAAAGCGATGTTAATTGTTACCGGGACCCACGGTGCATCGGGGTTCGAGGAGTTCTGGATCGGCAGCAACGCCAACAAGATCGTTTCGGCAAGTACCTGCCCGGTCATTACCATCCGGGGCGGAATCAATGTAACCCGTCCGCTGATGAAGATCGTATTACCCATCGACAGCGCCGAGGAGACGCGTCAAAAGGCCTCCTTCACCGGTTTTATCGCCAAACGACATAATGCTGAAGTCTATGTTCTCAGGCTGTACACCTCGAAAATAAAAGCCATGCGGCACAATGTTGATCTATACTGTGCCCAGGTGACGCGCCATTTTGAAGAGGAGAAGATCAAGCACCAGGTTGCCCACATGGATTGTGTCAACATTTCGGACGCAACCATCGAATATGCCAAAAAGATCGATGCCAACCTGATCGCGGTGATGACAGAACAGGAGACCACCACGGCCAATATCTTCCTTGGACCTTACGCGCACCAGATCGTGAACCACTCCCCGATCCCGGTGCTGAGCATCCATCCCAAAGATACGCTGGCGACAGGCCAGGGGTTTTAAAGGGTAACGCGCGACCTGCGTCGCGCGTCACACTTCAGGGTTTAATACCTGTCAATGCAATTCAGATCCTTAAAGGCCACCTTCAGTCTTTCGACCACCGATTTTTCGCCTTCGCGCAACCATGCCCGCGGATCGTAGAACTTCTTGTTGGGTTTGTCGTCGCCGTCGGGATTGCCGATCTGGCCCTGGAGGTACCCTTCGTTTTTCTTGTAAAAGTTGAGAATTCCTTCCCAGAAGGCCCACTGGGTATCGGTGTCGATATTCATCTTCACCACGCCATAACCCAGCGCTTCGGCGATTTTTTCGGGTTCGGAGCCCGATCCGCCATGAAATACGAAGTTGACAGGATTGGGGCCCGTGTTGTATTTCTGCTGGATAAACAACTGCGAGTTGTGCAGGATTACCGGCTCGAGCCGAACATTACCCGGCTTGTAAACGCCGTGAACATTACCGAATGAGGCGGCAATGGTGAAGTCGGGGCTTACGCTGAGCAGGGTTTCATAGGCATGGGCAACGTGTTCGGGCTGTGTATAGAGGCGCGAACTGTCGATGCCGGTATTGTCAACGCCATCTTCTTCGCCGCCGGTAACGCCCAGTTCGATTTCGAGGGTCATGCCGATCTTGCACATGCGTTCGAGATAGCGCTTGCAGATATCGATATTTTCTTCCAGCGGCTCTTCCGACAGGTCGAGCATATGGGAGCTGAACAGCGGCTTGCCGTATTTGGCAAAATATTTTTCGCCGGCATCCAGCAAGCCATCGATCCAGGGCAGGAGTTTCTTGGCTGCATGGTCGGTATGGACGATAACGGGGATGCCATACATTTCGGCCATTTCATGAATGTGCATGGCCCCGGCGATACTGCCTTTGATGGCAGCGCGTTCCTGGTCGTTTTTCAGTGATTTGCCGGCATAAAAGATGCCGCCGCCGTTGGAGAACTGGATGATCACGGGCGAATTGACTGCTTTTGCAGCTTCCATCACGGCATTGACCGAGTCGGTCCCGATGGCGTTCACGGCGGGCAGGGCAAAGCGGTTTGCCTTGGCAATGCGGAAAATTTCCCTTACGGCATCGCCTGTAGCAACGCCGGGGGCGACTTTATCTCTGATTTTTTCTGACATATGGTTGAAGATTGATTTTTCGAGGTGCAAAGTTAGGAAAGTCATCGGTGAAAAAGGCCGGTCGGCGAAAATAATCCGGGAAAAGTTGTTATCTTTGCGCCCTGATTGGCTCCGTAGTTCAATTGGATAGAATGGCAGATTCCGGTTCTGTTGGTTGGGGGTTCGAGTCCCTTCGGAGTCACTGGATAAATCATTAAACCACTGTAAATGAAATATTTACAGTGGTTTTTTCTTTAATTCGTGTCAATATCGTGTCATTATTATTCTATTTGACTTCACCTTGTTCCCTTGCGGTGAAAAAATATGTTTATCGCCGCATATGTGCGGTAAATAATTCGTACATTTACCGCACAACAGGTTTAGGTAATGGCAAAATACATTTATGAATATAAGAACTGGACAGATTTTTCGTGGCAGGACAAAGCCATAAATGTCGTATTTGGTGAGGTTCGCCTTATGCAAGGTAAAATCATAGGGCAAATGAACTCTTTGGGCTTTTCTGCAAAAGAAGAAGCCACGCTTACCGCCTTAACTTTAGACGTAGTAAAATCATCAGAAATAGAAGGCGAATTGCTCAATTATGAACAGGTACGTTCGTCCATTGCAAGGCGTTTGGGCATCAACACTGCAGGACTCGTATCGAGCAGCCGGCACATCGAAGGCGTAGTAGAAATGATGCTGGATGCTACCCAACGCTACACCTTGCCTTTAACCGAAAAACGTTTGTTTGGTTGGCACGCAGCACTTTTCCCCACGGGTTATAGCGGACCATATTTAATTGAAGTGGGACGATACCGCATTGGTGAAATGCAGGTGGTTTCAGGTGCAATGGGCAAAGAAAAAGTGCATTACGAAGCAGTGAATCCAAAATTGGTAAAAACGGAAATGGACAGGTTTTTGGATTGGTTCAACAACGATAACCGCCTTGACCCTGTATTAAAAGCAGCCATAGCACACTTTTGGTTTATCATAATTCACCCCTTTGATGACGGAAACGGCAGAATTGGAAGAGCTCTGACAGATATGTTGCTTGCCCGGGCCGAAGGGAGTAGTGAACGTTTTTACAGTATGTCGAGCCAAATATTAGCCGAACGCAATCGATATTATGAAGTATTGCAAAAAGTGCAACATAGTTCAGGCGACATTACCGAATGGCTTGACTGGTTTTTGCATTGCCTTAAAAATGCGATGCTCACCACCGAAAACATCACACAAAAAATATTGAGCAAAGCTGAGTTTTGGAAATTGCACGAACATACACCCATCAATGAACGCCAACGCCTAATACTAAACAAACTCTTGGACGGTTTTGAAGGAAAACTAAAAACCTCAAAATGGGCTAAAATTGTCAAAACCTCTACTGACACCGCTTTACGGGACATAAAAGACTTGGTTGAAAAAGGCATCTTGCAACAAACTGATGAAGGAGGACGAAACGCCAGCTACGAATTAGGAGACATTAAATCTGAATAAACTATTTCTTTCGTGATTTCTCCATTGGATTGCTATTCCACCGCTCGAAATATTTTCCATTCTGATTGAGTATCAAACACCCGCTTATTTCACTTTAAAAAATTAATGCTCCCCATCGTGTGAAGGGGTTCTGTTACCTTTGGAGTCACTGGTAAAAATCCGCAACGCCTGTATTCGACCTGAGTACAGGCGTTTTTTAATATTGGCGTTCTTTGTGTCCGGATTTTTAATTCTCCGGCTGGAGGTTACATTTTGACTACCTTGAAACACCCGGTTGCCGGGCAACCTGGAAAGAGAAGGAGAAATACAGCAGGTTATCCAGGTTGACAATCCGGCCGGACGTTACCTTGTCCGGCCGGATTGAAGTTGATTTTCTTACAGGATTACAACCTTTTTCATAAAATAGGAGGAGCCATAGAAAATCTTCACGACGACTAGTCCGGGAACCGCGGACAGACTGACCGGGAACCGTTGTACCCCTGCCCTGGTCATCCCCTTGTCGGAGGCATAAATTGTCATCCCAGCTGCATTGACACATTCGATGCGCACCGGCGAATCCTGCAGCAGGCTGAAAGATACCGTAAAATTGCCATGGCTGGGGTTTGGCGCGATGTTCAGGTTGAACGAATCGCCGGCAGGCTGACCAATCCCGGATAGCGACGGCACATCCCTTACGCAGCGCAGGTAGTTGTTGATCCTGATGGCATCGCCCTGCGGTCCGTGACCGGTGGGCCAGGCATTGGGATCGCCCTGCTTGGGGTCGCTGCGCTGCGCGCCTGCGCCGTGCACATCCTGCCATAAACTGTTGAAATAGCCCATGGCACGGCCAAAGGCAACATATACGCCAAAACCGCCATGTCCCGAAAAATCGGCATGCGTGGTGGCGGCCCAGTAGCAAGGGTAATCGGGCTGGCTGGCTTCGTTGGTGATGGCAGTACAATGAAATACCGGGTCGATGGCGGGCGAATTTGTGGTTGACGGGGATCGTGAATAATCGATGATGCTCTCCAGCTCCTTGGTGGTTGGCAACCTCCAGTCGCTGTGGCCAAGCCAGCCAGCCGCATTCTTCGACTGCACCCAGGCCAGGGCAGCCTGCCAGTTCATGCCATGACCGCAATCACCCTGGCTCCACATCAGGTGGGTTCGCATATCGGTGACGGTGCTGTCGCCATTATCGACGAAATGGTTTAGCCCGTAACCGGTCGTGCCCCGCACATATAGCGTGAACATCTTGGTATCGGCATTCATCCTTTGCCTTCCGTAGCTCTTGATGCGGCCATCGGCAAAATTTACGCCGAAAACCGAATGGTCGTGGCCCATTACCATGGAGACATATTCGGTGCAGCTCCAGTACTGGGCATCGATGATCCGATCACCGGCCGTGGTATCTCCGTAATGAAACACAAAATAGTTGGTATCGATGAAAGGGGTCAGCAGCGACAGGGAGATCCCGTTCATGACCCCGCTCGGGTCGGTACCGGTAAATTCAATCAGGGAGTAGAGTTCCTTGATGGTCGGCATCCTCCAGTCGGAGTGGCCGCCAAGGGTCAGGGATGACGCCCCGGAAAGAGCATCAACGTAAGTTTTTTTTGCCCCGGGATCGTGCTGCCACATCAGGCCGGTAACCTGGTCGGTGATGGTCCCGTCGCCATTATTCACAAACGACGGGGTGGTCCCGTTATATTGCCCGTAAAAGGGCGCCGAGGGATTTGCCGGGCAGGGAATGACCTGGATGGTATCGTAGCACTTTACCACGTTGGTTCCATTGACGGCCCAGGAACGGGTAATCGTGTCGGTTACCGTAAAGGCGGCCGGAGTGGTGAAGTAGACCGGCGGGGAATTGGGGGTCGGGCCCGGGAAAACGACAACCACATTATAGGTCCCGGAGACCATGTGGGTAAAGTTGAAGGTTGCTGTAAGATACTGGTTGGTCCGGGTGACACTGGCGCCCGGCGCCGGGCCGATATTGACGGAAGCGGCAATGATGGGTCCCGGAGGAGCGGTGGCAGAGTCGAGCACAATCGACACCACCACGCCTGTTGCATTCAGAGGTGAAGAGTTCGGTGAAACGGTGATGATCCCTTGCGACATCACCACAATTGACAAAAATAACAAGGGCATTGAAAGCAGCATTTTTTTCATACGGTTATAGTTGTTTATCATTTCTAGCTTTGCAGATCCAGCCCCGGTGGAAATTTCCCATTATCGCAATTGCCGTCGTTCCCGGATTTATATGTCATTGGATGCTTATAATGGAAAAATCCTGCGATTATTATAAAAGATCCATGCATTCCGTTATTTGCTATTTTTGTTCCCCGCACCTATCGTTTGACAAAACCAAGGTGGAATTATCATGCCCGTAATTACCCTGGAAGGACCCGTCCTTTCGATCAAACAAAAAGAGAAACTTGCCAGGGAATTTACCCAACTTGCCAGTGAAGTCATGAATATCCCGAAAGATGTGTTTGTGGTTTTCATCAAGGAAAACCCCTATGAAAACATGGCCCAGGAGGGCATTCTCATCTCCGGGAAAATAAAAAGTCACTGATTCCTGAAATCCCGGTTGTCGTGCAGGGGCTCCCTCCGTCAGATCCCGGCTTGTTGCGCTACCTGCGTGCGTTATCAAGGAAATCGCCCCGGATAATGTATTCTGAAATCCTGTCCAGTATCAGTTGCAGCAATGCAAAAGGAAAGATCATAACCGTCAGCAGTTTGATGACGGCCGGGATCAGTACCCTTACGATAAACGGAATCAGCATGCGGTAAAGGAAGATCAGGGACCAGGCAATGCCAAGGATGGCAAAAATAATGACCAGGGCGCCCTGCCATACCTCTCTCCAGTATACCCTGCTGAGGATATAGAGTCCCCACAACACCGACGATATGATGAGCAGGTTAATCCCGTCGATCAATATCCGGTTCCCAAACAGATAGAGGTAATCCCTTTTCATCTGTCTCCATTCTATCTTGTCATGCCTGATCTCAAAATAAAATCGTCCCATCGGTTTGTGTTGTTGTTGATGTAAAGATAACACTATTTCCCTCTCTTCCCGCTGCCGTGATTGTCAAACCTTGCCTCCTGCATTGGATTGTGGAACAATATTTGACGGATGGTTTGCATCCTGCAAAAAGGACCATCTTCATCCTGAAAAAAATATTTTCATTTTACCTGCAATAAAACAAAGGGATCCCGTCTACAACATCATGGAAAAGGAACTTCAGAAAAAGTCGCTTGAAAGCTTCTTCCGGAAAGAATACCAGAAACTGGTGAATTTTGTTGGCAGGAACCTGGATGACCGGTTTTTTGAAGCTTCTCCCGAAGACATCGTGCAGGAGGTGGTAATCGGAATGATCGACAAACTGGACCTGGATGTTCAGATCGGCAACCTGACCGCCTATTTTTACCGGTCGGTGAAAAACAAAATCATTGATTACCAGCAGAAAAAACAACGGAATGTGTCGATTGAGCGCTTCACGGACAACAAAAATGAAAATTATTTACTTAATACGATCCACGATGAAACAGTAGCTGAAGAGAGAGATTACATGAACATAGAGCCGGAGATGCTTAAACAGGCCATCGGACAGCTGAGGCCTGACGAACAGGCACTGATCGTGGCAACGGAATTTGAAGGCCAGACCTTTGAATACCTTTCCGAAGAGTGGGATGTCCCGCTGGGGACGCTGCTTTCGCGCAAACACAGGGCTCTTTCAAAATTACACAGGATATTATTAAACAATCAAAAACAATCAACATGAGAAATAGAGAAAACAGATCAGGAAACCGCCGTTTTTGCGGCCGCCCGGGGCACCGGATCGGATGGGTCATCCTGGGAATCATTGGCTTTACCGCATTCGCCTTCCTTTTCGGGGCGGTGGTGATGTGGCTCTGGAACTGGCTGATGCCGGTCATCTTCCACCTTGGCGTAATTACCTACTGGCAGGCTGTCGGCCTGGCGATCCTGGGGCGGCTCCTGTTTGGCAGCCTGCATCACGGCGGGTCGCACAGCCGCGGTCATCACAGGTTCGGCCCGTGGGGACACGGACACAAGATGACCGACGGCAATCACTGCCGCGATCATTCAAACGGTACAAAATGGGGCTATTATGAACAGTACTGGAACGAGGAGGGCGAATCGGCCTTCAACGAATATGTAAAGCGCAAAAACGGCACAACGGTGCAGGAATAGGACACCATGTCAACGCCCCCTTTGAGGGGATGCTGCTAAAAAGCCGGATGATCCTGAAAAATGGATTTTCCGGCTTTTTCAGTGTGGGAATCACTTTGGAAGCACCAGTTCCCTGTTTTTGACAAATGCCGGGTTTTTTGTCAGCCCAATGGCCTTGTCAAAACATTCCAGCGCTTTGTCCTTCCGGTTCAGTCTCAGGTACGATACCCCCATGGCATTCCATACATCCCCGGTGGTATCGGGCGTGATCTTCATATGTTCATAAAAATCATCGATAGCGGCCTGGTTCTTATTCAGGGCCTGTTCCAGCAGGGCGCGGTTTGCATAGCCGTTTTTGGAGGCGGGGTTCAGCTTCAGGGCGAGATTCATATCTTCCAGGGCCAGTCCGGTTTTCCCGGTTGCGGCATAGGCAGCTCCGCGGTTCTGGATTGACTGCTGCTCACCAGGATATACTGCCAGGCATTCGTTGTAATCGGCGATGGCAAGGCTGTAATTCTTATCGGCAAAATAGAGATCGCCACGGTTTATCAGGGCATCCTTTTCCGCTTTGTTCAGTTTGATAGCTTCGGTGAACATCTGAAGCGCATTGTCCTTCTGCCCGGCTTTCTGGTAAAGAACGCCGCGGTTCGTATAGGCTTTGGAGCTGGGCTCCGCCCGGATGGCCTGGTCCCATAATGCAGCGCTGTTTTCCCAGGTGGCGGCCTGCCGGTAGGTTAAGATGACAAGTCCAACCGAAACCAGGATTAGCAGGGCCATGGCCGGGAGTGCAGGCCTCCCTGAAGTCCGGTCAACCCGGCGCTGGAAATAATGGCCCGCGACAAGAAAAAGGCCAATCAGCGGGAGGTAGGTGTAACGGTCGGCCATTACGGCGCTGCCAACGGGATAAAACTGCAGTACCAGCGCCAGGTTCACGATGAAAAACAAACCTGAAAAGATGACCAGCCGGTTCTTGCGGAAGGCAATGAAAAAAAGTACTCCCACGACAATCATCGCCAGTGCAGAGAGGTAATAGATGGCGGGTAATGCAGCATTGATGGCAGGATAGGGATAAAAGGTGCAAAGGTTCAGCGGAACGATGGACTTATACAGGTACATCAGGGTGCCATAAAACCCGAAAAACAGTTTAAAATGGGCCGGGATCAAGGCGGTGTACCGTATGGCGCCGGTCATGGATTGTCCGTACAGGGTCAGGATGCCGAAAACAAGGGAAAGCAGCAGAAAAGGGATCTTTTCAACATAGGCGGTGGCTTTGGAGAGCCTGTTGTAATAGTAATCGATTGCAAGCAGGACAACGGGGAAGATAATGGCGGCGGGTTTTGATAAAAGCGAAAGGATAAAAAGCCCGACCACGGCTGCAAGCCCTGCCAATGTTCTTTTTTCCAGGTATTTAAGGTACCTGATCAGTGCCGCAAGGAAGAAGAAGGTGTACAGCACATCCTTCCGTTCAGCCACCCAGGCGACCGATTCCACATGCAGCGGGTGGATGGCAAAGAGCAGTGCCGTAATAAAAGCCGTCCATCGCTGTTTCCCGGTCAGCAGCCAGGCAAAGTAAAAGACCAGGAGCACGTTAAGCAGGTGCAGCAACAGGTTCACCACATGGTACGAGGTGGCATCCAGCCCCGACACGGCAAAATTGAGGGCCAGCGACAGCATGGTGAGGGGGTGGAAGTTGCCCTGCACCGGTGTCGTCAGGATCGCCCTGAAATTCCCCAGCAGTTTTACGGCACCTGCGGATGTGACATAGTCGCCGTCGTCCCAGTTGACAAAGCCGGCCTTAAAGACCGGGATAAAGGCGACGATGGCGAGGATCACGCAGATAACGGGAAACAGGTACAGTTTTTGGTCATCCGCGGCCGGCGGTTTTATTGCCTGTTTACGTTTCCCCTGTTTTTCATTTTTTTTCTGCATAGACTTTGTTTTTCCAAGTGGTTCAACTTCGCTATTCCGGTGCCTGGCAAAAAAGGGCCCTGCACAGGATGCCCCGGGAACCGGCTTTCGTTGCACTGACATTTTTCATTGGGCCGGATGTAACCTGTCAAAAGTAATAATTTGAACTATTCCTCCAGGATTTACATTGTGTATTCCTTCAATTCATTTTTCACCGGATGAACATCCTGTGAACATTTAAAGTGACACAATCAATCCCTTTGATTTAGTCATTTCAATTAATTATCATATCTTTGCAAAACTGCGATTATTATTTTCGATTCCCACACATTACCCAACCTTATCAAAAACCAATAAATGGCGAGTTCACAAGAGACATACAACAAAAGAGACCAGGAGAAAAAAAGATTAAAAAAACGGCTGGATAAACAGCAAAAAGTCGCAGAGCGAAAGGCCAACTCGCAAAACAGTACCGGTAATATGATTGCCTATGTGGATGAGTACGGGAACATAACCGACACGCCACCCGATCCCGCCAAAAGAAGGATTATTGATGCAGGCAGCATTGAAATCGGCGTTCCCAAAAGAGAGATGATCGAGGTTCCCTCCGTACGCAAAGGCAGGGTTGAATTTTTCAACCATTCAAAGGGTTTTGGCTTTATCAAGGAGACCGATTCCCAGGAGAAATTTTTTGTTCATGTCAACAATGTTACCGAAGAGATCAAAGAGGGCGACATGGTTACCTTTGAGCTCGAACGTGGCTTTAAAGGCATGAGCGCCGTTGGTGTAAAAAAGGGATCATAAAGGTTCCGCCGGCTCAGCCTGCTGAAAACCCTTTACTTTTAACAAAATCCACTTCTCCGGCTCCCCGTTGTCTTTATTCAGGAAGTAGGCATCCCCCTTGTAAATCCTGATTATCCCGGATTGTACTAATTTTGTGATCCTGAAACAAATCTAGCTTTCAAATTATGGAAAGAATACAACTCACGGAACAACTCGGGTTTTCCAGGATTGTTCACGGGCACTGGCGTTTGATGGACTGGAACCTGTCGGCCCGGGAATTACTGAAACTGACCGAACAGGTTATTGAACTCGGCATCACCACCTTTGATCATGCGGATATTTACGGGAATTACAGCTGTGAAGAACGGTTCGGCGAAGCCCTCCGGCTGAAGAGGGAGCTGCGCCCGAATATCGAAATAGTTACCAAGTGCGGCATCAAGCTGCTCTCAGCGAAATTCCCGGAAAGAAAACTGAAACATTACGATTACAGCTTTGATCATATTGTTTCATCCGTTGAGACCTCCCTGGCAAATTTCAACACCGACTACATTGACCTGCTGTTGCTGCACCGTCCGGCTCCGTTCTTTGATCCCGAAGTGGTGGCAAAAGCCTTCGCATACCTTAAAAAAACCGGGAAGGTGCTGCATTTCGGAGTTTCCAACTTCACCCCGTTGCAGTTTGAAATGCTGAATGCCTACCTGGATGAACCGTTGGTAACCAACCAGGTTGAATTGTCGCCGTGGTGCCTTGATCATTTTGACAACGGCAATATCGATTTTTTCCTGAAGAACAAGATCCGGCCGATGGCCTGGTCCCCGCTGGCGGGAGGCCGCCTGTTCAATCCCCGTGATGAAAAGGGGGAGCGTCTCAGCCGCGCCCTGTGGGAAGTGGCCGCAGAGCTGAATCTTGAAACAACCGACAGCGTTATTTACACCTGGCTGCTGAACCACCCGGCCGGCATAATTCCCGTGGCAGGTACCGGCAGCATCGACCGCATCAAAGGCGCTGCCGGGGCAATCGGAAAAACGATGAGCCTGGAGCAGTGGTATAAAATTTACAATGCCTCAACCGGGAGGGATTTGCCCTAACAGCAGGTCAATGTGAAAAAATCTTTGAAGACTGGCGGTACCCCTGCAGGTTTTTATACCATCCGGGATAGGTGGTGCCGGAACTCTCAGCCCATGAATTGAATTTAAGATAGGCGGTATTGACCGCTGTCTTTTCAATGGGATAGCTGAACTTTTCCGCAATGTTCAGCACCCAGGGAAGGTTGTTGACGGTTTTGTAATAGCGGCCCTGTGCAGGCTTGCTGTCATCATTGTCGGTTCCCAGCAATCCCGGGTCGGCTTTGTCGGTTGGCGGATGGTCAGGAAGATGTACCTCGCGCGAACGGTTTCCGTTGATGATGAGAAAGGGGTTGAACGGCGGGATCCCGGCCTGCGCCAGGGTAACAGGGGAGACCAGGGTAATCACGATTTTCAGGGTATCCGGCGTCACATAGGCGGCGCCAGCCTGCGTATTGACGCCTGTCTGGCCCTGGCCGGGTGCGGGGAGCTGGTCAAATGCATCATCCGTGGCAACAATTACCGCCTTGGCTTGTCCCGATTCGGTTTTATTGGCTGAAAGGCTGATGTAGCCATGTTTGAGGCTGGTTCCCGTAACGTTCAGGATTTTGTCGGGGGTCAATGGCAGCTGGATCGCAAACCCGCTGTGATAGGCGGCCCCGATAGCCTCGGTGATGAGGGTGGCATCAATTTCAACTACCTTGTTCTGGGCATTGGTGACCTCATTGAATCGATAGGAGATCACCAGGTCGTTGAAGTCGTAGTCGCCCCGGCCGGGCCAAAGGTCTTCAAACACCAGCGAACCGAAACCGGTCTTCGACGGGGTGTAATTGTTGAAGGCTTTTAACGGGTCGAGGGGGTAATCATCTGAATTATCGGGAATCCCGTCATGGTCCTGGTCAACCACCGAGGTGGCTATCTGCGGCATGTTGTTGGTGTTGACAGAGGAGATCGGGTTGATGGTTAGATAGAGGACACCGTCGTTGAAATCATGGTCCGAACCCTGGTAGGCACCCTGGTCCTCAAAGGTGAAGAGCACCTGCTGGCGCGACACGTCCCGCTGCAGAACCATATGGTTCAGCATGGTCGGGTCGGTTGTGTTGAAGGCTGTTATCGAGTACCATACATCACTGGTTGGTCCGACATAGGTTCCCTTCCCGTTCCAGCCGTGGGGCACCACGACCCAGCCGATCGATTTCCCGGCCGGGAAAATCCCCAGGTGCACCTTGTTGCCCGGGTAGAGGCCTCCCCCGCTGCCATTGTTGCTCAGGTTCGGGAAAATGATATGAATGGTGTCAATAGCGGATGCCGATGCAGGTGGCTGGTTTGTGTGATAGGTAAAGTAACCCAGGCTGTTCATCCATCCTGCACCTTCGGTGATATAGGTCACATAGACATCACTGGTTGCCAGGATGTCAAGATTCTTGGGTACCTGGGCCGTAAACCATTCAGGATGATAGGCCGATTCATTTTTGTATTCAGGCAGGTCAGCATTCAGATCGTTCAGCAGGGTCTGGCTTACCGGGTCGTTTACCGCCATGAGGTTATTCGGCACGCCCTGTGTGTTATAGGTACTCATATACACCCATTTGACTGCATCCGGGCTCAGGATGGCATGGGCCTCCGCCGATTTTTCCGACACCGGCACCGGTGAGGTCCCGCCAAATTGTGCACTGACAACTCCTGCCGTGACCGGGAGTTCCATCTGGCGAATCAGTCCCAGGAAATTATTGAAGACCGTCACCTTTTCCATAGCGGCTGGCAATGCCGTCACGGTATTCCACATGCCATCGCTGCCGGTGATGCCACATGCCAGTGCGACGCCTCCCGAATCGGGGTTGGCGGTATACATGGTAAACCTTACCCCTGTGAGGGGATTGTCCATATTATCCTTCGCGGAGATGGAGACGGTTACATTGGTCGTGGTCGCCCAACCGAAGGTTGCCGGTACCTTCAGGTCGAAGATGCTTGTCGCGACAGGAACGACGGTAGCACTCTGTTTGTGGCAACCGGCGATCAATAACGAAATGATCAGGAATCCCGGAATAATTTTATTCAATGGCAAGGGGCTTGTTAAAAAGGCTGGGAATTTCATGGCATTTTTAACAAAGATACTCCTGTTTTCTCCCCTTTTCAACACGGAACTGAAAGATTCGAAAATATATCTTTAAGCATGATGTGCAATAACCCGTGTTCCATGCACCAGGTGAAGGTTTCCTTACAGCGATCCTGCATATTCCAAACAGATATCCATATTCAGCCGTTGGCGTTTTTTTCGTAATTTTGTGGCCTGATAGATCCCTCAAATTGAAGCAAGTTTTCTTCTTCTCCCTCTTACTGGTTCTGGTTCCCTTTTTTTTACCCGCGCAAACAAATACCGATTTCTGGTTTGCGGCCCCGGAAGTTACCTCTGCCCACGGCGACCAGCCTATCTATTTAAGACTGACCTCCTTCAGCCAGAGCGCCACCGTGGTTATTTCGGAACCGGCCAACACAGCGGCGAATTTTCCGCCGATGACGGTTAATATTCCAGCAAATGCAACGGTTGCCATCGATCTGACACCTTTCAAGGACCAGGTCGAATGCAAGCCGCCGAACACCGCGCTGAACCTTGGGTTATACATCCATTCAGAGCACCCGATAACCGCCTATTATGAAGTGGCCAACACGGTCAACCCCGAAATATTCATCCTCAAGGGGAACAATGCCCTTGGCACCTCCTTTTACATCCCTTCACAGGATGTGCTGTACAATGAAACCTCGCTGAATCCCAAGGCCTGGAATACATTCGACATCATTGCAACGGAGGATAATACAACCGTAACCATCGTGCCAAGAAAGTCCATCGTTGGTCATGGGGCCGGCGTATCGTTCTCCGTTACGCTGAACAAGGGGCAGGTTTACAGTGCCCAGGCTACCGGGCAGCAGGGGGTCGAACACCTGATGGGGTCGGTGGTTACCTCCGATAAGCCGGTGGCCATCACGATGAAGGATGATTCGGACCGGTATCCCGGGCAGATGTGCTATGACCTGACAGGTGACCAGATCGTGCCGGTTTCCATCATCGGAAACGAGTATATTGTCGTCCGCGGAAGTACCAACAGTACCGTGAATGACTGGGTATTTGTCACCGGTACGGTCAGCAATACGCAGGTCAGCGTAAACGGGAGCGTGGCGGCAACGGTCAATGCAGGAGAAACCTATCATTTCAACATGACTGCCGGCAACCTGTGTACATCGGTTCAGGCTGACCATCCCGTTTACCTGCTGCATTTAACCGGCTACGGCTGTGAAACAGGTTCAGCGCTGCTGCCTGCAATCGGCTGTACAGGCTCCACCCAGGTTGCCTTTACCAGGACCACCTCCTATACCTTTGAGATGATCATCCTGACCAAGGCGGGGGCCCAGGGGTTTTTCACCCTCGACGGGAGTTCAACGCTGGTGACCGCGGCCATGTTTTCACCCGTCCCGGGGAATCCTGCCTATGTTTATACGAAGATCACCTTTCCGGTCAGCACCCTGCCGGTGGGGGCCCATATGCTTTCCAACTCCATGGATGTCTTCCACATGGGAATCATCCATACTTATGATGCAGGGCAATCGGGATGTTCATACGGCTATTTTTCAGATTTTGCCAGCCTTAACCTGGGATCCGACCAGCTGGTCTGCGCCGGCACCAATGTCACCTTCGATGCCGGGCCAAACCGGCAGAGTTACGCCTGGTTTTTCAATGGCACTCCCTATGCAACAGGCACACAGACGATCAACGTAAGTAACCCGGGAAGCTATTCCGTAACGGTCGATGATCACGGATGTATATTGTCGGACACAGTGCAGCTTGACAACTACCCCTTCATCACCCCTGTGATAAACGGGATTACAGGTTTTTGCCAGGGTGCGTCGCAGCCAATTAGTGTAACACCGGCATACAGTTCCTATCTCTGGAGCACCGGGGCAACCACCCAGTCGGTCACGGTCAGCGCCACTGGCGATTACAGTGTTACCGTGACCGATAACAACACCTGCAGTCACACCGCTTCCGTTGCCGTCACGGTTCACCCGTTGCCTGTTGTAACACTTGTTCAGCCTGCAACCACCTGTGCAAACCTTCCCCCCTACGCGCTAACCGGTGGCAGCCCGGCCGGGGGTACCTATTCCGGGCCCGGGGTCAATTCAACAACAGGTTTTTTTGATCCCTCTTCGGGTATCGGAGCGCACCTGGTCACCTATACCTACACCGATGCCTTTGGCTGCAGTGCGGCAACCTCCAAAACGCTTACAGTCAACCCCCTGCCAACTGTTCAGCTGGCAGCCCAGCCTTCGGTATGCATCTCGGCCTCTCCCTTTGCGCTCACCGGGGGATCCCCCGCGGGTGGAATCTATTCAGGCCCCGGGGTCAATTCCGGCACCGGCATGTTCACCCCCTCCTCCGGGGCAGGGGCGCACCTGGTCACCTATACCTACACCGACGCCAGCCTTTGCAGCAATACTGCCACCGCCACGCTTACCGTTAACCCGCTTCCCGTCGTTCAGCTGGCAGCCCAGCCATCGGTATGCATCTCGGCTGCTCCCTTTGCGCTAAGCGGGGGTACACCTGTGGGAGGAGTCTATTCTGGACTGGGAGTGAATTCGGGAACCGGCATATTCACCCCCGCTTCCGGTGCAGGATCGCACAATATCATCTACACCTATACCGACCCGAACGGCTGCACAAATGCAGCCATCAAGGCATTGGTCGTCTATGCGCTGCCGGTGATCACCATGCTGGGTCAGGACGGGACCTGTGTTTCCGCCCCGCCCTTCCAGCTTACCTGCGGTTCCCCTGCCGGTGGAACCTATTCCGGGCCGGGTGTCAATTCAGGAACCGGTGTTTTCAACCCGGCGTCAGGGATCGGGCAACATATGATCACCTATACCTACACCGACAGCCATGGTTGTACCAACACCTCCTCCAAGATACTCACCGTATATGCCGCCCCTGATGTACAGATGGCCCCCATGGCACCTGTGTGCATCTCGGCACCACCATTCCTGCTCACAGGCGGGACCCCGGCAGGCGGCATCTATTCGGGAACCGGTGTCAATTCAGGAACCAGCTATTTCGATCCCGCCTCTGGCGCGGGGTCCCATTTGATTTCCTACTCTTATACCGATGGCTTCAACTGCTCGGGCAACGCCTCCGGGGTTATCGTGGTTAACCTGCTTCCCGTGGCCCAGCTGCAGGACCAGGCGGCCTTATGCGCCTCCGATCCTCCATTTGCTTTGACCGGTGGCTCCCCTGCAGGAGGTACCTATTCCGGCACTGGCGTCAACTCCGGCACGGGCTATTTCGATCCGGCTGCAGCCGCCGCTAGCAACCTGATAACCTATACCTATACCGATGCAAACGGATGTTCCGACGCCGCCTCCAAATTACTGGCCGTCAACCCCGTGCCGGTAGTATTGTTTACAGCTCCCGATGAGGCCTGTGTCTCGGCCCCGCCCATACTGTTGAACGGCGGCTCCCCGGCAGGAGGGGTCTATTCCGGGCAGGGGGTCAACTCCGCCACATCCTATTTCGACCCGGCTTCCGGGGCCGGTCCCCACCTGATCACCTATACCTATACCAGTTCCAACAATTGTGTCAGTTCGGCTTTCAAAACAATTACCGTAAACCCGCTACCCTTGGTTCAGCTCATCGGGCAGGATGCCGCCTGCATCTCCACGCCCCCATTCCTGTTAACCTGCGGACTGCCGGCTGGCGGGACATACAGCGGCCCTGGCGTCAACTCCGGTACGGGATATTTCGATCCCTCCTCCGGTACCGGCCCCCACACGATCACCTATACCTATACCGATCCCGCCGGCTGTTCCGGCACCGCCTCCAGAGTCATCAATGTCTATGCATTACCCGCAGTGCAGCTTGCAACACAGCCGTCAGTCTGCATTTCAGCGCCTGCCTTTTCACTCACGGGTGGAACACCGGCCGGAGGCACCTATGCCGGCACCGGCGTTAATCCGGGCACCGGTTTCTTTGATCCTGCAACAGGGGCCGGGAGCTACCTGATCAGCTACCTGTTTACCGATGCAAACGGCTGCAGTAACAGCGCCGGCTCGACGCTTACTGTTAATGCGTTGCCTGTGGTGGCCCTTGCCGATCAGGCAGGGGTTTGTGTCTCAGCCCCGCCATTTCCGCTTACGGGAGGAACCCCGGCAGGAGGCGTCTATTCCGGTCCGGGCGTAAACTCCGTGACATCCTATTTTGACCCGGCCTCGGGCACCGGGGTACATCCTGTAACCTTTACCTGTACCGATGCCCACGGTTGCACCAACGCCGTCACCAAAGACCTTACTGTCAACCCGCTGCCGGCAGTCCAGCTTTCCCCGCAGCCTTCGGTTTGTATAACGGCACCCCCCCTGGCCTTAACCGGGGGAACCCCCACGGGAGGCACCTATTCCGGTCAGGGAGTCATCCCTGCTACGGGGATCTTCAACCCCTCCTCCGGGGCAGGCAGTCACCCGATCACCTATACTTATGCCGATGGCAACAGTTGCGCCGGTTCGGCAACCTCTACGCTAACCGTTATCCCGCTGCCGCTGCCCACGGGAACCGTGAGCGGGCCCGGGCTGGTATGTGAAGCAGCCCGGAATATTCCCGTTCTGCTCAGTGGTGCCGACCCGCTGGCAACCTCCTTCAACTGGGAAATCAGCCCGGCGAATGCGGGAACCATCACCGGAAACACGGCGTCAGCATCGATTTCATTCAACCCTGGTTTTTCAGG
The DNA here is from genome assembly GCA_037133475.1 of Bacteroidota bacterium. Taxonomy (GTDB): domain Bacteria; phylum Bacteroidota; class Bacteroidia; order Bacteroidales; family FEN-979; genus CAIVAT01. The sequence continues at coordinate 91,496 of JBAXOB010000004.1, forward strand.
AGTTTCCACCATCAGGTTCAGCCCGGTCAGCAATTGCGGGACTGGAAACTTTTCGGGATACACAACCATATCGGTCAATCCAGTTCCCCCAGTCACCCTTCAATCGTGCATCGACCCGGTTACCACCCGGGGTGCCAAACCCTTCCGGCTGAAAGGAGGTCTGCCTGCCGGGGGCATTTACAGTATCGACGGGACACAGCTGCCCACCGGCATCCTCGACCCTTCGACCCTCAGCGCCAGTCCCCCCGATCACGTCATCTCCTATACCTATACCAACGTGTTTAATTGCGTGGTCAGCAAAACCCAGACTTTAAAGGTTAACAACAGTTCAAACTTCGCATGTAAAAACATCCTGACCGATATCCGTGACCTGAGCACTTACCCTACCTTTGAAATTGTGACCGGTGCGATTCACCGCTGCTGGATGTCGGTTAACCTGAATTACGGCGCTTACATCACCGACAAGGTCGCCCAAACCGACAACTGCACCGCCGAGAAATACTGCCAGGGGAACGATGCTGCAAAATGTACCGAAGCGGGAGGGTTTTACCAGTGGGACGAACTGATGACCTACCTGCCCGCCGACAATGCCTCCGCCGAAGGAGAACAGGGATTATGCCCCCCCGAATGGCATGTTGCCACCGAGGCCGAATGGACGGAACTGATCAGCTATTACCTGGGTCCCGGGCTCGCAGGCTGGACGATTTCCGACCCCATTCCCCCCGAAGGATTTCATGCTAAAACCCGGGGAGTTTTATATCAGAATTTTTCATGGGATTTCCTCCCTCCCGGACTTTCAGCCTCCCTTTTCTGGACCTCTACGGTAAGTCCAGCAGGCGACTCCCGGATATTCAGCCACGGTGTGAACGGGATCAGTCCAAGTGTTTCAAAATACTCCTCGCTACGGAGCAATGCCTTCCCTGTTAGATGTGTGAAGGATTGAGATTATACCTTTAAAAGTTAATGCAGGAATGCGGGAATGCAGGAATGCGGGAATGTTGGAATGCAGGAATGCAGGAATGCAGGAATGTTGGAATGCAGGAATGCAGGAATGCGGGAATGCAGGAATGCAGACAATGCAGACTCTCGCCAGGCTCCTTGCCGGGTTTCACGGGGTGATGGGCTGTGGCCCGACAACGGCAGTTTAGGCCGGCGTTCGTGCGGACCACTGCGGAACCTACATTTATTCGGTTCCTGACGTGGAAAAATGGTTTGATGAATTAAGAAAGAAAAAGTAGCGGAGGAGGAACTGTCCTTTGCTGCCTCCCGGCCAGGTTCATTCACTGATGGTGAAGGTTCTCCTGACATCTTTTGTCCCTACGTACCAGTAAAATTTACCGGGACGAAGGAATTTTATCGGGACCCTGTATTCCCTGATCCCGGGTTTGATCCCCCTCCAGAATACCATCTTATCCTGCACTTCCGAATAGATGTAAAAATTGGTAAAGGAATCGGTTTTCTGTTTCCAGTTGAATAAAATATCATCCTTCCTGGTTAAGGCAATCCCGTCGGCCGGATCAACAAGTTCAATGACCTCCGGTGCCGTTTCAACAGGATTATCAACGGCAGGGAGAACAGTAGTGCTTTCATGCTGCGGAGGCGCAGGGGTCCTGATACCGGTGGTTTCCGCAGGTTGTTCCTCCTGGGTAACAGGATCGGGATGAAACGAAGAGCGGTGATTAAAAACAAAGACCGAAATCCCGACGAACGCGATAAAGATGGCGCCCCAGACAAAATATCCTGATTTTGGGAGATGGATTTTTTTCTTCTCAGGTAAAATCTCGGGAACCACCGTAAATTTCTTCTCATATTCGAGTTTTCCCGCTTCACTCATCATCTCGGGAAAGGTCTTCATGAGCCTGTATTTCCTGGCAAACTCGCGGTCGTCGCCAAGCCTGGCCTCAAAACTCCTGACCTCCGCATCGGAAAGATTCCCCAGCAGGTATTTTTCAATAAGATCGTTGTCAACGGGGTCGAGGCTCATTCAGCTTGGATAACAGGAATCTCGCCTGGATTTATGAAGCGATTTCCCATTCCAAAGGTACTAAAATGATATCAACCTGCGCTAAATCCCTGGCAGGAAAAATTTTGTGAAATCGAAAAGCCGCCGATCCTCTATTGGCGGTGTATTCCCAACTCTTAGTTGATGCGGGTCAGGGAAGATGGATTGTGAAATTTCTGCAGCACACCAACCCGCGTTTCAACAAGGACGGCATGCGCCAGGGAGAATTCATTGTCTAGCTCCCCGGCAGTCTCCAGGAAGATACGGTTGTATCCCCCGATGGAGGCAATTAAGGTATCTAACCGGTTGGCCTTCCCGATCCAGATATACTGCTGGTTCCTTTCTCCCGCAAAGTCAAGGCTCAGTTTCCCGATCCTGCAGCTGTCGGCATGAAATAGCCTTACCTGCTTGCCCCGGAGAGAAAGGTCCTTCAGGTTCAATCCGATTATATGGACCTTCGAACAATTTTCCAGGAGAAGCGCATGAATTACAGGTAGCGTAATCCTGACCGGTTCATCAGAGGCTTTAAGTCTCCGCAGGCATAACCTTGATTGACCATTTCCCGAATCAGACCAGCTGCAGCTCCACACCCGGGGATCGGAAAGGACATTCAGCTGCTCTCCTCCCGCAATGTTGATGACCGTGGTGCCATCACCGGTGATGGATAACCCGTTGACCGGGATAGGATAACTTATTTTCCGGCTTTCCGGGATTTGATGGCGCGACTGTGCAAAACGGGGGCTCCTGCCCTGCCGGTAGCTGTTGATGGCCGAAGCGGCAAGCCAGCCCAGGAGGAGTATCCAGCCTGTTGCCAGGCAAAGGCCGCATACGAGAGAAATCTTGCTCTTTTTCATGTGATAACATTTATTTTTTCTGGACACATGGAATAGCCATAAATTATCATTCACGGTTTGCATGAACGTTGTGTTTATGGCAATTTCATAATAGTTCCTGTTATTATTCTTTAGGATGATCTTTTAAAAAACTCTTATACCGCCACTCCAGCTCATCAAACCCGATCGCCAGCAAATACATGTTCCTGAAAAATGCAGGGATCTCTGTTTGCAGGAAGGTTTCCCGGCGCGACGCAAGGATCCGCTCGCGGGCGTCGGCTGCCAGGTGGTTGCCGATCCCCCTGCGGTTATAGATGATCCCCTCCTGCTGCAGGAAATCGTAAGCACGCATTACCGTGTTCGGGTTGACCTGGAGTTCGGCCGCCAGGTCCCGAACCGAGGGGATCTTCTCCTCCGGCTCCCATTTGCCAAGCAGTACCTGCTCCTTGATAAACCCGGTGATCTGTATGTATATCGACTGATTTTCGCTGAAATTCATTGCGTTGTATGTTTATAATTCGCGTTCCCTGAGTTTGTACCAGGCGGTAAGGTATAAAATGAATATTACGACGAACCATACCAGGTAGTTTAGGATCCTGATCTGCCTTGTAAAAGAAAAATATTCCATCGTCGCCCGCTCACCGGGCGAGGTTGTAAAACCAAAGTTGGGGAAATAGAACGGCAGCGAGCCCGGCGGCTGCAGCGCACCGGCTGGTATGTTCGTGAACCAGGCCATCATCTCCATCATGCCGAGGTTGTATACCAACAGAATGACCGCCATGACAAGCAGGAAGATCCATTTTTGTCGCTTCCTGAAAGTTAACAGGATGAGCATTAAGACCGATTGTATAAAAATAAAGGTCAGTAACATGTAGAGGTAGACATGGACGGGGGTTGTCAATATCCCGTTGATTCCATCCATTATCACGGTGGAAAAAGGTAAAAGGTTGTTGGGCATGGGCAGCACGACCAGGTAGGTCAGGATAAAGGCGCTGAAGATGTAATTGATGCAGTAGAGCGGAACATACAGGACAAGGCTGTATAGCAGCCCGCATGCCAGTTTCTCGAGGGCGGAGGCAGGCAGCAGCAGGTAAAACGATGAACGTCCGAAATTATGCCAGCTGCTGAACAGCGTGACGGTCACGGCATATCCGCCCGCCAGGAATAACAGGAGCTTAAACGGGGACAGGTCATTTCCTTTGAGAATCGATATCAATACCAGGGCAAGCGAGATCTCACCCCATAGCAGGAGATACCTGTTTTTGTTTTCCGCCCACTGGCGTCGCGCCAGCAGCCGGAAGCGGTTTATGTTGAAAGCATCATTCATGGTTAATGAAATTAAAGTTGGAAACAGGCTGATATTTGATCGGGCCGTTGGGTACAGGCAGTGAAGAGGGTTTCAAGATCGGCATTTCCCGGTATGCCGGAAGAATTCAGTGAAATCACGGGTCCCCCCAGCTCCCCCGTTGCCGACCAGATAACCTCGCCGGATGCGGGTGCAAAGGGAGCGTGTCCGAACCTCAGCCTGCAGGCAATCTCCTCCATGGGCTGGTTGAGGATGATCCGCCGGTTTTCGAGGATGATCACGCTGTCGATCATGTTTTCGAGATCGCGCACCATATGGGTTGACAGGATGATGGTCTTGTCTGCATCGAACGAAGAGGCCAGCATGGTGCGAAGGGCTGCCTTGGAGGAGATGTCAAGCCCGCCTGCCGGTTCATCCAGGAAAAGATAACGGGTGTTCACGGCCAGGGCAAAGGCGATCATCGTCTTTTTCCTCTGTCCGTACGACATCCGTGCGCACGACTGTTTTCCATCCACCTCGAACATGCCGAGAAACTTATGGAACTGTCCTGGATCATATGCCGGGTAAAAACCACCATGGATTTCAGCGAATTTCAGTGGTGTCACCGTTGGCAGCGATATCTCCTCCGGCACATAGAAAATATCGGCCAGCAACCGTGGTTCACGATTTGCAGGGACATGGCCATCGACGGTCACACTGCCCGACTTAGGAAACGACAACCCGCTGATCAGCTTCAGCAAGGTGGTCTTCCCCGCCCCGTTTTTTCCAAGCAATCCATGGATATGACCGGGCCCGATTTCCAGGTTCATCCCTTCAAATAGAACGGCCTGCTTCGAATACCGGAAGGTTAAATCTTGAATTGTGATCATGTTAATTGTGTATTAGTGTAGTAGTACACTGCAAATATAATACACAATTTGCAAAAGTCAAGAAAAAAGTGAAAAAATTCACCGGGCAAATGCGCATTTAATGAACAAGCCTAAAGCAAAAATGGCTAAACAGGAAATCCCGTTTAGCCATTTTTCAAATTTACAGGTTTACTTTTAACGATCAGTTCACTTCAAATTTCCCGATAAACACCCGTGCGTCGCTGGTGAGTTTGATCATGTAGATTCCCTTGGCAAACCGGCTGACGTCGACCTGCCTGGCATAATCGGCCGGAAGGTTGCTGAGCGGTTCGTCGACAAGGCACCTGCCGCTGACATCGGTAATCTTCATCTGGAGCTGTCTCTCCGATCCTTTAATGGATACGATCAGTATCCCGTGAACCGGGTTGGGGAAGATGGAGATCTGTGAATGGAGCCGGTTGTCGTCGAGCCCGGTGCAGACCATCACCTTCACGAATTTGGAGCCGGCGGTGCCGGTGCCGCAAAGGTTGGTGCCTGCTGCCGTAACATTGCCTGAAACAGCCGAACTGCTGAAATCAACCACGACGGAGTTGGTCCCCGATCCCTGGGTGATTGTAGCGCCGGTCGGCAGATTCCATACATAGGTCGAAGCATTGCTGATCACCGGGATGCTGAACTGGTAGCCACCATGTCCCTGGCAAACGGTGTCGGGACCCGATACGGCCTGCCCGGCCGTCGGGATGGTTTCCACGTTTACCGCCAGGGTATTCGGGGTGCTGGTGCAGGCGGCAATTTGTGCATTGACGCTGACAAAACCGGCCGAAACGCCCCACTGTACCGTGATGGCCGGGGTTCCCTGTCCGCTGGTAATGACAGCGTCGGATGGTACGGTCCAGTTGTTGGTTACACCGGTAACGACAGGAACGCTGAAGTTGACAGTGGTGCCACTGCAAACGGTCGAGGGCCCGGTGATGGTACCGGGTGTCGAAGGCGCAGGTGTGAGGGTGACGGCAAGCTGGCTTGCCGGACTGTTACCGCAGGTGTTCCCGGCGGTGACGGCGACATTGCCCGAGGTCGTTCCCCAGAGTACGGCAATGGTGGTGGTGGTCTGTCCCGAAACGATGGTAGCTCCGGCAGGTACTGTCCAGTTATAGGTTGTGGCGCCCGTAACCGACCCGATGCTGTAGCTCGCATTACTGTTCTGGCAGGGGGCGGCATTGCCCGATATGGTTCCCGGTGTGGCGGGCAGGGCGCTGATGGTTACGAGAACACTGTCTTTGGCGACATGGGCGGCATTGTCATGTACGGTGCAGATATACCGGGTCTGGACCGTCGGGTTTGCCGTGGGATTGGGCAAAGTAGAGGTAAATCCAGCGGGGTTCGAACTCCATGTATAGGTATAGGGGTTGGAGCCTCCGCTGGCGGATGCCTGAAGTTGCGTTGACCCTCCCGGGCAAACGGAGGTTGGGTTGGCGGTTACGGCTACTCCCAGCGCAAGCGATGCCATTACCTTGACAGTGGCTGTGCGCAGATGAGCCGGGGTCCCGTTGGGGCCCTTCCCGTAAAAGGACACCTGGTAGTCGGCCAATGGGACATTCCCGCTCAGTTTGAGACGTACGATTTTGGTCCCCGGGTAGGTGGTGATCTTATTTCCCTGTGGATACACGAAGGTGATGGTTCCGGCGGAAGGAACAGGGGTGATCTGACCCGACAGGACCACCGTATCGGTGTAAAGTTTTACATCAGGCACACTGACAATAAAATCGGTGCTGTCGTTGGTGACATAGAGCGTGTCGGAAGTATGGTTGATCGACATGGCAAAATCGGGGAAATAGGCGGTAACGCTCATGAAGGTGCCCTGGCGGAAATCGGTCCAGCCGGCCATGCCTCCCTTTTTGTTCGATATGATGCCGTTGTAGTCGCCCTGGTAACGGGGTGTGCCTCCACCGCCGCAGGTAGGGCAGTCGATCTTCATCTTCTGGTTTGAAAGAACCTTGTTGGCGGCCCAGCTCACGCCCCCGTTGTCGGAATAGGAGGCATAGATCATGGCGCTGTCGTTTGTCGGGCAGTCGCGGGTATCCATCCACATCGCATAAAGCCTGCCTGTCTGTTTGTCGCACCAGATGGCCGGATGCCACTGGTTGTGGGTTTGGGGATTGGCATCGTCGTTGATGATCGTGGCTGCGGACCATGTGGTTCCGTCGTTGTCGGAGTAACGGCACCAGATATCGGGTTTGTTGCCGTCGCCGGGAGGATCGTTGGATGCATAAACACAATACATCCTGCCACGGTGGGCGCCATAGCTGTTGTCGGCGGCGATCATCGGGTAGGGCCGCGTACGCATGTTCTGGACTGAATTCCTGCCCCCCACCTGGCTGCCGACGGTGTTGCAGAACTGCTGCGTCGATTTCTGGGTAAAGGTTGCACCACCGTCGAGGGAGACATAAAAGGTGTAGGTGGAGGTAAACGAGCTGCCGCTGTTGGTGACAACGTGCACGGCGCCACCCTGGACATTCCCTTCAGGGCCAACGCAAACCATCATCCCCGGGATCTGCTGGGTTGTCGGGGCAAAGGTGGAGGTGAAGGTAAGACCATGGTCCATGCTGCGGGCAAAATTTCCCGGGGGACCTCCGTTGGTCATCGTGGTATAGACATAGTTGGCATAAGGGCCTGCAGTCTGGTCGCAGGCGATCCAGTTCTTGTCGTTCCCGGCAATGGCGGTGACGGAAGCACCCCAGGTTACGCCGTTATTGGTGGAGGCCATCACTTTACAACCGGCGATGGTCGAACCATACATATTCATATAGAACAGGTTGCCGATACTGTCGTAGGTCACAACAGGGTCGCCCTGCATCGTCGCGCCAAAGGATGGCGTTACGTTTGACCAGTCGATGCCTGTTTCGGTGTGATGCGCCGTATTGGTGTTGTAGGCCGTAAAGTACCAGGGGGGCTGCTGCATGCTCTCGGCCATGTTGCTTTCGCCGAAGTCGACCCCTAGGTTGAAATTATCATAATTGCCTACCGTGATCGTCGTCGACAGCGGGAGGTCGCCGACCTTCGGGGCTGCTTCCCTCAGGTAGAACGGAACCTGGTCAAGGTTCGGGTTATCCTTGAACTGGGCAAGGGCCGGAAGGGTGAATAACAGGGCCATGATCCCCGCAAAGAGGGAGATGCGGAGGCGCAAAAGTGTAAATCTGGTCATAAGGGTGTTTTTAAATGTGTTGTAATTTCTTTAACCGCATAAAATTAGGAAAAAAAACGGACGGGAGGCCATCCATTTTGATGGTTTCTCCATAACATGAAGAAAATAACCTCCTTTGGCCTGTCGACACTATAATACCATGTTAACCAGCTGTGCAGGGAAGAGTTCTCAGAAGTGGAGGAATCCCTTTGCAACCGTTAATTTCCGCGACGTGATATGGAGAATATAGTAGCCTGCCGGAAGGGTTGACAGGTTTACACTGCCCCGGCCTGCAGCATCATTCCTGTCGGCTGAGAAAAGAGTTCTTCCGAAGGCATCGGTAATTTCAATATGACACGCGCCATTTCCCGCTTTTCCCTTGTCTGAAAGATCATAGTATATGACATCCCCGGCAGGGTTCGGGAAAAGCCTGATTTCGCCGGGAGCTGCGGTTTCACCTGTGTTCGTCATGGCGAAGTTGAAATATTTAGACTCACTCGGATAGCCGGGGTAATGCACAACAGCCTTGTAAAGCCCGCTTTGGGTGGGTTTATAGGCCGAGGTGGCGGCACCGGGAATGGTGTCGTTTCCACGCACCCACCGGTAGGTGACCCCCTTCGGGCAATACAGGGTGTCGCTGATCCTGGCAAGCAGGGTGTTGGGCTTGGAGTAGATCCGCTGCCAGTTGACATTCATGTCGGGCTGTTCGATCACCTTGTCGATATGCGGCTTTTTCACATCCGCCACCATGTAATAGGCCTTGTTGTTGGAATTTTTATAGGTAGGGATGATAAATTTGGAGGAATCCTGGTCGTAAACCGCCATCTGGTTGTTCAGATGCACAAGGGGCAACGGCAGGGCGATCACCGGCGTGACTATTTCCGTAAGGGGATCAAATTTTACGATGGTGTCGTGCCTGACGCCATAATACTGGCCTGTCTGGTAATCAACGACTGCCGATTCAATCACGCCGGCATGCGAGACATGCGAGTGGAGGAGCTCTCCCGTAAAGCCGTCGATGATGTCGTACCAGGTGGAATCGCTGTACCGCTGGAAAAAGAGGGTGTTGTTTACAGGGTTATAGACCCTGGTTTCCCCGTAGATGATGGCGTTTGAGGCAGGCAGGGTGGAGAGGTGCGTAAGAACCGAATTCCCAAGGCTGTAAGAATAAAAATCGCCATCCAGGGCTGCAAAAAGGATTGAATTGTTCAGGCTGTTGTATTCTATCCAGTTTTTATACTCAAAATAGCAGGTTTGGGCGACCGCATAGGTGTTCAGGTCGATATACTTGATTACACCTCCGTTGGAGAGTGGTGCCGCATCATAGAAATAACGGCCGTTGTAGGGATCCATGGCACAGCCGAAGCTCGTGTTGGGGTTGGGGAAATAGGTGGTGGTCGGGATGGTGTTATAGGCGCCCGACAGGTAATCGAACGAAACCAGGTGCCCGTTCGCCGTGCCGTAGATCAGCGACTGGGATTGAACATTGCCCGTGAAGAGCAGGGCCAGGAGGGATAACACGACAAAACAACGAAGAAGATGAAGGTATATCTTTTTCATGGCTAAAGGATTAACCCTCAAATATAATTAATTTCTCCCGAATACTTGATCAGGTCGAAAGAAATTTGTGAACTCATGGCCAGCTGGTTAAAATTTGCTGTTTGCTATAGAAAATTCAATGAAATTAAATTTGACTTATCACTATTATTCAGGTTACAACCTGTTAACCTACCTGTTCCATTGAAAATGGGCTGTCCCTAAAGTAATTGAACACTTTTTGATCATAATTACCTTCTTTTTTTACCACAAAAAGAAAGTAACAAAGAAAAGTCACCGCTGCATGAAAGTCACTAAAAATCTTCGTCATTCGCTAAACTGCGGAAACTCGTCGCTCCGCTCCTCGGACAGTCCGCAGTTTAACGCTCATTCCCCGATTTTCTTAACGTGACTTTCATGAGGCGGGTTACCTGCTTAGTCTGGGGTTTTCCAATATAATGGCAGGCCCAGGAAAGGTCAAGCATTGACCTGATCAATAAGTTATTGTTTGTACAATCGTGATCAATCAATAAAAGGAATGCAGGTTTGGATGAATCATCTTCCAATCTGATTCATCACTTTTATACCCGCAACAAGCCAGCCACCTTGCCGCTGTTTATCCTTCCCGGCAAACTGAGTGTAGTCAAATATTTTTTTTACACTGATCTGCTGTCAGTGAAATATATTATACAGCACCATTTCATATGATGACGTCAAAACCTTGCTGAAATTCCTAATAAATAGTTACATGAATCGTTCATCCACGCAGTTGCCCCGGTGTACGGCCCAGTAAGTTTTTTGCTAATCATCATGGATAATTTTATCTTTGTATTTCTAAAACCCTAATGATTCAGCGTTGCAGTTTGTAATTCTACAAGGAAAATTAAACTGGCAAGGCTGAACCCTTTGTTCGTTTCAGAGGCCAACCACAGAAATTATGGACGATTACGGGAACAACAGGGAAGAGCTTGCTTTTGCACTGTCAAAGTTAAAAGAGGAGAACCAGGCGCTCAGGGCATCGCTCCGGGAGGCATTGGGAGAAGGCGCCCAAACAACGAAGCCACTGGGACTAGAAACCCCGGAACGATACCGCCTGGCGGCAGAGATCGGGTTGGAGGGGTTGTGGGACTGGAATATCGCGGAAAACTCCATATACTATTCAGCTCAATGGAAAGCCATGCTGGGATTTTCAGAAACGGAGATGCAGGACACCGTTGAGGAATGGAGCCGGCGAATTCATCCCGACGACCTGGCGCTGACGAAGTCGCAGGTTGAAAAGCACATGAAGGGTGGGAGCGCCAAGTACTCCTGCGAACACAGGGTCATGTGCAAAAATGGAAATTTCATATGGCTCCTGGATGAAGGACGCATCATTTCGCGCGACGAACAAGGAAATCCATTGAGATTTTTCGGGACCTCCAAAACCATTTCCGAAAGGAAAAAAACCGAATATGATCTCAACGAAAGGGTAAAGGAGTTGAACTGCCACAACCGGATCTCGCAGTTCATGGCCGACCCCGGCCTGTCGATGGATGAGGTAATCCGTAACATCGTTGAGATCATGCCTGAAAGCTGGCAATTCCCCCAATTTGCAGAGGCTGCCATCGTGATCAGGGGAAAGGAGTTTAAAACTGCAGGATTTTATCACACCACAGATTCCCAGATCCAGGAGGTAACCCTGGATGGGGAAAAAATCGGCCGGATTGAGGTCATGTACCGTGGCGGGCTGGTTGGCACAGGCCCTCACTTTCTCCCGGAAGAGGGCCAGCTGCTCTTTACCATTGCCAACAGGCTGGCAAATTTCGTTGACAAACATGAAAAAAACACTGCGCTCACCCGCAGTGAAGGCTTGTATAAAAGCCTGATCGAGAATATCAGCGATGTCATCTATGAGATCGATCCCAGGGGTGACATTACCTATATAAGCCCTTCGATAAGGAACATGCTGGGTTTCACAACCGGGGAGATCATTGGAAAAAACTTCACCTGTTTTGTCGGTTACAACAGCGAATTCCTTTTACAGAGGTTAGCCCTGCTGAGTGAAATAAACGAGATATCAGGGGAGTATAAGATAGCATCAAAGTCGGGGGAAGAACATTGGATCCGTTTGTCGACAAAGGCAGTTACCGAAGGTGGTACCTTTCGTGGCGGTATGGGAACCCTGATCGATATCACCGAAAAAAAGCAGATGGAAATCGAGCTCCGGAGAAGTGAATTGCTTTACAGTTCCATCCTTGCCGCATCCCCCGATACCATCTCCATCACCGACCTGGAGGGGCGGATCATCTTTGCCTCCCCGCGGTCGTACGATATGTTCGGGTACGACCGTTCGTTCGATTTCAAGGGCCACCCGCTGCTCGATTTTATTGACGAGAAGGATCACCCGAAAGCCATCACGGCAATAACGGAGATGGCGCGTGGCAACCTGCTGGGGGCTGATGAATATAAAGGGATCAGGGCCGACGGCGCCACCTTCGACGTGGAGGTCAAAGGGGAATTTATCAGGGATGCCGAAGGTAACCGTGTCAACATGATCTTTGTCACAAGGGATATTTCCCAAAGAAAATCGGCAGAGGAACGGTTGCGTCAGAGCGAAGAGTGTTATAAACAGATGGTTGAGACCATCAATGACGTGATCTATGAGGTTTCGACAGACGGGACGATCCGTTACGTAAGTCCGGCCATCGGGAAGATGATGGGGTATAGCCCGGAAGAGCTGACGGGAAAAAACTTTTTCAGCTTCCTCCATGCCGACGACAGGCCGGCTATTGTCCATGCGTTTGCCAATCTTGATCAAAAGGAATCTTCCTATCTCGAATACCGCTATATGACCAAAGACGGGCAAGCCCGGTGGGTTCGCTCATCTACAACCCCTATTTTCGAGAACGGTATCCTGACAGGCGGGAATGGCACCCTTACCGACATTCATAACCGCAAACTGGCCGAGGAAAATATTTCAAGGGTAAGCCGGTTAAAATCGGTTATCAGCAACATCAACCAGGCCCTTATCCATGAAAAGAACAGGGACAGGCTGTTTGAGAAAGTCTGCAACATTGCCATTGTTTCCGGGAAATTCCAGATGGCCTGGATCGGCCTGATCGACGAAGAGACGAAAATCGTTAAACCATTTGTCCATGACGGGATTGAGGATGGTTACCTTTCCAGCATCAGGCAAATTTCGGTCAGCGATATCCCGGAAGGGCGCGGGCCCACCGGAACAGCCTTAAGGAATGGAGTACCCTCCATTTGCAATGACATTGAAAACGATCCTCACAATGTCATCTGGAGAAGCGAGGCCCTTGCACGCAACTACCGCTCTTCGATTGCGCTTCCCATAACCCTCTCCGGGAAAATCATCGGCGCCTTCACCCTCTATTCCTCCCATCCGGGTTTCTTTAATGCCGAGGAGGTCGGACTGCTCACCGAAGTGGTCGAGAACCTCGACTTTGCGCTGGAATCAATTGAAACGGAAAAGGAGCGGCGCAGGGTTGAAAATGAACTCAGGAAACTGTCACGCGCCATTGAGTACAGCCCGTTAAGCATTGTCATGACCAATGTCGACGGGGATATCGAATATGCAAACCCGAAAGCCTGCGAAACCACCGGCTTTACCCTCGCCGAACTCGTGGGCAGGAATCCGCGTGTTCTGCAGTCGGGCGATACACCTAAGGAAGAGTACACTTTCCTCTGGAACACCATCGGCTCGGGCAAGGAATGGCACGGTATCTTTCATAACAGGAAAAAGAATGGTGAACTTTACTGGGAATCATCGACCATTGCCCCCGTGCTTGACGAGAATGGCACGATAACCAATTATGTGGCCATCAAGGAGGATATTACCCTGCGGAAAAAAGCGGAGGAGGAGATTATCAAATTCCGCACCATTGCCGATAACGCAAACTTCGGATCCGCCATCACCAACATGGAGGGCAATTTCCTCTATGTGAACGATGCCTTTGCCGATATGCACCAGTTAAAGGCAAACGAACTTATAGGTCAAAACATCAGGATATTCCACAATGATGAGCAGTTGCCCTATGTCGAGAAACTGATTGGCGAGCTTGTCACGACAGGCGAATTCAAATCCAAAGAGGTCTGGCATGTAAGGACCGACGGGACCGTGTTCCCGACCCTGATGGAGGCCTCGCTGATCTGCAATGAAAAAAACGAACCCATGTTCTTATCGGCTACAGCCGTTGAAATTTCAGCGCAGAAAGAATGGGAGGAGTCGTTGGTGCGCAGCAAGGCTGATCTGAATTATGCCCAGGAGATCGCCGGGATGGGAAGCTGGGAGATAGATTACAACACGGGGAAAACAAAATGGTCCGAAAACTATTACCGGATTCTCGGCCTTGAACCCTTTATGGAGGAGATTCCCAACGACTATTTTTATTCCCTCGTGCATCCCGGCGACCGGCACCTGCTCGACCGGAAGCTTGAGGAGATCAAGGAATCGGGAAAAGCCACCAGCGTCGACCTGCGCCTGGTCATGCCCGATGGCAGGACAAAATGGGTTCAGAACAACATCGTGCCTGTCTTTGAAAACGACAGGCTGGCAAAGCTGAAAGGGGTGAACGTCGATATCACGGTAAATAAATCCAACGAGGAGAAACTGAAGGAACAGAACGAACGGCTGAATGCCATGATGCAGGCGATGCCCGATATGATCTTCCTGATCGACAAAGAGGGAACCTACCTGGAATACTATATTCCCGACGCACTGAAAAAAAACCTGGTCAATGAACAAACCATCATCGGTTCCACCCTCACAGAGATGTTTGAAAAGTCAACTGCGGAGCAGCATTTACAGATGCTCCGTGAATGCCTGTCCTCCCAGAAACTGGCCACCTACGATTACATGATGCAGGAGGCCGGGGAGGTCACCTACTACGAGGCAAGGATGGCGCCGATGGGAACCGACAAGGTACTGACCTTCGTCAGGGATATAACCGCCCGGAAAGAGGCTGAAAAACAGATCCAGAAGTTGTCGCTGGCCGTGACCCAAAGCCCGGTTTCAGTGGTAATTACAAACCTTGAAGGGATCATTGAATTCACAAATCCCGCCTTTACTGAAACGACCGGGTACCTGTCGGAAGAGGTAAAAGGCAAGAGTACCAGGATCCTCAAGTCGGGCAGGAATGATCCGGCAACCTATGCCGAATTGTGGAACACCATTGTCAACGGCAGTGTTTGGGAAAAGGAGTGGATCAACAAAAGGAAAGACGGGGAATTCTACTGGGAGCATATTTCCATCACCCCCATTCATGACGAAACGGGCAGGATCATCAATTTTCTGGCGGTCAAACAGGACATTTCGCAACGGAAGTTGGACGAACAGGAGATCAGGAACCTCAACCTCAACCTTGAAAAGAAGATCCAGGAGCGGACCTCCGAACTTGCCACGACCAATGCAACCCTGCTTAAAGAGATCGATGAAAGGAAAAAAACAGAAGAGAAATTCGCCACAGCATTCCGGTCAGGTTCGGCATTGATGGCCATTTCTGATTTCGAATCCGGCCAATATGTGGATGTCAACAACACCTTTACCGAGACCATCGGCTATTCACGCGAAGAGATCATTGGCAGAACCAATAGTGAACTCTGCCTGTTCGTCGACCCTGAACTGCGCGGCCGCCTTCTCAAATCCCTGGTCAGCCAGATTCCTGTCCGCAAAATTGAGGTCCTGATACGCGCCAAAGACGGCGCTTGCAGGACCATCCTGTTATCGGCCGATACCATCTTTCTGGGCGACCAGCGGTGTTTGCTGACGGTTTCCGTTGATATCACCGACCGGAAGAACGCGGAGGAGGAGATCAAGAAAGCCCGGCAGGAAGCGGAGCATGCGAACAGGGCAAAAAGTGAGTTCCTTGCCAACATGAGCCATGAGATCCGTACCCCCATGAATGCCATCCTGGGTTATTCCGAACTACTGGGGTCGATGGTCAGCGAACAAATGCAGAAGGAGTTTCTCAACTCCATCAAAACCTCCGGGAACTCCCTGCTGACACTGATCAACGATATCCTCGACCTGTCAAAGATAGAGGCGGGAAAACTCGAACTCGAGTTCGATTATATCGACACCGTTAAGTTCTTCTCGGAATTTGAAAAGATCTTTTCCTTCAAAATCTCCGAAAAAGGGCTTCAGTTCCACACCGAAATCTCATCCGGTTCGCCGGCTTTCCTGTATGTCGACGGCTCGCGGCTCCGGCAGATCCTGCTCAACCTGGTGGGAAATGCCGTGAAATTTACAAATCACGGCGAGATCACCATCAGGGTCCTTCCCATGAACCCCAGGGTAACTACCTATCAGAATGTCAAAAATGAAGAGCTTATCGACCTGGTGATCGAGATATCGGATACCGGGATCGGGATTCCGGAAGAATTTTTCAACCATATTTTCGATTCTTTCATCCAGGTGAAAAGCAAGACAAACAAGGGAGGCACAGGACTGGGACTTCCCATCACCCAGCGCCTGGTGGAACTGATGAAGGGAACCATCACGCTGAAATCACAAGTCGGCAGGGGGAGCACCTTCACCGTCACCATCCCGGAAGTACCGTTCCTGAGAAGTTACGAAACACTGCCAGGCAGTTCCTCCATCGACCCCGCCAATATTATTTTCGAAAGATCTACCATCCTGATTGTTGACGACATCGAGGAAAACCGCCGGTTTATCAGGGATGCTCTCAGGGAAACGGCGCTGACATTCAGGGAGGCAGAAAATGGTTTTTCGGCAATAGACCTGTTGAATGAAGAGGTCCCCGACATGGTCATCACCGATATCAGGATGCCTGGCATGGATGGGTTTGAATTGCTGGGAAGGATCAAAGAGGATCCCCGCCTCCGCGACATTCCTGTCATTGCCTATTCTGCCTCCGTCATGAAGGAACAGAAAGAGAGGATCAACAACAGCGCCTTTGCGGCATTGCTGATAAAGCCCGTACAGATCTCGGAGCTTTACGAGGCTTTGATGAACAAACTTCCTTTCCGGTATAAAGACCAGCAGGGCGCCACCCTGCAGCCCGCCGCGCCTGCCGGTGAACCATTAATTGACGCTGAAGGGATGATCGCGGCACTTTCGGCCGGATTAGCCAAAACCCGCGAATCGTTCAACACGCGTCAGCCAATCGGCGGGATCCGGAAATTCGGTAACGAGCTGGTGAGCCTTGGCAAACAGCATCATTGCCAGCGGGTCACCGAATATGGCGAAAGTCTTGTTCATGCCGCCGACAGCTTTAATATTGAAAATATCCTGAAGTTACTCAAACAATATTACGACATCATCGACAGTATAAAAGAATAAACCTATGGATACAGGAACCAACATTTCGGAACAGGGGAGCCAATACCGCATCCTCATCGTCGACGACAACCCGCAAAACCTGCAGGTCCTGGGAAGGCTGCTTCAGGAGAAAAACTATGAAATAGAATTTTCCACCAACGGAATGGCTGCACTGGAGTGGTTGCAGCTGCAGCCATTTGACCTGATTCTGCTGGATATCAACATGCCTGAAATGGATGGCTTCGAAGTGTGCCGAAGGATACGTTCGGAGGCCTCGCTTAACAACGTCCCTGTCATTTTCCTCTCAGCCGATTCCGACCGTGAAAGTATCCTGAAGGGCTTCGAATTCGGGGCACAGGATTATGTCACAAAGCCGTTCGACAGCAGGGAACTGGCGGTAAGGGTGAGAACGCATCTCTCCCTGAAGGAGTCGCTTGAGAAACTTGAACGGGCGAACAGATATCTCGAAGAAAAAGTCGCTGAAAGAACGGCCCATTTGCGGGAGGCCAATGAAAAGCTGACCTCCCTTAACGGGGAACTGCTGGAGGCCAAGGAAAAGGCGGAGGAAAGCGACCGGCTGAAATCGGCTTTCCTTACCAATATGAGCCATGAGATCAGGACACCGATGAACGGCATTCTCGGGTTTGCCGGTTTGCTGAGCACTCCCGGCCTTACCGGGGCAGAGCAGGAGGAGTTCCTCACACTCATTCAGAAGAGCGGCGAGCGCATGCTGAACATCATCGGGGAGCTGGTGGATATTTCGAAAATAGAGTCGGGCACGATGGGCATCCACCTGCAGGAAGTCAATATTAATGAGCAGATCGAATACATTTACAGGTTGCTGAAAGCCGGGGCACTCGACAAGAATGTCGGGATTTCCTTTAAAACAGGGTTGCCGGATGAACAGGCAATCATGGTAACGGACAAGGAGAAGCTTTATTCGATCTGGACGAACCTGGTTAAAAACGCCATCAAATACACCGACGAAGGCTCCATTGAGTTCGGTTATGAGACCGTACCCATGGAAGGAGCCATGCCGGACGGGAAACCAGCCGGGATAAGCTTTTATGTAAGGGATACCGGGATCGGGATACGGCGCGACCGCCAGGAGGCCATTTTTGAGCGGTTTATCCAGGCCGACATCGTCGATGTGCAGGCAAGGCAGGGAGCCGGGCTGGGCTTGTCCATTGCCAGGGCCTATGTTGAAATGCTGGGGGGCGAAATCAGCGTGGAGAGTGAACCGGGGAAAGGTTCGGTGTTTCATTTCAGGCTTCCTGCCCTGCCCACCCCAGTTAGGGAGGATGTCCCTGAGCAGGGCACACAGGGAACGGTACCCAGCCTGCCTGAAAATCTGAAAATATTGATCGTGGAGGATGACGAAACTTCGGCCATGCTGGCAAAAGCGATGGTTGAAAAGAGCTCAAATACCCTTTTGTTCGCCAGGACAGGCATGGAGGCCGTGGAAACCTGCCGCAACAACCCCGGCATAGACCTGGTTTTGATGGATATAAAATTGCCGGTAATGAACGGGTACGAAGCAACAAGGCAGATCCGGCAGTTCAACCGCGACATCATCATCATTGCCCAAACGGCCTATGCCATCGCGGGCGACGCCGAAAAGGCCCTGGAGGCTGGCTGCAATGCCCATGTATCAAAGCCTGTCGACCGGGATCATCTCATGAAATTGATTTGTTTGCATACCGGCAAGAGGCAAGATCATGCTAACATAACCTAAACGGGTCCTGCCAGCCCATTCCCGGCCTTGCTATGCATAACAACCGGGATGGCCGGGCAAGTAAACGGGTCAATGCTGAACAACGATAACGGGGTCATCAAACATCTCCTTCAGGTGCCGGGAATACTCCGGGCTTGTGCCGATTCTTAAAATAAACCTGCCACAAAGCACCTCTTACCGGGCAATTGGAGACAGCGAACAAACAAACCAAAGTGCCCCCCTCATTCCTGACATTTTTTAATTTTCCTGTTCCCCACGATATAAATAAAAAGGTTAAACACTATCGCATCAGAAAACAAGCGGAAAATGAAGGGTGTTCTCCTTTTTCGATTGTTGTTTTTCCATGGTGGTTAAAGGTATTTAGCCTTCTTGATTTAACGTTGACACACTTTATTGAATAGCCTTAAGAACAATGCTGCTTTATTAAACCGTAACAAATCTCATCCTTTTCATACCCTATTTTATTAACAATAAAGATTGCTTTTTTTAAACTTCTTAGACTTATTTCCAATGTCTCTGTCTCTGTTGATGCTTTTATGAGTAAATTCATTGCTTTTCGTCTGATGGGATCTTTCACTCGACCTGCGGGAAGTTCAATTACAGTTACCAGGTTACCTAACCAAGAGATCGTATCTTGTCTATTTGTGAATATTTCCATCATGGTTGATAATTGTCCCGTAAGGGAAATTAATTTTTTCTTTGGAATGGAACTAACAGCAATGATCTTCCCTGTGAATTCAAACTTTGACGGCACGTCATTCACCGTTGCACTCAATCCGGCAAAAGCGGGGCGGGTAATGAAACGATTCTGGCTAACGACAGTGGCTTCCCGCAAAACTTCAACAAAAGCCGCATCTCTTAATGAAATATCAAAGTCAGTCAGTAAAAATACTTTTCCGTTTTGTTCGTGTAAGGTTACATATAATTCGAAACCTGTCAACTCACCAATGATGTGAACAATATTGTCATTATTTATCAAGGCTTTTACTTCACTTCGGCGTTGAATTCTCTCTGTTTCCCCTGTAATTATCAGAGAAGTTGAGTCACCCTCTGTTACTTTTTTTATTTGAGCGTCAAGGTGGTCAAAAATGACACGAGGATCGCCAATTTCATACTCACGCTCGTTGTATTCCAACAAATATTTGGCTGATGGATTCTTATAGTAGGATACAATGCTTCTGATTGCATTTTCAAAGGACAGATGACCCAGATAGTTGGTAAATTGCAATTCCTTCTGATCCGGGTTCCAATAGGTAACGCTGTATATTTTTCCCGTTTCCATGAAGTTTAACCGAATCGAATGAAGGGTATCATTGGTTAGAAGATAACCCGTTTGCATTGGTTCATCGCGTTGTGTAAATTGCTCGAATTCTGGTAAAAAGACAAACTTTTCACCGGTTGCCAACTCCAAACGGTTTTGGATCTCTTCTGTCATCCTGCGAATATCCCCCGAATCCTCCAGCAGATCCTCAAGCTGAGTATCCGGGACAGGTTCAGGTTTGGCTGCCAGTATTTCCCGCTGAGCCTTGATTTCCCGCTGAGCCCGGTCGAATGGTCCTAAACTCCAATATTCTTCAATCTTTTTAAGTTCATCAGCTGCTGTCAGATGCTCTTCAGTAGAAAGATTATCCTCAATGCCATTGCAGAATGCTCTAAAATGAGCTTTTGATGACGATTGATATTCCTCGTTTCTTCTCCCCCCACCCCCCTCAAGGGTAATTTTAATAGACTCAAGTGAAATTTTTTCTAATTCTGTCAACTCCCTGTTTTCAATCTCACCTTGTCGTATCATTCTGGATAATAATTCTTTAAACATTCTTAAGTTCAAGGAATGATCATCTTCGTTATTCTCTCCACCATGATCTGAGTTCCAACAATGATTGTCCACACTGCTGACCCCAGATTCATTCGCGTTGAGATTTTGTCTGTTTTTCAACTTCAATTCAGTCATCCAGACAACATCCTCCTCTTTTCTTTTAAGTCTGTTTTGCCTTTCTGACTCGTCTCTTTGATTAGCAGATCCATTTTCAATTAAAAATTTTATTTTTTTGGCATCTGAACTTGTAAATCCATGAATGTTCATTTTTGTTCCCTGCGAAAACAAGGTGATATCTGAATATCCAACCATCGGAGAATCAATAGAAATTGATATTTGTCCCAACGGAAACGACTTTGAAACGCCACCGAATAATTTTGGTGATTTTATTGTCACTGAATTATCGTCAATGCTTATTTCATCAGGAAACAACTTATTCCCATCTGATAGTCTTGATGCTGTGTATTTCATTCCGACAAATATTAGTATTTGATTGTCTTATGAAAGTTTATGTTTTAATTATGGCAGGCAATCTGGTCAAGCAGATCTGTTTCTGTGTGTAAAGAAATGTTATTTCACGACCAGGATAAAACTTGCATCGAACATCAAATGTAAAACACCTCCAGAGTACTCCCAAAAAGTGATTCTTTAATATCCCGGGAAGTCATCGCCAGGCCTGATCTCTTTGAAAATTTGCTTGTCCTTGGTGCTGTCAGTAATTTGTATCTCCGGATTTTTTCCTGGAAATTTGTCAGTCTTACTCCTGGTCCTCCCTTTTAGTGAGAAAAATGTCATTGTTTCAAATTTCCTTAAATCAGGCAAATCTGGTTCAGGGACAACAGCATAGCAAATGTACATTTTCTCAATATTGTCATTTAGAAAGTCTTTTCCCGACTTGAGCATTGAAATGGGATATTCCTGCCGCTGCAGTTCTTTGCCGGGGTCTTTTTTGTTTTTCATTTTTATAAACCAGCGGGCATTGATGTAATCAACTTTCTCCTGAAAATGATCAAACCATTCAGGAGGTTTATCATCATATTTGCGAGGATCACGTAATTTATGGAAACTGTCATCCATGTAAAAGGATTTCATATAATTCGCCGATAAACGCATATAGGTTGAACCTGCCTTAAGGATATCCCCTTTATGTTGGGCAATACGACCCACAATATTCGATAATGATTTACCGACATAATAAGGTATAAACTTATTATCGTCAGGGTATTTAAATCCCCATATATAAATCCCCGGTTTGTAGGCATCCTTTTCATTTACTAAATCTTTGAACAGGAATGGGCCTTTAAATTCAATAGTTGTCATATTGGTTTTTTATACTTTTTCACACTTAGCCGGATTTTCAGTTCCGCCCATGTCTTGGTTACCTTAACAGGAAGGTTCGTTTTTTTTTGTGGGTTCTGGTTCCACCTCATTTTAATGTAAATGTAACCCTATTCAGTATCTTTAATACGCATAATCATACCTTTTTCGGCATGCAGGTCGTTTTATGGGTTTGAGAGGCCAATCTACGCTGCCCGGTTGCTTCGATTTATCCAGGTATTCACCCTTTCATCAGGTGTCAGTATGGAAATGGGAAAAACAGAGGATTTGCTTTCCAGATTATGTAATAGTTTAGACCGATAGACTTCGAGTTTGACCTTATAAAGTCTCAAAGCGTGTGGTGGAATATCCATCGGGGTACAAATGTAATGTCTGTTCTTTTGCTCATTTTCTCTGTCTATGGTTACCATATTTGGATCAATGTGCCATCTGGCATTACAAGCATGGGTGTCAATTCTCCAGAAATCGGAATGGAGCACGATATCAGCAGGGGTAAGATCATGCAATGGCTTGTTTGAACCCCAATCCAACATGAAGTCAAACATGAAAGGATAAAATTCTCCAAGAAGAAACAGTTCGTTGTTGGCAAAGATGGCTTTGTATTTACTGCATTCACATTTCAAACCTTCTGTTGCAATGCTGAATCTTTTCAGGTCATTATCGGCAAGCCACTTGTATTCAGAGACGTGCCACACAAACCGATTCGGTGTAATGGCCTCTTGTTGCATCATGCGGGGGATGAAATTCTCTTCAAGTGAATTAAATTGTATTGGTTCGGTTACGGAAATAGACTTTTCTTTTTTAGTATATGTCTTTTTTCGGATTATGTCTGATAAGGTAAGCTGGTTATACCGGCACGAAAAATCCATATTTTTAAATTCCCTTCTGTTCATAATGCTTGGGGTTACAGTGAATTAATAATTAAGGATCAGTATTGCGAAGCCATGTAACAGTTAACGCTCTAAAAGTTTCAGCGGACTTCTTCATGTCAAAGAACAAAACAGATCGTCTGGTTCAGGCCTAGATGGTAATAATCCAATCAATCCCTGATTGCAGTCAGCCTGAATATTGTCCTTCGTGGATTCCTAAATTATTTCTTTACTCCAAGCGGTTTCCTGGTTTTATATGTTGCCTGCTCTTTAAGGGATTTTCGGCTTACCTCCCTTTATTGGTTTATGGAAGAAAATAGTACCCTGAGTCTTTGTCGAAAACTATTTCTTTGTCACAGACAGCCCGTAATATTTTAATGTCACGCCTTAAGGTGCGATCACTCATCTCAAACAATTCACCCATCTCCTTTGTCGCGATGACTTTGCCTTCGTCCAACAGTTTGTATAAAAAGATGATTCTGTGAATCCGTTCCTTGAACATATCCTGCTTGACGTTTCGTTTTATGTCACGTGCAGTATTGATAATTTTCAACAGGTAATCTTTCGTTATTGTTCGGTTTGCATAGGTTACCAGCAGTTTGACATGAAAAGGCAGGTTTAGGAGTCTTTTTCCTACTACTAATATTGAACGCACTCCTGAATCCATATGCTTTGCAATGCCATTGAAATCGGAAAGAAAATCATCTTTCAGCTTTTCTGTATCCAGGATCATAAGGAAACAGGGAACGGCGATCAAGTCAGTTTCTTCTTCCACATTATAAATGCTCAGGTTAAGTTCTACTGCGATTTCTGAAGTAAGCCTTCTAATGTGTTGGTTTTTAGTCCAAAGAAGAATTGTATTCGAATTTGAAGCGCTTTTCATTTAGCGAAGATAATGCCGGATTAAAGATAATCAAAATTTAAGCGGACAACAGTGTGGCCAAATATGAAGAAAAGCAATGTGATAGATCAGAATTCCTGTCGTGATGGATAAAGTCATTGTATTTCCCAATCACCCTACCTTTATCCACTTATCCAACTTCTCCGTAAGTATTTTTTGAAGAAGACTCCCATCATGCGAATACGGTGTGTTACCGGGTGCGGGCGGGCAAAAGAAAAAAAAAAGGATGGAAATCGCCATAAAGGAGAGACTCCACCCTTCTTTTAAAAGCGCGTTTAACCTATTTATAAACAACCTCTTTCAGCAATTTGCCCCCGTAGATTGTCCTCATGCTGACCCTGCTTTCGTTCAGTTTTTTCATCGCATCATCACCCCCGATAATCTTCTTGCTGATCGCGTCGAATTTTTCTTCCGAACCCTCCATGGCAGCAAGGTTCTTGAATTCGGTCATCAACATTATGTCCCAGTCTTCAGGGTTTGCAGAAGAGCCCTCGAGAATCTTGTAGGAGAGGATCAAACCCTCCTTCACGGCTTCATCATGCGTGGCTTTCCAACTGTTTTTAAGGTTATTGACGTATTCTACGGTCATGTTGGCGCTTGTTTTGATAAAACCGACCTGCCAGACCGAACCGGTTTTGAAGGTTCTTTCCTGGGCCGAAAGGTTTGAAACGAACATCATGGTAAACAATAAAACAAACATTGTGAATATTTTTTTCATATATCGATGGTTTAATTATTGATTCAGAGCTGTTTAGGAACACTGCGGCAGGGCAACAGCCGTTAACCCCTGCCATTCAGGAGAACCATCAAATATAACAAGATTATTGTTATTTAGACTGATTATATTATAAACGCTTCTATTTTTCCAGGCTTGCATTTAGTTGCAGGTCAATCGGTTTAGATTTATTGGCTGACAACCTATCCGGGAAACCAGTAGAAAAACGCATTACCATGTTCCGACTCAGCATGAATATCATCAGGTGGCAATGTTCGCTATGCCACTGAATGTGTACAATATAATATTCCATTGAATATCGACTTTAGCAGAATGGGGTTAATGAAATTTAATCCGGGTCATAGCACGTAATCCACCACCGGGAAGATCCGTTAATCCTATATATTCCAGCTAATTTGGGGTAACTTGTAAGAAATATTTTTGCAACCATTCAAGGTTGGAAGATGAACTTTATTTTTTCATTAAAGCAGAAACCTGATCTCAGCCAACTCTTTCCCGATTTGTTGAACTCCTTTGAGAATCCGTTGTGTTTGAACCGGAGATGGCTTTTTAATCCCGCTTATGTACTGAGCCAGCAAACTTTGATTCATACCGATGCGCTCCGAAAATGCTTTTGCATTTATTACCTTGTAAAACGAGAAAAACTGGGCGATGTCCAGTGTCACTTTCAGGTCATCTTCACAAACATGTCGCCCTTTGTCTTCAAAATACAGATTGAATGCTTCGATCATATGTGATTTAAGCTCAACCAAATCTTTTCCAGTGGTAGCAACAGGATAGTTTTGACCATATGCTGAATACCCGGTATTTGTTCGCTCTACAATTATTTCTATCTTTTTCATAGCACAGGTTCTTATTTCAATCATGCATCTTTAAGGATTTTATTTTGCAGCCCGGAACCAACTTCACTTGCCCCATGATTCGGAACAACAATCTGACCCTCTTTTTCAGGATGCCGCATGATCATATGACTCCCTGACTGTCGGAAAACGTACCAGCCATCCCGTGTCAGGAGTCGGACCAATTCCTTAGATTTCATTTAACAAAAGTAATATATATATTACCTCAATACTGCTGTTTTTGAATATTTTTTGTGTAAAAAGCAGTAAATCGACTTAATCCGTGAATACTCTTTTATCATCCCTTGTATTATCCTTGACAAATCCGGAATAAGAGGTAAATTTGCCAGGCCAGGATGACAATGATGGGGAAAAACTACTAAACCGTTTTCAAAAAAGTGTCCAAGTTATAGGGTGTTAAACCAGAACAATCAATCTAAATTATATCAGATTTAAAAAGTAAAATGATGAGTTACATCAATGAGAAAGTGGGCATCAATTTCAACAAGGACCCTTACGAGTATATTCCTTTACCGTCAATTGTATTTATTGTTACAGTTTATAATAATGAAGAATATATTGCAAATTGTTTAGAATCCATTATAAGTCAAAATTTCGACAAATGGAGGTGTATAATTATCGATGATGCATCCACTGATTCAACTTGGTCGATAATCAATAATTTTATTTCGTTATATCCCCTGAAGCTTTCTGGTATAAAAAATATTTGCAGAAAGTGGAAAATTGCTAATTTGATTGCTGCGATATCAGAATGTCAGAACGATGATGTAATTGTAGAAATTGATGGTGATGATTATCTTTTACAAAACAATGTTGCATTGGAACTTGCGGAATTGCATCGTAAATTCGATGTAGTTTGGACACAGCATGAAATAGATTATAAAATTTGTCCTGATTGGCACACATGGTATTCAACTCCATTACCAGATAATTGGACTAGGATAGAACCTTGGAGACCAACGCTGTGGACACGATATATGCATCCTGGTCATCTTCGTACATTTAAATGCAGATATTTTAATCTTATTAGAGAAAATGATTTTTTGTGGAATGGTGAATTCCTAAAAGCATGCGCTGATGCAGCATATTACACTGCCATTATTGAATTAACTCCGTCTTATCTTCGATATTTTTATGCCCGACCGTGTTTGTGCTATCGAATTACAAATGGCAGTGATACACTAAACGAGTTTTTTACGGAAAACCTACCAGATATAGAGCGACAAACAGCGATTTCCAACTATCTAAAATTTTTACCTCCCTATCTACCAATCCGAATTTTTAATATTTTTATTCCAATGTATGATATCCAAGACCAATATATTGTATATAATGCCTTAAGCTGGATTCATAAATATTTACCTTTTGCTAAACTTTCAGTTGGTATTTCAAAACCACAAAACATAGAAATGCCAACGTCCTGCGGCAATTGTACTGTTTACAATGTGGATAAAATAATGAACAATTTCTTCACTAAGGCTAAACTCTCGCACAGACCGTATAAAGAGTTATTTCTAATTATGAGTATTGACTATGTTTTTCGTCACACGAATGTTAGTCATCTAATCGTCATTACTGATCCTGAAATAGTATATGCACTAAAAGAATGCGATTTTGATATATCTAAATGGATCCCAAATAAAGGTGTTGTTTATCTTCAAAGATCACCAGAATTATTATCGAGTATATTTAAATATTTTCGTGATGGAACATTCATGATTAACCGAAATCCAATTTTTCAAAAGATTATATAAAATTAAAATGATTATATGTTAGATATATTCCCGACAGATAAACCAATATTTATTTTAACATCAGGTCAAAGATGTGGAAGCACGCTTCTCCAACGTTTGCTAAATTCAAACAAAGATATTCTAATTTGGGGAGAACAACATGGATATTTAAATGGTTTTCTAAGAGAATATAGAGACTTACTAGATTATGAATCAGAGTATTCGAATCACAGAAAAACTTTTTTGCAAAATGGCTATGATAACTTTATACCTAATATGCTTCCAGAAGATGTTGATTTAAAAAGGGCTGCAATCACACATATAATTGCTCTTTTTGGTGACCCAGCTCTTAAATTAGGCCGAACTATATGGGGGTTTAAAGAAGTCCGATACGATGCACAGATTGCACTTTTTTTATATAGATGCTTCCCAAATGCACGTTTTATTCATCTTACGCGAAATATTATTGATTGTTTTATATCCTTGAAACATTGGGAAGAATCACCAGGTACATGGAATAGATCATGGACAGAAATATTTATTGAAGACTGGAAGCGAATTAATTCAAGCTTTTTAAACGTTACTGACAGAATCCCTCAACTAATGCGTATTCGATATGAAGATATGATTTCCAATCCTAAAGGCACAATTGACAGGTTGTCATCCTTTTTATCAATAACAACTGAATCATTGGATTCTAAAGTGTTTAAAAGAAAATTACATGTCGAAAGCTCTGACGGTATTAAAGACTTACGCAGTGAAATTTCGCCTGCTGACCTAAATGCGGAAGAACGAAATTTGTTATCAACAAATATTATTATTGATATTTCAAAAGAATATGGTTATAAAATTGAATTTTAATTTGGATTTTGCTTATGGGTAAATATTTCATTAATAGAGAAATTGTATTTGTTACCTTAAGAATGACTCCTCCGTTTTTTCTTGGCGGAGCCGAAATTTCCCAGCGTATATTAGCAGAAAAACTAGTTGCTCATAATTTCAAAGTCAGCTGCATCGGGTCTTATGCACATCCCATTCGTAACACGTGGGAGCGCCTTCCAGAGTATTGTGACTATTTATCTCAAAATAATATCCCTTTTGAATTTGAGGGAGCGGGTTCAAATCTATCCTATACTTATAATGGTATATTTTGTATCATGCTCACACAAGAGAATGTGATGAAGTATTTTATTGAAAACAATAATAATGTTCAATTAGTTTTTACTTGGCTTGAACGTTCAGATGAAATAATAAAATACTGTAATGACAATCAAATTAATGTAGCAACCTGGATTCATGATGTACTTTCAGTTGGATTGATGTCTCTTCAAGCTGGACCACCAATCATACTTTTCACTTCTGAATTTGTTCGTCAACGTGTTAAAAAATTGTATAATCTAAATGGTTTCGTTATTTATCCTCCTTTTGAATTAAAAGATGTCAATCAAATCTATGCAAAAAATAAATCAGAATGTAAAACAATAACATTAATAAATCCAATACCTGAAAAAGGGATTAAAACATTTCTAGAACTATCAACTTATTTTAAGGATTTTACTTTTTTAATAGTTGAGGGCTGGCGACCAGTTAATATTGATGATGTATATCTTAATCAAAATGTAAGATATGTGGCACGACAATATGATATGAATCATGTTTATGCACATACACATATTCTTCTTGTCCCATCTCACTTTGAAGAAGGATTTGGCAGGGTTGTAATCGAAGCAGGTTTTTATGGAGTTCCATCTATCGTTTCGAATCGTGGAGGATTGGTAGAAGCTACAGGAAATGGAGGTATTGTTGTAAATTCACACGATATTAATGAATGGTACAAAGCAATTAAAACCGTTGATGATGCCAATAATTATAAAATGTTTAGTATGCAAGCAAAAGCAAATGCTGATTTATTTTTCAAAGATCCTGTTTTAGAATTAATTGATATTGGGATATTAAAAAAATAAAATCATGACTATTCGAAATCAAAATAGTACATATTTTTTTTCGCCACATCCTGACGATGAAACGTTAGCCTGTGGAGGAACAATAATTCAACGTCTTTCACAAGGTTACAATGTTAAAATTATTGTGATGACAGATGGTTCAAAATCACATTCGGCAAATTTTAAGATGTTTTCTAATCCTAGTCCAAAAGAATTAGCTGACATCAGAAAACAAGAAACAAAAAATGCAGTCTCTATTTTAGGAGTTAATCCTGAAAATATATTTTTTCTTGAGGCTGAGGATGGTAACTTAATTAATGTCCAAGAAAGCATGATTTCAAATGTTAAAGCATTACTGGCAAATGAAATTGAAAATATTTCAGAAATATTTCTTCCACACGAAAATGATTATCACACGGATCATATTGCAACAAACAAAATTGTGTTAAAAGCAATTAAAGGACTAATTATTAGTCCAACATTATATTTTTACCAAGTCTATCCTTCAAATGAACAGAGCAATAATTTCGACTTAGGAACGAAAATTCAGATTGACATTTTAGACTTTTTACCACTTAAAGTAAATGCAATTAATCAATATAAAAGTCAAATACAATTATTATCAATAAAACAAGACAGACCGGTCATTTCTCCTACTCTATTAAATAAATTTGTTACAACACATACAGAGACCTTTTGGCATTACTAGAATGCCGGTTTGAAGAATAGTACCCTGGTTTTTCTTTTTAGCACACTGATGCTTTTATCTTTTACTTTCAGCCCATCAAGATGATTTTTATAAGCAGGGCATTGTTAATTGCATTATTGATTTTTACCTTAGTATTGTTTGATATTCAATCTATTTTATTTCATGATGAATCGACGTATCAGAATAAGAGCAAAAGAGGAACAAACATCTCAATATTATTTATGAAGAGCGCTTCTGATATTCATAAAGCCAAACGAATAGCATTAGAGAGTATTTTGGAAAGCCAAAAACGAGGTTATAACGGACACATATATTTAAAAAACACGGAACAAATGAAGGTATTATCGAAACTATTTATTATCGGTTATTACGTCATTTGATTTATAACAAACTATAATATTATCTTTGTTGCCATGCCAGTAAAATTAAGGGTTTTTTTCCACCTTAACTCACCTTCCTAAAAAAAGGTTACACTATATACCTGCGTTGTGTTTAAAGTCTAAACATTCTTTGAAAATATTAATAAGCAATAAAAATAATTATGGATAGATTTTTTGAAATAATGAGTAACAGCAGCTATGACTATATTACTCGTGATCTTAACACTGCCTTAAGAAAATGTGAAAATCTGCAAGAAGAGGGTTTTTATGATATGGGAGTTAATGTTTACATTTATTATCCAGACATAAATGATATTTATGGATTAGAAGTGAATAAAAGAGATGAAAACTTATTTAATTCATTATCTGAAAAATTTCCTTGTAGTGTTTCTGTGAGTTCAAATTATTTTAGTAAAAGCGAACTTATTGATCATTATGAGAGTTTCCAAATAAACGATGATTTATATAAATATATCTAGGGTCTGCCGAAAAACTCAGACCGACCAACATGGGTTAAGTTGACCAGATTTCAATGACCATAATACAATATTCAATCTTCGCCAAATCGTTCCCGAAAATGGGAAAACCAGGTACGGGATCTTTTTTAGCTTTTGCGAGCTTAGGG
Source organism: Bacteroidota bacterium (assembly GCA_037133475.1). Taxonomy (GTDB): domain Bacteria; phylum Bacteroidota; class Bacteroidia; order Bacteroidales; family FEN-979; genus CAIVAT01. The sequence continues at coordinate 122,129 of JBAXOB010000004.1, forward strand.
ATGAAGGCATTATTGAGCTTTCGCTGGCAGACGGAGTGGGGACAACGCATTTTGACGATGTAGCCTCACAAACCGTCAGCATTACATTTAATGACCCGCTATGTTCAACCTGAGATATTATCACTGATTGACATGCTTGATAAGGATAAAAACGTGCAATAAACTGATTACATTGAACAATTCGGTTTGCACCTGTCAGAAGATTTTATTCTGGAGACCATCAGAAGATGAAAATCAATATTTTTTTTATCCCCGGACTTTATAATCTGCTGACAAAACAGATGAAAATTATCCATCGGAAAGTAAACTGATTTTTTTTACAAATAATCTCAAGATAGAGGCATGACAACAGAAATCAGCTGGACGGGGACATTAACCGATATTGAAAAGATCAACGATCTGACAGGGTTCATTGAAAAACTCGGGTATATGGTTCATCGCATCTATTTTGCTGAAGAACATGAAAAGGTTTCAATGAAAAAATTCACAGGAGAGTATTTAGGGAATATTGCGTTGGTGAATTCATTCATTAAAGATGGAAATAACTTTGGATTTAAGATTGAGCAGTTGCTGGAGAGCAAAAAAAAATACAGAAAAATACTTGAAAAGAAATTATTTGAAACCGGTGAAACATTCACCCAACAGCAACTCACCGCTGATGTTGAACAGTTTTTTGAAAGAAAATTCTTGGCAGATCGCGTAAAACTGTTTGGTGTAAGTTTTAAATATCCAACCGAATCGCAACAGGGTCCTCAGGATATTGACCAGTTGTCTTCAATTAGCTTTGTCTTTCTGCTGGAAGCATTTATAGGAGATGTGCCAATAAAGATTACGACCGGAAGCCTCTGTGAAGTATGGGATACTGCCGATATGAATCAATCGGGCAATAAACTCTATGGTCCTTTAGACAATATGATATTGAATGCCGGTGTTTTTGTGAGAAACTATTCAATGGAGGAACTTTATGATCTGCTCATATGGGTCGGTTCCTTTTACGTAAAAGACCTGGTTGTTGACACGCTATATACATGGTACAATGAATCGCAGATTCCAGAAACCGAATGGCTTCAAAGGGCCGGTTATTTTGAAACAATTAAAAATAAATTCAAGGACATTTGTATTTACCAGCGATCAATTGTAAATATAGATTTTGAAACCTACAAAGACGAGAAGGATTGGTATGAGGAGCAATTTGAGAAGGAAAAGAGCAAGCTTAAGAAGGAATATCAGCACTTGTAATCGGTTTGTAAACAAGGTGATTCTGGAGAAATTCAGTGATCTGTCCTGATGCACAATCACGCGCTCCCCATTGATGCAGCAATATTCAACTCATTATTCTTTATCCGGATTTTCCAGCTCCTTGAATCCATCTCAAAATAGAACCTGGATAATTTACTCAGCACTTGTTTGTCAAAAACCCGGTCAAGCTCCCGCGCATTAAATTTAGGCGAGTACCCTTTCTCTGCAACCCAGGTAAAAACCTGTTCCGAAAACTCCAGATGTACGCCCTTTCTTTTAAAGGTCTCGCAGGTTTCCTGGCAGATTTTCTGAACGATTTCCCGGCAATGCTTTATGGATAGAGGTTCATAAAACACTACGCTCTGAATCCGGTTAATAAGCTCGGCAGGCAGGTATTTCGCCAGCTCCTCATGAAGATCGGTTGGCGGGATATTAGAGCTCACGAAGCCGAAATTTCCGGGGGCTTTGATGATCGCGTTTGAGGTGATGAAAATGATCATGTCATTAAAATGCAATGTCCCCCGTGATGTTATCATATTCCCCTGGTCAAAAATTGGCAGGAAAATTTGTTGAACCTGAGGCATTGCTTTTTCAAACTCATCAAGTATTAGCACTCCGGAGGGATAATTCTTTACCCACTTCACAAAATGGCTTTCCTGTTCCTCTTCATGGGAACTTCCTGTTAAAAATGCAAGTTTTGAATAGTCATTAAACTGGCTCATATCAATCCTGAAACAAGCATTTTTATCTCCTGTAAGAAACTCGGCTGTTTTTTTTGCCACTTCGGTTTTACCAACCCCTGTAGGGCCAGTAGCATAAAAAACGGAAGGCCGGGAAGCATTGTCGGCACGGCGAAAATCACGCATTAACAACTCACAACAAATAGTTTCAATTGCTCTGTCCTGGCCTTTAATAACTTGTTTCAGTTTACCGTCAAGTCCGAGGAGTTTTTCCAGATATAACTTGTCCTCCAATAAGCGAATCTGAAAATCCCTGCTTAGGGTGTTTATGATATCATCCCTCCCAATCTCATAAATGGTAAATCTTTCCCCTGGTCGGCAGTTACGGGATACCCGTTCCATCAGGCTCACACATTTGTCGGGCAAATTGCGGTTCCTGATATTACCCGACAGTTCAGTAATTGCATCAAACACAGAATCGGAAAATTTTGTTTTATTTTCAATGAGCAGCATGGGAGCAAGTGTTTTTAAAATTTCTATTGTGTAGCACATATCCAATTCCCTGATCTTCACCAGTTCGGTTTTCCTGACGAAAGAAACCTTATGGGCCAGCTTTTCCGCATACTTGTCTTCGGATGTGGAAAATATGATTTTCAACCCATCCATTGACGGAACAAACCTGTCTAAAACATCAAGATTGGTTCCACGATGTATCCCCTGTCCTGCCAACTGCTCACAATCATCAAATAAAAGTACTGCCTGAGCATTTCTTGCATTTGTGACTATATTTCTCAATGTAGATTCCAGGTCTCCTGAAACATTCCCAGTATTGATAAATGCAGAATCAATTTTATAGACAGGGCTGTCTTTGAGCCCAGACACTTCATGCTGAATAATTCTCTTCAAAACAGTCATTGCCAGGTTTGATATCCCACTGCCACTGGGGCCAAGGATCATTGCGCAGGATTTGGTTTGACTTTTAAGGATGTTTTCAACCTGCCTGATCTCTTCGTCCCTTCCGATAGCAGGGATAAAACGGTTGGTTTTAAAGTACTCCTCCATGTCAACAGCTCCGAATTTTTGAAAAAAATCATCAGCATCCTTCCTCTTTTGCCGCAGATCCTCCTTGTCAACATAGCTGGTGTCTACTACTAAACCCTCTATATTGGAATTGTAGGATTTCAACATTTCCAGTATATGAACCTTTTCCTCCTTTGCAGCAATGGCATATTTTGATAACAGTTTGATCCTTGACTCAAAAGCCAATGTATTATCTTTCAGGAGAATTTCAGCGAATTCATCCTGAATTTCATGTTCTATCAATAAATTCCGCAGTTCAATAATTCGCTCGGGCTGATAACCTACTTCGGCAGATATCGATAAATGACACTCCAGGCATAGAAAGGATCCCAACTGGATAGTGAATTCCTTCGACTCGCAATCAGGACAGAATTTAAAATCAAGCAAATGTTTCATGATTCTATGTATTTCTCAAGTTCACTTTTTATAGCGGATCCGATAGGATTGAAAAGTGTGAGGACTGCTTTGCCATAGATTTTGTTCCAGGCTTTCAGTCGAAACAGCCGCTCCATTTCAATTGATGTTTTTTCAGTATCATCTTCCTCTTTAAGGGCTTGCAGATTTGCGGCTTCCTCCGTATATATTTTAAATAACTTATCAATCTGAAAAGACCAGAGTTCTGATACCGTTTTGGACACTTTAGTATCACCTGAACTCACATAAATAACCAGCTCAGGCAGGTCGGCAGAGTCACTGCCTGTTTCATAGTTGTATACAGAGCTAAATGATCCGATCACTAATTTAGCCAGCAGGTCCCAGTCAAAACTATCCTCAAGCAAGTCCGGAATTTTGTAGGGTAGTACTTTTATTTTAGAATAGTACTCTTTATAAAATAGCAGTTCTGTGATCTCTTTGCCATGGAGAGGTTCAACAAATTTTTCATAGCGTTCAATAATGCAAGATTTTATGGGATCATTTCTCAGTTCTTCCATGTAATCCTGGAAATCAAATATTTTCATGGGTTTCAATTTTAGTGTTAGAAGAAATAAATTACTTTTAGCAAACGTTTTCATGATGAAACAGGCGAAGGAGGTGGTCTTCAGGGAAAAATGCCTGCAATAGCCTGCGTGTGCCGGAACAGCCTGACCATCTCAGTTTATAGAATGTCAATAAGTTAAGATGGTCAACCAAAACCGGCCGAAGATTGTCAGATACTTTTTTTTATCCAAGTAGACTTTCTATTAGCGATTTGATCTTTGTTGCATCTTCATTTGTGAATCCGTTTAGCCTGATCAAATTGCCTGGAGTCACAATCATTATTTCCGAAAATATCAGGAGTTCGTTAAATTTACTGATACTGATCGAAACAATGCTCCTGGAATGAAGGGACATCTGATCTGAACCGATCAGACGCCCCTTCCTGATGCTGATAATACCTCGGATGGTGTCAATGGTTATCTTCACCGGGAACAAAGAGTTCCCTGCAGATAACCGCGAAGAAGAAAAAATATAGATCATAAATTGATGGATTTACACTCTGATTTCAGCTTGAACCAATCCGAATTTTATGGCAGTTCCACTTTCCAGAAAAAAAGAACGTCCGGGTTCTACCGGAACTACTGACTTATCAGCCCGGATAAAATACCAGGTGTCTGATGACAGGTTTTTCAGTCCCTTTTTCCTGATTGTCGGGTGAAACGATATTTCTGCAGTAGGCTTGGTAAAGTTGTATAAAATACCATTGGTATGATGCGGAAATAGCTTTTTGCTTTCATCCAGTAGAACGATGTCATTATTTATCCTGATGCGTGCAGGTGGCGCAGGAACGGTATTGCAGCACCAGCATTTAAGGTGTGATTGTGACCTTACTTTTTCGATATCGTAGAACACTTCCGCACCACATTTATCACACGTGAAAATTGTGTCCCTGATACTGACGAAAACATTTCTCCAGAGAGATTCTTCCACGCGCTTGGCAGGATCATTCAACCCTGCCGTGAAAGCCCTTTCAAACGTGTCTTTCAGTACTTTCGGCAGAACAGAATTGAAAGCGAGGGCATTGGAATGAATCTCCGGATCTGGTTCGTTTCTCCGGTCTGTCGGATGAAAAATATAAAGGGGATGGGTTCCGTAGAGCATTTTGAATGCGGCTTCATCTTTGGCGTGGATTGAAGCTTCTCTTTTTCCATCCAGAGGATGTGCAATGTAGTTCAGGAAAAACAGCAAAACAGAAAGACTGTACAAGTCCGTATCCCTGTTTGGGGTTGATTCATTTCTCACGATTTCGGGTGCCATATACGCCGGAGTACCCGCAACTCCTGAATAAGAAATGCCCTCGTAAGCGACATTGTCATTATCACAGATCAGGATATCTCCGGTTACAGGATCAATAAAGATATTATTGATAGAGATATCTCTGTATGAGAGCCCTTTTGAATGCAACTGCAGAAAACTGTCTGAAAGCTGAAAACATGCGGTCATCAGGGCTTTGAAGGTGGGTTCGATTTTACGGCTAAGCATTCCTGTTGCCGTCTTGTAATGGTTGGGACGGAATGGCATCAGGTAGCCGAAGCATCCCGATTTTTCTGTCGTATTAACCATGGCAACCGGCCATAAAAAACGATTATTTGGTGGGCCGATTTCAATCAGGATTTTTAAAATCTCCTGCTGCTCTTTGGTGGATGCATGCGGGAAGTACCATTTGAGGGCAAAATCTTCCTTGCCCTCAAATTGAACCCGATAAACCTCCCCCTGCCCTCCATCTCCAATAAATTCCAGGACCGTAACTTTACGGCCATCAGCAGTCTGCAACTTGTCTTTCTTCTTTAACATATTTGTTTCCATAGATATCGTATTTAATATATTACCATACTTTTTTTTCATCCGCAGGTTCAGGAACTGTCTTTACAATATGGGGCACTTCAATTTCCAGACCCGTCCCAGCAGGGTTAGAGACATGGGACAAAACTGCTGTTGAATAAAACTTGAAGTACTGTATTAACTGGCTGGTATTGGATGCCTTAAGGGGTTTAATTTCCTTGTTTCCAATGAAATCCTGAAGTACAGACAAATCACAATCATCCCCAATTGCAATGGCCAGCCGGACCATTTTTTTTGCCCAGGGCTCCGCGGCAAAGACATGCAGGGCTGCAGTAAAATCATCTGTAGGCTGACCATCACTAACCATTATGGAAACCGGAGGCAGGCACCTGGGAGGCATTTTGTCCATCCTGATTTTATCAGTCAGGAGCCGTATCGCTGCGCCCATATCTGTTCCGTTTGACAGTGAACCGTCAGCCAGGAACTTTTTTGCCTCCCGCCCAATAGTTTCTGCAACTTTTGTTACAAGAATGGAAGAAAAATCCTTTTTCCCTCTTCCCTTGGAGATATCCCAGAACTCACCACCGGTTCTTTTTGCGATCCCCTCATGAGCTGCTCCCGGAACACCTAAAACATACGTGGTTACCTTGTGAGCGGAAAGCGATTTGACAATATCATCCAGTCCTCCGGCACCTCCTGTTTCATCTGAAATTACCACAAGCACTCGGGTCCCTCCTTCCCCGTAAACTTTTGTAACATGGGGAAAAATGTCAACACTGTCCTTGTCTGCCAGATAGCAGCCGCCCCCTCCAAAAAGTCCCATGGACAGATCCTGGATGTTTTTCTTGAACTCCGAAGGGCTTGAAAGGTTCCAGACACCTATCGTATATCGGCTCAGTGAATGAACCTTGAATTTCGTATTCGGTTGACCACGGTATCCGCCGATGTCGAATCCGACCAGTCCAAGCTTTACCTTCAGACCTTGTTGTTCAATTGTGCGGGCAAACTCTTCACAGCTTTTTTTAACCGCATCAATTTCATCGCTCATTGAACCACTGGTATCAATTAGGAAAACAACTTCAAGACTGTTATCTGATTTTGCGCTGGAAACATCATCGGCTGTGATATTTTTCCATTCAAAATTATCTATGGGAACAGGCTCCCTGCTGGTCCAGCCTGCCCCATGGCCAAATGTTAACACGTTAACCCTGATCATCGCGGCAGGATTTGCTTCCTGTACCCGCCTGATATAGGGTATCGTTTCTTTGCCAGCCTTATTCAGACTGCCAATTTTATCCTGCTCATTCATCGTTCCCGATCTGTCCAAAATATAATTGAGATCTAGAAATCTGCGTGAAACTTCTCCTCCTGGTCTTTTCATGATTGCTGATGATTTGGGTTCATAATAGAATGGTTGGTTATTCGTTTGGGCAAAAGCCTGCGAAAAAAAGACCTTCCGGATTTTTCTTCCGGCTTCTTCGCGGGAATCACCATTTCTGGTGTTGGCAGTGCATTGTTTTTCTCCAGGCAGATAATTGCCATGGAGATATCATCCCGGCTGGAGGCTGTTGAAATCTCCTCCAGCCACAGTGCTAGATTCTCATCAATGGAACTCTGGTTTTTTTTGCGGATCAGAGCCTTGATGTCGGTAGTCCATTGGAATAAATCTTCATCATTTGCATAACTCTTGGCCAAACCGTCTGTTGCTAAAATGATGACCTCAGGCCTGTCCATTGAGGAATCCAGCAAAACACAACGGAAGTCCTCAAAAGCCAGTGGGGCGCAAAGTGATGTTGACTCATCCCCGGAACAGCGAGGATCGTCAGGGACCAGTCTTTGTGTTTTTCCATCCGGAAACAAACCAAACATATCACCGTCACCAATTTGAATAAACAGTCTGTATTCCCTGCCTATACAGCACCCGAGCAAGGTAGAGCCGTATGCGAGATATGGGTTGGCCCCAGTGGCAGTCGTTATTTCCTTCTCCGAAAAGGGATTTGTCTCCAAATCTTCTTCAACCCTTTTTCTCCAGCTGGTTACTATCTCCGCAGGAAGATCCTGCAAAAACACACTAACCTCTGCAACCTTAAAGGGAACTTTTTCCATTATGCGGGAAAATTCTTCCACAGCAAAACGACTTCCGGTGTGGCTTCTGTAACATTCCTCGGATCCATGTCCGTCAGCTACGGCAACCATTGTGTGATTGCCATATTCTTTCATGATGATTGAATCCTGGTTTGGCATCCGTTTTTCGACATGCGAATTGCCACGGATACTCCTGGCGATTTTGTAAATAATCTTATCCATATCCGCTTTTTTTACCAAACGTCAGTACCAGGAACAGTTGGGCCGGAAGCAGGGGGATCGTCAGGGCTCGTGGCCGGACCTCCTTTAGGCGAGCTTACCTTTTTCAGCGCTACCGTTGATACAAAGCGGATGGCTTTTGCAAGTTGCTCCGGATTATTAACCTGGATTGGCTTTATCTCGCTGTTGTTGATGAACTTGTTCAAAACGGAATGGTCTGCATCCTTGCCAATGGCAATTGCATGCCGGATGGACTTCTTTCCCCAGTTGGTCATTAAAAATTTATCCAGCGACTCCTTATAAGAGTCGGTAGCCTGGCCATCAGTGACAAGAATAATCAGGGGAGGATAGCCTCTTTCTGGCATTGAAGATTCCATTTCCATTGCCAGAAGGTTAAATGCTTCACCCATGTTGGTGACCCCATCCGGATTGGCACGCAGGTCTGTCCAGCTAAAATCATTTACCGGAACATCCTTGTGAATCCACTTTGCAGTGGTGTCAAATTGCAGGACACTCATCTGGATTTCGGCAACGGGATTATCTTCTCCGATCTTTCTGATATGCGGAACAGATTCTCTCATGCAATTATTCAATTCCCCGATCTTTCCATCGATATTCATGCTGTCGGAAGTGTCCACAAGCGGATATACTCTTGATACCCTTTTGCTTGTCGGTCCACCGGGACGGACCGTGTCTTTACTGGTTCTCATTGGTTTTTCCATGGTTTTAACAATTAGTTGATGAATTTGAGTTTATAACATATTCTCTTACAGCCTGCCAACCTCTGGTTTCAAGCAGTTTCTTCATGGTTTTAAAGCCGGTGCTGTAAACGGCTATCATGTTGGTCTCAAGATTGTTGAATAATATTTGACCCAGCGCTGTTCCGGATCTTTTATAGATCAAGCCGGCTCCGAGTTCACACAATCCTTCACTGATGTATTCATCCGGCGTAATCCCTTTGCAATTTTGCCAGACATGAAGCATTTCATGAGCCAGGATGCCGGATGTATGCAGGAATGGAAGTCCCCAAAGGACTTTAATATCATGGCGGGATTCGAACAATCCGATCTGTGATGTATTCAGCCCCATCATACTGGGAGAATATCCGGCTTCATTAAATACAGCGCCTGAAACCAGGCTTACTTCAATATTTTGAGGAAAATCAAACCCTTTTTCCCTGAGGAGTGTTTTAGCGTGAAGGAAAGCCCTGGTTAAGGTTTTTTCCTCTTTTACAGGTTTTTCAAACCCATAACAAAGTCCGCAGATAAACCTCCCATCGGAATATTCTACCTTCCCGCGGGAGGATGATTTACCTATAATTCTGGTACACACAGGACAGGATTCAATCTCATGATCTGCATGCGCGTAGTTCCCGAAAGGATCATGATAATATCTCCCGCTTTCTACTGCCTTATTACAAATACTACATTGCATAAGCCCTCCTTACCAGACTGTGGTGGATGTCGTTGAAACTGATGAAGAAGTTGTAACCGGAAAGGAATGCTTAGGATGCGTAAACTCATCATAATCATTGTCATCAATGTCATCTTCCAGTCTCTCTCTCAGAAAGAGTTCCTTTCTGCTCAGTTCAACCTTGGATGTATATTTTGAGGAATCCGGCAACTCTGAAAACCTGGTATGCTCCAGATCATAACTCCCATACAGAGATCGCAATTCTGTTTTCAATTGCTCCAGCCGTGATTCCGGATCCTTAAAATAGAGTACCATTTTCTGAATCTGATAAATGAGATACCCAATACTCCTGAGGAAATCATCGATCAGGACAAAAAACACTGTGTGGATGACCAGACTTAACACCATCAGGGTAAAAACCTTGATCCCGCTGCCCACCGGATGATGACTCTGGAGCATGTAGCCAGTGAAGATCAGCATGGCAGGCAGTCCGATCATCACAATCATCAGGATGAACTTAAGGACCTTGTATAAGAAACTCGCACGCGTTTCCATCTCTTCATTGATCTTGAGTACGGCAAATGCAGTGGCAAGCTCAAGGATAAAGAATACGAAAATCCCGAAAGTCCTCAGGAACCCGCTACCTGCCTGATTCCCGACCGCTGCCTGAAGATAATCTACGAAGAGTTTTAAACTGGCGTAGTCAACAAGGATGAGTATGGGTATGACCACAAACAGTACCATCAACCATCTGACAATCTGTTTACTTTCCGCTTCTTCATACATTGTGTTCCTGGCGGAAAAGTAGGCCGTGTCAGACTGGTGCTCCTTATAGACCTTTACCAGCTTGTAAAATTCATTGGTGTACCGTCCGATTTTCTGCTTGATCGCAAGAATTTTTGTCAGGACAAACGAAAGTAAATTTGATGTTTTCATCGTAAATGTATTAGTGGTTGATGATATCGTTGAAGACTTCCTCATAGCTCTCGAAAACCCTATAGGAACCATTATCCAAACCGGTGACATCCTTTACTTTCGAAGGAATGATGTTGCTTCCCACGATATACAGGGTGATTGAAGTGTCAGCCTTGATCCTATGGCCATTGGTGTCAAAAAAATCACTTAGCACGATCATTATTTTCTTAGCTCCGGAACATCCGGCAAATTCATTGAGAAAGGTCGTTGCCCGCTTTATAGCATTTACTACATCGCTCCTGTTCGCTGGCTTCCGGTTGAGTTTCTCCTCAACCTTCTCCCGAAACTTCTTGTAGGACAATGTATTAAGAGAATCGATCATGGCGTTTACACCAATAATTATACTATCGGTGTCCTGCTCATTGGTTATCCAGGGGTTGGCAGTCTGATTTTTTCCATTAGCTATTTTTGGAATGTAGTTGTATCTCAGAATCGGGGTATACGAATCCTCCTGGATGTTGGTATATCCCAGTACCTTTCTGCCTGGCTTTAACGCGAAGTAGCGGGAGAGAATATCTGTGTTGCGGCATTCAGGATTTAATGTATAGGACCCCGAAATATCATCCACAATCGCAATTGCCAGGGAGGTTTCCGAGGTCTGCCGCGACAGCAATATACTGTCCGGGTTATGATGGGTTTTATCAGAAGCTTCAGGAACCCGGAGATCTTCCCGGGTGCTGCAGGAAATCACTGATGCAAGGATCAGCGCCATAAATAGAAGATGTATTGTGTGTTTCATAGTGGTGGTTGTTTTTATAAGATGAAGTGCATGATAACAAAAATTGCATTGAGTACCGTAAGGGCTACGAATGTCCGGATACCCTTATAAAGCCGATTGTTCTGGTTTTCCAGGATAACTGTTGCCAGCCGAGTATCTATACTCTTCAAGGAAATCCTCAGATCGTAGTTGTCGTGGAGAGAAGAATAACAGGCCTGGAGATCCGACGGGATCTCCTCCCCGCTTACCTTTTTCCAGAACTCACTAAGAAGTTTCGCGATAGCCAGTGCATCAAGCGTCTTCCGGGATACATCACGCAGATACCCCTCCCTGATCAGCCGGTGATTTGCCTGAAAGTACCCATTCATAATATTCAGTTCAGGATGTTTCTGCATCACATTACTCCTTGCTTCTCTTTGATTACCTGCGCCTCCCAGATGCCGTATCATTTCCGAAAAATGATTGTTCAGCCTTTCAATGCGCTCGTTGCGATCGATGTCGGCTTCGAGGGTCTCACGTAACTTTAAATAGATTGATTGTGTTTCCATAATATTTGATTTTGGGTGGTTGATTATTTCGATTTCACTGGTATTATATAAAGACTTGTCATTAGGCTTTATCAAATGGGATTAAATTCAGGCTTGTATATTTATTTCATTTTCTTTCTTGGAAATTCGATTGGTCACTTTTATGTCTTTGGTTTTTGTTCATCCCTTTTTCCTTTTCCCCTCAGTTGTCCAGGGAAAGTTTAAGACACATAAAAATGTATCTTTGCAAGGTCCCCGTTTTTCTTACTATGTCAATGAACGATTGTCAACCCGGAACAAAATTGACGAGGCGAAATTAGGGCGGTAGCCAAGGAAACGCAACTCGGAATCAGGCGACAGATTCCATATTTAAAATCCGGAGAGATAAAACAAAAAGGCAATCGGATGATGGTTTTTGCTTTTAAGAAATGATTCTGAATTTTGATTCGGTTTTTCGAATTGAATTTCACGTTGTGTTGTAAATACCTTTGCGAAAAGATTTTTATGAAAGATTCAGATAATACTTTAAAAGTCAATAGGACTCTCACGCTTGCATTTATTCCGTTAGCAGTTGGCATCAACTTAGGAATAGGAACGCTTGTTCAAGTATTAAAACTCCCGGTTTTTCTTGATTCAATAGGGACGATAATTGCAGCAGTTCTTCTAGGGTGGCGGGTCGGTGCGATTGTTGGGGTTGTTGGTTTTATCATCACCTCCATTACAATTTTCCCCCCCGCCGTGTACTTTTCATTTACCCAAATTTGTATCGCAGTTTTCGTATACTTCACAGGTAAACAAGGATGGTTTAAGAATTTATTCAGAACTACTTTATCAGGTATGGCTTTGGCCATTGTCGCAGGATTGGTTAGTGCCCCTGTTATCTATTACTTGTTTGGAGGCATTACAGGTAACGGTATCAGCGCTTTTACAATTTACCTTCAAGTTGTCGGTTTTACCAAAGGTCAATCCGTGGTGATTTCTGGTCTTTCTGCTGAAGTCATTGATAAAACTGCTCAATGCTTAATTGCCTTCTCAATCCTGAAAAGCATTCCGAAATTTTTACTTTCCAAATTCCAAGGTGGTTGTTTAATCGAAAATGACTTTATCTAAAAGTAACCAGGAATGAGTGCAAATATTCATCCATACTGTAGGCTAATCTTTTTCCTGATCGGAATAACTGGCGTTATAGTTAGTTCAAGCCCATTGTTATTACTACTCTTTTGGTTGTTTTTCCTTTTACCACTAATGGCAATTACTCAAAATCTAAAAATCCATCTTCGCTTCTTACTCGTAGTTGTTCTTCCAATGACAGTGATGCTACTGTTTTTAAATTGGATTTTATTTAGTCTTTCAAACGAAAAAGTAACTCCCGTTTTGATGACTATCTTAAAGCTGATTTGTTACACGACTATATTCCAAGTGGTGTTACTTATTCCTTCAGATCAGGTGTTTTCGACTTTCAAGAAATGGGGGATGAGAGGAGGTACTCTTGTGACTGCTTTAGGCTCTTACATCGTTTGGGTTGATATCATTAACCGGTCCGACAAAATCATTACTGCCCGATTTGCCAGAGGGTTTATTGCTGAACGGACCTTTTTAGCAAAGCTCAAGCAGTTGCCTAAATTGCTAATTCCATTGATCGTTGGTATTATGAGAACGGCTACCGAAAGGGCTGAGTCTTGGGAACAAAAAAAGATGCTGCACCGGATAGAGGTATTACAAACAAAACAGAAACCGTACGGCTTTTTAATGAATTTCTCTATTCTGGTAATCAGTGTTTTTTGGTTCGTTTTAACTATTTATCTGCGATGGAATTAGAAAGAGATTTCGGGAACGCTTTCTCCCCATTAATTCATCTCGAAGGTGACAATTTCTCTGGACGTTCAGCCTATTTAAATGAACTTATCAAATCTAAACTTGATAATGATCCAAGCAAGTCCTACGGCATTCTGGCTGGGGAAATACCAGGAAATTATATAACTGGTTTAGCCCCAACTGTTGAAAATGAGATTTCATTACATTTGGCTGGCACTCAAGAATTATACAAACCCAGTTTATATCGATTATTATCGGAATTGGATTTCGATAAACACCATCAAAAGAATCCATTCGATCTCTCAGGAGGTGAGCAAGCTATGCTTGTTATAATATGTTCATTGCTATCGGAACCTCTTCATTTAGTAATTGACACATGCCTTGAACAGTTAGGGAGAGAGTGGAGAACACCTCTCCTTTCAGAGCTATCAAATCCTACTTATCTTTCAACACAGATCTCCATCGCTGACAATCGATTTTCGGAGTATTCGATCAAGGCGAAGACGATAAAACCCATCTCCAGCCGACCATTGAACGGTGAAAAAACACCTGGGCTGGGAAATATTTCTTGCCCAACTGGTATTCAAATAACTTCGGAAGCAAAAACGCTTGCCTTAAAAAACATAACCTTTAGCTATACGAAAAAGCATCCGATATTGAGCAATATTAGTTATGATTTTGAACCCGGTAATATTTATCATCTCGGAGGAATCAATGGAGCTGGAAAGAGCACCCTTTCAAAAATACTCGCTGGGGTTCTGAAAGCATCTGCAGGTGAAATCTATGTTGCGAACTCACGGTACAATGCCTATCGGTTCCCGGGGAAATTCGTAGGGTACTCTTTTCAAAACCCCGATGAACAGATCTTCTCAGACACTGTAAGAGAGGAAGTCTTACCAGCAAAGATGCTCAAAGAGAATAAAAATGTCACAATGGCCAAGGACCTTTTTACTTCATTCGCAATGGATAAAATTGCAGAATTTCATCCAGCAGAATTACCGTTTACCATAAGGAAAAGGATTTCCTTAGTAGCATCTTTGGCAAACGAACGAGATTGGTATATCCTTGATGAACCTACCATCGGACAAGACCAAAGAAATGTTGATGAGATTATAAAAATTATTAAGCTGTTAGCTTACAATGGAAAAGGAATTATCTTGATAAGTCATTCCGAACAGTTTATTTCTTCCTTTGAAAAATTAAAAAAAATAAATTTGTTGAACGGTAAATTTATTGGTTAAGACATGGGAAATTTTGAGGTTAGAATGGTTAATTGGAAGGAGGCTTCGCCGAAACTGAAAATTGTGAATAAAACACTGCATGACTTGATTGAGCCCATTAACAGACATTTTAAAACGGTTAAGCAGGATTATTTCTACCTGATGGATTTCAAATTTAGTGAACGGGTGATTAAGGATGGCCAAATGGTTGCACTTGAAAGAGACAGATATGGCAACTATCTTCACAAGGATAAAATCGTCCTTAATGCCGGGAGCTTTTCTGTAGATAAAGAGGATGATCTGAACAGGTTTATCGAGGATTGCGGGAAGGATAGCGATCATCCACTTTCCGTTGTAACGAAAGGCTATGTCGAGGTTTATTGCACCCAGCCATCCGCTTATAAACTCAATGGTTCAGAGCATGAATACTCCTTTCCACTAAACATCATTGAAACAGGGGGGTTATTCGGTGTATATGGTAGTATCAATTCAATCTTTAGTGACTATAAGGAGAATTTCTACGGATGGAACGCTGTTGCGGGAAAGGCTTGTATTTTGCCATTAATACCAGAACCCTTACCAAATAAATCGCATTTACTTTACCGCAAGAAGTTTAATGATATCTTTCCAGAATCCGATCAGGTATTAACTGGGATATTTAACATGACAAATCAATTATTAGGGAACGATAGCTTTTCTGAAATCCTTATTATACCTGAAAAATATTATATTAGGGATAAAGATGATAGCCCAGAATTGGTCTTCGCAAAACACAAACTAAAGGAATACCTTTACCAGGTGTCCTGGAGTCAGACGAAAAGTATCAGGGAGATGGTATGGGATGATAAAGAGCTGATGCTCATGTTTAAACTTGATAATCCAGACTTTACATTCCACTTAATTAAACACATCGCAAATATCGTGAATGGCAATGCATATTTGTTAAAACCAGTTTCCGAAAACGATGGGATCCTTTTTGACGTATTTAAAAACCTGGTAGAAAAATTTAAAAGTTTTTCGGATCGAACGGGTGATCTGCTGGATTATACGACACCCATCTTCCTTCATTATGTTAAGCTAGACAAAAATAATCCTAAAGGCTTAGAACTTACTCACTCGCCTAGTATCAACCTGCGCCTCCCTCCGACAAATTCTGAGAGTATGAGGGATAGCATTATGCGTCAAATATTAGTTGGAAAGAAAATTTCTGAAAAATTGAAAAAGAATGGACATGACATCTCGATTCAATATTTCAAGCAAATACCTAAAGAGAAAAAGGACGAGAAAAATAAAGAGAGAGAGAAAGATGAAAAGAATAATGATAACGATTTTTTACTTGGTATTGATAAATATATTGACAACGAGCTGACACAGTTATATTCCAAATATTTGCCGCAAGGCAAAAGTGTTAAGCTCCCGCAAACTCCTTCTCTGTTTAACTCGTTCATTCAGATTGAAAAAAAGAACTGGTAATTGTTATGAATCTATTTCCATCTTTGCCTGTCCTTGAGGAATTGAAAAAATATATAAACAAGGGCGGTGACTATCGTAAATTCTACATCGTTTCTGTTCAACATCTGCTTGAAACAACAGGGAGTTTGTTTGAGGCAATAATTGATATTGGGATTCAGCCTGATCATATTTATTTGCTTGGCAAACCCTATTCGACTCACCTCCCGACTAGAGAACTTTTGCAGGAAAAGGGCATACATGTTTTTACAAACCGCCGGCAGGAGCATTTTGGAACATCACGTGAGACATTGAAAAAGGATGTGGCCTTTATGTGGGAGGCAATTACACCCAGTTTGAAAAAAGGTAATGTGGTAATTATCCTTGATGATGGTGGATTGGCCATCCGGCATGCTCCCAATAGCCTCTTCGATACTTGTACGTTTTATGCGATTGAACAGACAACTTTCGGACTTAGATACCAAAAAAACAGGGATTATTTTCCGATTATTCAGGTTGCCACTTCGGCTGCAAAAAAATTTCTTGAACCTAATTTGATTGCCAGTGCTCTGATTGACAAAATACTTTCTTCACTCCGGAAGATTAAGCCTAAGGACATTGGGGTTGTTGGTTTTGGCAACATCGGGAAAGCGGTGGCTCGCAAACTATGTAAGCGCTATAATGTATGGATCTATGACACAAATCCCTTGGTAACTCAAATTGAGATGGGAAAATTATCCAGTTGCAAATCGTTAAATGAGTTAGTCGAAAGGTGTGATGTGATAATCGGTGCAACAGGAGTTGACATAAGCAAGCCTGACTGGGATGAACTCATTACTTCTGACAAAACCTTTATAAGTGTCTCTTCAGGAGATATAGAGTTTAATACATTTATTAAAAGATATAATGATCAGTTAACAAGCAACCGTTTCAAGACCCTGGATAACATTATTATTTACTTACCTTCCGGGATTACTGTTACACTATTGAGAGGAGGGACGGTTGCAAATTTTAATGGCAGTAAAGAATCTTGCCCTGAAAAACAAATTCAGCTTACCAGAGGCCTGTTGCTTGCTGGTGTCTTACAGGCGATTAATAATAACCTGCACATCAGCGATTCAAATGGTTCGTTTAAACTGAAACCCCTTTTTCAAAAAGTCATCGTTGAGAAATGGCTTACCGACAATCCAGCATTTAAAACTTTTTATCCTAAGCAATTGCTTGAGAATTTTAAAGATGAACGCTGGATAGAAGAAAATTCTGGTGGTAATTAAGAATGAAGTATTAGTAGGATAGTCCTGCATGGTTTTTTCTGCATATTGCTTTTCTAGGAGCTCCAATTCATGCATTGTCAGGATGTCTTGTTTGTTCGGCCCATACCATTGCATACAATTCTCTGCGAGATAGGTTAATGTCTTCCATCGGGATAAAATAATCCACTATCATCAAGAACAAAAATTGCTTAACTATACACCAATGGAACTTGGTTTATAATTGGCTCAGGATAAAATTATCGCTAATTTTTCTAGAAAATGGCGTTTGAAAGGAAAAGGTGCAAATTGTTTGCACAAAAAAAGGGTTTCAGATAGTTGATAAATTTCCAATTTTTTTAGTATTGATATTCATATTGTTATCTTTGATGAAGAAATATGTCTCATGTTTAATGACACACATATTTCAATAACGGAAGATTCACTTCATAACTTCGCCTCGAATAAAAATTCAACGGATGAAAAAACGAGGAAGTCCATATGAAAAAACTGTCGCTATCTGGACAACCAACAAGTCCGAACATGGATATTACGCTCTAATTGACCCCTCTTATACGCATCAAATTGACCCCCCAAAG
>JBAXOB010000005.1:0-136306 GCA_037133475.1 Bacteroidota bacterium
CATCGCTTGCAGCAACAGCAGCCGAAACCAAAGTTGTTACCTGTTTTGGTGGCAGCGATGGCGAAGCAACTGTTTATCCTAGCTTCGGCTGGGGCAGCTATACCTACTACTGGAATAACAGCCAGACAGGCTCCACCGCTACAGGATTAGTCGTTGGTGATTATACAGTAACTGTAACCGATGGCATCGGTTGTACCTCAACCGCTGCTGCTGCCGTTACCGGGCCTTCTGCAACCCTTGCAGCCACGGCAGCCGAAACCAAAGTCGTCACCTGTTTTGGTAGCAGCGATGGTACCGCAACTGTTTATCCGAGCCACGGCTGGGGCAGCTATACCTACTTCTGGAATAACAGCCAGACGGGTTCTACCGCTACCGGATTAGGTGTTGGAACCTATACCGTTACCGTTACTGATGGACATGGTTGCACAACCACTGCATCTGCTACCGTTACCGGACCTTCCGCATCCCTTGCAGCTTCAGCTGCCGGAACCAAAGTTGTTACCTGTTTTGGTGGCAGCGATGGTACCGCCACTGTTTACCCAAGCGACGGTTGGGGCAGTTATACCTACTTCTGGAATAACAGCCAGACGGGTTCTGTCGCTACCGGATTAGCCGCTGGTTCTTACACCGTTACCGTTACCGACGGACACGGATGTACCACCACGGCATCTGCTACTGTTGACGGTCCTTCTGCAGCCCTGATCGCATCTGCTTCACAGACCAAACCTGTCACCTGCTTTGGTGGCACTGATGGCGAAGCTACTGCTTATCCGAGCCACGGTTGGGGCAGCTATTCCTATTCATGGGATAACAGCCAGACTACTGCTACAGCAACCAGCTTAACAGCCGGTACCTACACAGTTACCATTACCGATGGAAATGGTTGTACAACTACTGCTTCTGCTACGGTTAACCAACCATCAGCAGCTCTTGCAGCATCAGCAGCCGGAACCAAGGTGGTAACCTGCTTTGGCGATACCGATGGTGAAGCCACCGTTTACCCAAGCTTTGGTTGGGGCAGCTATTCCTACTTCTGGGAAAACAGCCAGACCACGGCAATTGCCACCGGCTTAGCCGCTGGTTCGTACATGGTGACCGTTACCGACGGAAATGGTTGTAAAGTAACAGCATCTGCTACCGTTGACGGGCCTTCAGCGACACTTGCCGCTACCGCAGCAGGAACAAAGGTCGTTACCTGTTTTGGTGATGCCGATGGTACTGCAACCGTTTATCCAAGCAACGGCTGGGGCAGCTATACCTACTTCTGGAATAACAGCCAGACAGGTTCTGTTGCTACCGGATTAGCCGCAGGTTCCTATACCGTTACCGTTACCGACGGACACGGCTGTACAGTAACCGCTTCCGCTACCGTTGATGGTCCTTCTGCTACTCTTGCAGCTACAGCAGCTCAGAGTAAACCGGTATCATGCCTTGGAGGCACTGATGGTGAAGCCACCGTTTATCCAAGCAACGGCTGGGGCAGCTATACCTATTTCTGGAACAACAGCCAGACAGGTTCAACAGCTGCCGGCTTAGTCGCTGGTACCTATTACGTAACCGTAACCGACGGACACGGCTGTACAACAACAGCTTCTGCCTATGTAAGTGAACCATCCGCAGCGCTTGCAGCTACTGCAGCCGGAACCAAAGTTGTTACCTGTTTTGGTGACACCGATGGCACCGCTACCGTATATCCAAGCTTTGGCTGGGGCAGTTATTCCTTCTTCTGGAATGATTCCCAGACAACTGCAGTTGCTACAGGCTTAGGCGCTGGCAACTATACAGTGACCGTTACCGACGGAAATGGCTGTACAGTAACAGCTTCTGCTACTGTTAGCGGACCTTCTGCATCACTCGCAGCTTCGGCAGTTGAAACCAAACCGGTATCCTGCTTTGGTCTGAGTGACGGAACTGCCACTGTAACGGCAAGCAACGGTTGGGGCAGCTATTCCTACATGTGGAATAACAGCCAGACCGGCGCTACTGCGACAGGGTTAGCCAATGGCACCTACACCGTTACCGTCACCGACGGAATCGGCTGTACTACCACTGCTTCGGCTTATGTATCGCAACCTTCTGCTGCACTCTCCTCAACCTACATCAAAACTGATGTCCTGGGTTGTCATGGTGAGCATACCGGCGCGATTGATCTGACCGTTAACGGTGGAACTGCTCCTTACTACTTTGTATGGACAGGTACAGGCGTGAATGCTACAGCTGAAGACCAGAGCGGTCTTGCCGCCGGCACCTATAATGTAACCATTACCGATGCCCGCAGTTGCGAAACCTCAACTTCTGCTATCATTTCACAACCAGATACACTGCATTCAAATGTAATGATCACCCATGTAAACTGTAACAGTGATCCTTCAGGTACCATTAACCCGCATATGTCAGGTGGAACTCCCCCCTATTCTTATGTCTGGGATTATGACTACCCATTCACCACCGATTCAATCCTTACCGGAATGGTCGCTGGCGATTACAATGTTACCGTAACGGATGACCATTCATGTGTCTTTGTTATCGGACCAATCACCATCACACAACCGGATCAGCTCTATGTGAACGATATCGTCTATACCGTTACCTGTAAAGGTGGCAGTGACGGGCATATCGACCAGGATTTCATCACGGGTGGTGTGTCTCCCTACTATTACAAATGGTCAAACGGCCCAACAACCCCAAGTATCACCGGGTTGACAGCAGGCTTCTATACACTGACCGTTACGGATGCACATTCCTGTACGTTGATTCAACCTGCGCAAGAGGTATCTGAACCAACCTTCTACCTTGGCGCCTCTGCTTCACAGAGCAAACCCGTTACCTGCTTTAACGGCAACGACGGCGAAGCAACAGTAGTTCCAAGCGGTGGCTGGGGCAGTTATACCTACTTCTGGAATAACAGCCAGACAGGTGCTACTGCAACCTCATTAGCCGCTGGCACCTATTATGTGACCGTAACCGATGTCAAGGGTTGTTCAACGACTGCTTCTGCAGTGGTTTACCAGCCATCGGCAGCTATCGCAGCTTCGGCAGCTGAAACCAAAGTTGTCTCCTGTTTCGGTGGCAGCGATGGTACAGCAACTGTCTATCCAAGCTTCGGCTGGGGCAGCTATACCTACTTCTGGAATGACAGCCAGACAGGCGCTACGGCAACTGGCTTATCCATTGGTACCTATACTGTTACAGTTACCGATTACAACGGATGTACCACTACCGCTTCAGCTACCGTCACCGGCCCGTCTGCAGCTCTTGCAGCTACAGCAGCTGAAACCAGAGTTGTTACCTGTTTTGGTAATAATGATGGTACCGCTACCGTTTACCCAAGCTTCGGCTGGGGCAGCTATACCTACTTCTGGAATAACAGCCAGACTACAGCAATTGCCACCAATTTAACCGCTGGCGATTATGTGGTTACTGTTACCGATGGACACGGATGCACGACAACCGCTTCTGCTACGGTTACCGGACCTTCTGCAGCTCTCGCAGCTACAGCAGCCGAAACCAAAGCTGTCACCTGTTTTGGTGGAAGCGATGGTACCGCAACCGTTTATCCGAGCCACGGCTGGGGTAGCTACACCTACTTCTGGAATAACAGCCAGACAGGTGCAACTGCTACCGGTTTATCACATGGTACCTATACTGTTACTGTTACTGACGGACACGGCTGCACAACAACCACATCCGCAACAGTTACCGAACCTACCCAGTTAACGGTTAGCACCATTGCTACCAATGTTAACTGTCATGGTGAGTCAAACGGCGCTATCGCTGTTACAGCAGGAGCCGGCTCACCAGGTTACCAGTACAGTAAAGACGGTGGTTCATCCTACCAGACAAGCAACATGTTTAACGGACTCACTGCCGGAACCTACCAGGTTTGGGTAAAGGATTCGCATTCATGTACTGTCAATACTTCGCAGGTTGTTTCCGAACCTTCCTCGCTGACATTATCAGGCGCTGTGGTTAACAATACTTGTTACTCATACAGCAACGGATCTGTCACCCTGTCGGTAGGCGGTGGAACACCTTCGTATAACTACAACTGGAGCAATGGCGCTTCTGTTAATCCTATCAACAATCTGACGGCTGGAACCTATTACGTTACAGTCTCCGATCAACATGCCTGTTCAATCAACAGCAGTTACGTTGTAACCCAACCTGCTGCCTGGGCCATCAGTATCATCGGCCACGACACAGCTTGTTGCAACACCGGATTGGGGAATAACAATACCACCTATACAGCACCCGCACCGACCGGAACCTATTTCAGCCCGGTTACCTATCAGTGGGTTGTTGAAGGCGGTACTATTGTTTCCGGTCAGAATACCAATTCAATCGTGATCAGCTGGTCATGCTGTGGCAATGGTAAAGTCTATCTGACTGTAACCGATGCTCACACCTGTGCGCTGACTACCGTGAAGAATGTCACCATTCTGCCTCCGCCTGCACCTGTTATCGCTGGTCCTGTTTCTGTACCGGCTGACACCACCGGCGTTGTCTATACAACACCGTTCGTTGCAGGTCACCTTTATACATGGTCAATTGTTGGCGGATCAATCGTTTCCGGACAGGGTACCCACACCGTTCACGTAAACTGGGGTCCATTCCCGGCATGCGGATGCGGCCAGATCACTGTTTGTGAATCTTCACCGGCTGGTTGCCTTGGCTGCAACACGATGAATATTACGATCATTCCTTCTGTTAACTACCAGCTTGCTGGTTACGTCAAGTACTTCAATCCTTATCAAACGGCATTGAACGGCGTTACCGTCAAACTGAGAAATACCATCACCAATACCATTGCCGCTACTACCGTAACCGGACCGAACATGACTTCAGCTGGTGAGCCTGGATACTTCTCCTTCGCGGGAATTCCGACAGGCACCTATTACAAACTGGAAGCTACGTTCAACGGAACATGGGGTGGTAACAATGCTACCGATGCTCTTATGGTACAGCTGGAAGCTGTAAACCCGGGAACCATCCTCACCCCGACGAACGGGTTAGCCTGGACTGCCGGCGATGTAAATGCCAGCACAACCATTACTGCACTCGATGCTCTCTACATTAAACTGCGCGTTGTCGGGTCGATCACATCGTACCCGGCCGGCAACTGGAAATTTGACAACCCAACCATCACCATCCCTGCAGGACTTAATCCTATTATTGTCAACGGACTGTGTGTTGGTGACGTCAATGGTTCCTATATCCCGGTTGGTATGAAGGAAGCTTCCTTCATGTCTGTAACCGACGACAGAATCCAGACCGTTGTAGCAGGCCATACCTTCAGCTATGAAATCAGGAGCAACAGCGCTGCCGAATTAGGCGCTATGACCCTCTTCATGGGCTACGACAACACTCGCTTTGATGTTGTTGATGTAACCACTTCACTCAATGATGGAATGAAGTATGTTATTGAAAACGGCAATGTTGCGATTGCATGGTCAGATCCTAAATCCCTTACGGTTAAGAATGACGAACCGCTCTTTACACTTACCGTGAAAGCCAAAGCACAGCTTGCTGAGCCGACACAGATCTTCAGTGTAAGGACAGGCAGTGAATTCGCCGATCCTAAGGGTAACAGGTATGATGACTTCAGCCTGAAAATGGGCAAGGTTATCACACCGAGCGCTACCGAGTTCTCGATGTCAAACTACCCGAACCCGTTCGCCAACCATACCAGTATCGTCTATACTATGCCGGAATCAGGCAAGGTAAAACTGGTTCTCACCAACCTGGTTGGTCAGACCATCCGTACCCTTGTTGATGAGGCGCAGGCAGCCGGTACCTATTCAGTTGACGTTAACCCTGTTGAATTCAACCTTACCCCGGGCGTATACCTGTATAAGATTGAAGTAACAGGCGCTACCGACACTTACGTGAAGAGCAATAAAATGATCTTCGCCAAATAGTAAACCCTGAGGCAGGAAGGCAACAGCTTGTCTGTTGCCCTCTTGCTTTCTTTTAAAAATAATGATGAATACAACACTTCCAGCCTGAACGTAAAATGAAAAACTACCTTATTTTTTTCCTTTTAGCATTTCAGTGCAACTTCACGACTGCGCAGAATCTTCCCGCTTCGGCGGAAAAATTCTGCGCAGCCCGGGAAGTGTTTTCCCCGGGAAAACCAGATATTATTGCTAATTTTACCGGTTTTACCAAGTTTAATTCAGTATGTATATTAAATGACAATACGTTGATTTCATATCTGTTAATCAGGAAGGCCCTGCCAGCTGCTGCAAATTTTAATAATGCTGCCGGTCATCTGCCTGGATCATCTGATGCCTGTATGCGGCATCACCACCATATTATCGGGAAAACTCCGGAACAGAGTCATCTCCGCATAAATAAAAATATTCCTCAACGCTCATCTAGGATGGGAAATGCAATTTTAACATCAACAATCATTACCAATACCCGATCATAAAATAAACTCCCCTGAAATCATCAGGGACATCATAATAAAAGCAAGTAAAAATAAATCAACATATATACAACCTGAAAGTATAAACACAACTTAATAATTGAACCCATGATTAGGAAATTTACCTTATTCTTATTCTTGATATTGTTCTACGGAATAATGTCATTTGGCCAAACGGCTTCGCTTGAAAATAAAACAGCGATTCCCAATACGGCCACAGATGTGGCGCTTCATGTCGGTAATTTCACCAGCATCAATTCGCTCACGTTTTATATCCGATATGACCCAACTGTACTCTCCTTTACGGGGTTCAGTTCTCCTGCGTTGCCCGGAATGTCAGTCGTGGCCCAGGATTCAACCATTTATGTTTTCTGGTCATCTCCAACTCCCCAAACCATCTCCGGAGGAGATCTGTGTAAATTAAATTTCATGTACTATGGCGCATCAACCCCCCTTGGGTTTTTACCCACCTGTTCCGTAGTTCATAATATTAACCAAAACCTGTTGATCGGTTACACCAATGGGTCCGTTTCCCCCGACTGCTCTACTTCAGAATATTATGCCTCTATCGGCAGTTCCTGGAATTTTCCGGGAGATTTCGTTGCCCTGCCACTTACCTATGGAATTAACTCCATTCCTGTAAATGCCATCACGCAAAACATCAAGTACGATCCTAACGAACTTTCGTTTGTGGGCGTGGCTGGTTACGGCGTTTTTGGTACCGGCACCAATGCCTACGCAAACAACGGGCTTGTAAATATTGCATGGACATATCCTAATCCTGCAGGAGTTGTGATCGATCCTACCAACGACGAATTTTCCCTTATGTTCGTTTACAACAACCCAAACAATACCGCCCTTTCCTTTGCTCCGGGTTGCGAAATTTCCAAAGCGCCGGGCTATGTAAGTGCCAACGTTTGTTATTCGGGCGGAGTTGTCAAGCAATACCCCACCGCTGATACCGTCACCATTGGTTCGCTAAGCAACGTTATCCAGGGATCAGATATTACAGTACCCTTCCTGTTTGATGTACAGAGCACCAATGTTTCAGGTTTCACATTCTACCTTCATTTCGATTCTGACGTTATGTCTTTTACCGGCATGACACCTGTTGACCCTTTAAGTTCAAATGTGATGGCGAATGCCGTTGGCTCCCTGCTGACCATTGTTTATTATGATCCAGCATTAAATTATTTGCCCGGGTCGGGGACGACACCTTTCTTTAATTTACAATTCCACTATAACGGGATGGGTGCCGCCCATATTAACTTCCTTCCGGGAAGCCAGATTCAGGACTGGACCTACCAGACCATGAACATCACCTTTAATAACAGTGTTATCACTCCCGGCATCTGGCCTCCTTATGCAAGCGTCACTTTAGGTTCGGTTTCTGCAACGGCGGGCTCTGATATTTCAGTTCCTTTATCAATTGACGGATACACTTCAAACCCATTAGGGGCTGCAACGATGTATATCGGCTATGACAGTGAAAAACTCGAATTTACAGGTCTTTCCAATAATCCATACGGTGCATATGCCTATGCCAACAACAATCAAATTGCCATCGACTGGTCAGACCCGTCGGGCGATGTCCTTACCGGTCATTTCCTGGATCTGAATTTCCATTACAATGGCGGAGGAGGAAGTCCCTGCTCATCAAGTCTCTTCTTTAAAAATGATGATTTGACCAAGCAACCCTGCGAACTTGCCAGCAGTATGGCTGTTTATGTCCCTGCCAACTGGCTCGACGGTGGTGTAAACATCGCCCCTGCAGTTCCAACCATTACCGGTGTGGCAAATCCTCATACCCTTACCACAAAGGGTTACAAAACCGACCCGGGAATGATCAACTATGTTTGGAATGTTATTGGTGATGCCACCATTACCTACGGACAGGGAACCGATTCCATTGCCATCCAATGGGGAGCTGCAGGCGACGACACTATTACCGTCAGCTATAATACCTCAGGCGGCTGTTACGTTTCCAACACCAAACCGGTTACCGTACTGCCGGCTTCAACCTTCCCGGTTGCAGTATCAGGCCAGGTCACCTACGATAATGTTAATGCCAGTTATCCGGGCATGAACAACGTTCATATTACCTTCACCGGTACTTCGGGTGCTGCTCCCTTAACCGCTGTTACCGCCTCTGATGGATTTGGCAACCATGGTTTCTACAGTTTTGCACCGATGCTTCAGGATAACTATACCGTTACTGCAACCGTCAGCGCACCCTGGGGCGGCATCTCCGCCCTCGACGCCTTGATTGTTGAACTCTATACAGCGGGTTATGTCACTCTTTCACCGCTTCGTTACAAGGCCGCCAATGCAAATGGCATACTGCCTGTAAATGCCACCGATGCGTTGCTGATCAAACAGCGGGTTGTTGATTCAACGAACTTCAAATTTCCGGTCTCTGTCGGCAATTGGGTATTCCCCGACACCGTCGCCCATGTATTTGGTTCAGGTCCCATCTATTTTGATTTCAAGGCTCTCTGCACAGGAGATGTCAATGGCAGCTATATCCCGAATCCCATCTATACCAAGTCAACCCCGGTGATTGCAACTTCAGAGAATGAAATCATGATGATCCCCGTCAACAAATCATTTGCCTATGATCTGAAAAGCCTTTCATCAACCGAAATTGGCGCCATGACCCTGTTCCTTAAATATGATCAGGAGCTCTTTGAAATCGAAAAGATCAATACCAAACTTGACGGGATGGCCTATTCCATTAAAAACGGTCTTGTTTCCATTGCCTGGTCAAATACCAATTCCATGCAGCTACAGTCAGATGCTACCATTCTTTCCTTCCAGGTGAAAGCCAGGAAATCACTGAATGAAGCCACCAGCATCTTTGCCGTGCAGCATGGTTCTGAATTCGGCGACCCGGGTGCCAACGTTCTGGGTTATCAGAACCTGAAACTTGCAAAGGTGATCACCACCAGCATTAATACGGAATTTTCGATGATCAACTATCCGAATCCGTTTGCCAATACCACCACCATTGTTTATCAGTTACCCGATGCAGGAACCGTTCGCCTGATCATGACCGACCTTTACGGGAAACAGATTGCAACACTGGTTAACGGACAGGAAGATTCCGGCATGCATTCCTTCACCTTCAACCCTTCAACTTACAACCTCTCATCCGGTGTCTATCTCTATAAGATTGAACTGGAAACCTCTTCAGACATCTATACAAGGATCAACAAAATGGTTTATACACATTAATCATATGAGGTGAGGATGAAGAGGCGAAACAGCCTCTTCACCCCGCCTTTTTTTAAAACAAAGGAGAAAAAGCATAATGACCAAAGTTGCCTTCGTTTATTTAAGCGCTTTTCTTATGCTTTTTTTTTATTGCATTAATCAAAGCCAGGCCCAGGCGCCAACCCTTACCATTGGCAACACGGGCATCTGCAATACCCAAACGGTACTGGTCCCCATTACAGGAAGCAACCTGGCAAACATCGGATCATTAACGCTTTATATCAGTTTTGACAACCAAATATTATCTTTTGACACATTAAAGAATATTGACCCCCAGCTCAACGGGCTGGTTTTTAATTCGCAAACAAATCCTTCCCGCATAGCCCTCGTGTGGAGCAACATAAACGGAGCCCACTTTACCAACAACCTCTTACTGAATTTAAAATTTAACGTACTGCAACAAACCGGGAATATCTCTTTTGAAAGTGGTTGCGAAATAGCAACGGTTTCTTTACAGATCATTCCTGTTAATTATATAAGTGGTTCTGTTTATCAGGCCATGCCGGCCATTACTACAGAACCCGCGAATAAAACCATTAAATCGCAGGCTGATGCAGCCTTCCAGGTCGTCTCCCCGAATGCTTCGGAATATGCCTGGCAGGAGAGCCGTAACAATGGGAATACATGGAACAGCCTGGCCGATGGCACGCCCTACGCCGGAACCCATGCTCCCATTCTTACCATAAGCCATGTGCCTACGAATTATAACCATAATCAATACCGCTGTATCCTGAAACTGGACAATTGTCCCGCCACAACGAATACAGCCATTTTATCCGTTGATTCAGTTTCAGGGATCAACGACCATTCATCAGCTGAATTAATAACCATTTATAACCGACCCAATCCATTTACTGAAACTACAACAATCCTATATCATGTACCCGCTCCCGGCAAAGTGTCAATTCAACTATTTAACACATTAGGGAGCCTGGTAATGAACCTCGTAGATAACATCCTCACAAAAGGAGAGTATAAAATTGAAAATAATTTCGTATCTTTGCCAACTGGTATCTATTTCTGTAGATATATCTTTACAGATGCATTCAATGCCTTTGTGAATGATTTTAAATTAGTTAAAGTTAATAACAACTAATCCGATTAGTCGTAAATTTCTATTAGTCTATGACATTTAATAATATATATTCCAAATGAAATATTTCATGATCACGCTGATGATGTTGGTCTTAGGATCTGGATCATTTGCCCAATATACGGCAACCCTGCCGTCGGCCACGGCAAGTCCCAACGAAAATGTTGCCATAAACCTTAATGTAACGGGGTTTACCAGCATCGGGGAATTTCAGTTTTACGTTGTTTATGACCCCGCAGTACTTACTCCATTAACGGAATATAAGCTTATACAAGGGGTTTGGACTTATGTTCCATTAATAACCAATTTTAATTCCGGAGGCTTAAATGCCGGGACATCTGGAGGAAATACTGTGACCATGGCTTGGACTAGTCCTTCGCCTGTTACCTTTTCCAACGGCACGCTTCTTACCCTAAACTTTAAATATCATGGGTTAACCAGCGCATTATCCTTTAATGCTCCCTATTGTGAAGTCAGTAAACTGGTAGGGGTTATTCCAACAACACTGACAGGTACCCTTACCAACGGAAGCATCAGTCCCTATTTGTCAAATACTGAACAAGCACATATCGGCAATGTTTTTGCGACCACCGGTTCAGCCGCCGTAGTTCCCTTGTGGTACACAGGATCGGCCGGCACCAATGTTGACAGTATTACGCAAAAAATAGCCTATGATGCGACCAAACTGACCTTCACCAGTGTCATCGGTGCAGGCCTTTTAAACACCAATATCACCGCATCAGCCACATCCGGTATCGTTACCCTTCATTGGGCAAAAACGTCCGGCGCCCTGCTTAACACACCGGGGAGCATGTTTTACCTTAATTTCACCTATACCGGGAGTGTGACCACACCTGTTACTTTCAGTACTGGCAATATCATCCAGTTGGCCACCTCATATGCCAACCTGGCCGTTACCTACAATAACGGCAGTGTGCTGCATGCCGGCACACCATCTGCTTTTGCCTCTCTGCCGGTGCTGAATACGGCCGTGCAGGGGCAAACCATTGATGTACCGCTTACTTTTACCGGCATGCCGGCCGGCATCACTGCCTTTACCCTCAATTTATCCTATGATTATCCAAGGATGGCCTTTGCAGGCATTTTCAGCGCTCCGGCAGGTGTCACCTCCAACAATTCAGGGAATACCATTCTGATAAACTATAGTGGAACAGCCATTTCCAACGGCCAATTCCTGCTGTTGCGGTTTACCTATAATGGGGTGGGTACTGCGAACATCACGTTTGGAACCCCCTGCCAGTTTACCAACAGCGCGCCTGTCCAGGTCGGGTACACCAATGGATCCGTAACTCCCGCTCATGTGAACGGCCAGGATGCAACCATCGGCTATGTTACCGTGGCCAGCGGAAACCCGGCACTGGTCCCGGTAACCTTTACAGGTTTGCCGCCCGTAGGCAGGGTTACGATGAATATCTCCTTCGATGCAACAAAACTTACCTATGTCAGTACGCCTACCAACCCTAACGGAGCCACGGTAACCTTAAACGGCAATATGTTAAACATCGTCTGGACCAGCGTCACAGGCACCGACATCAACAACGATCCATTCGTGGTCCTTAGATTCAATTATGTTGCCGGCAGCGGCAACAATTGCGCAGGAGCAATGACCTTCAACGATGGCAGTGTGGTTAAAACCACAGCCGGTACCGTAGTCCCTGCCAACTGGAACAACGGCGGCGTTAATGTAAAGTTCAAGATCAGCGGAACGCTGAAATACCAGAGCGCCCCTGATCCTCAGATTCCCCTGGAAGGATTTACCGTTGTCCTGTATTCCGGAACTGACACCGTAGCGAGAACCACGACAGAGGTTGGCACCGGCTACTTTGAATTGTACGCCCCCAATGGTACCGATACGCTTACCGCCATCGCCCCTACCGGACTTTCCCATTACATCGAACAGGATGATGCACTGGCAATTTATTTCCAAGCATTCGGTGTACCTGGCTATATTCCTGTACCATATCCATACCCGTTAAATTATACCGCCGGGGACCTAAACCAGAGTGGGGACATGGATATAAGTGATTTCGAAGATGCCTGGTACTACTATGTGGACTATACGATTTTGCCAGACTATACAGCCCCGCATTGGATTTTTGAAACACCGGCAATAAATATTAGTTGCACTGATGCAACCAATCAGGATTTTCTGGGTCTTAATTCAGGAGATGTTCTTGGACGAAATCCTGACCCCAATCACTAACGCTAATTTTCCGATTCATAAACATAACACTCAACAATATGAAAAATAAAATCAAATTTCTTTTTATTGCAGCAACGGTGATGTTATTCGTTGTTGCTTTCAATGAGGCCCGCGCATATACCTCGCCGAATGTTGTGGTAAACTATACCGGAACAGGATTGGTGCCAGGCCAGTATTTTTATGTCCCGATCAAGTTAACAGGCACCCTGATGGGCAGCGTGCAGTGGGTTTTTTCCTATAACCGCGATGTGATGACCTATATCAGTGAAACGCACAATTTTGTTTCGGGAGGAATCGTGACTATCTCCAATTTTTTCCAATATCCGTCATCCACAGGCCCTTGGTATCTCAAGGTTTCATACGGGTATACAGGCGGCAGTACCGGGCAATCGTTGACAGATGCAACTGTTGTTACCTTAAAATTTCAATACAAAGGGGGCACCACCACCTTCGATTTTGCCAACAAAGCCGCTACTACAGGAAATACCGGAGCCCAGTATTCGTTTGTAAAGGCTAATCCCTATACTCAAATTGATATTCATACCACTTATGTGGCAGGGTCGGCAACTGGTTCATCAGGTGCGACCGTTTATTCTTCAGCAGCAGGCGGAGCCTTTAAAGATTCAACCATTTGGCGGCTCAACCCTGATGGCAGCGGACAGGGATTTGTCCCGACGGGCAGTGTAAATGCCTTTATTACGGCCGGAACCGTTACTTCCGATGATACAAACAGGGTTAACAACCTCACTATTTACCCCCTGGGAAAACTCACGCTGAATGCATCCAGATCGCTTAAAGTAAAGGGCAACCTGCTTATCCAGAGTGATGCAACCGGAAGCGGTTCGTTCGTCGATCTAACCAGCGCCGGCGGCTTAACCGTAACGGGTACAACTACTGTGCAACGTTACCAGACAGGCAACTGGGATGGTCTGTGGCCTCCAACAACCATTACCTGGCATTATGTTTCCCCTCCTGTAGGATACGCAATCAGTTATGTATATTACCAAAGTCTGATGAATTCCTATGATGAACCAAGCGCCACCTGGACACCTATTACATCGGGGTCCCAGTATTTGACGAAAGGAGTTGGTTATTCCACCGCTACGCAAACAAACGGTGTCATCACCTGGACCGGGGGCAACCTGAATACCGGGAATATTACCGTGGGCGGGTTACCTAATTCCGATGCTTCAGATGCCATGGGCTTCAACCTTATCGGGAACCCCTACCCTTGTGCCCTGCATTGGGACGCCACCATCAGCAAAGCCAATATCGATGCCACTGCTTACCTGTGGAACGGAACAACCTACGTACCTCACCTTACGACCGACCCAACCCCCTATGACATCCCCGCAGAACAGGGATTCTTTGTGCATGTCACCACAGGGCAATCTGCCGGTACGATCGTATTTGTCAATGCCAACAGGACGCATTCTTCCAACACCTATGTTAAAAGCACCACCTCACAATACCTTGATTTAACGGTGGATGGCAACAATATGGAAGATATGACATCAATCCGCTTCAATGCCGATGCAACCACAGGGTTTGATCCGGAATTTGATGCTTACAAATTATACGGAGTTGCCGGCTGCCCGCAGATTTACTCACTCAGCTCCCCGGCGCTTTCAGTCAACACGCTGCCCGATTATACCACACAAACCATCATCCCGATCGGCTTCAAGGTTGGCGTTAATGAAACCTATACCATCACTGCATCCGGAATGGGGACATTCCCCAGTGGAACCGACCTGTACCTGGAAGATATTCTGTTAGGGAAGAATCAAAACCTGATGGCAAACCCTGTTTACCAGTTTACAGCCTCCACCACCAACCCGGTTCACCGTTTCAACCTTCATTTTTCACCACTCACCGGCGTTGCGAATAACACTGCCGGCAACCTGAAAATCTATTCATCGGAAAATAATGTTTTTGTCAATGTCCCGATGGAACTGCATGGCGAAATTATTGTTTACGATCTGCTTGGTAAAGAGGTTAAACGTCAATCCATCGAAAGCAATACCTTGAACAAGGTGAGCCTGAACACACAACTCGGGTACTATCTTGTTAAAGTTCTGGGAGATAAAACCACCGTATCAGGGAAAGTTTTTATCCAGTAATAATTCACACGAGCTATTCATACAACCTCTATATAAAATGAAAACCTTAAAATTAATATTGATTCTATTCGCCATGACAGCCTTGCCTCTGATCAGCCTTTCAGATGTGCCGCCTCCTCCTCCCAACGGTGGACCAGGTGGTGGAGGAGGAACCCCTGTTGGCGCACCCATTGATGGTGGTGTTGGGATTCTGTTAGCTATGGGAATTGCCTATGGCGGGAAAAAACTATATTCCCTTCGTCAGTCGAAAGATGTTGTTGCATTGGAAAATGATTAACATCTTCAATTAAAACATGACAGAGACCTTATTGCATCCTGACCAATAAGGTCTCTGTTTTATTTACAATTTGTAATCAATTATAACCCCTGTTCTTATGAAAAAAATTCTCGTTTTATTATCATTATTGTTGTGTGTTCAATTTGCATTTTCCCAGAAAGCCAAGCATGTTACGGTTCCACAGGTGGTAAAAGATGCATTTGTTTTTATCTATCCTAACGCATACGACTCTGTAGAAAACCCTACCAAATGGGAACGGGTAAAAGGAAATTACAAGGGGACGACCCAGGGTTATAAGGCCATGGCATCCGCCATCATCGACACAGCCGGCCATGTCATCCGGATTGAAAAACCCATTCATATCCAGTATTTACCTGAAAAAATCAAGACATACATCGACAACAACTACAAGGAATCGGAAATCAAATCCATTTTACAGATAACCGATGCCAAGGGGAAAAAGTTTTTTTCGCTTGTCATAGAAACTGAGCCCATGTTTGATGAATCCGGAAGCCTTGTTAAAACTGAAAAAAAATAATTGTCTGTTGGTCTCTTGATCATATTTTATATTATATAAAAAGGCTGGTTTGACATACTCTACCAGCCTTTTTATTTAGCCCATATTCCCTGGAATGAAAAAAATTGATACCGGCAAGAATCATGTTTTTGACAAGGAGTATCTTTGGATACTGGCGCTTATTGCTGTTACGTTCGTGGCATACCTGCCATCCCTGAGAGGTTCTTTTACAAACTGGGATGATGGGGTTTATATTAAGGAGAACCCCTATTTGAAGACCCTCACCTGGTCGACGATCAAAGGTATTTTTTCAAGCTATTTTATGGGGAATTACCACCCGCTGGCCATGCTGTCACTTGCATTTGATTACAAGATAAACCAATTCGATCCGTTTGTTTTCCACCTTACAAATCTTATCCTTCACCTCGCCAACTCCTTGCTGGTTTACTTTTGCCTGCGGGCCTTAACCAGGCGGGCTGACATTGCCCTGGCGGCAGCCTTCCTGTTTGGGTTGCACACCCTGCACGTGGAATCAGTAGCCTGGGTTTCAGAACGAAAAGATGTCCTTTATGCATTTTTTTACCTGCTGGCCATGTACAGCTATATCAGGTATACTGACATAAGGAGAGTAAAATGGTATATCCTGGCTCTCCTCTTCTTTATCTTATCCTGTTTTTCAAAAGGACAGGCCGTGACCTTCGCTTTTACCCTCATGCTGATTGATTTTTTCAAAGAGCGACAGGTGTTCAAACCCGGTATCCTGGTTGAGAAAATCCCGTTCTTTCTCCTTTCACTTACCTTTGGGATTGTTGCCCTGTATGCCCAGCAAAATTCACAAGCCACCACCATGGTGCACTTTCCCCTTGTCAAACAGGTCGCATTTGCCTCATACGGTCTGGTCATGTATATTTTAAAACTCATTTTACCGGTTTCACTTTCGGCCTTCTACCCCTACCCTGTTCATGAATATGCAGCTGATGTCCCGGCGCTCTACTGGGCTTGCATTCTGCCTGCGCTTGGTGTGATCGCCGGGTTGTGGTTCGCATGGAAACACGCAAGGGAAATTTTCTTTGCACTTGCTTTTTTCCTGTTGAATATCATATTGCTGATACAGCTCTTTCCCGTGGGAAGCGCCATCATGGCCGACCGGTATGCCTATATCCCTTCCATCGGCTACTGTTTCCTGTTCGGATGGTTCCTCAGCAACAGGTCGTTCATCAAAAACAGTCGGGTCGCCCTGGCAATTGCCATCGTTTACCTTCTCCTCCAGGGGGTCCTTACCTTTAACCGTACTTCTGACTGGAAGAACTCCATGGTTCTATGGACCGATGTCATCAGCAAAGACAGCCGGGTCCCCATTGCCTGGTTTAACAGGGGGAATCTTTATGTTGCCGCACAAGATTACAAAAATGCCATTTCTGATTATTCGGAATGCCTGAAAGCCGACTCAGACTACCTGAAAGCCTATGTGAACATGGGAGAATCCAAATCAAAATTAAAGGATTACCAGGGAGCCATCCGCGATTATAATGAACTGCTCAGAAGGGACTCTGCCAACACAACAGGTTATATAAACCGTGCCCTGGCAAAAAAATTAACCCGTGACCTCCCCGGATCACTGGCCGATTACAATACAGCCATCCGCCAGAAACCAGAACAGGTTGAACTATACCCCTGCAGGGGAGGAGTGGAATTCGAACTTAATGATCATAAATCGGCGCTGGCCGACTATGACAAGGCGATTCAGATGTCGCCGAAAAACCCGGCATTTTACAGTGACCGCGCCCTAATTAAAAAAAGTACGGGGGATTTTCAGGGTGCCCTGGATGATTACAATACGGCCATTGGTTTAGGTGCCGGCCGGAATGACCTCTTTATCAACAGGGGAAAGCTCTTCCTTCAAACGGGAGAGATGGATAAGGCCCTCCTTGATTTCTCAGAAGCCATACGGCTTAATCCCAAAGAGTCTTCGGGTTTCCGGGAAAGAGGCGGCATCCTCTTCAAACAGAAAAAATATACAGGATCTCTTTCGGATCTCTCCGCTGCGATCAGTCTCGATCCATCTGATGCCGAATCCTATGTAACCCGGGCATGCATAAAAAAGGAACTTCATGATATCCCCGGCGCCCGCACCGATATGCTGAAAGCAATTTCCCTGAATCCAGTATATGCCACCCATGAATTGACCAATTTATTGGGGATCAGGGAGGTGCCTGAAGGAAACCTGAGCTATTCCCAATGTTACGAAATGGGGATGTCGTTTGAGAAACAGGGCAAATTTCCTGATGCCATCCGTCAATACAGGAAGGCAGTGGAATTAAAACCCGATTATGCGGAAGGCTGGCACAGCCTTGGGAAAGTTCTAGGAAGAACCGGTCAGCTTGCCGAAGCAGTAAGCAGTTTCAATAAATCGATAACGCTCAGAAAAAGGTATTTTGAGGCGCTTACCGACCGGGCGATTGCCAAGGCAACCATGGGGAAAACCGACGATGCGCTCAATGACCTGGATGCAGCGATCAGTATCAATCCTGACTATGACGGAGCCTATTTCAACAGGGCTTTGATCCACCTGAATACCGGTAAAAAAGAGCTGGCCTGCGCCGATCTGAAAAAAGCTGTTTCATTGGGGAACAGGGCTGCAGCTGATGTTGCCCGGAAGGTGTGCAATGGAAAATAGTACACCGTTTGAATTGCGCCTGAAAACAAAAAAATGACAAAAAAAGCAGTGGTAACTCATAAAGTCAAACAGGGAAAACCGGAGGAGGATATCTTTTTCAGAAAGCATCTTCATCTTATCCTGCTGGCCTGCGTCGTGATCATCACCTTTATCATTTATACGCCAGCCCTGCATAACCAGTTCACCAACTGGGACGACGGGGTATACATAACGACCAACCCCTATATCACATCCCTTTCAGCATCGAACCTGGCCTATATTTTTTCACACCCGGTCGCGAATAATTACCATCCCCTCACCATCCTGTCCCTTGCCCTGAATTACAAGATTTCGGGGCTGTCGCCTTTCTCTTATTACCTTGTGAACCTTTTGATTCACCTGTTGAATATCCTGCTGGTTTTCTGGCTCATCATGATCATTTCGGGCAATAACCGGATGATAGCCCTGTTCACTGCTGCACTGTTTGCCGTTCATCCCATGCATGTCGAATCAGTGGCCTGGATTTCGGAACGGAAAGATGTTCTTTATGCCTTTTTCTTTCTGGGCGGGTTGATCTCCTACCTGCAATACCATGACAGAAAATCCCGGGCATCTTATTTCCTCAGTTTCCTGCTGTTCCTGCTCTCGGCGCTTTCCAAACCCACGGCCGTAGTATTCCCGTTGATCCTGTTAGTCATCGATTATTTCAGGCAAAGAAAGTTAACCCCGGTCATGCTGGCTGAAAAGCTGCCCTTCCTCATCATCGCGGTTTGGATCGGATTGCAGACCATCCACAGCCAAACGGAGATGGTATTGATGAACATGGAGGATTATACAACCGCCAGGAAACTGCTGTTTGGTTCATATGGCATTTTTATGTATCTCCTGAAGTTGTTTTTCCCGTTCCGGCTTTCCGCGTTTTATCCTTTTCCCCCTACAGGACAACCCCTTCCCGTAATCTTTTACCTGACCCCCGTTTTTAATGCTGCCATATTCGGCGGGATTATCTATTCGCTGAAATCTACCAGGATCCTTGTTACAGGTGTGCTTTTCTTCCTGGTCTCCATCATCCTTACTCTGCAATTTATCCAGGTTGGTCATGCCCTCATTGCCGACCGGTATACTTACCTGGCTTACATCGGGTTGCTCGTTGCGGTTGGCTGGCTTGCCAATAAACTATCGGGAAACCGGAAGCTGTTTTCCGTGAGAATTACCTGCCTCCTGTTCCCCGCATTTTTTATCTTCTGTGCATCCCTGACCGCCAGCCGGGTACCGGTCTGGGAAAATTCAGAAACCTTGTGGAAGGATGTGATTAAAAAGTTCCCTGGTACCGACATAGCCTATAACAACCTGGGCCTCTATTACTTCAATTCAAACCAGTATCCGTTGGCGGAGGCCGGATATACAAAAGCAATAGCGGTAAATCCTGGTTATTTTGAAGCCTGGTTTAACCGGGGCGGGTTAATGTATAAAAGTGGCAGGCCGCAGCAGGCGATAGCCGATTTCACCAAGGCCATCGCCCTGAACCACGACTACTCCTTATCGTTTCTTTTCAGAGCCTATTGCTGGAGCGCTTTAGGGAAAACCGATTCGGCAATCCTCGACTATGACAGGGTTATCCGCATGAACCCGTCAATGGCGGAACCCTTTTGCAACAGGGGATACCTCTACCTGCAATCGGGCATGTATGACAAAGCCATTGCCGATTTTAAAAGCGCAGTTGACCGGAATGGTTCTGATCACGTCTCCTGGTTCAACCTGGGGATTGCATATGGCAAATGGGGAAAATATCCTGAATCGATCGAAAGCCTTACCAAGGCGCTGCAATGCAAGCCTGATTATTACGAGGCCCTGATAAACCGTGCCATGGTAGAGGCTTCTGCAGGCAAAGGGGAGGATGCCCTCCACGACATGAGCAATGCAATCGCCATGGAACCTGCAAACCAGCTGGCCTATTTCAACAGGGCGATCTATTTTCTCAATAACGGGAAAAAAGATTTAGCTTGCGGCGATTTGCAAATGGCTATCAAATGCGGAAACAATGATGCGAAAGCGATTTACCAGAAGGAGTGTGCCGGGAAATATTGAAGTCATGCATGCCAAAAACTCAAAATGAGGCCCAAACGGTTGGCATGACAAACAAATCTTGAATTACAAAAAGGAAAACCGAAGAATATGAAGCAGAAACCTAACCAGAAGCAAGCCACCAGGCCGGCACCCGCCGCTCCGGCTAAAAAAGCAGTAAAACAGGCCGCTTTGAAGCCCCTCTCTTTTGATCCCTATTTTGAAAAATATGGACTCTGGATCACGCTGGGTTTAGTTTCAATGCTGATCCTGGTCGTGTTCCACAACTTTATTGCCGGGAATGTCTATTACCTGTTCAGGGATATCGGCAGTGATTCCCTGAACGGCTGGTTTCCAAACATTACGCTTGTAAGCAACTATATTCACACGGAGGGTTTTCCGTTGTGGTCGTTTGCGACCGGCATGGGTCAAAATAATATGGCTGTCAGCATTACGGATCCCTTCTCATTTATCGTGTTGTTTTTCGGCAAGGATAACCTTGCATATGGTATGGTATGGATGGAGATCTGCAAAATTTTCATGACCTCCGCCCTCTTTTACCTGTTTTTAAAACAGTGGAAACTTTCACCTGCCATCATGGTGATCGGTTCAATCCTCTACAGTTTTGGCGGATTTATCATAGTGGGGGGAGGCTGGTTTATCTTCTCCACGGAGGCCTTTCTCCTCATACTCCTTTTATTGAGCTTTGAACGGCTTTACCACAACAACGAATGGTACCTTTTCCCCCTTGCCATTGCCCTCATTGCGGGAAACCAGCCGGTTAACACCTATATCTATGGATTATTCCTGATTATTTATTTCCTGTTCCGACATTTTTCTTCAGAATCGCCATCCTGGAATCAATTTTTCAGGATGACCCTGCAGATGGCCGGTTTTGCCATTTTAGGACTGGTCATGAGCAGCTTTTTCTTCCTGAGCCAGATGCAGTTGTTGCTCGACAGTCCAAGGGTTGGCGGAAACTCTTCCCATTCTGGACAACTGCTATCAGTCCCCGTTTTCTTTATGGAGAAGGGCATCTATTATGCGACAGCCATCATGCGGCTGTTTTCGAACGACCTGCTGGGCAATGGCAGCAATTTCAAAGGCTGGTACAACTACCTGGAGGCCCCCATGTGGTATATCGGGCTGCTCCCCATGCTGTTGATGCCGCAAATATTTATCCTGGGTTCCAACCGCAAAAAAATCGTCTATGGCATTATCTTTTTATTTCTCCTGACGCTGGTGGTTTTCCCCTTTTTCCGGTATGCTTTCTGGCTGTTCACAGGCGATTATTACCGTGGTTTTTCTGTCTTTATCTCCCTGTTTTTGCTTTTTTCGGCCATCGACGTGCTGAATGAGGTTTTCCGAGGCAAAAAAATAAACCTTTTTGTGCTCGGAGGGTCACTGCTGTTCCTCCTCGGATTATTGTACTATCCCTATGAATCAACCGAAAACCTTATCAACACCGGCCTAAGGACGGTCATCGTGGATTTCCTGATCCTCTATACCATCCTGGTCGTTTTGCTGCGGTTTGAGGCCTACCGGTCGATGCTGGTCGTTTCGCTGGTTCTGGTTGTTTTCATCGAAATGGCCTATATGAATAATAAAACCGTTAACGACCGGATCGTCCTTTCCCAGAAAGACCGGAAAGATAAAGTTGGCTATGATGATTACTCGAAGGAAGCAGTTGCATACATCAATGCCCATGACAAGGAATTCTTCAGGGTAAACAAGGATTACTGCTCCAATCCTGCCGTGCATACCAGTTTCAACGATGCCAAGGTCCAGGGCTATTATGGTACAATGTCATATCATTCCTTTAACCAGAAGTATTATATCCGGTTTCTTGAGGAGATGAACATTATTGAGAAGGGGCAGGAAAGCCAGAGCAGGTGGGCGGTCGGGCT
This sequence comes from Bacteroidota bacterium, assembly GCA_037133475.1. Lineage (GTDB taxonomy): Bacteria > Bacteroidota > Bacteroidia > Bacteroidales > FEN-979 > CAIVAT01. Next base: position 22,562 of record JBAXOB010000005.1, read on the forward strand.
TACCTACAGGCCGCTCATCCAGGATCTGGCAAGCATCAAGTATAATTTGTGCAAGCGCCCCTCGAACCAGATGCTGAAACTAACCTACGACTCAGTTGCCAGGTTCGGGGATGTTTCTTTATTCAGGAATAAATATTTCCTGCCGCTGGGATTTACCTACGACACCTATATTCCCCTCAGCGACCTTAAAAAGGCCTCCAGCCAGGCCAGGGATCAGATCATCCAGCATGCATTTGTTGCTGAAGAACCTGTGGATCCTGCAATCCGGTCGTTCAAGGAATCTTCATTGAAGGACACCAATACCATGTATACCTTCGAACGGTATTTCCAGGATATTGCGGCCCGCAAACAGGATACGCTTTCGATAACGCAGTTCAGCCAAAACCGTATCAGGGGAACCATTTCTCCGAAAACAAAGAAGATGCTGTTTGTAAGCATCCCCTACGATAAGGGGTGGCATGCCCTGATCGACGGGAAACCGGTGCAGCCCATGCTGTGTAATATCGGTTTTATGGGATTTGTAATCGAACCGGGGAAACATGAGGTTGAGCTGTTCTTCTCCCCTCCCTATTTCGTTCTCAGCCTCGAAGCTACCATTGGTGGGATTCTCCTGTACCTTATACTAATGGGAGGAGCCATTTTTCTGAAATTAAACTGGCGTAAGAAAGCGAATTTATCATAACAATTTTATGTCATTATGATTTTTTCGGAACCACCGTCTTTTTTTTATCTTAATTTTGTCTGAATAAACTTGTATAAGAAACCAATCCCGAGAAGATGCCGGCCCGTATTATTGACCTTCCAAAAATCGTAGACCCGCGGGGAAATCTCTCCTTCCTCGAGGAGGAGAAGCACATTCCTTTCAAGATTGAACGTGTCTACTGGATCTATGATGTCCCGGGCGGACAACTTCGGGGTGGGCATGCCTTCAGGATCCAGCAGGAGGTGATTATTGCCCTCTCCGGCAGTTTTGACGTAGAGGTGGATGACGGGGTGGAAAAGCAGCTTTTCTCACTCGGAAGGTCCTATTATGCCCTCTATTTGCCACCCGGCCTGTGGCGGCGGATGCAAAACTTTTCGACCAACTCACTTGCCCTGGTGATCAGTTCAACCCGATTTGATGAAAAAGACTATATCCGTGATTACCAGGAATTTTTAACATTCAGAAAATCATGACCCGACCGACAGTAAATGATTGCAGCATTGTCAGGCTGGCCAGTATTAAAAACCGTGCCGGCAACATCACGCCAGTGACGAACAACATAGAAATCCCGTTCGGGGTGAAGCGGATTTTCTATATCTACGATATTCCCGGGGGAGAGGATCGCGGCGCCCATGCGCACAAGCATTGTCACCAGTTCCTGGTTGCCGCCAGCGGCAGCTTTGAAATCGAACTGGACGACGGCCGCGTAAAACGTACCGTGATGTTAAACCGTCCCTACGTCGGGCTGCATATTCCGCCGGGTATCTGGGCGGCGGAAAAGGGATTTTCATCGGGGGCCGTATGCCTGGTGCTGACATCGGAACTTTATGACGAATCGGATTATATCAGGAATTATGAGGATTTTCTTTTTATAGCCCATGATTGACTTAATAAGATACTCACACGAAAATAAAAACCAGTGGGATAATCTTGTGCGGAACTCCAGGAACGGCACCTTCCTGTTTCTCAGAGATTATATGGATTATCACGCCGACCGGTTTGATGATTGCTCCTTCCTGTTTCAAAAAAAAGGTAAATTTGAAGCGGTGATTCCGGGCAATCACTGCAATAACACCTTATACTCACACCAGGGACTGACCTATGGCGGAGTGGTTTCTTCCACCAGGATAACAACGACCGATATCCTTGAGATTTTCGCCCTGCTTAATGGCGAACTAAAAAAAATGCAGGTAACAGAGGTACGGTACAAACCTGTCCCGGTGATCTACCACCGGATCCCGGCTCAGGAGGATATCTATGCCCTGTTTCTCCTGAATGCAGTGAAAACCGGGTGCTGTATCTCCTCGACAATTTTCCAGTCCGACAAGATAAAATTCACTGAATCCAGGAAGGGTGGGGTGAGGAAAAGCCTGAGATCATCTGTGGAAATTGCCGAAAGCCATGATCTTGCCACATTCTGGAAAATACTTGAACAAAACCTGGCTCACAAATTTCACAGATACCCGGTACATTCACTCCCTGAAATTGAACATCTGAAAACTCGTTTTCCTGATAATATCAGGTTTTATGGAGCCTGGCATGCAGGGACCATGGTGGCCGGGACCGTTCTCTATGTGATGAAGCACATCATTCATGTTCAATATATTTCAGCAAATGAAACCGGGAAGAAACTCGGCGCCCTCGATTTGCTGTTTGATATCCTGGTGAACAGGGAATTCCTCCACGTGCCTGTATTTGATTTTGGCACATCCAATGGAGATACGGGGAATATCCTGAATGAAAATCTTTTATTCCAGAAGGAGGGGTTTGGTGGAAGATGCATTGTGCATGAGCAATATCAATATGAGATCTTATGATTGAACTTTGCGATTATACTCTTGAGTTTCTTGAATGCTCCTACTCCTGGTTAACCGACCCGGAAATCAAGGCACTGACCGACACACCCGAAATTACGCGTGAAGGTCAGTTAAACTGGTTTCATTCACTCCCAAAACTTGATGATTATATGGTATGGGGAGTGATGTATAACGGAATGCCGGTGGGCGTTTGCGGGTTAAAACACATTACCGCAGATGATTGTGAGTACTGGGGGTTTATCGGTGAAAAATCACTCTGGGGGAAGGGCCTGGGATCCGTTATCCTGGATAACCTGCTGGGAAAAGCTGTGGCTTTAGGGAAACAGAGTGTATGGCTGCGCGTTCTTAAATCTAATAAAAGAGCCATCCGGTTATACGAAAAGTTCAACTTTTTATTGGAAAAAGAAACTGAAATAGATTATTTTTATCGCTTGAAACTTGAATTCTTTGATAAATTTACGGGGGAAACAACGTAACAAAAGGAATACTTATAGCATGTGGGGTGACGAACGCATTTTAACCCAAATATTATAGTTATCATGTCACGGATAGAAATAAAAAAATACGGCCTGGTTTTACGGACGGTTGAAGAGTCAGATGCGGAATTTATTGTAACTCTCAGAACCAACAAACGAAATTCGGGTCTGATATCGGACACCTCAACCGATATTGACAAGCAACGTGAATGGATCAGAGCCTATATCGACAGGGAAGTCCAGGGAACCGAATTTTATTTTATTACCGAGGATGGTGCAGGCAACCCATTAGGGACCATGCGGATTTACAATTTAACTGAAGATAGTTTTGAAGGAGGAAGTTGGGTTTTTCTTCCCGGCACCAATATTGAAATCTCTATCCTGACAACAATAATTGTAAGGGAGTATGGATTTTATACGCTTAACAAGGAATATGACAAGTTTGAGGTTAGAAAGAATAATAGTTCAGTCGTTAAATTTCAGAAATTGTGTGGTTCGAAAATCATCAGGGAAAATGAATTTAACTTTTATTATGTGTTGGACAAAACTGTTTTTGAACAAACAAAAATTAAACTACTAAACCTTATCTATCATGGATCTGAATAAATTTATCGAAAACTTCTCCGCGCAATTTGACATGACGGATCCCTCATCCTTCACGGCGGAAACCATCTACAAGAATTTAGATGAATGGTCCTCCCTGATTGCATTATCAGTAATAGCAATGGTTGACGAAGAATATGGGGCCAGCATCAAAGGTGACGACATTCGCAGTACAGATACGATCCGGCAATTATTCGACATTGTGAAGGCAAGGCTATAACCAGATTCAGAAATGGGTAAATCATAGTTGAACATATTTTATAATTGACATGGATATGCAGGAGTGTCAGGAGAATGGGCAACACTGGCAGTTTTGAGAAATGAAATATCCATCGTTATGGTCAATCTCTTTTTATCCGGCAAGCTTGTTAAAACAGAAAATCAATATGAACTATAACCCATTTTCAATAGAAGGCAAACAAATCCTCATTACGGGGGCATCCTCCGGTATCGGCAGGACAACCTCCATCGAATGTTCCAAAATGGGGGCAAAGGTGATTATAACAGGCCGGAACCAGGAGAGGTTGCAGGAAACCTATGATCAACTTACCGGGACAGACCATGTTCAAATCATTGCCGACCTGTGCACGGAAGCAGGGATCAATCAAATTCTTGATTCGCTTCCAGTGATCGATGGAATTGTAAACAATGCCGGAATCGGGAAAATAGCTCCATTTCAGTTTATCAAATCAACTGATTTAATGGAGATATTCAACACGAACTTCTTTTCTGCCGTCTCGGTCACACAACAACTTGTAAAGAAGAAAAAACTGGGTAAAAATGGTTCCATCGTATTTGTCTCCTCCATTGACGGGCCGGTGACCACCCATGTCGGCAACTCCATGTATGCAGCCTCAAAGGGGGCACTTACGGCTATGGCCAAAAACATGGCCGTTGACCTTGCCGGGAAAAATATCAGGGTAAATTGTGTGTTGCCGGGCACAACTGAAACTCCATTAATTCATGGGATTGGCCTGACCCAGGAACAACTCAGCGAGGACATGAAACTGTTCCCCATGCGGCGTTATGGCAAACCTGAAGAGATCGCCTATGCTATCATCTATTTTCTGTCTGAGGCAAGCAGTTGGACAACGGGTTCAAATCTTGTTGTGGACGGTGGTTTCACCTTAATCTAAACTGCATTATGGCATTTATAACATTCAACAAAGTAGGAATAAAGGCAATTGCAGCATGTGTTCCTAAAAATATTTCCTCGAATTCCGACCTTACCTATTTTATCCCGGAGGAGGAGGTGGTTAAAACAATAAATTCAATAGGTATTAAGGAAAAACGGTTTGCCGATGAACAGGTAACCTCTTCTGATCTTTGCTACGAGGCTGCTGAAAAGCTTTTTACCGACAACAATATTGACCGCGACACCATTGATGCGGTGATTTTCATTTCCCAGACACCCGATTACAGGCAGCCCGCCACTGCTCCAAGTCTCCAGTCAAGGTTGAACTTAAAAAAATCAACCTTGTCATTTGATGTCAACCTTGCTTGTTCGGGATATGTTTATGGGTTGTCGATCGCTTTTTCATTTGCCACCCAGGATGGTATCAGCAAAGTCTTACTCCTTGTAGGTGAAACCATGTCAAAGACTATTTCAAAAAAGGACAAGATTACCACACCACTTTTTGGAGATGCCGGGACTGCGACCTTAATTGAAAAAGACGACATTTTTGGAACATCCTGTTTTTCGCTCAACTCCGATGGCTCAGACGCTCATATCCTGAGAGTCCCCTATGGCGGGTACCGTCAGCCAAGCTCTGCAGAAGGCTTTGTGGAGATTTCCGATGCCGAAGGGAATATCAGAAACGGGGAGCAGCTGCAAATGGAGGGAATGGATGTGTTTAATTTTGCCTTGAAAGCAGTTCCGACCGATATTAAATTCATTCTACAAAACTGCCTCCTGACCATAAACGATATTGACCTGATGCTTTTCCATCAGGCAAATAAATTCATGACCGACTTCCTGGCCAAAAGGTTAAAACTGGATGCGTCGAAAATCCCCTACTCCATTGAAAAATTCGGGAATACAAGTTCAGCCTCCATTCCCTTAACGATTGTCACAGAATTAAATCTCCCAACGAATTATCCGAACCGGAAAACTGTCATGATGAGTGGATTCGGTGCCGGACTGTCATGGGGCACTGCCATCGTATCGCTTGAAAATTGTTATATCAGTCAATTAACAGAGTACTGAAATGAAATATTTTATATTCCGTAACAGCACCATCGAGCCCTTTTTCGCCAACCGCGATGTGGTTTTTTCCGGTTATGATGATATTTCAGAATCCGGAAATGATCCGGATGCTTACCTTTGGTTTTACATACTCCCGTTTAAAACAGATACAAAAATACTGGTTGCCGAGATCGACTCATATTACCGGAACTTGCAGCTCGTATTCAACCAGATCCCGGATCATAAAGGATTCTATATTTTCACGCTAAGCTTTCTGTATATCAATCCCATTCAAACTGGCGACTTTGCATTGCAAGAGGCCGTCTACGGCTTTAATCAACGCATTTTCAGACTGGCAGAACTGAATAAAAATATCAGGATCATCGATTTCAGCGACTTTACCTCGCGTTTCCCTGATTCCCAACTGGTTGACTGGAAGTATTATTTCCTTTCAAAAATGCAGCTGAATCCAAAGCTGGCCGTTCAATTCCAACAATGGTTCACCAATCAGGAGGATTCAATACAACTGAAACGGAAGAAATGCCTCATACTGGACCTTGATAACACCCTTTGGGGCGGAGTTCTTGGTGAAGATGGCATCAATGGTATCAAGATCGGAGGAGATTACCCCGGAAATGCGTTCAGCGAATTCCAGAAATCCATCCTGGAATTAAACAAGTCAGGAATCCTGCTTGCCATTTGCAGCAAGAATAACGAATCTGACGTAAATGAACTTTGGAAAAAAAATCCCAACATCCTGATCAGACAGGAACATCTTGCCGCCTACCGGATTAACTGGAACAATAAGGCAGATAATATAAAAGAGATAGTCAATGAATTAAACATTGGCCTTGACAGTGTTATCCTCATCGATGATAATCCGGCTGAAAGGGAGTTGGTAAAGCATTTCTTACCTATGGTTGAAACTCCTGAATTCCCTGTTCAGCCATACCTTCTGCCAGTATTTGCAAGGGAAATTACAGCGCGGTATTTCAGGGTTTATCAGTTAACAGAGGAGGACCGGTCAAAAACAAAGCAATACCAGGAAAATTTTCAACGTGAACGGTTTAAAGAGGGTTTTTCAGATTTCACTGCCTACCTTACCAGCCTGCAGATTGAACTTGAGATCAAGAAACCCGATGATCTTACAATTCCACGAATCGCCCAGTTGACGCAAAAAACAAACCAGTTCAACTTAACAACAAAACGCTATTCAGAAACGGAAATTCTTTCCCTGATTCACCAGGGCTGCTTTGTGTATTCCATTAAGGTTGGCGATAAGTTTGGTGATCACGGAGTTACCGGAGTGATCATTGTTAAGCGGGGACCTGAAGCCGGCAGCGCATCCATCGACACCTTCCTGATGAGTTGCAGAATCCTTGGAAAGGGAATTGAAGAGGCGTTTGCCTGTTCCATATTCAAAATAATCAAAAATGAAGGCATAATCTCACTGAAGGCCAAATATTTACCATCCAATAAAAACGAGCAGGTAAAAGATTTTTATGATAAGCTGGGATTTAACCTGGCTGAAGAAAAAGCCAGTACAGAAGGAGGGAAAAACTACATCCTCGACCTTTCCAAATCAGAATTTGTCATAAAACCATATTATAAGGTAAAAGAAATCGAGAATGAAACAGCGGATTAAAAATGTCATGCTCCGAACTTTCGGACTTTCCGAAATTGCCGATGATATATCACAGAAAAACTGTGAGAAATGGGACTCTTTGCGCCACCTGAACCTGATCATTGAGCTTGAATCGGAATTCGATATTTCAATAGAACCCGAGGAAATAGCTGAAATGAAGTCATTTGAGGATGTCTTCCGGATATTACAACGTAAACTCTGACATTGTTCCGTGTTTGTGGGAATAACCAATGCTTTCAATACCTGTTCTCTATGAAATTCAATAACCTCCCTATCGATTCGAAAATATTAAACAGAAGGTTATTTGAATTGGTCGGCTTCACGGATGATTGGTTGCAATTTGAATCGAAGGAGTCCGATTTTATTGCGTTAAAGACTCCACATTACCTCCAGATAAAAATTGACAGCAAAGATCTCGATTTGATTAATTTTTTTGAAGATCATGGTTTCCGGTTTGCAGAGTTTAAAATATACAGGAAACTGGATACAACCAGCGACCTGATAAGCAATGCCGTACTGTATCCTTTTTCAAGCGGCGAGGTGACTGATCGTAAAAGATTCTCAGAGGTATTAAAAATCGCAGAATCATCTACCTTTGAAGATCGGTTTACCATGGATCATCATTTTTCTGAAACGGCCAGCAGGGAGCGGAATCTTTCCTTTATAAAGCGGTCGTATCAGCGCAAAGATGAATTTTTACTTGAATATTTTAATCAACAGAATAACCGGATTGCGGGATTTCAAACCGGCAAATTTATTACCCGGTCGGAGGTTTTGTTGCACCTGAATGGAATCGAAAAAGGGCTGGATGAACAGAATTACCGTGAACGATTTGACTCACTGCTTTACAATTGGTTAAAAAACATGAAGGTAAAGTTTGTCCATGCGGTTTCCAGTGGCCTGAATATGAATGAAATGAATCTTGCCTTAACACGACAGGGTTATACCATTGAATCAACGAGTGTAATCCTGAGAAAAATATACCGAAATGATTAAATTTCTAGACCTGCAGGCAGTTAACAATTCTTTTGAACCGGGCATAACGGAGGCCCTGGGCAGGGTCGTTCACTCCGGCTGGTACCTGCTTGGCAATGAACTCGGTGCATTTGAAAAATCCTATGGCACCTACCTGGGCAGCAAACACTGTATCGGGGTCGCCAACGGGCTGGATGCCTTGCGGCTGATCCTCAAGGCTTACATGGAGCTGGGGATCATGAAGGAGGGAGACGAGATCATCGTGCCTGCCAATACCTATATTGCCTCCCTGCTTGCCATCTCCGACAACCGGTTGAGGCCGGTACTGGTTGAACCCGATCCTGCCACCTGTAATATTGACCCTTATCTTATTGAAGAAAAGATCACCGGCAGGACCAGGGGGATCATGATTGTCCACCTGTACGGCCAGAACGCCATGCATCCCGGGATCCAGCAGCTGGTCGACCACTATGGCCTGAAACTGATTGAAGACAATGCCCAGGCGCAGGGTTGCCGCTACCTGGAAAAACGAACCGGGTCAGTCGGTCATGCCGCGGGACATAGTTTTTACCCCGGCAAAAACCTCGGGGCCCTGGGCGACGCGGGCGCCGTTTCCACCGATGACGATACGCTTGCCGGCGTTATCCGGGCACTGGGCAATTATGGCTCCAGGCAGAAATACATCAACGAATACCAGGGGCTGAACTCCCGCCTCGATGAAATCCAGGCTGCCGTGCTGAGTGTCAAACTCCGGCGCCTCGATGCCGACAACCAGCGCAGGCGCGAGATTGCGCAATATTATTGCCGGCATATCAACAATCCCGGAATCGTTTTACCTGATCTTCATAATCCCTCTCTATTCGAAGGCCCTGCTTCCCTCTCGCATGTTTGGCATCTTTTCGTGGTCCGTACCCCCCACCGGGACCATCTTCAAAAATACCTGGCCGATAAAGAGATCCAGACGCTGATCCATTACCCGGTGCCTCCCCACAAACAAAAGGCCTACCGGGAGTGGAACAACCAGTCGTTCCCGGTCACGGAAAAAATTCACCGGGAAGTACTCTCATTGCCCATCTCCCCTGTCATGACCCAGGCGGATGTCATCTATGTAACTGAAGCGATCAATGCATATACCCAACCTTAAAACAATTCTCAGGAAATTCGCGGGATTCAGCATTGTCGGCCTCGTTGTTACGCTGCTGTCAATGCTGATCACCTATATCCTGCTGAAGTACCTGGCCACGCCGCTCTTCCTGACTTACATCCTGGTTTATGCCGTAACCATCATCGTCTCCTTCTTCCTGAATTCGCGGCTTATATTTAAAACCGGCGTCACCTGGTATAACCTCTTGGTCTATTTTCTCGTTTATGGTGCGGGATTGCTCATCGGGACAGGGTTGCTGGCAGCTTTTAAGATATTACTGCCTTTTGAAAACTGGATACTGGCATTCCTGGTACTCCCGTTTACCATACTTTCTAATTTTACCTTATCCTATTATTTTCTAAAACCAGCAGCACAATGCTAAGTATACTTTGTCTCTCCTATTTCAGTGGTAACCGTATTGAAGCAGTATACCGGAAATTATCCGAACTGCTAGATGCAAACAACATACCGTTTGAATTCATTGTTATTGACGACGGATCGACCGACAACTCCTTTGAGCTCGCCCTGGACCTGGCCTCCGGGAATCCGAATGTCAAAGCCATCCAGCTCAGCAAGAACTACACCTCCCATTATTCGGTCTTCGCAGGATTAACCGTTTGCAAAGGAGGTTGCGTCATGCCTGTTTCTGACGACGAACAGCAGCCCTACAGCACCATTGTTGACCTATACAACCTTTGGAAAGCAGGGCATAAGGTGATCATACCATACCGGGTTAAACGCAATGATGGCTTTCTGAACAACCTGTTTGCCAACCTGTATTACAGCATCATCAATGCATTGTCGGAGGTTAAATTTCCTTCGGGAGGAGCCGATTCCTTTTTAATCGACAGGGAGGTTATCGACATCATCAACTCCAGGATCCACCCGAACAACACATCCATCATGTCGGAGATCCTTCGGCTGGGATATTCACCCTATTATTATCCCTATGAACGTGCAAAGGGAATCAATGAGAAGTCGCGATGGACGATGAAAAAGAAGGTGCGGTTGTTCAAGGACACCTTTTTCTCATCCTCTACCTGGCCTATCAAAATGATAACCCGTCTGGGCCTTATCTTTGCCATACTTGCCTTTATGCTGATCGTTTTTTACGGTTACCTGGCGCTGTTCGGAAATCCCCATTTCTGGGGCGAACGGCTACCCGGGTGGACCTCAACGGTGGTGATCATCTCCTTTTTCTCCGGGCTGAACCTGTTCTCGCTTGGCATTATCGCTGAATATATCTGGCGGATCTATGAAGAGGTGAAAAACCGTCCCGGGTTTATCATTAAAAAGGGTCCGTACAACCCATAGTTGCGCCTGCCGCGCCATGCCGGCTGCCATAATAAAACAATTGCAGACCTTGCAAATTCCGCATAAGGGTCGATCATAACCAAATCTCAGCTGATAACGTGAAACCGAAAAATAAATCCCAGGTCAAAAGCGCGATACAACCGCAAAAAACTGCTGCCAAAGCGAAAAATCCAGGCATTAAACTCCTGGTAGCCGGAACCGGTGTGATTGCCCTGGTGGCTTTCCTCGTATTCTCCCCCTGCCTGAAGGGTGAATTCCTGGGATGGGATGATTACAATTATATCCGCGACAATGAGTTGATCAAGGTTTTTTCGTGGGCCAACATCCGTCACATTTTTCATTATAAAACAATCGTTGTCGGCAATTACCATCCACTGACGGTTTTAAGTTATGTGTTTGAATATCGTCTTGTCGGGCTAAATCCATTCCTTTACCATTTTGACAACCTGCTGCTTCACCTGTTTAATATCCTCCTCTTTGCATGGCTAATGTGGCTTCTTACGAAGAAGAGCTATGCCACCCTGCTGGCAACCGCCCTCTTTGCGCTGCACCCGATGCGGGTTGAATCGGTCGTATGGGCGGCTGAACGTAAGGATGTGCTCTATGCCTTTTTCTTCCTGCTTTCGCTGATTTTCTATGTCCATTTCCTGGTGAAGAGCCGCCGTAACAGCCAATATTATTTTCTCTCCCTGATCTTCTTCCTCCTTTCGGTGCTGAGCAAGGGCCAGGCAGTGGTACTGCCTCTCACCTTGTTCCTGGTTGACTACTGGTTTCAAAAAAAGCTCTCGGTTCGTTCGGTATTGAACAAACTGCCTTACCTGGCAATATCGCTGGTTTCGGGAATCCTGGCAATTACCGCGCAGCACTCATCGCTTACAGAGAACAGGTTGATGGCGCATTCGCTTTTTGAGCGGGCCGCTTTTGCCCTGTTTAATGTTTCGGCCTACTTGTATAAGCTGGTTTATCCCTTTAATCTCAGCTGCTTTTACAAATACCCGGCAGTCAACGATATGGGAGGGGTTTATGCCGGCGCCCTGGGAGCGGTCATCATAACAGGGGCTGCCGCTTTCTTTTTCAGGAAGAACAGGATGGTGGTTTTCGGTGCCCTGTTCTTTTTATTCACACTTTCAATTGTATCACAAATCCTTCCGGTTGGCAATGCCATTATTGCTGATCGTTACACCTACATCCCCTATATCGGCCTGTTTTTCATCATCGGTTTGCTGTTTGACAGGGTGGTCGGCAGCAAGCAAAAATATAAGGGAGCAATCATTGCCATCCCGGTGGTCATCTTGGTTGTTTTTTCGGTCCGGAGCTATGCCCAGTCGTTAACCTGGCATAACAATGAAACCTTATGGAAGAATGCCCTGAAATATGATCCCGACGACGGCGTTGCCCTGACTAACCTTGGCTGGGAATATATCGACAGGAAAGAATATCCGACGGCTATTGACCTGCTTCAAAGAGCGATTCAAAACGAAGCCACCTATATTGAATGTTTCCATGCTTACCAGAACCTTGGTTATGCCCATTCGATGCTGGGAATGAAAGAGGAGGCTGTCAGGAATTTCACCTCCGCCATTACCAGGCAACCTGGTTATGTTGACGGGTATTTCAACCGGGGCTTAGCCTATTCCGAGATGGGCAAATACGACTCTGCCGTCGCTGATTTCACCACGATCCTTACCTCCTATAACGCAACCCATACGCGGGCGTTGTATAGCCGGGGCAGTGCCTTTAATAAGCTAAACCAGCCCGACCGGGCGATTGCGGATTATACTTCAGCCATCAGGATAGACCCTGGTTACAGCGGAGCCTATGTAAACAGGGGGAACATCTATTTTGCGCAAAACATGTTTGAAAAGGCAATCGAAGACTACAACATAGCGCTGAAAATCACAGCCGACGACGGGAATACCTGGTTAAACCGTTCTTTTGCCAGCTTCAGGCTCCATCGCTATAGGAACGCCCTCGACGATGCGATGAAGGCAAGGGATTTGAAGATGGCTGTTCCGCCCAAATATATCCTTGACCTGCAAAGTGCTGTGAAAGCACCTTAAACCGGCTCCAGGAAAGCGCTATTTACAGTAATTGCCAAGCAGGTCGCGGGCTTCTGAATTACCCAGTTCAGCTGCGGCCCGCCAGTCGGCACATGCTGCCGCTTTGTCAGTACCATTGTACCGTACCTTTCCCCTGTTTAACAGAGCCATGCCGTTTTTCGGATCGAGGCGGATGGCGGTGGTAAAATCGGTGTCGGCTGCTGCAAGGTTCTTCTGGGAATAATATGCCGAAGCCCGCGCAGTATAGGCGGGGACATACTGGGGCATAATCCGGATAGCCCTCGTATACTCCAGCACGGCATCGTCGTATTGCTTTAACCCCGTTTCTGAATTGGCTTTGTTAAAATGGGCCTGGAAAAGGTCCGGTTCAAACTTTATTGCCAAATCATATTGTTCAATGGCACCCGCATTATCATTCTGAGCGGCCAGGGAGACCCCTTTGTTTACATACGCCTTGGAATAATCGGGTTTGATTGAAATGGCTTTTTCGTAATCGGCGACAGCTCCCTGATAATCTTTAAAATCGGCCCTGATAAGTCCTCGGTTGCTGAGTGCCATGGCCGAGGCGGGGTTCGATTTTATGGTGTAATCATAAAACACCATCGGATTTTCATAATTCCCGGCATAGATAAAAGAGTAGGTGCCCAGCACCAGGGACATCAGCAAGGCGGATGCCAGGGAGAGGTTTTGTATTTTCCCCGCAGGAAGGCTGTTAAACAGGAAGACCACGACGATGATAATCCCCGCCATGGGCAGGTAGGCACGATGTTCAAGATACTCGTATGCAGCGCCCCCCAGCAGGTGGCTGTACATCACCCCGGGCGTGGCAAACAAGAGGAACCAGCTGATGCCGAAAAGCTGCATTTTATTGACCCCGCGGGAAAAACGGAAGGCGAGAAACGCCAGGATGGCAAACAGGGTTAAGCCCAGCAGGGTATTCGTCACGGTAAAGCCCGACATGGGCGAGAGATACAGCGGGATGAGAAATTTTGCCATGTATTCCGGGAGGGTCCTGATATTGTGGAAAAAGGGGCCAATCCCGAATTCCGCGGCAGATGTGGGTATTTTCACAACCTGCGCACGCAGGAAAAAATAGGCGGCATAAATCAGCAAAAAGCCAACGATCAGCATGACCAGGGCCGGAATGGGAAGCTTTCCCTTTTTTCCGGCGAGGAAATACCAAATGGCCATCAGCAGGGGGATCAGGACGGCTGTCTCTTTTGAAAACATGGCCGCCAGAAAGGCCAGTAAGGTAAAGGCTCCATATTTATAACGGCCCGTGTTAACCATACTGATAAAAAACGACACCGAAAGAATCCCGGTAAGGCCTATTAATAGGTCGCCGCGCGACGGGGCCCAGGCGATCGCGTGCACGAACAGCGGAGTGGTGAGGTACAGCAGTGTAAAGACAAATGAGGATTTCCTGCTGTTACCGAGCAATGTAAGCAACCAGAACAGCGCCGAGCAGGTAGCGGCGTGCAGCAGCATGTTCGTCAGGTAAAAAATGGAACCCCTGTCATGAAAGAAATGTGCATCGATCATGAAGGTAACTGTTTGCAGAGGCCGGTAAAATCCAACACCCATGAAACTCAGAAACGCATCCCTTGTGAAGGCCATTTTGAGGTTGGCAAAATCTTTCAGGATTCCCAAATTCCCGCTGATCAGCAGATCTTCGTCAAATTTGCCGATATAAAAGCCCAGCACCTGCCCGTAGATAACGAAGGCGGCTACAAAAAAAAGAAAATAAACATATGGTGCGCCTGTTATCCGGTTCCACCATACAGGTTCGGTTTTCTTAACTGTTTTGTTTTTTTTTGTCTGGGATTTTGCCATTACCGTTTTGGTTTATTGATCATGTTCATTTTTTCTGGTGCGCCAGGTGTGCAAATTCATCCGATCGCGTGATATCGCCTATGGCCCTGTAGGAAATAGAGAGATTCTGCATAAGGCTGGTATCCTCGGGAAGTTGCTTGTAGGCCGCGAGAAAGCACTCCAGTGATTTCTGGTAATCGGCTTTCATGGCATAGGCAACGCCCAGGTTTTTGAGCAACCAGGGGTCGCCGGGGTTCATCTGGTTTGCTTTATTGAGATAGGCCAGGGATGAATCTATCAGGTGATAATATTGTCCGTAAATCTGCCCGATTCTTTCCAGGGCATCATGTTCCTTTGGATCCGACAAGGCAATTGCCTGATATTCCTTAAAGGCCTCCTGGTAGTCGCCACTTTCGAGACGGAGTTGAGCGCATTTGGTCCTGATGATATTCATGCGGGCATCGGAACACTGGTCCAGGGCATCGGTCCACAAGGCAAAATCATCATGCCATACGGAGGAGCGATGATGGGTCTGTATGGCTGAAAAAACCAGTAAAACCGCCATGAACCCGGCTAGAACAATGCCTGGTATCCTAAACTTAGGTTGCTTCTGCCCGACAAGAAATGCGCCCCAGCTTCCGATGATAAAACATATCCCGATATAGGGAATATAGGCATACCGGTCGGCAATGATCGCCTGCCCTACTGAAATAAACTGCAGTACAAGTACCAATGTCAGAATGAAAAACCAGGTTCCGAAGCCAATTACCTTTAACATCCTGTTTTTCATGAAAAGGGCCACTGCGGAAACCGCCAGGATAAGGATAACCACCACAGGGGCAAGCCTGAATGACAAAGGTAAAAAGCCCTGTTCATCAATGAAAGGGTAGGGATAAAATGCGGAGAGGTTGACCGGAAGAAAAAAATTGGTCAGGTAGCTGAGAATACCATAGGAGGCATGCATGATACGCTGCATCAGGGTAAATATTCTCCAGGCGCCTATGGCTCCTTCCGCCTGGATTTTTATCGCCAGCAACCCAAAGAAAAGGGAGATAACAAAAAACGGTATCTTTTCAATAAGCGCGCGAAATGACCATTTCCGTTCCAACAGCAAATCCATCAGTACCATCACCAGGGGAAACACCACGGCCATGGCTTTTGATAACACCGACAGGCAGAACAGGAGAAAGGCAAAGACCAGGAATTTTATCCTCTTTTTCTTAAGATAATGATAGTACAGGATCATCCCCGAGATGAAAAAGAGTCCGTAGAGAACATCCTTGCGTTCTGAAATCCAGGCAACCGATTCAACGTGCATCGGATGGATTCCGAATAACAGGCCGGCAAAAAACGCAGCCCATATTTTTCGATCTGTGAGCCGGAAGATCAGGAGATAAACAAGTATCGAATTCAGGATATGGATGAAAATATTGGTCAGGTAGTATGACCGGGGATTCAATCCGGAGAACTGGTAATTAATTGCAAGTGAAAGTGTTGTAAGTGGATGATAGTTCTTGGTGAGTTTTTGGAGATCCTTATGGAAACTGAATATCTCGGAAATATTTTTTGCTGTCGGTCCCTGTATCAGTTTGTTGTTGGTTACATAGACCTGATCATCCCAGGTTTTAAGAAACTGGTTATCGGCAGCAGGTCGAAAACAAATAAAGGTTACCAGGGCAATAAGCAGGATAAACAACCCATGTTGCCACGCGGGGGTGGATGGAGGAGGAATCTCCTTCACGGAGGGATGATGCGTCGGTTTTTTGGGAACAACCTTCTGATTTAATGCCAGTTTCCCGGTCTTTTGCTTCTTGTTATTCATACCTGCGATTCATAACAGCGCCCAGGCTCCCATGGGTTTAAAAGGGTCAACCACCCTTCGCTTTCAGTGTTTCAAGAAATGTGGGATCGACCTGGTATCCGCTCGATTTTGCTTTCAGTGCATACTGGTAAGCATTCCTGAAATCGGCCAGGTCGTTATATGTGACAGAAAGATAAAACAATCCATTACTGTTTCCCGGGTTTATTGCAACGCATTGCAGGAAGTCAGCAAGCGCCTCCCTGTACCTTTTCAACTGGTGATACGCAATACCACGTTTAATAAAGTAATTATCGTTTCGGGGGGAATATTGAATCAGATTTGAATAGTCGCGGATAGATTCATCAAAACGCCCCATTTCCAGAAAGGTGTAAGCCCTGTTGGCATAAACAATCGTAAAGTCAGGTTTTAATGCAAGCGCTTTGCCATAATCGGTAAGGGCGCGGTCGGGCTGTTTGGCCCGGGCATAGGTTATCCCACGGTTCAGCCATGTTTTAGGGTCGACACTGTCAAGTTTGATCGACCGAGAGTAGGCATCGAGCGCCTTGTCAAATTCGCCCCGCAGGCCATAGGCATTCCCCAGGTTGCTATAGACCTGCGCATCATTTTGCTTAAGTTGCAGGAATGTCATAAAATCCTGGATAGACTTATCGGTCATGTTCAGGCTGCCATAATAGTTTCCGCGGTTTTTATAGGCCACCTCGGCCGTGGGATAGGTGGCAATTACCTGCGTCCACAAGGTTTCTGAATTTTTCCAAACCCTGGTTTGTTCCCGGGATGTTTTCCCCAGGAACAGGCAGTATAAAATGAACAGGGAGGCAAACATCCATCTTGCGGCATGCAAAACCTGTTTTTTACTTAGAAACAACTGGTCGAGGTACCACCCCGCAATGAAAAACAGGCCGGTTGCGCTCAGGTATGAATACCGGTCGGCCATGATCGCACTGCCAACCGGGATGAACTGCAAAACCAACACGACGGAGAAAAAGAAAAAGAGGTATCCGAAACTGATTACCCTGGTAAAACGGGCTGAATAGATGACCAGCATCAGGATGGCTATTGCTGCAAGCGCAGGTATGTAAAATCCCCAGGTCAGGTGCAGCGACATATTAACCAGCGGGAATGGATAAAAAGCAGACAGGTCAACCGGGAACAGCAGGTGGTACTGGTACATTGAAAACCCGTAGGCGGCAAAAATACACCGCTGGAAGATCGTAAACGCCTGCAAACCGGCTACCGATGTGTGAGCCTGGACCATCCAGGTAATCACCCCAAAAATCACCGACAAAATGAAAAACGGGATCTTTTCCAACAAAACCCTTGCCGTGAATCTCCTTCCGGCAAAGTAGTCGATCGCCAGCAGTATCAATGGAAAAACAACTGCCGCCGGCTTGGAAAGCAGGGATAGCAGGAACAACAGCAGGGTCAGAAGCAGCTTAAACCACCCGGGTTTTTCCAGGTATTTCAGGTAGACAATCAAGGCAAGGAGGAAGAAAAAGGTATAAAGAACATCTTTTCGTTCAGCAATCCAGGCTACGGATTCAACATGCATGGGATGAATGGCAAACAGCATTGAGGTCGCCGTGGCCACGATGATCCTTTTCCCTGATAAAAGGTAAATGAAGATAAAGACCAGCAAAACGTTCATCACATGCAGGAGGAGGCTGGTTGTATGAAAGGCAATTGCGTCGGGCTCATCGCCATCCCTGACCAGCTTCTTGTCCCTGACCGTCAGATAATAATCGAGGCTGAGCGACAGCATCGTAAGGGGATGGTAGTTGGAGGCGGAGGCATGTTTGAAAAAATAAACTGCGGTCTGTGTATTAAGCTGTTTTACATTGGTATTTTCAAGCACATAATCAGGGTCATCCCAGTTGGTAAAATGATTGTTTAACGAAGGTTTGTAAAGTGACCATGTCAGAAGCATCAGCAACAGCACAACGGCTGCCGGAAGCCACCTGCTGAGATCAAACTTTTTTTTAACCTCTTTTTTAGGATGTTTTGATTGGCCGGATTTATATTTTCCAGGCTTGCCTTTTTCCATAGTTCAAAAACAAATTTTTACAAATGTATCATATACCTTCGAATGGTTGATAAGGTCGGGTTGATAATTGATTCAAACCCCTGAGCATGGCGCTGAATTCGGTTTATGACCCCTTTTTCTTCATTGTTTCCAGCAGGGTTGCGTCGACAGGGTAGCCCAGCGATTGTGCTTTCAGGATATACTGGTATGCTTTGCGGTAATCCTTCAACTCGTTGAAGGTGGCCGACAGGTTGTAATAAGCCTGTCCGCTTTCGGGAGTGAGGGCAATACATTGTTCAAAATCGGCTTTTGCTTCAGGAAACTGTTTTAACATCATATGGCAATAGCCACGGTCCATAAAAGCATTCACATTCCGCGGGTTTTCCCTGACCACATGGGAATAGTCGTCAATGGCTTCCTGGTAGCGCCGCATCTCCTTATACATAACCGACCGGCTGATATAAAGCTCCATCGTCCCGGGTTTGAGGGTAAGCGCCTTGTTAAAATCCTTCATCGCAGCATCATAATGTTTTTCAATGGAATAAATTACGGCCCTGTTCAGCCAGGTTTTCGGATCAAGGCTATCCACTGCAATTGATTTCGTATAGGCACCGATTGCCTTTTCATTCTCCCCGTGCAACCGGTAGGCATTCCCCAGGTTGTTGTATATCCCTGCATCATCCTGCCGGATCCTGACATAGCTCTCATAGTCCTTTATCGCCATTTCAAAATTGTTCTGGCTGCTGTAATAATTTCCCCTGTGTTTGTACCCGACATAGGTTTCGGGATACTTGGCGATTACATCATTCCACAATGTTTCAGAATTTTGCCAGACTACGGTTTGTTCACGGGTCATCTTGCCCAGGAAGATGAAATATACCAGGCAAACCGCGGTTATGGCCCATCGCGCCGATTGCATTATTTTACCTTTACTGATATATGCCTGATCGAGATACCATGCGATGATAAAAAACAGGCCGATGGCGCTCAGATAGGAGTAGCGGTCGGCCCTGATGGCATTTCCTACCGGGACAAACTGGATAACCAGCACCATCGAGGCAAGGTAAAACAAGAATCCGAAGCTGACAACCCTGGTAAACCGTGATGAATACCACACCAATGCTGCAATAGCACAAACGATCACGGGGGAAAAGTAAAAATATGCCGGCAGGTGCCCGGCCGGGTCGAGCGACGGATAGGGATAAAAGGCCGATATTGATGATGGCAGAAGCAGTTTGAAGGGATACATGATCAATCCGTAGGAGGTGAACATAATCCTGTGAGCAGCCGGGAAGACCTTAAGGCCAGCTTCGGCAAGGGATCCCTGGATGCCCAGGGTCACCAGTCCGAATAGGCCGGAGAGGATGAAAAACGGGATTTTCTCAATGAGAAGCCTGTAGGTGAATTTTCTAGCGGAGAAATAGTCGATCACCAGCAATACCAAAGGGAAAACGACGGCCGCAGGTTTCGAAAAAAGCGAAAGGGTAAACAGCAATCCTGTAGGCAGTAAAAACATCCATTGCTGTTTTTCGAGATATTTCAGGTAGAGAATTAACCCTGCGAGAAAGAAAAAGGAGTACAGGACATCTTTTCGTTCGGCAATCCATGCCACCGATTCAACATGCATGGGGTGGATGGCGAACAGCAAGGCAGTAACGGATGCAACGATCAGCCTTTGCCGGGTCAAACG
Source organism: Bacteroidota bacterium (assembly GCA_037133475.1). GTDB lineage: Bacteria > Bacteroidota > Bacteroidia > Bacteroidales > FEN-979 > CAIVAT01. Next base: position 42,828 of record JBAXOB010000005.1, read on the forward strand.
GTAAATAAAGAAAAAAACCAGCAGTACATTGACCAGGTGCAGAACCAGGTTTGTGGCATGGAATTGGGCGGCATCGGGTTCATCCGCCGCGTTAACCTGGGAGGGGACTTTCCTGGCAAGGTGGTAATCGAGGCTGAGTGAAAGCATGGTCAGCGGGTGATAATTGTCGGCCGAAGCATGGGAGAAGAAATAGGTGAAGTTTTGGCTTATCGGCAGTTTTACATTCTTATTTTCAAGAACATACGTAGGGTCGTCCCAATTGGTAAATTTATTATCCAGCGCCGGGAGGTATATATATAATGTTAACACTAAAAGGATCACACCGGATATCCATGGCAGCGACGGGTGAAACTTCCAGGCCTGTTGGATGACGTTTCTGTCTGGTTTGCTTTTGCCTGCCCTATTTTTGGAATGAACACTTTTCATTGTACGGCACACCTAATTTGGAAATAATTTATTACGTCGGATATTCAATAAAATCTTGCTGTTTCATCAGCAGGCAGCATATTCGCAGCCAATTCAATTCACTTTACCCGGCCTTTAGCCTGAGCGATTCAAGATAACCCTTGTCAACAGGGTAATTCAATGAGGCTGCCTTAAGTGCAAACTTATAGGCTTCCTGGTGGTCATTGAGTTTATTGTATGCCGCCGACAGGTTATAAAATGCATTTCCATCTGCAGGATTCAGGGAGACACATTGTTCAAAATCAGCCAAAGCTTCACTGAATTCTTTCAATTGAAAATGGCAAACGCCTCTTTGAAGGAACAGGCTCTCGTTTTGTGGCGTATATTGTACGGCCCTGGTAAGATCAGCGATTGCCTCCCCGTAACGACCCAACGAACGCAACACCGCCCCCCTGTCGCTGAAGACCTGTATCAGCCCCGGGTTTAATCTCAGGGCCATGTTGTAATCACTCAGCGCCGGCATAAACAATTGTGCACGTGAATAGGTCAAAGCCCGGTTCAGGTAGGTTTTTGGTTTCAGGCTGTCAATGGCAATGGATTTCGAATAGGCATCCAGCGCCTTTTCAGTGTTGCCCCGGGCGCCGTAAATATTGCCAAGATTGGTATAGACCTCCGCATCATCCTGCTTTATCCGGATACAGGCCACAAAATCATTCAGGGCGCCATCGTTATTGTTGATTGTAGCGTAGAAGCAACCCCTGTTTTTATAGGCAAAGGCCGACTCGGGGTACAAAGAGATCACCCTGGACCATAAGGTGCCGGAATCCTGCCATACCATTGATTGCCTCATGGTAACAGTCGCCAGGAATATGGAATAAATGATGAACAACCCTGCCAGGGAGACGCGGAAAAGCCGGTTTAACCTTGTTTTACCGGTAAGGGCCCTGTCAAGATACCAGGCCGGGATAAAAAACAGCCCGATGGCACTCACATAGGCATACCGGTCGGCCATCACGGCAGATCCTACCGTCAGAAATTGCAGCACCAGCAAAATGGAAAAGAGATAAAAGAGGTACCCGAAACTTACTATTTTCGTGTGGCGGGATGAGATATAAATTCCGGCAATCATGATAAGTGCAACCGGCAATGTCAGGTAAAAAATGACAGGCAGCGTCCCTGACGGGTTAACCAATGGAAGTGGATAAAAGGGGGACAGACCGAGGGGTACCAGTATTTTGAACTGGTACATGACGAACCCGTAGCAGGCGAACAGGAACCGCTGAAACAGGTTGAAAACATGGATCCCCGCCACCCCTTTGTGCGATTGGATTAAAAAGGTGATTGCACCAAAAAGGAAGGCGAGTATGAAAAACGGGATTTTTTCGAAGATCAGCCTTTTCGTCAATTTTCGTTCTTTAAAATAATCGACCGCGAGCAAAACGAGCGGGAATACCACGGCCGCCGGTTTTGAGAAAAGGGATGCCAGAAACAGCAGTCCGGCCAACAGCAACGTCAAAAATCGCTGATTTTCAATATATTTCAGATATGCAATCAGCGCACCCATGAAAAACAGGGTGTACAGAACATCCTTTCTTTCTGCAATCCAGGCAATGGATTCGACATGAATGGGATGGATTGCAAACAACAGAGCGGTTACCGAGGCAATCACCAGCCGTTTACCGGTCAACAGGTAAATGAAGATAAAAACAAGGACGATGTTGAACAGATGAAGGACCAGGTTTGTTGTATGAAAGACACTCGAATCAACAGTATCTGGGCTATTTCCGGCAGGATTGCTCCTGGTGGCCCGCTGGTAATCGAGACCCAGTGAAAGCATGGTCAGAGGATGGTAATTCCCGGCAGATTCATGGGTAAACAGGTATTTTGCATTTTGTACGCTCAGTTGCTTGACGTAAGGATTATCCGTTACATAATCATCATCGTCCCAGTTGGTAAACCGGTTGCTGAGCGATGGCACGTAGAGTGCAAAGGTAACGATCAGCAAAAAGAAGACGATGACCCAGGGCTGCCAGGAATCTGTTTTCAATGGCTTGTTCTGAGGCGTTCTGGAATGCGCCGTTGAAGCCTGTTTTTGTTTTTTTCCGGGCGTTTGTTTCATGTGCTAATATTTATTTTTTTAGGGTCCCATGGAGTAGCCATAAATTATCCTTCCCGATTTGCATGAACGTTGTGCTTATGGCAATTTCATGGATTATTTGGCTCCACCAGCCGCCAGCTGACGGGCCATATTTTCATCATTTGTAGCCTGCTCCTGCATTCCTGCCTGTTTATAGGCCATGGACCTGTTCACAAACAGGGAGGAGCTCCTGGGGGCCAGCCTGATACCTGTGGTAAAATCGCTGATGGCCTGCTGGAAGGCTCCCTTGCTGCGATAGGCAATGCCTCTCCACTCGTAAACAGAGGGGTTGTCGCTACGGGTTTTCAGTACCATCGTATAGTCGCTGATAGCCAGGTCCCATTTCCCCGTTGAACTATAGGCAACACCCCGGTTCAGGTAGGCTTCCGTATAAAAAGGGTCGATCGCAATGGCACGGCTGCAATCATCGATGGTACGGTCAAACCGGCCCATCCTGAAATAGACTGCACCGCGGTTGCCAAAGGCAATACTGAAGGATGAATCAACCTGCAGGGCCCTGTTGAAGTCCATCAAGGCCGAATCGAGGATTCCAAGGCTAAAATAGGCATTGCCCCTCCCGGAAATCGCCAGGACATAATTCGGATTAACTGAAAGCGCCTTATTATAGTCAACCAGCGCCAGGCGCGGCTGGTGCTGCTGGCGTAGTATACTGCCCCGGTTGTTTAATGCATCGAGGTCCAGCGGATTCAGTTCCAACGATTTGTTAAGGTCGGGCAGGGCCAGGTCATATTTGTCATCCTTTAAAAAATAGTACCCCCTGCTGTTATAGGCTTCTGCATTGTCGGGATATTTGGCGATTACGTCGGTCCAGAGGGTTTCACTGTTCTCCCATACCGAAACCCTTTGAGCCCCGGCCACAGTCATGATCCCGAAAAAAACCAGCATGATGACATAAAAATAGCTTACCGGGATCTTTCGCTTGTCGGAGACATGTTTGATAAGCCAGGCAAGTGCGATCAGGATCCCGATATAGGATACGTAAGTGTATCGTTCGGCAATGATGGCGCTGCCAACCTGCAGGAACTGGAGGGTAAGCATGATATTCACAAAATAGAAGAGTAAACAAAACAATACCACCCTTGTATATTTCAGTGAATAGATGACCAATCCTATGATGATCAAATCGAATACGGGAGCGGCAAAATAGATCCATGGCAATGCAAGGGAATGGCTGTGCACCGGAAACGGGTGAAGGGTGGACATGCCGATGGGAAAGAACAATTTAAAAATATAGATGAAAAATCCATACATGGCAAAGAGGAAACGCTGGATAATGCTGTAGTTGTCAAATTTCCCAACGGCTTTCCCAACCTGGGCAAAAAGGGTCGCCATCCCGATGCCGACGGATACGAGGAAAAAAGGAATTTTCTCGATAAAAAGCATCATGGTGAATTTCCGGTTGTTGAGGTAGTCAAGAAGCAGCAATACCAAGGGAAAAACCACCGAGGATGGTTTTGAAAGTCCTGCAAAAACGAATAAAACAAAGGCAAACAGATACCATTTCCAGTCGCGCTTACCGTTAAATTTGATCCAGGTGATGAGACCTGAAAGAAAGAACAGGGTGTACAGCACATCTTTACGCTCGGCAACCCATGCCACCGATTCAACATGCATGGGATGAACGGCGAAGATCGCTGCCACAAACAGCGCCATCGGCTTGTTCCTGCCCAGGACAAGGGTTGCGAAATAATAGGCCAGTAAAATATTGAACAGATGCAGGATGATGTTGACCAGGAAGTAGGAGGCCGGGTTTAGTCCTGAAACACGGTAATTGAGCGCCAGTGACAACATGGTCAGGGGATGGTAATTAACAGCGATGGGCTTTGTGAAAATATGTTCAAGGTTCGCGGCTGTAAGGGCTTTTATGTACAGGTTATCCGTGACATAATACTGATCATCCCAATTGGTGAGTTTATGAAACAGGGCCGGCGCATAGATTGCCGTCGTAATAACCAGCACCAGTCCCAGAAGCAGGATCTCCTTATATTTCATAAAAAAACCCTGTTCTACAGCCTTTTGCGGAACAGGTTTTGCGACAACCTTTTTCTTTTGCTGACCCGGCTTGGTGTTTTGTTTCATTTCAGAAATCTTTAAAAAACAAATATATAAAGAAATTTATGGATTTTTCTAATTCCCCCTCCCCGGTAATGCCCCGGAAGATGATTGGACAGGTATATCTGCACCAAGTTTCCGCGCATGTTCGATATCCTCGTTGCCGTTTTGGGGATGTCCCGATTTTATCCAGGCCTCAGCCCTGTTCAGATACAGGGTGGGTTTCTGCGGATTCAGCCTTATCGCGGCGGTAAAATCATCAATGGCACGCTGAAAAGAGCCCGTGTTTTTAAAGGCAACTCCCCTCCATTCGTAAACGGATGGGTTGTCGGAGGAGGTTTTCAATACGAATGAATAATCATGTATCGCTTGCTCCCATTTCCCCAGCGAACTGTAAGCCACGCCCCTGTTCAGATAGGAAGCGGTGTTGTCAGGATAGATGGCAATTTTGCGGCTGCAGTCATCAATGGCATTGTCAAACTGTCCCAGGCGGAAATAAACCTCCCCACGGTCACCCAGCGCATCGGCCAGAACAGGGTTTAGCCTGATGGCCATATTGAAATCGCCCAGGGCCGAATCCAGGACCCCCAGTGCCGCATAGGCGCTGCCCCTGCCCGACAGGGCTTTGATATAATTTGAATCGAGCACCAGGGCTTTCGTGTAATCTGCAACTGCAAGCCGGTGCAGGTTTTCCAGGCGATAAAGGGTAGCGCGGTTATTCAGCGCATCAACAAAGGCCGGCCTGAGTTCAATGGCCCTGGTAAAATCGGGCAACGCCTTATCATATTGTTTCTCCTCTGCAAAGTAATAACCCCGATTGTTGTAAGCTGTTGCGCTTTCCGGATACCGGGAGAGAACATCCGACCAAAGGGATTCGCTGTTCTCCCATACCGGGACCCGCTGCATCGCAAGCGCCGTGCAAACAACAAAAAAGAGACCCATCGCCGTGTAAATCAACCTTACAGGGATCTTAAACCGGCTGGCAACCTCTTTGATCAGCCAGGCCAGCCCCACCAGGAGCCCGAGATAGGCAATATAGGTGTAGCGTTCGGCTACAACAGCACTTCCAACCTGGACCACCTGGAGCGTGAGCACAATATTCAGCAAATAGAAAACAAGGCCAAACACCAGCAACCTGGTATATTTCAGCGAAAACCACGCGAACCCGATGATCAGCAAATTTATAACGGGTGCAATGTAGTAAATCAATGGCAGGTCGAGTGAGGTGTTAAATGCAGGTACAGGATGAAGCGCCGACAACCCGGTGGGAATTATCAGTTTCCAGATATAAAAGAAAAACCCGTAAGAGGCGAACAACAATTGCTGGGCAAGGTTGAAGTACCTGATATCAACTACTGATTTTCCCAGCTGGGCATGCAGGGTAGCCATACCGATAACGACCGAAACGGCAAGAAAGGGAATTTTTTCGACGACCAGCCGAAGAGAACTTTTTCGTTTAGAAACATAATCTATCGCAAACAGGATCATGGGGAAGACCACCGAGGAAGGCTTGGAAAGTGCTGCAAAACCAAATAAAACAAAGGAACAGAGGTACCATGGCCAACGGCCTTTGGCTATAAAAAACACCCATGCTATCATGGCAGCGATAAAAAAGAGGGTGTAAAGAACATCCTTACGTTCTGAAATCCAGGCAACCGATTCGACATGCATGGGATGAACGGCAAAAATTGCCGCAACAAACAGGGCAAGTGCCTTGTTCCTGTCGAGAACCAGGAGTGAAAAATAATAAACCAGCACCGTGTTTAACAGGTGCAGCAGGAGGTTGACCAGGAAGTAGGATAAAGGGTTTGTTCCTGACAGCCGGTAATTAACCGCCAGCGAAATGATCGTAAGCGGGTGATAATTCAGCGCAACCGGTTTCGTGAAAACATGTTCCAGATTGGCTGCCGATAGTGTTCTTATAAAGGAATTTTCGGTAACGTAGTCATTGTCGTCCCAGTTGGTGAAACGATGATGCAGTATAGGCAGATAAGTAAATAAAGTGACCAGGACGACCACGGCCAGCAGGATCACCTCCCTGTTTTTCGCGACAAATCCCCTTCCGTGCTCTTTTTGCCCCACTCCTGGTGGAATAACCCTCTTTTTACTATTGAGGGAGGCTTTTTTTGTCATCTCGTCATTGGGTTGTTACCTGTAACATTTATCAAGGAATTAACGGTCTTCGATCCATTGGTGTTGTTGAGGAACAGCGCTGAGAACTGTCCAACAAGGAAACAGGGTGCTTAAACCGGGTCAGAACCCGGAAGGCGGGGCCGAATTTCCGGAATTATTTTGATTTGCCACAGGGGCGACATCTAGTCCTGACACATCCCTGATCTGTTTTATCTTGGTCTTTGCCTCCTCAGAGGATGGATTGATGAGCAGGGCCTGGTGGTAATAATAGGAGGCAAGACCATATTGCTGCAACCTGGAATAAATCCTGCCCAGGTGAATGAAACTGGCGTCCTGGTCACGCTCCAGCCTTGACGCTTCAAGAAACGCAAAAATGGCGCTATCTGATTTTACCCGGTCATTGGTAGAAGAGCCAAGGTATTCGTAAACTTCGCCCATTCGGTTATAGGCGGCGTAGAAGTGCGGAAATATCTCAACAGCTTTCCTGATGCCATTCAACCCCTCCAGGATGCACCTGTTCTTTTTTACCGGGTCCTTTGTGTAGACTCCCTCGTTTATCCGTTCACATCCCCAGTGATACTGCAGTAAAGCGCAATTCGGGCCGGCTTCACGATCAACCGCAAAGAGTGTCAGTGAATCCACCCAGGCATTGTTCCGGTGCACCGTCATGGCTGCCATGGGTAAAACTGCCAGTAACGCGAGACAGGCGACCATGATAAAACCTTTGTCGGAAGTTCCTTCCCGAAATAGTTTTTTACGGATATTGACTCTTGTTACCTTAATCAACAACCATGCAACTGCCATACAAAAAGCCATGGATGGGAAGAATAACAACCGTTCGGCAAAAGTCCCCCCCCTGAGCAGGATAAACCCGAGGGCCGGCGTAAACAGGATGAGATAGGTACCAATGATGAAGCCGGGTACGGTTTTTTTGCGTATTTGCAAGCCGGAATAGATCACGGCCGCGGCAAAGGTGATCAGCCCGAGCAGGGCCAGGGGGTTTGTCCAGGGCACCCCGGGCAGCTGGTTATAGGAATAATCATGCGTGAGCGGGTAGGGCACCAGCAATATCCTGAATGAATGAAGGAACAGCATGAAGGCGGAGGAGGATCTTAATAGATTTGAAGAATAGGGATAATTGACATTATCCGATTCAACAATAACCTTGACCGACTCATACAGGATCGATTTCTGGATAAAGAAAAAAACGATCACCCCCAGGTAGGGCAATGTTTTCATCGCCAGGCGGCCAGGATTGCGCACTCCCGAATAATAGAGTATCAAGGGAACCAATGCGATACCTGTTATGGCACTCTCCTTGGAAAGCAGCGCGAAATAAAAGGCAACCATTCCCGACAGCATCCAGCCTTTCTTCCTGGTTTCTTCAAACGACAACGCAGAATAGAGCAGTAACAGGATATTTAAAAAACTCAGCAGCTCATCCCTCCCTTTTATATTGGAGACTATCTCCGTATGAATCGGATGAGCGGCAAAAATAAGGGCAGTCAACAGTGGAAACAGCAGGTTGTACCCGTTGAAGAGTTTGCTTAACAGCAGGAACAATACAAATACAATCAGGCTGAAGAGGAGGACATTCACCAGGTGGCTGATGTGAGGGGAAAGTCCGAAAAACTGGTATTCAATGGCATAGGTAATCAATGACAAAGGCCGGTAATAACCGAGGGGTCTGCCTGTCGAATACCAGAAATCAAGGGTCATTAGTTTCGGGATGCCCCTGATCCCCTGCTTTACGTATTGATGTTCGGTAATTGCAGCAGAATCATCGAGGGCATATTCGTGCGCAATGGAGTTGAAATAGATGCAGAAGGCAAAGACCGAAACGATGATCCCGGCGATATAATTCATCCGGAATTTTTCTCTTACAGGAACAGCGGACTTTTGCCCGCTTTTTTCCTGTTTACTGAGTTTTTGTTTGGGTTTGACCATATTCTAAGTATGAATAAAATTATACGTATCAATTCTGAAGACGGGAATGAGTATCGGAGGATGATGCAAACAACGGTGCTTGTCCGGCTGTATGCTATAGCAATCACAGCTTTTGCCGGCTGGTCAAATCCTCCTGTTTTCCTCCGAATTTTATATATTGAGCCGCAAAGTAGCTTGAAGAATCGCGGTGATCAGCGCTGTTCGAGTAAAATAAAAAAAGATTTTTCCAGGCATTGATGGCTGACGGGTCAATCTGCACAACCTTTTTCCAAAGATTAGCCGCTTTAATATTATCCCCAAGGTTAAGTGAAAACAATGCCAGGTTCATCAAAGCCACCGTATTGGCGGGATCATATTTCAAGGCTGCCTCGATTCTTTCACTCGCCTTGTCATTGGCGCCATTTTTTGAAAGCGCCCCGGCTGATTCAATACAAAGGTTTACAAAATTCCTCATCACCTCCGGCTTGGTCTCCCCCATTTCAATAGCCTTGGTGAAGTAACCGTAGGCGCTTTCAAATTTCCTTTTTTGCATCAACTCGATCATCCCCAGGTTATAATAGAATGTCCCATAGGGTTTTATCCGCACTGCTTCATGCAATTGTTCTTCAAATTTTGTAAAATCCTGTTGTTTGAAACAATACCTGCCATAAAGATGGTGGAACCAGGCACGATCGGGTGAGACCTTCAAAATAGACTGCCAGTATGCCTCCCCATCCTTGTATTTACCCTCTTGTAAAAGTGTAAACAGGGCCAGGATGAAGAGTAATAACGGTATTGCGATGCGGGCTGTCCTTTCCCGCAGATCGACCCAGGCTTCGGGCACCATTGCCAGGATCATCATCAGCAAGCCTGCCGACGGCAAACAAGCCCGGTGTTCGAGATAATCAAAGCTGTCGTTGGTATTATACTGCCGCAGGAACATGTTGGGGATTGCAAATGCCAGGAACCAGGTCAGGCCAAGGAAAAGAACCATGGAATCTTTTTTCCCTGCCATAAAGAAAAGCACGATCACAAACACCATGATGAGGATCCCGGAAACAGTATAGAACACTGAGAATACAGGCATTACCGGCAGGTCATAGGGAAGAAAAAATTTCGATACAATCTCCGGTAAAAAGGGAAGATTTTTGATAATGGCGCCTATCCCCTGTTCGTCCCCCTGGAGCACACCTATTGCGCTTCTTCTAAGGAAAAACCACACCAGGATGACCGTCAGCCAGCTAAGATAGACCGGGAAATAGCCTGGTTCCATGATCCGTTTTTTGGACAGGAATAGATAGAGCAGGAATAGGAAAGGCAAGGCTACCGCCGATTCTTTTGAAAAGAATGCACCGGCAAAAGTTAGAATATGCAGCAGGAGGTATTTCCAGTTTTTTTGCCGGATGAAAAGAAGGAAGGTGGCAAACGAGAGTAGCGCGAAAAGGGTGATCAGCAGGTCATTGACAGCCGGTATCCAAAAGACGGCATTGGAGATAAGCGGGTGAATGGAAAAAAGCAGCGATCCTGTCAATGCCTTCGGTTTGCTGAGCCCCAGCAGGGTTAACAGCCAGAGAAGGCTAAGGCAATTCAGGCAATGAACCAGCACGCTGACCAGGTGATAGCCTCCCGGGTTGGTTCCGCTTGCCCGTGCACCGATCATCAGGGCAACATTCAGCAACGGCCGGTAGTAGGGAACTGTTTTCCCGATGAATACATCCGTGGTGAAAATCTTCCCCAGGCTGCCTGGATCATGAATGACCTGCTGGTTTTCGAGGATCAGCACATCATCATCAAAGAAGACGAATCCAAGGCTCAGGGCGGAGCAGTATAAAGCAAAAGGAAGCAGGAATACGAGGATCCATGAATAGTTGAAAAAACGGTCGAAAGGGTCCGGTTTGCTTTTTTTCACTTTTTTCTTAATAAATGCATATTATCTGTTTGATCCGGAAACTGGATATTTCCTTGAATCGGGAGGTAAAAATACCATTTTATTAAGACCGGATAAAGCAAAATGGTCATTTTTTGTCATCACCGGGTAAAAAAAACATCACACCATCAATTTTCCTTGAGGATATAGTCGTCGTATTCTATTTCAAAGCTGAGTTTATGCTTCGATTCTTCGAGTGCCAGGTTCACGAAAAGCGCCTTAACGGCAGGGTCCTCCGCCTGGCTGGCCAGGGCCGAATACATCCGGAAGGCTGCTTTTTCCTTTTTCATCGCTAAAATCAGGGCATCCTGGTACGACATGTTGGAAGAGGGCCTGACATCCACGAGGTATTCCGCAATTTTCAAATCTCTCACCTTCTCATCAGGTATCTGGAAAGTGCCATGTTCCCTCACCTGTAAAAGATTTGCCTTATGACGCATCTCCTCCTCAGCATATTCGAGGAATATTTTTTTTGTTTGCGGGCTTTTAGACTGTGCTGCCAGTTGCAGGTAAAAATCGACGGCTGCCTGCTCCTCCCCGATTGCAAAATCAAGGATCTCATTTATACTGGTGAATTCTTTCATCTTGATTTACGATTTCAGATTTATGATATATATGTTTACCATGTTATTTGTGTTTCTCATCATTTAAACACTGCGCAGTTCCTCAGTTCCCAAAGGCCTTTTTGAAATCTTCGTCAAACCTCCGGGTGATGGCATCGCATCCATGGTTATAATGGCGCTTGTTGTTATCCTCCTTGGTTGGCCGCATGAGCAACTTTCCATGGTCCTTACCTTCAGGAAGCAGGGAGATGACCTCCATCAAAATGTCATGGGGTGTCGCCGGTGCGTCAATTCCAAACTCGTTGAGGATTCCCTTAAGCTGCTGCAATGAAGTGTTTTCAACACTGGATTCCAACACATTGCCGAACTCCTGGATGACCTTCTGTGCATTGGTAAAGGTGCCTCCGATTTCTGCCGGCAGCGAAGCGGGTAAAACCAGGTCGGCAGCTTTGGCCGATTCCGTCAGGAACAAATCCTGGACGACCCGGAAGGATGCGTGGGCAAAAACCTGCGATGCAGCCTGTTGATCCACGGCGCATCCTATCGGATCTTCACCGAATATAAACAGGTTGCGAACGACCCCCTGCTGGAGCATCCCATGCAGGCATTCGGTATCCTCGGTGATGATTTCATCCACCTTCCACACCTCCTTTAATCGCCTGAGATAAGACTCATCCGCCAGCTCCTGCCCGCCAATCCCGTAGTGGGGGCTCACCCCCATATCGAAAATGCCCTGGGAATTGTTCTTCTCCTTAAGGGAGATCAGGCCATTGGCTGTTTTCCCGAGTTTCCCGGTAATCCTCGCCAGGTTGAACAACTCCTTGGAGGTGTTGCCGGAAGTTTCCTTTTCCGAGAATATCAGGATGGCATTGATCTCGTTGTTATACGATTCGGCAAAAGCGGCAATTTCATCAACCCCGATTCCCGATTTGGTCACAAGGGAGTTGAAGTCCTCCTGCAGCAACATGGCCTTGTAGCCATCAAAACCCTCAACCCTGTCGCGAAGGAAAAGTGCATTTTCGAGTCCCTTCGACAGCAGGTAGTGGTTCACAGCCTTCACAAAATGGTAATAGGATGTTACCACGATCTGGCGATCGACCTTGTGGACCATCGCGTTTACCGGCTTTTCCGTGATCATCGTGACAGGGATCTTTTTCAGGTAATGTGCATTCTGGACCATAAATCCTACCACGGCATGATCCTGGTTGATCTCGGTACCCAGCAGGTATAGCGCACTGGCTCCTGGGATTTCTGCAAAAGAACTATTAAGTTCGCAATTGGCACGATAGCCCTCACCCCTGCCCAGGTAATGGAAACTGCCTACGTTGTTGGTCTTTGCAGCTGCCCTGGCCAGTTTATGGACCAGGTAGAGCTCTTCGTTCGAAAGGCGGGCTCCGCCAAAGAAGGCGTTTTCAAATGATTTTACCGATTTGATCTTTTCACTGATAAGCCTGAAGGCCTTTTCAAAACTGATCTCCTCGAACTTCCCGTTTACCTTTAGCAAAGGTTTGGTGATCCTGCCATTGTCGTTGAGGTATTGATAACCGAACTTGGGATATTTGCAAAGATTTCCGTCGGCATTCACGAGCCCGTTAACACCGGTAACGCCCAGTACAAACCCGTTTTTATGATGCAGTTCGATGGCGCATCCCACCGAACAATAGTTGCAGATGGTCTTTACCGCGGTGGTTTTCACGGGACCCGGCTTGAATATCACATTCTCGGAGATGGCGCCCGTGGGGCAGGTTGAAATGCACAACCCGCACGACTCGCATTTCGTATCCTGCAAGGCCTCGCCCATGCTGGGCGCGACATAGGTGTCAAATCCCCTGTTGATCAGCCCCAGTGCGTTGGCGCCTGTTACTTCGCGGCAGATGCGCACACAGCGGGCACACAGGATACATTTGTTATTGTCGATCTCGATAAAGGGATGACGGAAATCAACCCGGTATTCCCTGAAGTCACCTTCAAAGGTTTTTTGCCCGGCATTGTATTCAGAAGAATAGCGCTGCAGGTCGCAATCAAGGAAGGCAGCACAGCCGCATTCAAGGCATCGCTGGGCTTCGTGATGTGCCACCTGCTCGCCGGTATAACCCAGTTCAACCTCATTGAAATTGAGCCGGTCGCCAGTTGGCAAGGTCGGCATCTCCTCCCTCAGCTGGCCGGGGAAATTGCCAAGATATTCCTCTTTGACCTGTTTCTTAAAATTATCGCGCCGGCTGGTAAAGGTTTTCTTCACGGGCTCCACCGGCAGTCCTGAAAGAAACTGGTGTGCGCTGGTGGAGGCCACACGGGCCTGGGCAATGGCTTCAATAATGGTAGCCGGCCCGGTAACACCGTCACCGGCAGCAAATACCGAGGGGATCCCGGTCCGGAGGGTGGCTTTGTCGGCATCGATATCGCCCCATTTGTTGATCTTCAGCTCGCCCAGGTCAACGTTGGCATTGATGTCGTCGATGAAATTCACCTCCGTTTTCTGGCCGATGGCAGCCAGGATATAATCGACCTTCAGTTCGAAGTCCGATCCCTCGACCGGCACCGGGCGCCGACGCCCGGAGGCATCGGGTTCACCGAGTTCCATCCTGATGCAGGTTACCGATTCAACTTCACCGTTGCTTTTTTTATTAATTTTCTTTGGAAGGGTAAGAAACAGGTATTCAACTCCTTCGAGTTTTGATTCATGGATTTCGATGGGATTGGCAGGCATCTCTTTCTCGGTACGGCGATAGATAACATAAACCTTATCTGCGTGGCAGCGTATGGAGGTGCGGCAGCAGTCCATGGCGGTATTTCCGCCTCCGACCACGGCAATGGTTTTACCCCTGAAATCGTAACGTTGGCCTGTCATCTCCATGTTTTTAAGGAAATCTATACCGGAATATACATTTCCTGCGTCGTCGCCTTCGCAGCCGACACCGGTTCCCTTTTGTGATCCTATCGTCAGGATCGTGGCATCATAGGCCGTTTTAAGGTCGCGATAGCTGAGATTATCCCCCAGCTTCTTATTATAAAATATATTCACGCCAAGATCGGTAATATTCTTCACCTCCTGGTCAAGGATGTCGTTTGGCAGCCGGTATTCAGGGATCCCATAACGGAGCCATCCGCCCGATTTGGGTGCGGCTTCATAGATGTCAACCTGGTGCCCTTCTATCTGCAGGAAATGTCCGGCCGACAGTCCGCCGGGACCGGCGCCGATCACGGCCACCTTTTTCCCCGTGGAGGGTTTAACAGCCGGCACATATTTCCCGGGTGAGGCGAGATCGTAATCGGAAGCAAACCGCTTCAGGTAGTCGATGCCGACGGGCGCTCCTTCGTCGAGCAGGTTGCGCCTGCATTCGTTTTCGCACGGGCGCACGCAAACGCGTCCGCAGATTGCCGGCAACGGGTTGGTTTCCTTGATCAACGCAACGGCCTCACTGTACTGCCCCTTGTCAATCAGGGAAATATAACCCTGTACATCAACCCCTGCCGGGCAGGTTTGTTTGCAGGGCCCGATACAATCGGCATAATGGTTGCTGAGCATCAGTTCCAGCGCCATTTTTCTTGATTTGCGCACCCCCTCATTGTCGGTAATGATCTTCATCCCCTCAACAAGCTTTGTTGAGCAGGAGGGTTGATGACCGCGCATGCCTTCGACCTCCACCACGCAAACATAGCAGGAGGTAAAGGGTTCGAGGCGTTCGTCGTTGCAAAGGGTGGGAATTTCAATGCCATGACGGTTGGCAAGGTTCAGTATGGTTTCGCCGGGAAACCCTTTTACAATAGTTCCGTTGAGTACGATATTCAATGAATTGTCAGCCATTACAAAAAAATATTATATGTTTCAATATTGTTTATTTCTTGATTTCACCATTTCTCACGAAAGCAGGATCGATTCGAATTTGCATTTGGAGAAGCAAACGCCGCACTTGGTGCAAAGTTCCTGGTTGATGAAATGGGGTTTCTTGCGTTCGCCGGTAATGGCTTTTACCGGGCAGTTTTTGGAGCAAACCAGGCAACCGGTGCACTTTTCGGCATCCACCTTATAGGTCAGCAGGGGACGACAGACTTTTGCCGGACATTTTTTGTGGTTGATATGGGCTTCATATTCATCCCTGAAATACCGGATGGTGGTCAGAACAGGATTCGGGGCTGTCTGGCCAAGGCCGCACAATGAATTATCCTTGATCTGGTATGCCAGCTCTTCCAGTTTTTCGAGATCACCCTCCTTGCCATTACCCTTGGTGATGCGATCGAGGATTTCGAGCATCCGCTTGGTGCCCATGCGACAGAAGGTACATTTACCGCAACTCTCCTTGCAGGTGAAATCAAGAAAGAATTTGGCCACATCGACCATGCAGGTTGTCTCGTCCATTACCACCATCCCTCCGGAACCCATGATGGCGCCGGTGGCATTCACAGAATCGTAATCGACAATGGTATCGGATAAAAATTCGGGGATACATCCTCCCGAAGGGCCGCCCATCTGCACCGCCTTGAACCGCTTGTTATTTTTGATGCCACCGCCGAGTTTGAAGATCACATCGCGGATGGTCATTCCCATCGGGACCTCCACGAGGCCAGAATGAGCTACTTTGCCGGCAAGGGCAAACACCTTGGTTCCCTTGCTTTTCTCGGTGCCATAACTGGCATATGCCTCTGATCCGTGGATGATGATCCACGGAATGTTGGCAAATGTTTCGACGTTATTGATATTGGTGGGTTTCTTCCATAATCCTGACCCGGCCGGGAACGGCGGCCTTTTGCGCGGCATTCCGCGTTCGCCCTCGATGGAGGCGATCAGGGCTGTTTCCTCTCCGCATACAAATGCGCCGGCGCCCTCCTTGATATAGATATCGAGGTTGAATCCCTCGATCCCGAAGATGTTCTTACCCAGGTAACCGCGGGCATGCGCCTGTTTGATGGCAATGTTGAGCCGTTTGATGGCCAGCGGGTATTCAGCCCTGCAATAGATCACGCCTCCCGTGGCCTCGATGGCATAGGCTGCGATGATCATCCCTTCGAGAACCGAATGGGGGTCGCCTTCCAGCACCGAGCGGTCCATGAAGGCACCCGGGTCGCCTTCATCGGCATTACAGATCACATATTTTTCGGCCGACTTATTGGCATTGGCAAATTTCCATTTCAACCCTGTCGGGAATCCGCCACCTCCCCTGCCGCGCAGTCCCGATTTGAGGATCGTGTCGATCACCATTTCGCGGCTGGTTTTTTCGGCGGCAATCATTTTAATGGCCCGGTAACCGTCGCGTGACTCATATTCTTCGATAGATTCGGGATCCATATAGCCGCAATTGCGCAATACGATTTTAACCTGGGCCCCGATAAAATCATTTTCGGGGGCATCGAACAGGTCGGTATAGACGATATAATCACGAATCGGGTCGTGCTGGTTGATGTGTTTTTCAATGACCTCCACGGCGCGGTCGGCATTCACCTCCCCGTAAAGGTATGTGCCGGTCTCATCGGTAATCTCAACCAGTGGTTCACGGTAACACATCCCGACGCAACTGGTTTTTTTCAGGTCGAAATCCAGTTTTTCGGTCTCTTTAAGCGCTTTGATCTTTTCATAGGTCTTGTTTGCCCCTGCGGCAATTCCGCAGCTTCCAAGCCCAACAGTGACGGTAGTTGTCATATAAGTGATTTGATAAATTGAAATATTGTTACTAGTTATTCTCTGCCAGTTTTATATTCTTAACGATTTTCACGGCTTCGTTCCCTGTCAGTTTACCGTAGGTCTGGTCGCCGATCATCATGACCGGGGCGAGGGAACAGCAGCCGAGGCAGGCAACCGATTCGAGGGTATAAAAGCGGTCTTCGGTGGTTTCACCATCTTTGATTTTCAGGGCCTCCTCCAGCGATTCTGAAATTTCCAGGGCATTCTGCACATGGCATGCGGTGCCATGGCAAACCTTGATGATGTTTTTCCCGACGGGGTTGAGCCGGAACTGGGCATAGAAGGTCGCCACACCATACATGTCGCTTAAGGGAATCCCGGTTTCGCGGGAAAGTTTTTCGAATGCCGGCTTTGAGATAAATCCGAACATCTCCTGGGCGCCCTGCAGCAGGGGGATCAGGTTCCCCTTCTTTCCTTTGTGCTTTGCAATGAGAGGATCCAGCTGACTAAGATCCTGCTCATCTCCCCGGGCAGTGGTTTCTTTGGTAGTGATTCGTGTGATGCGCATGCTTTTAAATATTTAATACTGATTATTAATGATGGATTACCGATGGCTATTTCTCGGGTTGCCAGGTGATCACGGATATTCGTTTTTTCCCGTCCATCCTGACGGTCAGGGGTTTGTCAAATTTCACAATCGTAAAGTATTCCGTCTTCCTGACATCTTTTTGTGCCTTCAGCACATCGTACCGGATAAAACTATCGGAATATTCGGTCTGGACGCAGAAATAGCCCACATTCATGGAGGTTACGTTGTGGAAGAAATGGGAGCCGGAGGAGGCGTCGAGCGGGAAGCCCTCCATGCTGGTTTCAACGATAACCTTTGCATTGCTGATCTGGGGCCACATTACCGGGATGCCGATCCAGCGGTCGCGGGTTCCCCAGCGCCCGGGACCAATGAGGATATACTTTTTCCCTGCCTTGCCCATCTCCCTGTTGATCAGATCGATCTCTTCGGCCATCTCCACGGTTTTGGACTTGTCGAACGTTTCCGGGTCGACAAAAACCACCTCGTCGATGGTGTCAATCAGGCCATTGCCCATCTCCTTTTCGGAATAGAGCAGGATTTCATCCCTGCCGATCTTTTCCATGTCGATGTTGAATCCAGCTACATTCCCGATCAGTGGCTTGATCTGAAGGAGATAGAAGGATGCCTTGTAGTTTTCATCCCGGTTCAGGTCGACGGCAAATTCGATCTCCACCGGGGAGCCAAGCGCCTCTTTTACGACATCCAGCACCACCTCAATGGTTTTGGCAAGGGGGACGTAATTATATTTGAGGATATCGGCAAAATTGATCACCCGGGGGCCTGCATCACGCAACCCCGCGGAAATGCGGTCGTTCTCGAGGGAATAGACCGATGCAAGATGCTTCAGGGTTCCATGCATTTCGGCATCATAAATGTCGAGCTTTCTCAATCCCGCATCCTCGCCCTCCAGCAGGTTGACATCCTTCTTTTTCAGGTCAACTGCATAAAAATAGACCTGGGAACCCTTGTACTGGTCTTTGGCTGAATTAATTTCCAGGTTGGGATAAAGCGGAGCAAAACGAAAGGCCTTTTCGCCCTCCACCACATAGCGTCCCAGTCCGAGAGCCGCTACGGCGAACCCCTCTTCAGGTTTCATATGGGCAAAGGGATAGTAGTTGAAAGAATGGGCCACACCGCTGATATGCGGGTAAAAGACCTCTTCATACTGGTGGCCCACTACCTCCTGGATCACCACCGCCATCTTTTCCTGCTCGATGCGGTAATTTACGGCTTCGATATATCCCTTTGCAACGGGTGAATAGACCGATGCATAGACCAGTTTGATGGCTTCCATAAGCTGGTCGAGCCTTACAAGGGGATCGGGATGGTTGTTCGGGATGAGGTAGGTTTCAAAGATACCGGCAAAGGGCTGGTTCTGGGAATCTTCAAACAATCCCGACGAGCGGATAGCCAGGGGTTTGGTAAGATTTTTAATGACCAGCCTGAGTTTTTTTATCAGGGTTTCGGTAAGCCGGCCCTCCGTAAACCAACGCTTAATCAGGGTATAATCGCTTTCGTACACCGCCTTTTCACGCAGCTTGTTCCGGTCAAGGAAATACTCGAATTCATCCGTGCCGATGATCGACGTTTTGGGCGTGCGAATGTTGATGTTCGGCACATGCTGTGCGAAATCGTAATTGTAGATCAGGGTGTTGACAAAGGCAAGTCCGCGGCCTTTCCCTCCCAATGCGCCTTCGGTAAGGGCCACGATATTTCGTTCGTCTTTAAGCGCCGATTCTTCAAAGGGAATCACCTTGCCGATGTTCTGCTCATTGCGGAAATGCTGGATCACCGTAATAAGATGGGTGCGAAGCGATTCCGGATCTTTAAAATCGGTGACTTTTGCCGGATTGAGGATCTTGGCAACCTGGATCTCTCCCCGCGCCATCAGCCATAACGAGAAATGGTCCTTGCGCGCATGGTAGAGCAGCGATTCTTCCGGGATCGTCTTCAGCAAATCCTCAAATTCCTTTAAGGATTTGGCAACAGCAATCTGCCCGCCCTCGTTGTCACGATAGATAAAATTCCCAAACCCCAGGTAATGGGTGATGAAACTTTTAAACTCGACAAGCAGGGTTTCCGAATTTTTATTGATAAAGGAGGCCTTCAGGTCGTATGCTTTCATCGCATTGAGTTCCTCAGAGGACTGAAGAACGATTGGCAGATCGGGGAGGTCCTTCCGGGTATGGGCAACAAGGCTGAATCCCGCGGTATCGTTCAATTTTCCATCCTTCTTGAACTTCACATCCGAAATCAGGCAAAGGATGTTATCCTTGTATTTGTTAAAGATATAGGTTGCCTCCTCAAACGTGGAGGCAAGGAGTATTTTCGGACGGGCCTTCAGGCGAAGGATGCGGTAAAGCTCGTCGGTGGTAACATCTTCAATGATATTCTTGGTTTGTTCCAGCACAATATTATAGAGCATCGGGAGGTACAGGGAATAATATTTCGATGAATCCTCAACCAGGAGGATAACCCTGACCATGCCGATGCTGGTATCGTTCTCAACATTAATTTTATCCTCAAGATAGTTGATCATGGCAAAGAAAATCTTGGAATCGCCATTCCAGACAAAAACCCTGTCAATCCACACCATCTTTTCGGGTTCCTCCTCATAAACGGCAATATCTGAATTACTGTTAAGCAACAGGAATACAGGGATATACTGATACTGGGCCTTGACTTTATTGCTCAATTCGAGCGGGAAATTCTTGTCCGTACCGATCATAATGATGATCAGGTCGTAATGTTTGCTCCCCAGCTGCTCCATCACCTCTTCGGTGGTAGAAACCCCGGTAATACGGGGCATCGTACTCAGGCTGAGGGAATAGAATTCACCCAGCACATGCTCCGAAAACCGCCCCTCCTTTTCAATGCTGTAGGCATCATATAAATTGGCAACGAGCAGGATCTCCTTGACCTTGAAAGGCATCAGGTCGTGGTAAAGGTCGCGGTTGTAGTTGGTACGGTTCAGGAAGGTCTGCAGCAGCTTGCGGCTGTATTTAACAGGCCCGTCCTGGTCAGGTTTTGTTTCATTTACATCCCGCTGGCCTGAACGTTTGAGGATTGCCTTTCCCTTGACTGAATTCAGGTAACCTGTAATCAGGTTGGCCAGGTTGATAATCAGATGCCGCTCCTCCTCCAGGAAGGGTCCTTCAAACGAGGGCTGGAAAGCCTTAAGGTAGCAAATCTGGATATAACCCTCCTGGTTATCGATGGTTTCGAAACTCTGTTTCTGGGTCCATTGTGTTTCCCGGTAGCCGGGGCTGCTGAGTACCACATTCCCGTACCTGATGCGGCATACGGTATAATCGGGGTACTGCCATGCCTTGGGCAGGATCAGGCAGATCTGGTGCAGGGCCTCTTCCGTGGGCTTGCCTGTGCGGAGAATGGCTGTGGTCTGGTTGATGGCCGTGAGTTCCTTAAGCCGTTCGCGGGTGATGTACCTGCCTTCACGACCCTTCACGCCGTTCAGGTAACCCTCGATGAGAATCCCCAGGTTCATCACCAGGTTTCGCTCTTCCTTTAAAAACGGTCCTTCAAAACTTCCGGGAAAATCTTTGAGATAACAGATGGCAATCGAGCCTGTCTGGTTGTCGATGGTTTCAAAATCCTGTTCCTGCATCCATTCGGTTTCGCGAAAGCCGGGACTGGTGAACTCCATCTCCTCAAACCGTATGCGTGCCACGGTACTTTCAGGATATTGCCATGCTTTGGGCAGTATCTGGCAAATTTCGAACAGGGTTTCCGGGATTGATTTCCCCGTCTTGATGATCGACGAGGTATCGTTGATGGCTGCCAGCTCCTTCAGACGTTCCTGGTTTTCATACACCAACTGGTCCAGATCAACCTTGTCAGGAAGGAGCTTCCCTGTTTTCTTGTTTTCGTCGGATGGCAGCATGAGATATTTTGAGATGAAGGGCTCAAAATTAGCACTTTCTTTTCAACTTTCAGCTACCCGAAAATGAAATAATCAGCATCAGAATCCAGACCAAATTAATATTCCGGCGTTGTCATCAATGATTCACGGAGCTTGCCCGGCGCGACTTAAAACGGGTGAACAAGCCACAGTATTCCGACGGCGATGGCCAGGAAACCACCCGAAAGGGTAAACCATTTCAGGAAGACCTGCCGGTCGTTCACAACCGACCGGAAAGCAACCAGCCCAAGGATGAAGGCAAAAAGGATCATGG
Source organism: Bacteroidota bacterium (assembly GCA_037133475.1). Classification (GTDB taxonomy): domain Bacteria; phylum Bacteroidota; class Bacteroidia; order Bacteroidales; family FEN-979; genus CAIVAT01. Next base: position 64,391 of record JBAXOB010000005.1, read on the forward strand.
TGAAAATTGTACCCGCAGCAAAGGCCGCCACATAGGTAACCGAATCCCAAACCGTTGGTAACGCAAGGGATGGCAATAAAGCAAACAGGTGGCTGAACCCAGCAAACCCGTGAATGGTCCCGATAAACAGGGCCGTAACGGCATTCTGCCGGACCGTCCGTACATGCACATGATCATGTCCCCGGGCCTCATGATGCGTGTGTTTATGAATGTGTGCGTACAGGAACGGTTCGGTATGGAAATGGGTATGGGGGCGGTTTCCGTGCCGGTGGCGCCGGTATGTCCTGACAATTGCCCAGGTGCCGATTCCAATCAGCAGCATCCCGATGACAGTATCACTGTAGTGCGAGATTGCCTCAACCGGAAGAAATGCTTTGAACAGGATAAACAGCAAACCTATCAGCAGCATGCCCACCGTATGCCCGATTCCCCAGGACAGGCCGATGGTCCACGACTTTTTCCGGCTGTCAATCGCAAGCGGGGTCACGGCTGCAAGATGATCCGGGCCTGTAACAACGTGTGCCACACTGGCGATAAAGCCTGTCAGGAGTGTTAACATAGCGGTCATTTAAGGGATTAAAAGTAGATAAAATATATATACTTTTACGGGTAAAAAATGTTCTGTCAATTTTCAGTCCCCGCGTAACGGGATGTTGAAAAAAACAGGGAAGCCGTATTTCAGACAGGGAAACCCGGAAGCATAATCCGGCGGTGAAAATTAGGTTAATAAAAGCCCAACCTATATTTTTGTATCGGAAACCAGATATACAGCGCAATAAAAACAACATATTGAAATAATGAGCAATACCGTCAGCAAACCTAAGAGCAAACCCGGTGCAGTTAAGGGCAGCATGCCTTCGCCAAATCTTCTGAAAAAGCAGGGCACGATTGAATCCATCTCCCTTTTACAGTTATTGGCAATCATGGGAGCCCTTGTTGTTATAACCTTTGTCGCATTTCTCCCTGCACTGCGGAACAGCTTTGTTTTGTGGGATGATCCCGGTTACGTTTACGAAAATGGCCTGTTGAAGAATTTCAGTTTTGCCAGGGTCTATTCTTTTTCCACCTTTGTCATGGGCAATTATCATCCGCTTACCATCACCTGGCTGCATTGGGAATCATTGATTTTCCCTAAGGGAAACCCCGCGGTTTACAGTGGTTTTGACCCATTCTGGTTTCACCTGAACAACCTCTTGTTACACCTGCTGAACACCACCCTTGTTTTTCTGGTAGTTTATGAACTGCTCGACAGGAAGGGCTGGAAAACAGCGGCCGTCACGGCGCTTTTATTCGGAATCCATCCGATGCATGTCGAGTCGGTCACATGGATTTCAGAGATAAAGGATGTGCTCTTCTCATTTTTCTTTTTGCTGGCGGCATGGATGTATCTGCATTATACACGGAGGAGAAACTACGGAATACTGGCAGGTTCGTTCGTGTTGTTTATCCTGTCTTGTCTTGCAAAAGGCCAGGCTGTAACATTGCCACTGGCGTTCCTGCTGTTTGATTATTTCAGGGGCCGGAAATTCGATAAAACCGCTATACTGGAAAAGATTCCCTTTTTTATTGTTTCCCTTCTCTTCGGCCTTCTTGCCATCAGGGCGCAAGGCACGGGCATCAACAAAGAAATTGAGGTTGTTACCAATATACTTTACGGATGGTACGGATTGCTGCTTTACCTGCTGAAACTGGTATTGCCCGTCAACCTGTCAGGGTCCTATCCCTATCCATCCAACACATTAAAGCAGGTTCCCTATTATCTTTATATCGCTCCTGTCATCCTTGTCGCTCTTTGTTTTGCCGTTTACAAAACCCTGAAGTTCTCAAAAGATTATCTTTTCGGCTTCCTCTTCTTTCTTTTCACCATCTCCATTACATTGCGCTTTATCCCGTTAGGCGACAGTTATATCGCCGACCGTTACACCTATATCCCCTATATCGGTTTGTTTTTCATCTGCGGGCGCCTCTTTTCCCGGTTTGCCGATAGTCCGCGATGGAACAAGCTGGCAGTTGCGGTTTTGGTCGTATTAACCATGGTACTGGGAACCTTAACCTGGAACCGGACGCAGGTATGGAAGAACAGTTTTACCTTCTGGGAGGATGTTTCAGCACAGTATCCCGACTACTGGCGCCCGCACTTTTGCATGGGATGTGAATATGTTACCGGCGGGAATTACCAGAAAGCGCTCGAAAATTTTAATTTTGTCTGTGACAGGGAGGCTTCGGCGCCCACCTATGTTTACCTCTCCCGTGCGGCGCTGTATGTAAATAACCTGAAGGAGTATGACAAGGGTATTGCGGACTATCAGAAAGTTCTTGATATTAAGGATGAATCGGGGATGTTTGCCAGCGACAGGCTTGAAGCCAGGAAAAACATGGGGCTTGCCTACAACAAAAAGGGCGATTTCGCCAATGCCCTTAAAATACTGGATGAATTGATCGGACTGGATCCGGAGAAACCTGTCAACTATTTCCTTAAGGGGAATGCCCTTGAGGGGCTGGGGAGGTTTGCTGCAGCCGATTCTGCCTTTACGCATGCCATAAACCTCTCCCCCGGGTATACCGATGCATATCAAAACCGGGGAATCCTCTACACTGACAAGATTGGCGCCTATGAAAAAGGAATTGCCGATTTTAAAAAAGTACTCGAATTACAGCCTGGCAATACGACCGCTTCCGTTAACCTCGGAGTATGTTATTTTAAAGATAATAAACCAGGCGAGGCGATCGCCATCTTTTCCAGTCAGATTGCTGCCAGCCCGGCCGACGGGAGGTTGTATTATCTCCGGTCGCTGGCTTATGCACAGGATAAAAATTATACCCAGGCATACAACGACCTGGCAAAGGCAAAGGACCTGAAGATTGCGGTTTCCGAAAAGGATTTGAATGAAGTCAGGATGAAGGCTAAAATCAAGGGTTAATTCAGGTCAGGTTATTATTTTCAATCAGTTAATCAACGCTCTATCAAATCATCGATCATTACCGTAACGGGCCTCGTTCAGGGAGTCGGGTTCCGCCCCTTTGTTTACAGGATGGCCATGAAGTACAGGCTTACCGGCTGGGTTCAGAATACGAATGAGAATGTTCTCATCCGGGTCACCGGGAACCAGGCCGATATTGCACTTTTCCTTGATTCGTTTCAACGGGAGGCGCCCCCTGCCTCCATGATTGAAAAGGTTACAGTCACGGAGACGGAAGCTGAGCCCTTCACAGGGTTTTCCATCCTTCACAGCCATGATGTATCGGAAGATATCACCGAAATCAGCCCTGATATTGCCGTTTGCAGCGACTGCCTTGAGGATATGGCCAGGGAGGGCTCCCGGCACGACTATTCATTTGTAAACTGCACCAACTGCGGCCCCCGGTTTACCATCATCCGCGATCTCCCCTATGACAGGGATAAAACGACCATGCAGCCATTTATCATGTGTCGTGATTGCAGGGAGGAATACCAAACCATAACCGACCGCAGGTTCCATGCACAGCCAACCGCCTGTGGAATCTGCGGACCGCAATATGAGGTGTTCCTTGACGGCAACCGGGCCAATGCGGCAATCGGGGAAATCATCCTTCAGGTTTCAACCATTATCGATAACGGAGGAGTTGTTCTGATGAAGGGACTGGGGGGCATGCATGCGGCCTGTGATGCCTTCTGCGACACCGCCGTTGCAAAACTCAGGGAGATTAAAAACCGCGAGGGAAAACCCTTTGCAGTGATGTTCCGCGATGCCGGATCGTTACGGGAATACGTTAACCTGAGCATCCCGGAAGAGCAATCGCTTCTGTCATGGCGGAGGCCCATCGTACTGCTGGAAATTAAAAACGGAAAGGCAGGGCGAGTTGCCGGGAATGTAAATGCCGGACTCAGTCTCATTGGCGTGATGCTTCCCTATCTGCCATTCCACCACCAGCTTTTCCAACATCTGAAGACCTCAGCCATCGTAATGACCAGCGGGAACTTCAGCAGCGAACCCATTCTTACTGGCAACCAGGTTGCGCTTGACCAGTTTTCGCATCTTATGGATGCCATCGTGCTGCATGACCGGGATATCTATAACCGCACCGATGATTCGGTGGTACGCATCATCGATGGAAAAGAGAGGATCATGCGGCGTTCGCGCGGCTATGTCCCGGCACCCGTAAGGACGACCCTGAATACCGACGGCATCCTGGCCTTCGGGGCAGAACTGACCAATTGCTTCTGCGTTGGCAAGGGCAGGAAGGCATTTTTAAGCCAGCATATCGGTGACCTGCAGGGCCTTGAAACGACGCTGTTCTATGAACAGACCATCGACAGGTTCCTGCAGCTTTTCCGTGTGAAACCCTCGCTGCTTGCAGTTGACATGCATCCTGATTATATCTCCACGAAAACAGCCGGAAAGTTTCCCGGAATTCCGCTGGTGACCGTACAGCATCATCACGCCCATATTGCATCCTGTATGGCCGAACATGGCCTGGATGAGAAGGTAATCGGCGTTGCCCTTGATGGGACTGGCTACGGCGACGACGGCCATATCTGGGGAGGTGAGTTTTTCGTTTGTGACCTGGTTGACTATAACCGGATAACCCATTTTGATTATCTCCCGTTGCCCGGCGGAGACCTTGCTGCCGGGGAGCCCTGGCGAATGGCAGTTTCGTACCTCTACAAAGTCTATGGCAATGAATTCAGGAAGCTGGAACTGCCCCTCTTCCATGAGGTAGATCCTGAAAAAATCGAGATAGTCGTCAGGATGATCGACCGGGACATAAACTGCCCGCTGACCTCCGGCGCCGGAAGGTTATTCGATGCGGTGGCCTCCCTGCTTGGCCTTTGTCAGACGGCAACCTTCCAGGCTGAGGGCCCGATGCGACTTGAATCGATGGCGTTGACTGGTTGCCATGAATCCTACCCGTTCGAAACTCTACCCGTCATACGGTTTGACAATACCATCAGGGGAATTGTTGATGACCTTGCCAGGAAAACGGATATCAAAATAATTGCATCAAAGTTCCATAATACCATAATTTCCGTTATCTTTGAATCTGTAAATGCCATCCGCAACAGGGAGGGTATCAGCCGGGTAGTTCTTTCGGGCGGGGTTTTTCAGAATAAATACCTTTTGGAAGGGATCATGGCCCGGTTCCGGAAAAACTTGTTTACCGTTTATGCACATACCGTCGTGCCAACAAACGACGGAGGGATTTCATTGGGTCAGCTCGCTGTAGCATCAAAAAGGAGGGAAAATAAATGTGTTTAGCCATACCTGCAAAAGTAATCAGCATCGAAGGGTCAACGGCCCTGGTGGCGATCGAAGATGTGGAATACCAGGCCAGTCTTTTACTGATCGATGATGTGCATCCCGGCGATTTCGTCATGATCCATGCCGGGTTTGCCATTGAAAAAGTAGATGCCGAAGAGGCTGCTGAAACGTTACGTCTGCTGAATGAGATTGCAGCAAACAGCCCTCAGTAAATCTATCCTGATCAGGATGCCGGGGCATTATCCGGTTATCAGAGGAAGTATACCGAAACAACCATCGACGAAGAAACGCGCAATAAATGAAATATATCGACGAATACAGGCAAAAGGATTTGATTCTTGCCGTTTCAGAGGAGTTGAGGAGAGTTTCAAAAAAAGAGATCACGTTGATGGAGGTTTGCGGCGGACATACCATGGCGATCCATCGCTTCGGTTTACACACGTTGCTGCCACCCACCATTCGCCTTTTATCGGGCCCGGGATGCCCTGTCTGTGTTTCCAGCCAGCATTTTCTCGATACAGCCATTGCCTACAGCAAAGTTCCCGGCGCCATTGTCACCACCTATGGAGACCTGATCAGGGTACCCGGTTCGGTTAGTTCGCTTGAAAAAGAAAAGGCAAACGGGGAGGATATCCGGATTGTCTATTCCGTTCTGGATTCTCTGGAGATTGCCAAAAAAAATCCTGGCCGGCCGGTTGTTTTCCTTGGAATCGGGTTTGAAACCACTGCTCCCGCGACAGCTGCGGCCATCGTAAAGGCAAAAGCAGACAATATCAACAACTTTTTCGTATTGAGTGCCCACAAACTTATGCCGCCTGTCATGAAAGCCCTGGTTGATGAGGGGGTGAAGATCGACGGATTTATCGCCCCGGGTCATGTAACCGCCATCACCGGCACCGCCATTTACAATGACCTTGCCACAGTATATGGACTGGGCGTGGTGGTGGCCGGATTTGAACCTGTCGACATGATGCAGGCGATCCTTATGCTGACCCGGCAGCTGGAAACGGGCGCACCAAGGGTTGAAATCCAATATAAACGCATTGTCCATCAAGAGGGAAATACGATTGCAGCCGGGTACCTTGCCAGGGTTTTCGAACCCGGGGATGACCGGTGGAGGGGTCTGGGGACCATTCCCGCCAGCGGACTGAAGATCCGGGATGAATTCTCGGCATTTGATGCGGAAAAATCCTATCCGCTAGCCGTTCCCGAGCCATCCGATCCCAAAGGCTGTATCTGTGGCTCCATCCTGCGGGGGGCGAAAACACCCAATGAATGCAAACTCTTTGCCACCCGGTGCACCCCTTCCGATCCGGTTGGCGCGTGCATGGTTTCCGGCGAAGGTACCTGTGCCACCTACTATAAATACCGGTCATGAATCCGAAAGAGGAAAAAATACTGCTGAGCCACGGCAATGGCGGCCGGATGATGCACAACCTTATCGAAGAGGTGTTCCTGAAACATTTCGCGAACAACATCCTGAACGAGCAGACCGATTCCGCCATTCTGCCTGCCGAGGCCCCTTACCTGGCATTTACGACCGACTCGTTTGTGATCGATCCAATCTTCTTCCCCGGCGGAAATATCGGGAAACTTTCGGTTTGCGGTACCGTGAACGATTTGGCAGTTTCAGGCGCAACTCCCCGCTATATCAGCGTTTCCTTTATCATCGAAGAGGGATTTCCTATGAAGCAGCTGGAGGAGATCGTGTCATCCCTTGCCGAAGAGGCCCGTGTTGCCAAAGTCAGTATCGTCACCGGCGACACCAAGGTGGTAAACAAAGGCAAATGCGACAAGCTGTTCATCAATACGGCCGGGATTGGCATGATCCGCGAGGAAGAACGCATGATTGGCAAAGCAGCGGATATTAAACCCGGCGATGTGATCATCATCAACGGCACCATCGGGGATCACGGCATGGCAGTCATGAATGCCCGCGAAGATTTTCATTTCAAATCGCCTGTCATCTCCGATTGCGCCTCTCTGAACCACCTGATCCGCGCTGTTCTTGATGCCACGGCCGGCGTGAAATTCATGCGCGACCCCACCCGGGGCGGCGTTGCCACTGTGCTCAATGAACTTGCTGCTAAAATAAATCTTGGCATTGCGATTAACGAGTCTGAAATACCGGTCAGCAATGGGGTTAAAGCCATGTGCGAAATCCTCGGGTTTGACCCGCTTCACATTGCAAATGAAGGTAAAGTATTGATCGTATGCAGTGAAAAAGAGAGCCCTCTGATCCTGGAAACCCTGAAAAGTCACCCGCTTGGAAGGCAGAGCGTCGTTATCGGGAAGGTAGTCGACGAACATCACGGGAAGGTGGTCCTGAAAACCGAAACCGGCGGCAGGCGGCTGGTCGACATCCTTACCGGCGATCCTTTACCCCGAATCTGCTAATCTGAAATTGTCATGCACGAACTCTCGCTTGCCATGGAGGTAATCAACCTTGCTACAAAAGAGGCCGGTAAAAAAAACCTGTCGGTCATCAGCGAAATCCTGATCGAGGTCGGCGAACTTAGCGGCGTGGAGGCGGATGCCTTCCAGTGGGGCTTGGAAATGCTGGCAAAGGATTCTATCCTTGCAAATGCGGAAATCAAGATAAACCATATCCCCGGAAGGGGCAGATGTACCTCCTGCAACATCGAATTCGGGATGGAAACCAGGCTCTGCATGTGCCCTGGATGCCACGGTTTTCCCTCTGTGATCACGGCCGGAGAGGAGTTCAGGGTTGTGTCGCTGCTGGCGGAATAGAATGATTCAACCAAAATATTTAACCTGAAAAAAACAGAGACTATGTGCGATACCTGCGGATGCGGCAACCCTGACGAGTTTAAAATCCACGACCATAACCATTCCCATGATCATGAGCATCATGGTCATCATCATGACCACGACCATCACGGGCATGACCATGACCACGACCACCACGGGCATGACCATGACCACGACCATCACGGGCATGACCTTGACCACCACCAAGACCATTCCACCAAAAAGGTGATCAGCCTCAACATGGATATCCTCTCGGAGAATAACCGGCTGGCCGAACGCAACCGGGGCTGGTTTGAAGGTAAAAAGGTGCTTGCCCTGAACATGGTGAGTTCGCCAGGCTCGGGGAAAACCACCATTCTTGAGAAGACAATCCAATCGCTTGCTTCCGCGCATAAGATATTTGTCATCGAAGGCGACCAGCAGACAACCCGGGATGCCGACCGCATTGAAAAATCAGGGGCGCCGGCCATCCAGATCAACACCGGTTCGGGATGTCATCTGGATGCGAAGATGATCCACATTGCCCTGAAAAAGCTGGATGTTACCGACCGTTCGATCCTGTTCATTGAAAATGTCGGGAACCTTGTCTGCCCCGCCATGTTTGACCTGGGAGAACAGAAGCGGGTTGTGGTGATCAGCACCACGGAGGGGGATGATAAGCCGATGAAGTACCCCTACATGTTCCAGACCTCGAACCTCTGCATCATCAACAAGACAGACCTGCTGCCCTATGTTGATTTCAGCGTGGAGACTGCCATGAATTATGCGCGGCAACTGAACCCGGGGCTGGAATTTATCCTCATGTCGGCCAGGTCGGGAGAAGGGATGTCGCAATGGTTTGACTGGCTGACAAGCCAGTTATAATATCACAAAGCGGTAAATCAACCAGATTCCACAAGCTGTTTAACACAAGCTATCGCCTCCGGGATGGCCTGTTCCACCTCGGGAGAAAGATCCATGCCCATATCCTGGAAATCCTTAACCGAGATCGCCACCAGGTGCAACACCGGCATGTTCCCCAGCAGGATGGCTGAATCAATCAGGTCTTTGAGCCCGATTTCGTGGGCGCTCAGCTGTTTGGGGAAGTCCTTCGCATATTTTGGATGTATCACCCTGACATGACCTGCAGGGAAGTCGTCAAGCGAGGCATCAACGACAATAATTGTTTTATACGACTGGATAAAGCCGAGCAGGTGAAATCCACCGGTGCCGCCGTCCATCAGGTCGGCGCCGGTGAATTCCTCCTTTTCGAGTCGTGAAACCACGTGGATCCCGACTCCTTCATCATTCATTAAAAGGTTCCCGATCCCGAGAACCAGGATGTTGTTTGGCAGAGATGGCAAGATCTTCAGTTCTGGTGTAAATTAACCCTTCGGGCAGTCTTCAGTTTTATTTTCATGCCGTTCGATGACATCCTCTTCGATAAATTTCCAGCCACCGATCATGGAGGATGTTACGCCACGACGTTCAATGTAGTCGTGGTAAAACACCAGGTAGATATGAACAATGGCAAACAGGATGAAACCCCACATCAGCAGGTGGTGAATTTGCCTCACATTCATATCGCCACCCAGGAACGGAACGATCCAGGCGAACATCTTTGGCAGGAAGGCGCTGCTCATGGCGGCATACATTCCGAACCCCGTCAGGCACTGGAGCAGGAAAATCAGGAAGGTGATGAAATAGACCAGGCTGGCCAGCGAGTTGTGACCGATTGAATCAATCCGTTTGTTGGTGAGTTGCAGCACATCGACTTTGATCACATCCATGATCTCTTTCCACTGGCAGCGTTTCAGCGGGATAAAATTATACCACCGTGAAAACTCGTTGCCGGTAAATCCCCAGTAGATCCTGAAGATGAAATTAAAGAAGAAGAGGAATGCGGTGACGAAATGAACGAACCGGATGGTGCCGAACCAGAAGTTGAAATAGGCTTCGGTGCCTTTCATAAAGGCGGGCGGATTACCGATCAGGTAGCCGGTAATACATAGGGCGGTGATACACAGTGCATTGATCCAATGGTAGATGCGCACAGGCATTTCCCAAACATGCACTTCACGTAAAGGGATGGTTCCGCTTCTCATGGTTAGTAGGTTTTCATGTCATGAATAGTAGTGCCATTTTCATCGTAAAGATGGACTGCACAGGCCAAACAGGGATCGAAGGAGTGGATGGTCCGCAGTACCTCAAGGGGCACCTTCGGATCTGCTACAGGAGTGCCGATCAGCGATTCTTCATAGGCAGACCGTTGGCCCTGCGGATCGCGCGGAGAGGCATTCCAGGTAGTGGGAACGACCAGCTGGTAGTTGGCGATTTTCTGATCCTCGATGACGATGAAATGCGACAAAGCGCCACGGGGAGCTTCGACCATCCCGATTCCCTTGGCTTGTTTCGGCCAGGAGGCGGGTTCCCATTTCTCATTATTCTGGGTACGGGTATCTCCGTTTTTAATATTGGCAAGCAGTTGCTGGTAGAACTCCAGGGCCCAGCCGCAGGTCAGCTTGGTTTCAAGTCCGCGGGCAGCGGTACGTCCCAGGGTTGAAAAGAGAGCGGTAACAGGCACATCCAGCGCTTTCAGGGCGCCATCGATAACCTCCTTGTAATCGGCGCGGCCGGAAGCATAACCCACGAGCATTCGCGACAGCGGTCCAACTTCCATCGGATGTCCCTTCCAGCGCGGCGTTTTCACCCAGCTGTATTTTTGTGTGAAATCGAGGTGTTCATAGGGTGGTTTCGGACCATTGTAGTTGAACTTGGTCTCTCCCTCCCAGGGATGCAACCCGGTTTTGTCACCTTTCGAATATTCATACCATGAGTTGTTGACAAATTCCTGGATCTGCGTGGGATCGTCGGCTTTTACCTCGTGAATTTTGCTCAGGTCACGGCCCAATATGACACCACGCGGCATTTTAAAGCTTTCAGGGTTGTTATAGCCGTTGGTTGGGAAGTCTCCAAAGGCCAGGTAGTTCGTGAGTCCGCCACCGATGGCGCCCCAATCGCTTTTATAAAATCCGGCGATGGCAATTAAATCGGGGATGTAGACCTGGTCAACAAAGGTTTTTGCATCTTCGAACAGTTTCCCTACAAAGGCAAGCCTCTCGGCATTGACCGCATTGGCCTCTTCAATGTTAATAGAGCAGGGTACCCCGCCTACCAGGTAGTTGGGATGCGGGTTTTTCCCGCCAAAGACGGTGTGGACCTTCACAAGTTCCTTCTGCCACTCAAGTGCTTCGAGGTAATGAGCTACTGCGATCAGGTTTACTTCGGGAGGCAGTTTATAGGCTTTATGGCCCCAGTAACCATTGGCAAAAATGCCCAGCTGTCCGCTCTCCACAAAAGTTTTGAACTTTTTCTGGATATCGGAGAAATAGCCGACCGAACTTTTTGGCCAGGAGGAGATGCTTTGTGCAATCTTAGATGCTTCGGCAGGGTTTGCCTTGAGGGCTGAAACAACATCCACCCAGTCGAGTGCATGGAGCTGGTAAAAATGGACAACGTGATCCTGGATATACAATGCATTCGCCATCAGGTTCCGGATCAGTTCGGCATTGGGTGGCACGGAAATGTTCAAAGCATTTTCAACAGTCCTGACAGAGGTCAGCGAGTGTGTGGAGGTGCAAACACCGCAAACGCGTCCGACAAAAGCCCATGCATCGCGCGGATCGCGCCCTTTTAAAATGGTCTCGATACCGCGAACCATCGTACCGGCACTGTATGCATCGGTGATTTTACCATCTTTAATTTCAATTTCAACCCGCAGGTGGCCTTCGATACGGGTAATGGGATCTATAACGATTCTTTCTGCCATGGCTATTATTCTTTCGTGGTTGGAACATTGGAACCTTGTTCAGGTTCATTGACTATCTCTTTATGTTTGCGGATATTGGTCACAATGGCATGCCCGGCAATACCGGCAGCTGTGGCAATTCCAAGGCCGACTCCGATTTTATCTGCCGTTGTTTCAATACCAAATCCAGCAACACCCGGCAGGTGCTGGTAGAAGGGGCCGTTGTCCCAGAATCCGGCTTCAGAACAGCCTATACAGGGATGTCCCGACTGGATCGGGTAACTCACACTGTCATTCCACTTGATAATTCCGCAGGAGTTGTAAGTAACAGGACCTTTACATCCCATTTTATACAAACAGTATCCACGTTTGGCGCCCTCATCATCGAAGGATTCAACAAACAAGCCGGCATCGAAATTGGCCCTGCGGTAGCAGGTATCGTGCACACGGCGCGAATAAAATGCCTTTGGCCTGCCTAAACCATCAAGCTGGGGAATGCGGTCAAAAGTAAGCAGATGGACCACAACGCCTGCCATCACATCGGCGATCGGCGGGCAACCCTGGACGTTGATGACCGGTTTGCCGCTGATAACCTTGTGAACCGGTTTTGCCCCGGTCGGATTCGGGCTGGCAGCCTGGACACAACCCGCGGAGGCACAGTTACCCCATGCAACAACGGCTTTGCAATCTTTAACGGCCTCCTGGAGTATCTGGAGCGCACTGCGCCCTCCGATACAGCAATAGGCCTCATTTTCGGTAGGTATGGAGCCCTCCACCATGACAATATATTCACCAGGGTATTTTTTCATCACGGCCTTGTAGGCATCTTCGGCCTGTACTCCTGATGCAGCCATCAAGGTTTCCTGGTAATCAAGCGAAATTTTATCAAGGACGATATTGGCGACGATCGGATGGGACGCCCGGATAAACGACTCGCTGCAGCAGGTGCATTCCTGGAAATGGAACCAGATTACCGGTAACCTCGGCTTGGATTGCAGTGCTTTTGCGATTTGGCTAACCCCGGTGGCTTCCAGTCCAAGAAAAGCTGCCATCGTGGTGCAGAATTTCAGAAAATCCCGCCGGGAAACACCATTCCCCCGGACTTCCTCATAAAAAGTTGGTTTTTGATTCTCCATAACGCTTTTTGTTTAAAAGATTACATTGAAGTGTAAATTTATATCATATTCATCATATGTCAATAGGCACATAGTAATTTAAAGACATTCTAAATAAATGGTAATGAAATGCTTTTATACCGGAACACATTTTTTACGGGATAGTAAGAAATTGAATTTCCAGGCGGCAGAATTCCTAAGTAAAAATTGAAGGATGCCCATACGAATTAAGGCGGATGGCCTTACCGCATTAAAAATCATTGTTGAAAATTGAAATTCAGCAGGAACCAACCCGGGAAACAGGCATTAAAACCTGGATCATGAAATATTTTCGGTTATAATCCAAAAATATCTCCCCTCCGGCTTATCAGAGGTGTGACGTGTTATTCGTACGTATCTGTAAGTATTTTTCTTATTTGCCATACGTTTATCTCTTATTTGTTTGAGTAATAAATAATTATCTAAAAAAAAAGGAGGAGTTGTACATTTTATGTCATTTTTTTTATCTAATATTGTGAAAAATTTCACACGACATTAATTTCTCAAACCCAATCATTAATTTTAATCATTCTACTATGAACGACATGTTAAAAAAACTGCTCGACGAATTCATGGCCAAAGTTATTGCCAAGAATCCGGGTGAAAAAGAATTTCATCAGGCTGTAATGGAAGTTGCTGAATCATTGATTCCTTTCATTGAAGAAAATCCCAAGTACAAAGTGGCAAAGATCCTGGAACGGCTTGCCGAACCTGAACGTGTGATTATGTTCCGTGTACCCTGGTTGAACGACAAAGGCGAGATCCAGATCAACCGTGGTTTCCGTATTGAAATGAACAGCGCAATTGGTCCTTACAAAGGCGGCCTGCGTTTTCACCCGACGGTAAACCTTGGCATTCTGAAATTTTTAGCTTTCGAACAGGTTCTGAAGAACAGTCTCACCACATTGCCTATGGGCGGTGGTAAAGGCGGAAGTGATTTCGATCCCAAAGGAAAGAGCGACAATGAAGTGATGGCTTTCTGCCAGAGTTTCATGACCGAACTGCAGCGCCACATTGGTCCTGACACTGACGTTCCTGCCGGCGATATCGGTGTTGGTGGACGTGAGATCGGTTTCATGTTTGGCCAGTACAAACGTCTCCGTAATGAATTCACGGGTGTTCTGACCGGAAAAGGTCTGGAATGGGGTGGTTCATTGATCCGTCCGGAAGCTACCGGTTACGGCCAGGTTTATTTTGCAGAAGAGATGCTGAAGACCCGCGGTCTTGATTTCAAAGGCAAAACCGTTGTTGTTTCAGGTTCTGGCAATGTTGCCCAGTATGCTACTGAAAAAGCCACGTTACTCGGTGGTAAAGTTGTTACCTTGTCAGATTCCGAAGGCTACATTTACGATCCCAAGGGTATCGATGCCGACAAACTGGCTTTCGTCATGCAACTGAAGAACGTGAAACGCGGTCGTATCAAGGAATATTGCGACAAATATCCCGAAGCTACCTTCGTAGCAGGCAAACGCCCATGGGAAGTGAAGTGCGACATCGCCCTCCCAAGTGCAACCCAGAACGAAATCGACGGCAACGATGCCAAGACGCTGATGGCCAACGGTTGCTTCTGCGTTTCTGAAGGAGCCAACATGCCTTCGACCCCGGATGCTATCGAAGTCTATATCGCAAAGAAAATCCTCTACGGACCTGGTAAAGCTGCCAACGCCGGTGGTGTTGCTACTTCAGGCCTCGAAATGTCACAGAACTCCATGCGCTTATCATGGACACGCGAAGAGGTTGACATGCGTCTGCACAACATCATGATCGCGATTCACAAAAATTGTGTTAAATGGGGAACTGAACCCGATGGATTCATCAACTACGTTAAGGGAGCCAACATTGGTGGTTTCGTAAAGGTAGCCGATGCCATGATGGCACAGGGTCTTGTTTAAGGACTGACCAGTTCATTTACAACGAGGCGGGAACCCGGGAAACCGGGGGCCCGCTTTTTTTTTAATGCAGGAATGCTGGAATGGACTAATGCTGGAATGGACTAATGCAGGAATGCTCTAATGCAGGAATGCAGGAATTCAGGAATTCAGGAATGTAAACAATGTAAAAAAATAACTTAGGGCAATAATTTGTATAATGCCATTATTGAGAATAATAGGAGTATTGAAAATACAGAAAGAATCAACTTCCCAATAAGTCCCAAAGAACACTCCATTCATTGAAGCACTTATTTGAACACTCCCCCGACTCAATCTTATACATTTCAGACATTAACTAAATTCCTGTATTCCTGCATTCCTGCATTAGAGCATTCATGCATTCCTGAATTATTTGCATTACCTGCATTGTTTGCATTCCTGCATTCCTGAATTATTTGCATTGTTTGCATTGCCTGCATTGTTTGCATTGTTTGCATTCCTGAATTCCTGAATTCCTGCATTCCTGAATTATTTGCATTGTTTGCATTGCCTGCATTGTTTGCATTGTTTGCATTCCTGCATTCCTGCATTATTTGCATTGTTTGCATTGCCTGCATTATTTGCATTCCTGCATTCCTGCATTCCTGCATTCCTGCATTACAAGGCTAATTTTCCCTTTTGATCGCTTTTCTCAGCAGGTTTAGTGCCTGTAGGGCTGTTCTGCGGATATTCCGGTCGCGGCTGTCGCCAAAAAGGTAGTGCAGCGCAAAGACCTTTTCAGGCGTGGCGATGGCAATCCAGATCGTACCGACAGGTTTTTCAGGTGTACCGCCATCTGGACCGGCAATGCCGGATGTGGCGATTACGTAATCGGATTTAAACAAAATTTGCG
Organism: Bacteroidota bacterium; assembly: GCA_037133475.1. Classification (GTDB taxonomy): domain Bacteria; phylum Bacteroidota; class Bacteroidia; order Bacteroidales; family FEN-979; genus CAIVAT01. The sequence continues at coordinate 80,107 of JBAXOB010000005.1, forward strand.
TGGAAACGGCCATCTCAGTGACGACCTGTTTGCTGACCGCCCCATAATTTTTCAAACTTCCGGGATCAACCCCCAGGATCGACTCTTTGATGCTGTTGGCGTAGGCCACCACCGATCCTTTAAAATAGGCAGAACTGCCCGGAACCCCTGTGATCAGGTGTGCCAGGTAGCCCCCCGTGCAGCTTTCAGCCGTGGCAAGGGTTGCATTCCGCTGCCGTAATAATTTTCCCACAATCTCCTCCAGGGTTTCCTCATCATACCCGAAAATGTAGTCGGGAATAAGCTGCTCAAGATTTGAAACAGCCTCTTCTATTTGATGCCGAACCATTTCTTCAATGCCTGTAGCTGTCAACCTGAGCCGCACGATTCCCGGCTGCGGCAGGTAGGCAAGTTTTACGTTTTCCGGAAGCCCGTTCTCCCAGTCTGCAATCTGTGCCGCCAGGAATGATTCACCGATTCCCTGGGTCAGGATGGTTTTATGCAGGATAAATGGAGTGGGAAAAATCTTTTTCAGCGAGGGAATGACGAAATCGGTCATCATGGCTTTCATCTCGAAGGGAACACCTGGCATGGATACAAAAATGGTCTTCCCACCGGTCACCCGTTCCTTTTCAAACCACATGCCCCGGGCTGTACCAACCGGATTTGGAATCCCGGTACATCCTTCCGGCAGTTCCGCCTGCTGGCGGTTCAACTCGGTGACAGGGTAACCCCTGCGGGCAAACATCTTCTCCACGGAATCAAACGCATCCTGGTTGAAAACAAGCCTTGTGTTGAAAAACTCGCAGAGGGTATGCTTGGTAATATCATCTTTTGTAGGCCCGATACCTCCTGAAATAAGTACAATTCCGGACCGGTTTTCTGCCTCCGCCAGGGCCTGCAAAATGTGCTGGCGGGAATCGCTGACGACCGTAACCTGGTGCACCCTGAATCCCCCCAGGCTTAACTGTTCCGCCATCCAGGAGGCATTGGTGTTGACAACCTGGCCGATCAGCAACTCATCCCCGATATTGATAATTTCAACCATCAGATTACCTCCTCCTTTAACCGGGTGTTCAGTTCCCGCACGGCTGTCATGCTTTCCATGAGACCGGGGATATAATCGGTTGAGGCGATGAAGGTCCAGATATAGGCAACAATGGCATAGATACGCCCGGTTGAAAAATTATCCACATCCACCGCGATGAACAGCACCACGATGAAGATGATCATCAGGAAAACCTTGATAATCACGTAATCAAGCGAACTCCAGCGGGCAATTTTCGTCTGGGGAATTACCATGCTGTGGTAAAACTCATGAATCTTCGAAACATCACCTGCTTCAAAGATCTTATACTGGTCCTCGCGGGTGTCGTGAAGCTCTTTTTGCAGTGTGACGACGTTTTTCCTGTATATGTTGTTGATATAGGCGATGGGGAGAATCACCACCACGGCCACAGCGGCAATTCGCCAATCATAAAAGAAAAGGGCGAAAACCGCACCAAAGGTCGCTGAGAGTTGCCAGGTAACTTCAGGGAGACGTTCTTTAAGAAAGACGATATATTCCTTGGCAAGTTCGGCACGGGCAAACATCAGCGAGATGGGGAACCCCTGTTTTTTGGCATAGGTAATCACATTGGTGGCGGTATCGGCATGGATTTTTGCATAAACACTGCCGCTGAAGAACCGGTGCAGCGTTCCACCCAGTACATTCAGCAGGTAAACAAAAGCCCAGACTAGCAGTGGCAAAATATAATTAACCTGTTCCTTGTCATAAAATTTATCAATCATGGCATCGAGCAATTTTCCGAAAAAAGTAGGCTCAATGATCCAGGCAATATTTTCAAGCAAAACAAAGGATAAGACAAGGCCAATTTGATATTTAAACTTAATAACGATTTTGGTTATAGTCATGCGAGATTATTTTGAGAATATGCAAATTTACCAAATGAATGGGTAACTTTGGGCGTTAAAATTTAAAAATCAATGGGGAAGATCAAATACCTGGCAATCTGTCTGATATGTCTTATTTTCGGAAGTTGCAACCGGCCTGTGAAAATAAACGGGGTCTATCGTTACCTGGCAGGAACCAAGGATGGTTTCAGCATCTGGATTGTAGATGGATACAAGGCCCGGCATAAGATTTACCCGGAGTTCCTCTACGGCGGGAATGAACAGCGCTACCTTTTCAACCCAAGAGGTGAAATCTGGATTGACAATGCCGTTTCATGTGAAGAGTACGAACTGACACTCGCCCATGAATTGAATGAACGCCACCTGATGGCGAAATTCGGGTGGACTTACGACCGTTCGCACGACTCCTCCCTGGCCATTGAAGTGGTCATGCGCAGGAAGTTCGCCGATATATGCCGCCAGCATGAAGCCACCCTCCACAAGGTCTCTCCAACCGACCATGACAATATCAAGGAGATCCGTGACCTGCCCGACAGCATACAGATCCAGCAGATCTACCGGGTGCCGTTGCGCCAGGTGAACGGGGTCTCCATCTGGGTTGTGGATGGCTACATGGTGCGTAAAACCATCTATCCCGATTTCGGATTTAGCGGGAATGACAAGGGTTATCATTTTATCCCAGCCGGGGAGATCTGGATTGACGGGCAGATTTCGAGCGAGGAAACCGAATACAGCATCGCCGAAGAGCTTATAGAACGGGAACAGATGATCGCCGGGAAATCATACAGTGAAGCCTACCTTGCCGCTATTGACGACAATCTCTGTCGGCGCGACCGCATGGAAACGCTGATAAAAAACCATCCTGCCCTGCTCCTGCCTGATTCCACCACCCGCTATGCGGGCGAGATTGACCCGCTGGAAAAATAACCGTCTGCGCTTTTTGTGTACTTTTGCAAAAATGTTATGCTCATGCCTTTACTTACAGAACCAGACCTGATCGTCAACTCAGATGGTAGCGTTTATCATTTATGCCTGAAACCCGCCGACCTGGCCGATACCGTAATCGTGGTCGGCGACCCGGGGAGGGTCCATGAAATTTCAGATCATTTTTCCAGTATCGAATACACCTCTTCCAACCGCGAATTCAACACCTGCACGGGTTATTACAATGGCAGGAGGATTACCGCCCTGTCAACAGGCATTGGCACTGACAATTGTGACATTGTGATGCACGAGCTGGATGCCCTGGCCAATTTCGACCTGAAAACCCGCGTGCAAAACCCCCGGCTGCGGTCGCTCACCATCGTCAGGATCGGGACATCAGGTTCTATCCAGCCGGATGTGCCGATCAACAGGTTTTGCCTGTCGACCCATGCCGTCGGACTAGACAACCTGCTTCATTTCTATAAAGGCACGCCTGGCATTATCGACACGGAGTTAACAGAAGCTTTTGCAGCCTGGGCACCCTGGCCGGCTGACCTTTCAAAACCCTATTTCGTCAAGGGTTCCGAACGGCTTATCAGTATATTCAGCCCATTCGCCGTGACCGGCATTACCGTCACCGCTCCTGGTTTTTACGGACCGCAGGGACGCTTCCTGCGGCTCCCCCTCACCGACCCCGACATGATCCAAAAATTGCAGAGCTTCAGCCACGCGGGTCGCCGTATTGTCAATTTCGAAATGGAGACATCCGCATTATATGGTTTAGGGGCGCTGATGGGACACGAAATGGTCACCATTTGCGCGCTCATCGCCAACCGGGCAACCGGCCAGTACAACCCTGATCATAAAACGGTAATCAGGGAGTTAATAGAAACAGTTCTTACCCAGATCACCCTGTAGGGAAGCCTGCAAGGGACTCCTGCTCATGATAATTTTCAAGAAACACCCATGACTCCCCAAACCGGAAATACCAGGCTGGCCGCCTTGATCAACCTGCTTGACGAGCCTGATGAAGCAGCATTTACCCTGGTCCAGGAGCAACTGTTTTCATTTGGTGCCGATGCACTGGCTCCCATGGAAAAATCGCTTGAAAACACGCTTGATCCTGTTGTCCAGGAGCGGATCAGGCAAATCATCCGCAAACTGAACCGCGAAAACCTCTATGTTGAATTTGTGAACTGGCTTAGCCTGGATACGGACAACCTTCTTAAAGGATTTATCCTGGTATCTAAAACCCAGTACCCATCGCTGGACGAGTCAGCTATTGCCCTGCAAATCGAAAAGATCAGGCTGGATACCTGGCTTGAACTCAATGAAAACCTGACCGCCATGGAGCATGTCAAGGTGCTGAATCATATCATTTTCGATATTCACAAATTTGCCGGCAACAAAAACGAAGTTACGGCGCCTGAACATTCCTGCATAAATACCTTTCTCGAAAGTCGCCAGGGAAGCCCGCTCTCCCTGGGAATATTATTCATTATCGTGGCACGGGAACTGGGATTGCCGGTTTATGGCGTAAACCTTCCCCAGCATTTTATCCTGGCATATCTGACTGAAAACGGAATTAAAGATCCTGTTGAAGAGGATGTCCTTTTTTATTTTAACCCGTTCAACAGGGGAACCGTGTTTACCCGGCGTGAAATTGATTTGTTTATCAAACAAATGAGGTTTCAGCCTGAAAAGTCCTTTTTTTTACCCTGTACCCATGCCGAAATTATTCGCCGGCTGATTAATTTTCTTATCTATTCAAATAACCAATCCGGATCCTCCGATAAAAACGAAGATCTTGAAAATCTTTTAACCGCCTTTTAATGAAAAAATTCTTCTACCCGGCCTCCCTGGTTGTGCTTTGCCTCCTGTTATCAAGCTGGGGATCGACCGGCCACAAAAAAATCAACCAGAACATGGCAGCCTGCCTGCCCGCCCGTATGGCATTCCTGAAACCCGCCTGGACTGATATTGTGACAAACAATGCCTCTGCCGCCGATAACAGAAAGAACACGGATCCGAATGAATCGCCCAGGCACTTTATTGATATCGACAACTATCCTGAATTCGTTCAGTCAGGTTTGATTTCCCAGATCTATGATTCGGTTGTGGCCCGCCATGGTTCCTCCTTTGTGATCGACCAGGGAATTCTCCCCTGGGCCACACTGACCACGTTCGATTCGGTGAAGGCATGTTTCCAGCGTAAGGACTGGAACAAGGCAGCCCTATTTGCAGCCGACCTGGGCCATTATATCGGTGATGGACATATGCCATTGCATATTGCGGCAAATTACAACGGCCAGTTAACAGGTCAAACCGGCGTTCATTCCCGTTATGAAACCACCATGGTTGGCCGATATGCCAGCCAGATCGTTTACCCGGTTGATTCAGCACAATTGATCCAGGATGTAAGCGGTTATGTGTTCAACTACCTTTATTATGATTACAAGTACGCCGACAGCGTTTTGATGGCCGACACCTATGCAACCGCACAGTCGGGATCGACCACTTCCGATGCTTACTACCAGGCATTCTGGGCAAAATCGGGTGGGTTTACCATCCTGATGATGCGTAATGCCTCCGATGCCCTGGCCAACCTTATCTATACCGCGTGGGTGCGTGCAGGCAGTCCCGACATGACCCCCTTTGCGATTGAAGAGCACCCGGGGGCAGGTCAGCCGAAGATCCTGTCGGTGTCGCCCAATCCCTTTACCCGGGCGGGTTTCTTCCAGGTAGAAATCCCGCGCGAGGACATGGCCGTTGCGTTCAACATCTACGATTCGAACGGGATATTAAAGGATTCCATTCTCAACGGCACGATGGCAAAGGGAATTCATAAAATCAACTGGAATGCCCATGAAATGGAGCAGGGTCTTTACTTCGCTGTCCTGAAATCCGGTTCCTTTCAATCCACCCTGAAATTCATCGTAGCGCAATAGCAGGTTCTTAGCGGAATAGCCTTGCTGCAGTTTTGAAAAGAATTGAAAAATATTCTTTCAGGCTATGGTTTTCGATATATCTCATGTTCAACCGGATCTTAGCCGGCATGACCTCTTCAACATAGCTCTTTTCCGGGTCGGCGGCTCTTCCAAGGATCGCGTTTTCATCCATGTATTCAATGGAGGCATAATCGGTAATGCCCGGTTTTACAGAAAGCACGATCCGCTGCTCCGGAGTATAGCATTCAACATATTTGCGGATCTCAGGCCGGGGGCCTGCAAGGCTCATTTCTCCCTTTACAACATTGATCAACTGGGGCAATTCATCCAATTTGTATTTTCGCAAGAAATAACCGGCCCGGGTAATTCTGCTGTCACGGGCGCCAATGGTAAGACCTCCCGACTTTTCGGCGCCTGTGCGCATCGTTCTGAATTTAACCAGTTTGAAATCCCGGTTGTCTTTCCCGACGCGTGTCTGCAGGTAAAATGCCCCCCCCCGTGATCCGATGATCACGATAAAAAAAATCAGCAAAAAGAGTGGCAGGAGCAACAACAACCCGGCGAGGGAAATGACAATGTCAAAAAAACGTATCATAGGCAGAAATTAAACCCCGGTAACGGCGCCGACCGAATCAACAACAGCCTGCACCACCCTGTCCGCCATCGCGTCACTCAGATCATAGTAGACCGGCAAACTAATCTCACGGGAGAAATTATCAAAGGTAACCGGGTAATCACCGATATCATACCCCTCGTTCCGGTACCAGGTCATCATGGGCAAGGGAACAAAATGCACATTGACCGATACCTCCCGGCTGAAGATTTCCTGGATGATCAGGTCGCGCTGCTCTTCGGTGATGTTGTGGATCCTTAATAAAAAAACATGGAAGGAGGATACCGCTGAACCATTCTCATACAGGGGGATCTGTGCCCAGCTGTATTTCCTGAATGCGGCAGCATACCGGTCAAAAATGTGCCGGCGTTTTACCAGCATATCACGATCATATCTTGCCAGTTCAACAAGCCCGATGGAAGCCTGGATGTCGGTCATATTGCATTTATAACCGGGTTCAATAATATCGTACCGCCAGCCACCCACCTGGGTTTTTGCAAGCGCATCTTTTGTCTGCCCGTGTAATGATTTGGCATTCAGAGCCCGGTAAATTTCTTCGTGATCGAACGGGTCGGGCAGGTTCAGGCAGATTGCGCCTCCTTCGGCAGTGGTGAGGTTTTTTACAGCATGGAATGAATAAACCGAAATGTCGGCAAGACTTCCGACCTTCCTGCCATGATATTGCCCGCCGATGGAGTGAGCTGCATCGGCCATTACCAGGAGACGGTTCAACTGCCGCTGTTCCGGCGATGCGGGATTAAAAAGCCTTTGGATATCCGGCCTGCAAACCAGTGCATTGATGGCATCATAATCGCACGGCCAGCCGGCAATATCCACGGGGATGATCGCCTTGGTACGGGAGGTAATTGCTTTTGCAACCGCCGCGACGGAAATATTAAAATCCCCTCCTGAATCCACGAAAACGACCCTTGCGCCGCAATGGACCACCACGTTGGCGGTAGCCGCGTAAGTATAGGCCGGCACAATGACCTCATCTCCCGCCTGAACGCCAAACCAGCGGAGCATCAGTTCCAGCCCGGCCGACGCCGAGTTTACGCACAGTGTTGCCTTCTGGCCGCCATATTCAGTAAGCAATTTTTCGAACTTTTTTGTTTTGGGCCCTGTGGTGATCCACCCGGAACGGAGCGTGTCGACAACTTCATCAATGATAGACTGATCAATACGGGGAGGGCTGAATGGAATCATGGTTTCCCGGTTAGACTGTTTTCAGAAAACGCAGGATATTGGATTCAATTCTTGCCAGGATATCGACATTCTCAGCCCTGACAAATTTGTCGCCCGTGATCCCTTCGTAAAGTTCGATATAACGATCGGAGATCTCCTTAATCCAGGCATCACTCATTTCGGGAACCTGCTGCCCCTCCTTGCCCATAAAGCCATTGGCCATGAGCCATTCGCGCACGAATTCCTTTGAAAGCTGGCGTTGCTGGATCCCGGCAGCCTGGCGTTCCTCGTATCCTTCGAGATAAAAATATCGTGAGGAATCGGGGGTGTGAATTTCATCGCACAGGTAGATCGTACCATCCTGGCCCTTCCCGAATTCATATTTGGTATCCACCAGGATAAGTCCCTTCTGCGCAGCTATTTCCGTTCCACGCTTAAACAGGTCATAGGTATACTGCTTGATCAGCTCATATTCGCTGCGGGGAATGACGCCGCTTGCCATTAGCTCATCTTCTGTAATGTCCATATCATGCCCTTCGGCTGCCTTGGTGGTTGGCGTAATGATCGGTTTGGGAAAACGCTGGTGTTCCTTCATCCCGTCGGGAACGGGCACTCCGCAGATCTCCCTGGCCCCCTGCTGGTAGGTTCGCCACGAGCTCCCGGTAAGGTAACCGCGGATGATCATCTCGACAGGGTAAATGTTACAAAACCGGCCAATGGTAACGTTGGGATCGGGGGTGGAGATCTTCCAGTTGGGACAAATATCGACCGTGGCATCCAGGAATTTGGCTGCGATCTGGTTCAACACCTGCCCCTTATAGGGAATTCCCCTGGGCAGAACAACATCAAAAGCCGAGATCCGGTCGCTGGCGACCATGACCAGGTATTTATCTTCAATATTATAGACATCGCGGACTTTGCCCTTATAAAGGCTTTTTTGCCCCGGAAGCGCGAAGGCGGTTTTCAGAATTACGTTTTGCATAGGTTGGATGTTTTTACAAATATTGGGAACAAACTCTATTCATTGCTGTATGCTGATATGATCCGGCTTACCAGTTTGTGCCGGATAATGTCTGACTTGTCAAGGTAAACGAAATCGATGCCGGGAATATTATCCAGGATGGTTTGGGAATGTACCAATCCGCTCACCTGGTTTTTCGGCAGGTCGATCTGGGTGATATCGCCGGTGACGATAAACTTGGATGAGGCTCCCATCCTGGTCAGGAACATTTTGAGCTGGCTTGGCGTGGTATTCTGGGCTTCGTCGAGAATGGCAAAGGCATTGTTGAGGGTGCGTCCGCGCATAAAGGCAAGCGGAGCGATCTCGATAATCCTTTCCTCGATATATTGCAGCAGTTTCTGGGTTGGGAGCATATCGCCCAGGGCATCGTAGAGCGGTTGCATATAAGGGTCGAGTTTTTCTTTCAGATCCCCGGGCAGGAAGCCCAGGTTTTCGCCCGCCTCCACAGCCGGCCTGGTCAGGATGATCCGCTGGATCTCCTTGTTTTTCAGGGCACGCACCGCAAGCGCCACGGCAGTATAGGTTTTGCCTGTCCCGGCAGGCCCGATGGCAAAGAGCAGGTCGTTTTTCTGGCTGCTTTCAACGAGTTTCCGCTGGTTTGCCGTACGGGCCCTTATCAGCAGCCCGTTCTTTCCATGAACAAGCACATCTGCATTTCCTTCCGCTCCCATGACGGATCCGTTGGTTTCGGAGCCCATGATCACCGGTATATCGCTTTTTGCCAGTCGCCCGAACTTCTCAAAATAGAGCACCAGGGTTCTGAACCTCTCCTCGAAATCAAGCAGGTCGTTCTCCTCGCCATAGGCTTTTACATAATTGTCGCGGGAGACAATCTTTAACTTGGGGAACAGGTTACGGACAACATCCAGGTTTTGGTCATTAGCGCCAAAAATGTCAAGCGGATGAACGGATTCGATGTTGATTATCTTCTCACTCATGAAATAGTTGTACCTTTGAATACGCAAAAGTACGAATTATTCTATGGCAATCATAACGCTCACAAGCGACTGGGGACTTAAAGATCATTACGTCGGATCCGTTAAAGGTGCTATCCTGCGACAATTCCCCGATGCCCGGATTGTAGACATATCGCACCAGATCCCGGCCTTTGACCTGAACCAGGCTGCGTTTATCATTCGTAATTTCTACGGCAGCTTTCCCGAAGGGACCATCCATATTATTGCCATCAATTCGGAGGCGGCCACCGACACTCCGCATACGCTGGTCCATTATCACGGCCATTATTTCATCGGAGCCGACAATGGCATTTTCTCGCTGCTTTTTGATGAAAAGCCCGACCGGATCATTGAACTGGACATCATCCAGGATTCCGACTACTTCACCTTCCCGTCGCGGGATGTATTCGTTAAGGTCGCCTGCCACATTGCCAGCGGGAAACCCATCGAGCAACTGGGGCATCCCAAGGCAGGAATCATCCAACGGATGGCCTTCAAGCCTGTCATCCAGGATGACCTGATCAGGGGCAAAGTCATCTATATTGACAATTATGAAAATGTTTTTGTCAACATCACCGAACCGCTATTCACCTCTGTTGTAAAAAACCGCAAATTCGTCATCACTTTCCGGTCGCCAAACTACAGGATCACCACCATCAGTAAATCATACAAGGATGTTAACCCGGGTGAGATGCTGGCGCTGTTCTCCACCAGCGGGTACCTCGAAATCGCCATTTGCCAGAGCAAGGCAAGCAGTTTGCTGGGGCTGAAGATGGATCAGCTGGTGCTGGTTGAATTACAATAACACAAAAAATTATGGAAAAATCGAAACACATTGCCCTTGTTGCCCACGACAACCGCAAGAAAGACCTTGTGGAATGGGTTGAGTTCAATTACAAGACCCTGCTGGGCCATCACCTCATCTGTACCGGCACCACCGGCAAACTGGTGGAGGAGACGATCCTCAACAAACTCGAGGAGGATGAGAAGATCACCTTTGATATCGTCAAGCTGAAATCGGGGCCCTTGGGGGGCGACCAGCAGCTGGGAGCGCTGATTTCGGAAGGGATGATCGACCTGCTCATCTTTTTCTGGGATCCCATGCAGCCCCAGCCGCACGATGTGGATGTGAAGGCATTGTTGCGGATTACGGTGGTTTATAACATCCCGACAGCCTGTAACCGGTCAACCGCCGACTTCCTGATTTCCTCCCATTTGCTGAAGGAAACCTACGCCCCGAAACTTGTCGATTATTCTGTCTATATTTCGCGGCAGACACCCTAAAATCTTCCAGGGGGTGCATTTTGGTGGCTGAAAATTGCTAATTTTGCACGCCCTTAACCAATGTGCACATGTTCACCCTTTTTAAGAAAGAGATCAACGGGTTCCTGAACTCACTCATCGGGTACATCGTTATGATTGTGTTCCTGCTGATGACAGGGCTTTTCCTCTGGGTTTTTCCGCTCGAATTCAACATTCTCGATTTTGGCTTTGCCAGTCTTGACGGGCTGTTTATCCTTGCTCCCTTTGTCTTCCTTTTCCTGATACCAGCCATTACCATGCGTTCATTTGCCGATGAAAAGAAAAGCGGCACGCTGGAACTGCTGATGACCCAGCCACTGACCGACCTGCAGGTAATCATGGCAAAATATTTTGCCGGGATCGTGCTGGTCATGATTTCCCTGCTGCCGACGCTCGTATATTATGGCTCGGTTTACCTGCTTGGACTTCCTGCCGGCAACCTCGACTCGGGCAGCATCTGGGGCTCCTACCTCGGGTTGCTTTTCCTGGGCGCCAGCTTCGTTGCCATCGGGATTTTTGCCTCTTCCATTACCGATAACCAGATCGTTTCCTTTATCCTCGCGGTGTTCATCTGTTTTTTCCTCTACATGGGATTTGAGTTTATCTACAACTTTGTCGTATCAGGAAAGACCGGGCTGATCATCGAATCGCTGGGACTCAATGCCCATTATTCCTCCATGAGCAGGGGGGTGATCGACAGCCGCGACCTGATCTACTTCCTGAGTGTCACAGCCCTATTTGTACTTCTCACAAAATTATCGTTGGAAAGCAGAAAATGGTAACGGATCGTATGGCAGATAAAAAGAAAAATATCAAACGCGCAAATATTACCGGGCTGTTCCTTGGCCTGGCCATTATTGTGCTCACGAACATCATAGCCTCGTTTATCTTCACCCGGGTTGACCTCACCGCCGAACATCGCTACTCCCTTGCCCCCGCGACCAAAACCCTGCTGAAAAAACTGGATGACGTGGTCTTTTTCAAGGTTTATCTTGCCGGCGACCTGCCTTCGGGTTTCCAGCGGCTGTCAAACGAAACCAGGGAGATGCTCGATGAATTCAGGGTTTACAGCAAAAACATCCAGTACGAATTTGTCAACCCTTCGGAAAACCCGAACGCAAAAGACCGCAATGACGCCTACCGTTTGCTGGTTCAAAGTGGCCTGCAGCCTACCGACCTGAGGGTAAATAAAAAGGGGGTCTCCTCCCAGATTATTCTTTTTCCGGGCGCTATCGTCACCTACCATGGGAAACAAATCCCGCAGCAATTGCTGATGACACAACTCCAGGAAGATCAGAACAAAGTGCTGAACAACTCCATCCAGACCCTTGAATACAACCTTGCCAGCGCCATCAAAAACCTCACTACCCCCATCAAGCCACGGGTTGCCATTATCGAGGGGCAGGGTGAACTTACCCAGATGGAGACCTACGACCTTCAGAATTCGCTTTCAGAGTTTTACAACGTTGAAAGGGTCGAGATCAAGAATAAGATCAGCAGCCTGGCTGTCAGGCTTAAAACAGATTCAACCAGCGATGTGCTTGTCAACAAATACAGGGCAATTATCATTGCCAAGCCGACCAGCCAGTTCGACGAACGCGACAAGTTCCTGATCGACCAGTTCATCATGCGCGGGGGCAAGGTTTTGTGGCTGATCGATCCAGTTTTTGCCAGCATGGACAGCATCAAGGTGAACAGCACCATGGGCATTCCCAACGATATCAACCTGGAGGATATGCTCTTCAATTACGGTGTAAGGATGAACACCAACCTGGTGCAGGACCTCACCGCGCTGAAGATCCCGATAAAGACCGGCCAGATAGGCAACCAGCCACAGTTTGATTTCTTTACATGGTACTTCTTCCCGGTGCTGATGCCATCCATCAACCACCCGATCGTAAACGGCCTCAATGCCATCAAAACAGAATTTATCAGCACCCTGGATACCGTTACAGCCCCCGGGATCAAAAAGACCTACCTGCTGGAAACTTCGCCCTACTCGAGAACGGTAAATGTGCCGGCCCTGATAGATCTTGAGATTGTCAAAAGACAGCCCAACGAACGGGCATTCAATAAGGGGCCCTTTCCTGTTGCCGTGCTGCTCGAGGGATCCTTTAACTCCTCGTACGTGCACAGGATTCCCCCCGAATTGTCCGAAAACCGCAGCCTTGGCTACAAAGCAAAAAGCAAACCTACCAAGATGATCGTGATGACCGACGGCGATATGGTTAAGAACCAGTTTCATTTTTCCCAGGGATACCCCTTACCCCTGGGATTTGATCAATATACCCGGCAGACCTTTGGCAACAAAGACCTGGCGTTGAATGCCATCAACTACCTCTGCGATGATTCAGGCCTTATCTCCGTTCGTTCACGGGAATTGAAACTTAGATTGCTCGACTCCACCCGGATCACCAAACAACGCCTTTTCTGGCAACTGATCAACCTCTTACTCCCGATATTGCTGATCACCGGATTCGGGATAACGAAATTCCAGCTCCGTAAACGATCGTTTGCACGTCCAGTCCGATAGATTTCAGTATGAAAAAAAACAGGTCCATTTTCGTAACATTTGTCATCCTTGCGCTGGTTGCGCTTGTTCTCTGGCTTTCACAATCCAGCAACACCTTTCGCCACACCATCAGCGATTTCGCACTCAACGACTCGTCGAACGTGACCAAGATCTTCATCGGAGATAAAAACAACAACAGCGTAAAGCTTACCAAGTTGTCGCCCGGGAAATGGATGGTGAATGACAAATACCCGGCACAGAAACTTTCGGTCGAGCTGTTGCTCAAAACCATGGTGGGAATCGAGGTTCAGTCGCCCGTAGCCAATGCAGCCCATGACAATATCGTCAGGGAACTTGCAGTCAATGCCGTGAAGGTTGAAATTTACCAGTGGGTCTACCGCGTCGACCTGTTTGGCATTATCCGGTGGTTCCCGCATGAGAAACTTACCAAGGTATACTACGTCGGAGGCGCCACCCAAAACAACCTCGGTTGCTTTATGCTGATGGAGAACTCCTCCAAACCCTTTATCACCTTTCTTCCAGGATTCAGGGGATTTGTCTCCCCGCGATACAGCCCTATTGAAAAGTACTGGAGGGATTACAACATTTTCAAAAAGACCATTCCCGAAATTGCCTCGATCAAGGTCGAGATCCTTGCTGACCCTGATTATTCCTACGAAGTCAGGAATAACGGGAAAAATCAATTTTCAATCCGAGGATTGTCCGATCATGCCGAAATAACCGATTACGACACCCTGAAACTGCTGAACTTCCTGTCGGGGTTCCGCAATCTCAATTACGAAGCATTGCTGAATGACATGGACAAGGCCCGCAAGGATTCCATTCTTGCCTCACAGCCCTTTATCATCATCTCCCTGACCGATACTTCGGGAAAGACCAAAAGCATTAAAACCTATCATAAAAAGGGACCTGATGGTCAGACCGACCCCAATGGCATTCCCCTGCCCTATGACCTTGACCGCCTGTATGCCTCGGTAAACGACGGCCAGGACTTTACCCTCATCCAGTACTTTACCTTTGACAAGGTTTTGCGTCCCAAATCGTTTTTCGTTAAGGACAATCCCAAAAAGCGCTAACCCGTCACGCTTCTCTCCTGCTTTTCAGCCAGGCTGTTTTTTACTGATAAATCTCCAGGTTATTACCTCCCGGCTGAGGTAATCTCCAAAGAAATTCTTGCCCAAAAGAAAATTAAGTTTATTTTTGTTGGGAAGAATTAAAAGTAAAAACAACAATACCCTATCTGAAAACGATTGAACAAGTATTCATAAACGAAAAAAACATCCCATGAATATCAAAGATATTACCCCGCCGATTTTGTTCCGGTTATTCAAAAAAGGCAAAGGAATAGTATCCTTTTTTAATGGCGGCTATACTTTTACAAAGTTAAAGAACCGGGAAACCATTTATTTGTATGCAGGGGATGTCCCTGATAAAGAAGAATATAAAAGGTATATTGGGCTTTCACTTTCACAAAAAAACAACAGGCACATACAACATGATGTTACCAAAAAATATCCTCTTCCTGATAATTGTGTGAGTGTCTATCAATCTGAAGATGTTTTTGAACATATCCCGTTGGCAATACTGCCAACTGTGATAAATGAGATATACAGGGTTCTGAAACCCGGTGGTGTTTTCAGGTTATCGATACCTGACTACCGGTGCAATATCCTCAACGATAGGACTTTAAAGGATAAATCAGGAGAACTTACTTTTGATCCTGTTGGAGGAGGAGCATTTAAAGATGGAAAGGTGGTAGAAGGAGGACATGTATGGTTTCCAAAATATGAAATTGTGAAAAACATGCTTGAAAAAACATTGTTTAAGAAAATACTTTTTTACCATTATTATAATGAAATGGGAGAAGGAATTACAAACAAGATCGACTATTCTGTTGGCTACGTGCAGAGAACACCTGACCATGATGAGAGGGTTCGTAACCCATATAGACCCATGTCAATTGTTGTTGATTGTATTAAAGATTAAAGGGCCCCGATACTCCCAGCTAAAACTCAAAAAGTAGAAATCCGGTTCAGGCATCCTGTTTCTTTTCACACTTCACCTTGCCGGACAAGTCGTGCAATCTTAATACCTTCAGAACTGCTGCCTCTGGTTTTACCCGTTTTATATATCCTCGTGCGATTATTAATTACCTGGTTGCTAACCAGGTCAGGTATGTTTGGATTCCTGCCTGAGGTAACAATACACTTAGGGATAACCATTATCACACTTTATCGATATTAATTCAATTGAATTTCAAGCTAATTTAAGTGGCCGCTCATGATAATAACAATCAATCAGTTTTTTATTTTCGCACATTGGTAAAATCAATAAATTCGTATTAACCAATCACCCTTGCACCCAGGCCAGCTCAATTTCAGCTTATTAAACAATGCATGGTGATGTTACTCCCGGTGAAATGAAAAAATTATTGAGTATTTACATTGCGGTAATGTTTAGCATTACCCTCGTGGCGCAAACCTACCTTCCCATCAGCAATAACATGGTTATCGGCAGTAATTCGAACATCAAGTTCGCTGCCGGGAACTATGCATTTTCCGATGCCCCGGCCGACGGGGTCATCCAGATCAACGGCGTGCAGAATATCGTGCTTGATGGCGACAGCTGCAGGGTTGACGGTGTCGGTTCGGCCGGCTACATGATAAAAATCAGCAATGCGCACAATGTGGTCATCAAGAATTTCGATTCGGTATTTCACTACAAATATGCCGTCTATATCACCAACTCCGACCATATCACCATCAACGGCAACGTATTTTGCCGGAACAAGGTGGATTCGTCGGGGTTTATCGATGTGTGGGCCGACTAAACCCAGGCCCTGGGTGGCGGGGTGATGATGTACCAGAGCCGCGCAGCCAGTATCTTCAACAATACGATGACGATGCAGAACGACGGGGTGGCGCTTTACCACTGCGACAGTGTTTCGCTCCACAACAACAACTTCTCCTGGAATACATCCTATGGTATCCGCATGTTCTGGACCGACACCTGCCATATTTACCAGAACAACTGCGCCCACATCAACCGGCCGCTCACCGACCCCAGCGATTGCGGCGCGATCCTGCTCATCGTTTCCAATAATAACATCGTTGAACACAATGACCTCTCCTACTCGGGTGACGGGATTTTCCTGGGCCAGTACCAGCATTCCAATATCCCCAACAACAACTGTTTTGCCTGGAATGAATGTTCTTATTCGCCACACAATGCCATTGAGGCAACTTTTGCCGGTGGAAATGTATACAGGCATAACAGTTGCAACTACAGCGCCTATGGCTTCTGGCTGGGATACTCCTTCAACTCGGTGGTTGACAGCAATGATACCCTGTGGTTTTGGGTCAGGACCATAAAACAGCCGCAATACGGGTTTCAGTATTTTACCATCCGGGTTGGAGACGACCACGGCGACTATTATAAATATACCGCATCGCCCTCGCTGCTGAATGCAGCCAACCTCTCCTGGAAACAATACAGGTTCCCGCTGGCCGGCAACACCCAGTTTACCCGGTCGATGGCAGGGACTATGTCGCTTGAACAGGTAAATTACATTGAATTCCGCCCCGACACCTGGGATTACGGCTTTACGATGTGGGTCGACGGCGTGCAGTTTCATCCCTGTACCTGTTAAAGTTGACAACCGCCTCCGGAATTATCACCCGGAAAATCCTTCTGATCAGGTAGCAGTTAACGTCGTTCCATATCACAAGAATCCTGCAGCAACGATGAATAGCCCGCAATGTCGCTTAAAAATTGGTGATCAGCTTCAGGTTGAACATCCTGGGTGTCAGGTAGTTCGGAACAGCATATTCCTTGCCGTTGATATCGGTGATCCATTGGTAGGAGATGGTATTGGTGATCTGGAGCAGGTTGAAAACCTCGAGGGTTAACCATACGTTTTTGAAGGCCCTGAGGGGGTTCTTCGAAGAAAACCGGGTATGGGTGCTGATCAGCTGTTTGGACAGGCCAATGTCGACCCGGCGATAGGGTGGGATCCGCCAGACCTGGTCCTTGCGGGGAGCATTCGGGGGGCCAAAGGGCAGCCCTGAACCATACACAAGGTTGAGATTCATCTTCCAGGAGGGGAACCCCGGGATATAATCCTGGAAAAATATCGCCAGGTTCATGCGCTGATCGGTCGGGCGCGGGATCCACGATCCCTGGAAAAACTCTTCTGTTCTCATGAACGAAAGGCTCGCCCACGATTCAGCGCCCTTGACAAATTCACCATTTACCCTGAAGTCGATCCCGGCGGCATACCCGTGTGCATCGTTGGTGCCGTAGTACCTTATCTTCATGTTGTCGAGTTCGTAGGGGATCAGGTTTTGAATGTTTTTATAATAAAGCTCCGTGACAAATTTGAATGGCCGGCCCCAGGCCGTAAAGTACAAGTCGCTGCCTGCTACCACATGGATCGACCGCTGGGCCTTAAGCCCGGGCACGATGGAGCCGTTCAGGTCGGTCATTTCCCTGAAGGTAGGCGGCTGTGAATAGATGCCGGCAGAGAGGCGCATCACCATCTCATGCTTCCAGTGAGGCTTGAAGGAGATATTGACGCGGGGATTCAGGGTAAGCTCACTGTTATAATCATAGAACACACTGCGCAGCCCGGCTGTCACGGAGATGTCGTTCGTGCCGTTCTTAAAGGTCCAGGTATCCTGCACGAAGGCGGTGTAACGGTTCGTGTTGATGGTGTTATTGCTGTTGATTGCGTTTGACAGGAGCAGGTCGTTTTTCGGGGGATGCTGCGACCCGATGGTATCATGCGGATGGGGCAGCGAATAGCCTGCCGAATCCTGCAATTCCCATTCATTGACAGTATTTTTAAAGAATTCATGCTGATATTTCACCCCCCAGGTCATGTTGCTTTTCTCCTTCTCCCACGACCCGCGGTGTTCAATATTGAACACGGTGCCATCAAGGTAATTGCGGGCATGCTGCAGGTAGGCCCCGACGCCGAGAATCTCCGGAACCTGGCCCTTGGTCGACCCCTGGTAGACCTCCAGTTTGCTAAGCCAGTATTCCCCGGAAATATCGTAGGTTTCCGCTTCATAGGTCTGAAATGCGGAGGAGATCAGTTTCAGCCTGATATTCTGGGCAGGTTTATAGGTAAGGGTAACGGCCGATAACCAGTTCTGGTAGCGGTCGGCCTCCTGCCCATCAAAATAAATTTTCAGCTTGTAGGCCTGGTCGAGGGTCCCAAAGCTGGTTTCCTGTGTTTGGGGGATCAGCTTATAGGAATTATCCACATAGGTGCCCAGCAGGGATATCTCCCATTTTGGATTGACCTCGTAATTAAGCACCCCCTGGAAATCGAAATACCGGGGCTTGTAATTTCCTTTGGTATCAAGCCCTTTCAGCAAGTAGGAGTTCGTTTTGTAACGGGTACCGAAGAGGTAGGACAGCTTTTTTGAAATGGTTCCCTCCAGGTGGGCGTCTGCACCGAGAAGACTTACATCGAAGGATCCTGCAAATTCGGTGGGTTTTTTATATTTGATATCCAGCACCGACGACATCTTATCCCCGTATTTGGCATCAAAACCACCGGCCGAAAAAGAAATTCCCGAAACCAGGTCGGGGTTCAAAAAACTTTGTCCCTCCTGCTGACCCGACCTGACCAGGAAGGGGCGGTAAATTTCAATGTCGTTGACAAAAACCAGGTTTTCATCATAATTCCCGCCGCGAACCGAATACTGGGAACTGAGTTCATTGCGGGATGATACGCCGGGCATGGTTTTAATGAGATCTTCAACGCTGGCATTAATCGTTGGAATAAAGGTCAGCGCTTTGGGGTCGAGCCGGCTGAAGGTATTGGTTCTCAGCTGCTGATCCCTGATTTCAACCGATCCGAGCTGGGTTGAGACCGGCTGCAGGGAGCGGTTCATCAACCTTTGTTCACCCGGTTTCAACCTGACGGCAACCGAATCGGTTTCATACCCTACATACGAAAAGAGGATAACCAGTTGTTTGTTGGCAGGAACAGTAAAAACAAAACGGCCATCCTTCCCGGTGGTTGTACCGGTGGTTGTGCCCTTAATGGCAACATTGACGAATTGTTGGGAGGCAGATGACCCGGAAAGTGAAACCAGCCCGGTGAGGGTGGCTGTTTCCTCCTGGGCAGACAGGACCGGACTCAATAAAATGAACAGCAATAAGGGGATATAGGGCAATATTCTCAAGGCCGGCTTTATTTTAAACGTTCCTCCTGCGATTTAAACTTTCCCTCTTTCCAGGCTTTTATGAACTTTGCCCAGGCAAAGGGGTTAAAGATGTTGAATGATTGCTGCTGACCAAAGTAATAGAGTTTGCTGGTCTGGTTGTCGATATAGTTACGGTAGTTCATGTTGGCATCCATGGGATAATTTTCGGCTCTCATCCTGATATCAGCTGCCTTGAGGTTCTTACGCGCAATTTCAAGATCATCGTCGGGAATTTTTATCTCCACGAATGCCCGCTTAAAGTCTTCCAGCGTAGGCCAAGGGAAGATAAAGGCGGCTGCGAGCGTAAGGGTATCGGCTGTCATCAGCTGGATGAGCGAATACCGCTGTTTGGTGATGGTATCGGGAATGATGAACGAGACCGGTTTAAAACCGATGGCTGTGAATACGACGGTATCCTTCTTGTGGGCAACGAAAGAGAAATATCCGTTTATATCGCTGGTGGTTCCGCGGTGGCTGAAGATGTCAATAATTTTGGTATAGGGCACCGGGTTCAGGCTGTCGGCCGTGATGGTCATCCCCGAAAACTGGACCAGCTGGCTGTTATCCTCTGCCTCATGAACCTGTTGTGTGTAGGCAAAAAAAGGGAAGGCAAACAGGGCAAGTATAAAGGCAAGGCTGTTTCTCATTCGGAAGAGGTGGTTCTTAAGCTTTAATAACGTGTTTTCCTGCTGTTTATTTCCTAATGATGAAGACAAAAAAAATGCTGTTACGGCGTAACAGCATTCGTTTACCCTTGAAAAAAAATTACTTGGTAAGATATCCTTTTTCCCTTGCTTCTTTTATACAGACATATACGCCTTTTTTATTCATATGGCGTAACCCTTCAGCTGAAACTCTCAGCTTGATGTCGCGGTTTTCTTCCTCAATAAAAAAGGTCTTTGTCTGGATGTTGGGGCTGAACCAGCGTTTCGATTTCTTATTGGAATGGGATACTTTATGTCCCTTGATTGCAATCTTTCCCGTAATTTCACAAATCCTTGCCATGACAGTTCTGGTTAAAATGGTAATTCAAAATGGAGTGCAAAGATATTCCAATTTTTTTAAACTACCAAGCATCGTACAAAAAAAACAGGATATCCGGAAGATTTGCATGAAACTCCTGGTATCAGGTTCCCTGTTTCCGGTAGAGAAAAACCCATCCCAGGTAGCAAACCACCAGGAAGACACCGCCTCCCGAGATCATCAGCATCGCCCTTGATCCTACTGAAAACCACAATATACCTGCAACCGAACTTGCAAGTAGCGTAAAAACACTGGTCATGCTGTTATAGAAACCTATCGCCGTTGCAGTTTCCGATTTGGCCGCCATGTTCGAGATGATGGCCTTGGAGATTCCTTCCGTACTGGCTGCATATAAGCCGTAGAGGAAAAACAATATTCCGATGACGACCAGCGAGGAGGCAAATCCAAGCCCGGTATAAACGATTGAAAAGAGGAACAGCCCTGTAATGAGCATTGTTTTCAGACCAATCCGGTCGGCCAGGGCGCCCAGCGGATAGGAAAATAGCGCGTAAACCAGGTTGTAGAAAATATAAAACCCTATCATCATGGTATCGCTAAGATGATGCCCTTTCAATACCAGTAAAAGGAAGACATCCGAGCTGTTGAACAGGGTGAACAGCAGCAACCCGGCGACCAGGTACCTATACCCGGGAGTAGCCTTTGACCAGTATTTCAGGTAGGAAAAGAAGCCAACGGAGGGTCGGGCAGCAGGCAGCTTGTCAGGTTTCAGAACCCGGACCTGCGGGGGTTTGTCCTTCAGCAGGAAGGTCATGGCAATCGCCACCAAACCCGGGAAAAATGCTATCACGAACATGATCCTGTACTGACCAGGGTATAACCAGAGAAAGATCAGTGCCAGCACCGGGCCGATCGCGGCTCCCACGGTATCCATCGACCGGTGAAAACCAAAAACCTTGCCTTTGTGTTCAGGCGTGGTTTCATCGCTCAGCATGGCATCACGGGCGCTGGTTCTGACGCCCTTGCCAAACCGGTCGAGGGTACGTACGAAAAATATCCAGAGCGGAAAGGTGAATACCGCCATGAGCGGCTTGGAAATGGCACCCATGATATACCCGGCCCTGACAAAGGGAACGCGCCTGTTTTGCACATCCGATAGTTTACCGAAGTAGCCTTTGCTTAAACCCGCTGTCGCCTCGGCCAGTCCCTCCAGGATGCCGATCAGCAGAATTGAAAATCCAATGGATTTAAGGTAAACCGGCATGACGGGATAGAGCATCTCGCTGGCAATGTCGGTAAACAGGCTCACAAAAGAGACAAGGAGCACCGTCCGGGTAAGGATTTTTTTATTAAACCACATCGCTCTCTTGTTGTCGGTTATTTCAGATAATCAGCAGCAACACTGCTTAACTTATTATTCCAGTGTTTACTGGCATCTTCCGCGTTCCTGCGTGTCACCGTGTCGGTGTAATTCAGCTTTTTCAACAGGGCAAAGGCATTCATCCGGGTTTCGAATTCATAGCCAGGACCTGTATAACCAACCAGTTCCGGTAAAAACTCCTTCTTCCCGCTGTTGATCGCCAGTTCGAGCCATTTCATACGGATGTTCTTACCGCGCCAGCCATCAAATCCCTTTGCAAGGTCAAGGTAATGCTCAGTTTGCCTGGGAAAGGAGAGGCAAAGGGAGCCAAGGGCCAGTTCCACGTTCAGGTAGCTGGAGTCCTGAAGCATGGTTTCAACTGTATTCTGAAGCAGGTCAGGAACGGGGACAAGGTTTTTCAACGCCGATTTCCGCACATTGGCATCCTGGTCCAGCAAGGCCTCGCGGAAAGTCTCCACCACTTCAGGGGAGCGTCCCGGTCCAAGCTGCTCCAGTATTTCAGACTTGACCAGCCAGAATTTTTCCCTCCTGAATAATTTCTCTAAAAGCTCCTCCTTGGTCTCAAAGGGAGTAGTCCTCAATGCCACACAGGCATCATACCGGTCGATCATGTTTTCCGCCTTGAGCGCCTGCGAGGCAAGTTGGCTAAACGGGCGGATAAAGGTCACCTTTTTCAGGATTCTCCTGCCGGGATCAAACAACAGGAAATCAACCTGTTTATCACCCTTAACAGGAATGACAACCTCTGTGTATTTCTTCTCGACCCAGGCTGTTTGCCTGTCGGCCGTGCCATCGCTGTAGTGGACCTCAAACACGACAGGCATTTTGAAAAGGCCTGTCAGTTCATTTGTTGCCTGCACCTGTGTGACCTTAAACACGGTAATCCGTTTTCCTTCAGGATCGACCGACAAGGAATCCCGAACAATATATTCAGGCTCGCCTCCCCTCAGGATCCATTCATCGAAAAACCAGTTGAAGGGTTTACCGCCGGCTTCATAGCAGCACCGGATAAAATCGTTGGTTTCAGCGTAGCCGAACTGGTATTTTTCAAGGTATCGGTGGATGGCGCTTTTAAATGCCTGGTCGCCCATAACGTCGCGCAGCATGTCGAGCACCAGGGAACCCTTCTGATAGATCCGTTGGGTGCCTCCCTGCGATCCCCCTACCGGGTAACTGTTCTTCTTTGCCGCGTCAAAGGCCAAATTCATCTCATCATTCCGGACATTCTGGTAATAATCGTCCCCATAGATGCTCTTTTCGAATATTTTCGCATAGTAGGTTGCAAAACTTTCGGTGAGCCACACATCCCGGTTAACAAAGTGAGCCACACAGTTGCCGAACCACTGGTGGGCCAGTTCATGGGCATTTACATTGACATAATTACGCTGCCACCAGGCTCTTGGACTGATCAGCATATAATCACCGAAAACCGTACTGGTGGTGGTTTCCATGGCGCCGTACATATAATCGATCACCGGCGCCTCCCGGTATACCGGATAGGGATAGCCAACCCCCATCTCCTGTTCGTAAAAATCGAACATCAGGGGCGTATACTTGTAGGTGGTCGCCACCCTGTCGGACATGCCGGTATAATACCAGTATTCGAGCGGAATCCCTTTCGAGGTTTTCGCCGGTTCATACTGGTAATCCCCGATGACCAGCGAAGTGGAGAAAAACGGGTGATTTTTCTTCATCGCGTAATGCCAGGTCCTGGTTTGATCAGGATTGTCGGTAACTTCGACACGTTCGCCATTGGAAAACACCTTGAAGTTCCTGTCGAAGGTGATGAACATGTCGACCGTGATCCGGCCATCAAGATAGGGCAGCCAGCCTGAGGAACGATGCGCCCAGATCTCCTTCCGTTTGCCGGCCTCCTCAGGCTTCCACCCTATAAAATAGATCGGCCCGG
Organism: Bacteroidota bacterium; assembly: GCA_037133475.1. GTDB lineage: Bacteria > Bacteroidota > Bacteroidia > Bacteroidales > FEN-979 > CAIVAT01. The sequence goes on from JBAXOB010000005.1 coordinate 103,971, forward strand.
AAAGAGGTATTGACGAATAAACAATGGCGATATGTGATTCGGGAGGCTTAACAAAAGAGGAGATCTCCCACAGGGAGGGTTGCGGAATCACAGTTAGTTTTCCTGCCGTTTGGTGGAAGGATACCTCCACCCCGTCGACTTTAACCGAAGATACAGAAAAATCAGGTGTCTGGAAAACGATCGAGTCGCCCTTGTACCTGATTGGAATAAAGGTAAAATCAGCTGTTCCGGTTACCAGGTTTTGTTCAGGTTTAAACGAAACGTGGGCCGTCAGGTGGCTTAAGGAAACCGGCAGATCGGGCGGCACAGCGGAAGGGTCGGCATAATAGGTCACGGTCTTTTCCTGGGCAATAACCTGGTTGCCGATACTGAGGAGTAGATTACCTGCAAGAAAAATCAGTATGAGCGAAAAGATATTACGTGTTTCTCTTATAAAATAGATCCTCATAACCGCTATTTTTAGTATGTTTGTTCCCGGATCGAACCAGCTTCATCGTCATCATGATTCAAAAGTAGTAAAAATCAATGAAGAACACCTCCCTAAACGAAAAACTCATCCTTTACTTTGTTTTGCTGGGTATCGGCTCGATCCTGATAATCAGCACAGTATCATTTTACAGCACCAGGAGAGCGCTGATCAGCCGGACCTTTGACCAGCTCACCTCGCTCCGCATTGTTAAAAAAAACCAGGTTGAACAGTATTATTCCGACCGTGTCAGGGATATTACCTTTCTGGCCGCAACCCCGGATGTGGCAGAGGCTGCCGGCCGGATAAACCACGTTCAGGATCGTGACCGCAGGAATCCCGCACTGTTGGCGGCAAAGCGGGAAGCGGCCGCCGGGAAGGAAACCCTTCGGAATTTTGCCGCGACCTTCGGCCCCCTCGGACAGCATTTTTCCTCCTTTTTCATTTTCGGGAAAGAGGGTGGTTCTTTTCATGGCTACCTTCATGACACTGCCGTTACAGGAGGCACTTTGCCCGTTCCTTTAATTCCCGATTCTCTCGTGGCGGGGCTTCGTAAAAAGCTGAAAAGCCTGCCGGTCGTGTTATGCGACATCATGTTTGATGCAGGAACAGGAACCCCCTTCCAGTTAATCAGCGCTGCCATCAGGGGAAATGTGCACGGGCACCAGGAGATGACGGGCATCCTGATCCTGGTGATAACCATGGACGGGATCAATGGCATGATGCTCAACAACAACCCGCTCAGCGGGCTGGGGCTTAGCGGTGAGACTTACCTGGTCGGCCCCGATTACCTGATGCGTTCAACCTCGCGGTTCCAGCCGAAATCAATCCTGAAAACCCTTGTAAAGACTCAGCCCGTGCTCCATGCCATGGCCGGCAATGAAGGATCGATCGCCACGAATGATTACAGGAATATCCCGGTGCTTTCTTCCTATGGAAAGATTTTGGTTCCGGGCCTCAACTGGGCGATCCTGGCCGAAATCGATCTGCAGGAGGCTATGATCCCGATTTATGAAACACGTACCCGAATCCTGATGCTCAGTATGATCATCATGATCGTGTTTTTCGTCTTTGTCATGTTCATTGCCCGTCAGATAACAAAACCATTAATACGATTGAAGGAGGCCACCATTAATCTTGGCGAGGGCCACTATGATCTTGAACTTCCGGTCACCACGTATGATGAAATCGGCGCGCTCACCGAATCATTCAACATCATGGTCAGGCAGATCAGGGAGAAAACCACCGAATTGCAGCAGGAGCGTTTTGGAAGGATGCGGTCGGTGATTGATGGAGAAGAGCTGGAAAGACAGCGGCTTTCGCGCGAACTCCACGACGGCATAGGCCAGTTGCTGATTGCCATCAAACTCCGCATGGAAAGCCTGTTATACCAGGACGGCAAGGATATCAGGAACTCAATCCAGGAGTTGAAAAAATATTTCGACCAGATCATCGATGAAGTGCGCCGGATCTCAAACAACCTGATGCCTTCGGTACTGGAGGCTTTCGGACTGGCGATCGCCTTCCGAAACCTCTTCTCCGAAACCGAAGAACACAGCGGGATTCGCATTCATTTTGACGCGAAAGGCGATTGCGACGATCTTGATAAAAAAAGCAAAACCTATGTTTACCGTTTGATGCAGGAGGCATTAAATAACATCGTTAAACACGCTGAAGCCAGTGAAGTATGGGTGAGCCTGACCAGGGGCGCCGATTTGCTGACCTTGCTGGTCCGCGACAACGGAAAGGGGTTTTCGATGGATAAGGCAGAAAAGGGGGGAGGAAACGGTATCCATAACATGCGCGAGCGTGCCAGCCTGCTGGAAGGGCATATCGAGATCCTGGCGGAACCCGGCAAAGGAACCCATATTACTGTTAATGTACCAATTATATCAACCTATGTCAAAAATCAGGATTTTCCTCGTGGATGACCACCAGCTTGTGCGGGATGGGATCAAAGCATTGCTGATGAGCGCCGAAAACCTTACCATCCTTGGAGAAGCTGCCTCCGGGAAGGAGTGCTATGAGAAAATTGCCATTGAACCGCCCGATATCCTCATCCTGGATATCTCGTTACCCGACACGACCGGCATTGAGATCACAAAACGTGTCAGTGTGGAGTACCCGCAGACACAGGTGCTGATCCTGTCGATGTACACCAATGAAGACTTTATTTTCAACTCGGTAAAGGCCGGCGCACGCGGGTATCTCCCTAAAAACACCTCGCGCGAAGAACTGCTCACTGCCATCCAGACCATTTACCAGGGTGATGAATTTTTCGCCGACTCCATTTCCAGGATCATGCTGAAAAGTTATGTCCGCAAAGCCAAAGAAGACGACACCATGCCCCAGCGCGGGCCGATACCCCTGACCACCCGTGAAATCGAGATCCTGAAACTTTTCGCCGAAGGGTTTATCAACAAAGAGATCAGCGATCAACTCGATATCAGCATCAGGACTGTCGAGACCCATAAAAATCATATCATGAAAAAGCTGGAGTTGAAGTCAACTGTCGAATTGATTAAATACGCGATCCGGAATAAGATTGTGGAAATCTGACAGCCTCCAGGGTACAAAAAGGCAGGCAGGGAAAGAATGATACGTATGATACGTATGTCCCCATAGGTTTTTCACCCGATTAAATTTCAGTATTTTACAGGATTGCAGGGGAAATTCAATCACCCTAACATTGCATGTGAATTTAATAACAAATCACTTGCGATGAGAAGATATGTTACCCGATACAAAGCCTTTATCCTGGCGGGTCTGCTGATGGTGCTCGTGAATTGCCTTTACGCCCAGTTGCAGGATGAAAACAAGATGGATGAAAAGTCCGGTAGCGCCGCTGCCTTCAGCGTAGGTACCGACGTGGTAAGCCGTTACATCTGGCGGGGTGCCGATTATGGCAATTCTCCTGCCGTTCAGCCGAGCGTTGCCTTTTCGGTTGCCGGATTCAAAGCAGGATTCTGGGGCTCCTATGGTCTCGGCCAGTATTCAAAGAAGATCAACGACAGCACCGTCGTCAGCATGGGGCACTATGCCGAATTTGACTTTTACCTTTCCTATACTATCAAAGGGTTCACCCTGATGGCATATGATTATTTCCTGCCCAACTCCCTCGATCCTAACAACGGGAACAGGTACTTCAATTTTAATAACAAAACGACCGGCCACACATTGGAAGTTTGCCTTTCTTGGGCAGGCCCCGACAAGTTCCCACTTCAGCTCTATGCCGGAACCCTGGTATATGGCGATGATAAGGACAAGAATGCGGCGGGGCTGTATGAAGGCAGTAAAAACAACTATTCGACCTATTTTGAAGTTGCCTATCCCTTTAATATCAAGGGGATTGGCATAAAACCCTTCGTCGGCGGCATCCCGATGGGTTCAGGCTGGTACGGTCCCTATGGGGGTATTGTCAATGCAGGATTGACAATTTCGAAACCCATTACGATCACCAAGGATTTTTCTATCCCGGTAAGCGGGTCATTGATCACGAATCCACAGGCACAGAGTGTGTTTTTGGTGTTTGGAATATCATTATAAGTTGTAAATCATAAATCTAAAATTTATTTTATGGGATCAATTGATGTAGGTTCAACCGGGTTTATGCTGTTATCGGCAAGCCTGGTAATGTTGATGACGCCGGCTCTGGCGTTTTTCTATGGCGGATTGGCCACCAAACGCAATATTCTGGGAATCATGATCCAGAGTTTTGCTTCGCTTGGATGGACAACGGTGCTCTGGTTCATTTTTGGTTATTCGCTCTGTTTCAGCGGCGGAGCAGGCGGCATTTTCGGCAATTTCGACAAGGCGTTTCTCAATGGAGTGAGCATTGATTCGATGTATTCGGGCAATGGTAAAATTCCCGAAATCGTCTTCTTCGTTTACCAGATGATGTTTGCCATCATCACCCCTGCCCTTATCACCGGCGCCTTCGTCAACCGTGTTACCTTCCGCTCCTACATGATCTTCCTCACCGTTTGGCAAATCATGGTATATTACCCGTTTGTCCATATGATCTGGGGTAATGGCTTACTCGCACAGTGGGGCGTTCTCGACTTTGCCGGCGGTATTGTGGTCCATGCGACGGCTGGTTTTGCGGCCCTGGCATCGGTATTCTATGTAGGTGCCCGCAGTGATAAAAATTCGACGCCGAACAGCATTCCCCTGGTTGCTATCGGCAGCGGACTGCTTTGGTTTGGCTGGTACGGATTTAATGCCGGCAGCGAATTACAGGTGGACAAGATCACCGCCCTGGCTTTTATCAACACGGATGTCGCTGCCTCATTCGCAACGGCGGCATGGGTTGCCATCGAATGGATTCGTGAAGGGAGGCCTAAACTTTTAGGGTTGCTTACGGGTTCAATTGCCGGGCTCGCTACCATCACGCCCTGTGCGGGATTTGTCCCCATGTGGTCGGCACCACTTATAGGGATTGCAGCGGGAGGCACCTGTTACCTGGCCGTCCAGTTGAAAAATAAAATGAAGTGGGATGACGCCCTTGATGTATGGGGGGTTCACGGTATCGGCGGTGTGCTGGGTACCATCCTGCTCGGGGTCTTTGCCTACAATGCCGTTAACCCGGCCGTGGTTACCAACGGACTTTGGTTCGGGCAAACCTCTTTCTTCTTCAAACAACTTATTACCGTGGTGGCAGCCTCCGCATATGCCTTCATCTTCACCTATATCATGCTGGCCCTGATCAACCTGGTCACACGGGTGCGGGTATCGGAAAATGAAGAAATGGCCGGTCTCGATGTTGCATTGCATGGTGAAAAGGCATACGACGAAGGATCCCTCTGATCAGTCGCCGGAAACCCGGCAGTATTTCCCCTTCTGAACGGGGGTTGGAATAATCCGGGTCAGTAATAACAATATGATTTATATAAAAAACCGTCTATCCAACATTTAGACGGTTTTTTTTTGCACTTTTGTAAAAGCCAACCAAGCTTGATGGAAGAATTTTCTACCATAACCGAGACCAGGAATTACCTCAGTAAAATCCTGGCAAATGGAAAAAGTATCGGGTTTGTTCCTACCATGGGGGCATTACACGCAGGACACCTGTCGCTCATCTCCAGGTCTAAGCTGGAAAATGATGTGACCGTCTGCAGCATTTTCGTGAATCCGACCCAGTTTAACAACAAGGCGGATCTGCAAAACTACCCCCGGACCATGGCGCGTGATACGGCAGTTCTGCGTGAGGCCGGGTGCGATGTGCTTTTCGCCCCCTCAGCCATCGAGATGTACCCCGAAGGCGAATCTGCCGGGCTGGTTTTGGATTTTGGAAAACTCGACAAGGTCATGGAGGGAAAATTCAGACCGGGACACTTTTCAGGCGTTGCCACCATCGTTGAAAAGCTATTTGCCATCGTAAAGCCTGCACGGGCCTATTTTGGTAAAAAAGATTTTCAGCAGCTGGCCATCATACGGTATATGGTGAAAACACTGGAGATCCCGGTTGAAATAGTGGCCTGCGAAATTATCCGCGAGCCCGACGGTCTGGCCATGAGTTCACGCAACATGCGGTTAACCATTGCAGAGCGCAATATCGCCCCTAAGATTTACCAGGTGCTCACTAAACTAAAGGAAAAATCAGGAAAAATACCGGTGCCGGAAGCCAGGGAATGGGCGGCTAAAAAGATCAGGGAAATTCCTGAATTCCACCTTGATTATCTGGAAATTGGCGATATGGAAAGCCTGCAGCCTGTCACGAACTGGCGCCATAAGGCCCGGGCCATGGCTTTTATCGCGGTTTTCCTGGGAGATGTCAGGCTCATCGACAATATTGAACTTTTTTTGTAATTTTGCAGCATGATGCAGATTCAAGTATTAAAATCGAAGATCCATCGTGCCACCGTCACGGAGGCCAACATCAATTATGTTGGCAGTATTACCATTGACGAAGAACTGATGAATGAATCGAACCTGATTGAATTTGAGAAGGTGCAGGTTTTGAACATTAATAATGGCGAACGGATCGAAACTTATGTTATTAGAGGTGAGCGCGGAAGCGGGACCATTTGTCTGAACGGAGCCGCTGCACGGAAATTTTTACCCAACGACCTGGTGATCATTGTCTCCTATGCCACGATGGATTTTGAAGCTGCAAAAAGTTTCAAACCCTCCATCGCCTTCCCTGACGCCAAGAACAAACTTATTACGGGTAAAAAACCGCAGGAATGACCGAACTCCTTTCAGAAGAAATGCCCCCGAAAAACTGGGTAGCTACCTTTATCAAATTTGTCATTTTCCTAAGCCTTGGCCTTGTTATTATCTGGCTTTCCCTGCGCGGACTTACCCCGGAGGAACGGATACAGATTATTCATTCCTTCCGGACGGCCAATTACAACTGGGTTATCCTCACCATCAGCATGGGGATCATAAGCCATTTATTCCGCGCATTACGCTGGATGCTCTTTTTTGAGCCAATGGGTTATCATCCTTCCCTGAAAAACACCTTCTTCGCCGTCATGGTCGGGTATTTTGCAAATATGGCCTTCCCGCGCCTGGGGGAGGTTACCCGCTGCGGTCTCCTGGCACGCTACGAGAAAATCCCTTTCAACAAATCCTTTGGTACCGTAGTAACCGAGCGTACCATCGATATGATCATCTTTATCCTGCTGTTTTTCCTGATGGTTGGAACCCAGGCCGGCACCATCGGCCATTACCTGAATACCAACGTATACCCGAAATTTGCAGAAAAATTCCAGAACCCGATCTTCGACAAGGTCTTTTTCCTTTCAGCAGCCCTGCTGGTTCTCCTCTTTTTTTTAGCCTTGTACCTGATGCGGAAAAAAATTGCCAGGTCAAAATGGTTTCATAAAATAACGCGGCTGATCCTCGGGTTCTGGGAAGGGTTGAAATCGCTCAGCCAGATCCGCAAACCCGGTCTGTTTGTCTTTTATTCCCTGGCTATCTGGGGACTCTATTTCCTGATGATCTATGTCTGTTTTTTCTGTTTCCCCGAAACCAGCGGGCTCAATCCGGGGGCAGCCCTGTCATCCCTGGTATTAGGAAGCGTGGGGATTATGGTAACCCCTGGCGGAATCGGGCTCTATCCCGCTATCATTCAGGAAACCATGTTATTGTATGGCATTACCCGAACAACAGGCCTTGCACTCGGCTGGATCTCCTGGACGGCCCAATCGACCATGATCCTGGTAGTTGGCGGGATTTCATTAATTTTACTTTCATTCAACAAAGAATCCAATGGAAAGGCTTAACCATATAAAATCAAAAATCTATTCCTGGGAACACCTTCAACGGCAACTTGCCATCTGGCGTTTTAAAGATAAAAAAATTGTGTTCAGCAACGGCTGCTTTGATGTTCTTCACCTCGGACACATTGAATACCTTGCAAAAGCACGTGAATTAGGGGATCTTCTTATCGTTGGATTAAATTCCGATGATTCGGTGCGCCGCCTCAAAGGTGCCCACCGTCCTGTCAACAAAGAAGAGGCACGGGCCGTTTTGCTCGCAGCCCTGTCGTTTGTTGACGCAGTGGTTGTTTTTGACACCGATACCCCTTACGATCTGATTAAACTTGTACAACCCGATATCCTGGTAAAAGGCAAAGACTATGAAGGGAAGGAGATTGTCGGATCGGATATCGTTAAATCTCACGGCGGACACGTTGAAACCATCGAACTTACTAAGGGATATTCAACAAGCCATACGATAGAACTTGCACAGAAGGTGCATATCTAGCAAGCCCTGGTCATCTGCCCGGAATACAACCCCTTTTACCGTTTCAATATTTCTTTCTTATATGTCCAAACTGAAAACCGCTTTTTTTTGCCAAAGTTGTGGTGTACAGTCGCCGAAGTGGATGGGCAAGTGCAATGCATGTGGAGAATGGAACACCTTCGTGGAGGAGGTGATCCAGCGGGAAGACAAAACATCACCGGGTTCTGCAGTGCGCGATCCGAGAACGGTGGTGCCTGTAAAAATTTCAGAGGTCGTTTTCAGCCATGAAGCCAGGATCAACACCCATGACCAGGAACTCAACAGGGTGCTTGGCGGCGGCCTGGTTGCCGGGTCGCTCACCCTGATCGGCGGGGAACCCGGAATCGGCAAGTCAACCCTGATGCTGCAGGTGGCCATGAAATGCGCCGATCAGAAGGTGTTGTACATCAGTGGCGAGGAGAGCGACCAGCAAATCAGGATGCGGGCCGAACGGCTGGGATTTAAAAACGACAATTGCTATATCCTCACCGAAACCAATACGGAGGCGATCTACAGGCACCTGGACCCCCTCAAACCCGGCATCATCATTATTGATTCCATCCAGACCCTGCAAACCGATGCCATCGACTCCTCCGCGGGCAGTGTTTCCCAGATCAAGGAATGTGCCGCCGGCATGCAGAAATATTCAAAAATCACCAACACCCCTGTTTTCCTGATAGGCCACATCACCAAGGATGGCAGCCTGGCCGGCCCCAAGATCCTGGAACATATGGTCGATACGGTTTTACAGTTCGAAGGCGACCGGAACTATGGCTACCGTATCCTCCGTTCCCTGAAAAACCGGTTTGGGTCGACCTCTGAACTCGGCATCTACGAGATGAACGACACCGGGCTGAGGGAGGTTTCCAATCCTTCGGAGATATTGCTCAGCCAGCGCGACGAAGCGGTGAGCGGGATTGCCATTGCAGCCATGGTTGAGGGCCAGCGACCCATGCTGATCGAAACCCAGGCACTGGTAAGCAGCGCCGTGTATGGCACACCGCAGCGCTCAACAACCGGTTTTGACGTACGTCGCCTGAACATGCTGCTGGCAGTCCTTGAAAAACGAAGTGGTTTCAGGCTTGGTCATAAAGATGTTTTTCTCAATATTGCCGGGGGAATCAAGGTAGAAGACCCTGCCATCGACCTGGCCGTGGTAGCCGCGGTCCTGTCGTCGAACCAGGATCATCCGGTCAATTCCAAAACCTGCTTTGCCGCCGAAATCGGGCTGAGCGGCGAAATCCGCCCCATAAACCGCGTTGAACAAAGAATTTCTGAAGCCGACAAACTGGGGTTCGACCGGATTTTCATCTCCCGTTACAACACCAAAGGACTTGACTTTAAACGGTTTTCGATTAAAATAATTCCCGTTGCCCGGATTGAAGAGGTTTATGAAAGACTCTTCAGCTGAGGAAAACCGCCTTCCCCGGATATTCGTACCGGTTTAGGCGCGCCCTGCGTGCCATACACCCTGGTGCAGACGATTTAGTGAAGCCCAGCGACTGTTATTCCCCCTGACCATCGACCGCTTCCAGCTCCTTTAAAATTTTGTTCACATCCTCTTCTGTTGCCGAGAGTTTGTCTTTGCATATTTTAATCAGCATTGCCGCCCGTTTTACCTTTTCAGCCAAATCATCGACAGAGATATCTCCGGTTTCAATTTCAGAAACAATTTCCCTCAGTTCTTCAAATGCCTCGGTATAATTGGGCTTGTCTTTCATGGCTGGTCGGTTTTAATAATTGAACTTGTTATACTTGTTAACATTCCATCGGGAACCATAGTTTTCAGGATGGCGCCCTCTTCAACGTCACTCACACTTTTAATAACTTTCCCGTTAACCATCGTGATGCTGTATCCCCTTTTCAGTACATTGGCCGGGTCCAATAATTCAATTTGGCGGTTCAACGCCGTAAGAGACACGCCGGAACCGGAGATGAACCTGCCTGCCTGGCTGATAAGATTTGCTTTTCCTGTTGCAGTTTCCTGCCTGTGTGTCTGAAGGAGACGTTCTGCTGCCTTTTGTAAAAGTGAAATATCTCCCTGGATCATCCATTTTCTGTGATTGATAATCGCGGTGACATCCTTCCTGAAAAACGCCCCCATTCCTTCGATATGCCGGTTCCGGTCGCCAATCTGCTGTCTGGTGTTTTTTTGTAATGCTGAAATGACAGCATCATGGGCCAGCTTGTTACGGTTCATGAAATAGCCGGTTTGCATGCCGAGCGCCCTCAATTCATGCATCAGGTTGTTCCGGTTGGTTCCCAGGCCTGAAACCGTAACCGATTTAAAGTACCTGACCATATTCAGCACCCTGGATTTCTCATCCTTCAGCCGGGCCATTAGCCTTTGGGAGATGGACTCCTCCGCCTTTTGAAGAGGAACAGAAAAGTTATGAAATTTCTGGATCAGGAAATCGGCAAGCTCCGTAGGGGTGATTGCGTTCCTGAAGGCAACCATTTCAGCGACGGTTTCGTTTGTCGAATGGCCGATGCCTGTGATCACGGGAATGGGATACAACGCAATCTCCCTGGCAAGTTCATAGTTGTTGTAACAGGTCAGTCCAACGTCTCCCCCGCCCCCGCGGATGATGGCCACTGCGTCGAAATGGTGCAGTACCTTTCTGATACGGCCCAGCTGGGCAAGGATTGATTCAACCGCGTGCTCCCCCTGGAGCAGCGAGGGAAACAACAGGTAAACGAACCGGTAACCCCACCCGTTTTCATCGATTACCTTCCTGAAATCGGAAAACCCCTTGCTTGTTTGTACCGAAATAACAGCAATCCTCTTAGGCAGCAAAGGTAATGCCAACGATTTGTTGCTGTTGTATATACCCTCCTTCCTGATCCTGTCCAGCGTTTGCTGTTTCTCTTTTTCAAGTTCTCCAAGGGAGTATGATGGATCGATATCGAGGATCGACAAACTCAGCCCGTGTAGTGGGCTGAACGATACCTTTGCACAGAACAGGATGTTGATCCCGCTTTTCAGCGGTTCATGCAGGATATTCAGAAAATTTTCATTGATCCGATGGTAGTCGTCCTTCCATATGGTGGAACGTATCTCGGCAACAATTTTCCCATCGGTTTTTTCAACCAGGTCGGGATAGCAATGCCCCGACTGGGGATAAAGATTGAGCTTGTTCATCTCGGCTTTAACCCAGAATGTACTGGTATAGCGCTCAGCCAGCGTCTTCTGGATACTCCTTGTTACCTCGGCAAGAGAAAAAACGGTCCTGTCATTTACCAGTTCGGCCATGATATCATCAATCCCTAAATAATTCCAAGCCTTCTCAATTCCCAGAAACACCGTGCAGTCGCAGTAATGTCAACCGCGGCGTTGTGGGCCTCTTCGAAACCTGTCCTGAATAATTTCACATGCAGTTCCGACAGTTTGGGCCACTTGTTGCCGTAGGGCCCCCTGATCGCACAGAAATCTACGGTACGCAGCATGGTACAGATTTTCTTCTTGGAAGCGGTATGATCCGGCATGTGATTTCTCAGGAACTCGGCCCCCAGGATTTTCTCGTCAAAACTCATGTTATGGGCCACCAGGAAATCAGCCTCTTCAACCAGCGATTGAAATTCGGTTAAGACTGCCGATAATGGCTTGCCATCTTCAAGCGCCTTTTCGGTTGAAATACCGTGAATGCGGGAGGCTTCCGCAGGGATGGTGAATCCCTCGGGCCTGATGATGTAATCTCCTCCGGCAATCTTATTGCCCTGTTTATCATAATACAGATATGCCAGCTGTACCATGCGCGGCCAGTTATTCAGGTCGGTAACGGGAGCTTTCCAGTTTTTTGGCAGTCCTGTAGTTTCGGTGTCGAAAAATAGATACATCGTAAAATAGTTGTGTTGAATTATTTTTTGAGATTCTACAGGCTAAAATAGGAAATTCCGGCGGATGAAAAAAATGTTGCCGTTTTGTTACCCTGCAGATGTTTTTCAATTTCCGTACCTTTGTCATGGAAATACCGCAGGATGGAGGTCCGGCCAGCCGGAAGGGTCGTAACGCACCTCCGGCCGATCCCGGAATACCCCCGTCAACCCCTGAAAAACAACCATAACACCTGATAACATGCCCTTTTTCCCGAAATTAATCCTGACCTCGGTTGCCATCATGCTCGCCGGATACCTGCTGCCCGGGATCCACGTAAGTTCCTTCTGGACAGCGCTTCTTGTTGCACTGGTGCTGGGTTTCCTGAACCTTTTCCTGAAACCGCTGATGGTGATCCTGACCATTCCCTTTACCATCTTCACCTTTGGCCTGTTCCTGCTGGTAATCAATGCGCTGATCATCATGATTGCCGGTGCGTGGGTAAAGGGATTTGTCGTTGACGGGTTCTGGTGGGCGCTGATCTTCAGCATCCTGCTTTCAGTCATTTCATCCTTATTGGAAAAATTAGTCAGACACGATGAGACCACGCGCAATTACTGAAAAAAAAGAGATTATCGAGGTTATCCAGCAATGCAAATGGTGTCACCTTGCCATGACCGATCTCGAAGGGAAGCCCTATGTTCTCCCGCTGAACTTCGGATACAGGGATGATGTTATTTTCCTTCATGGTGCCCAGCACGGGAAGAAGATCGACATTCTCAGACAACATCCCGATGTGTGTATCAACTTTACGACTGATCACCTGTTACGTTATCAGAACGAACAGGTTGCCTGTTCCTGGAGCATGAAGTACAGGAGTGTGCTTTGCCATGGAAAAGCTGAATTTATTACGCTGGCTGAGGAAAAAATCGCTGCTTTTCATATTGTCATGGCGCAATATGCCAACCGTGAATTCACTTTCAACGCTCCCGCCATCCGCGAGGTGAACGTCTGGAAAATCAAGGTCGAGAAATACGAAGGCAGGGCTTACGGGTATTGATCGCCGTAACACACTCAACCCGGTTGCAGGAGCCGGTTAATTTAGTTTGATGATCACCCCCAGGTTTGCATGGGTTGAATTATAACCCACTTCGCCATTTACCCCGATTTTTTTCGTAAAAAACCAGGAAGCACCGAAAAACACCCCGAAATAGGGATAAACGGGCGTATATCCATGACTGCCCGGGTGATTATCGACTGAATGAACGGTGAACCCGATTCCCAGCGGGATGCCCCCGTAAGTATCCAACCCTTCAACATCCCAGCCATAATGATAAGCCGAGCGCGCGGCAAAGAAAAAATTGGCCCATGATTCATTCCAGCCATCCCCAAAATTATAGCGGAAGGCTGACGAGGTAACCTCGCCTCCCAGTGTCACGATACCGGGGCCGGCATCCCACATGCCCTTTTCCACCGAAACCTTTTCTGCAAATCCGAATCCCTGGCCATTTCCGAAAAATGCATTTCCGGGGCCAATACCAATGTTCATCGACCAGCTTCCCAGTTTAACCGGATCCAGTGGTCCAACGGAGTAACCGTTCTGCAGCGCAACAATCCACAAAACTAAAATCAATCCTGTGATTTTCAAAAACCTTCTCATGAATAAAAAATTTATTTTATCAATTAACGTAAAAATCGGCTGAATTGATATCCGGGTGAATTTTTTTACCTGAAGTTTGACGTTTATCCTTAAACATCCGGTTGTGTTATTGGCCGATTTATCCACCAGGTGCAGGCAAAGCCAAACAGCCACCCGATCAAAGCACCGGCAAACCACCCTGCAACCAGGTCACCAGGGTAGTGGACACCCAGGTAAATCCGCGTATAAGCCCTGAAAAATGCCCATAAAAGAATCAATGCCGGGAAGTAGCGGAACTGGTTCTTCATAACCATGATCAGGAAAATGGCGATGGCCAGGTTGGTCGAAGCGTGGGCCGAATAAAACCCGTACTGCCCACCTGTATAGCCATATACCGTATGGATTCCCGGCAGGCCGGGTTCATGGGTCGGACGCGGGCGTGCCACCCAGTCTTTTACAAGGTTCGAAAGCTGGTCGCTTACCAAAATCATCAGTGCCGCAAAAAGGATAACCCAGGCCGCCTGCCACCGGAAACGCCGGATGAGTGCATACAAAAGGAATACGTATAAGGGAACCCACGTCAAAGTAGCTGTTCCGTAATACATCAGCGGATCGGCCAAAGAGCAATGTAAGCCATTCAGGAAAAGAAACAGCGACCTGTCGGTTGAAATGAGGGTTTCAAGCATGAACTGCTATTTACATTACCCGGCCCTGCCGGGCGTTATGTGTCGTGCGCAACAGTTTAACCATCCTGCAAACGCATTACGCGTTACGGTTCAATTCGTCCCAAAGCACCTTCTTAAGCTTCTCCAATCCTGTTTGCTGATGAGATGAAATAAAAACATGCGGAATGTCGGGCAGATCTTTTTTCAGCTCCCCAAGGATCTCATCATCGGCCAGGTCAGATTTCGTAATGGCCAGAACCCTGTATTTGTCGAGTAACTCGGGATTGTATTGCTCCAGTTCGTTAAGTAAAATATGGTATTCCTTTTTGATATCCTTCGAATCGGCAGGAACCATGAACAAAAGGGCTGCATTGCGTTCGATATGCCGCAGAAAACGCAGGCCAAGCCCTTTGCCCTCATGGGCGCCCTCGATAATCCCGGGTATGTCGGCCATAACGAACGATTTTTGTTCCCTGTACCGAACGATCCCGAGGTTTGGAACCAGGGTGGTGAACGGGTAATCGGCAATCTGGGGTTTTGCAGCAGAGATTACCGAAAGCAGGGTGGATTTCCCGGCATTGGGAAAGCCAACCAATCCGACATCCGCCAGTAATTTCAGCTCCAGGACCTTCCACAGTTCGATACCCGGTTCCCCGGGTTGTGCAAATTTCGGCGCCTGGCGCGTGGGCGTTTTAAAGTGGTCGTTGCCCAGTCCACCCCGTCCCCCGGGTACAAGAACATAGGTCTGTCCGTCTTCGGTGATCTCACACTCGAATTCGCCGGTTTCAGCATCACGGGCAATCGTTCCCAGGGGGACATCAACAATCACATCCAGTCCGTTGGCACCGTGCATAAGCTGTTTTGAACCAGCCCCTCCGTGTTCCGCCTTCAGGTGCTTGGTAAACTTCAGATGCAGCAAGGTCCAGAACTGGCTGTTTCCCTTTAGTATGACATGTCCCCCGCGGCCGCCATCCCCTCCGTCGGGACCGCCGTGTGCATTGGTCCGGGTGCGCATAAAATGCCGCGACCCTGCCCCTCCGTTTCCGGAAGCACAGTGGATTTTAACATAGTCAACAAAGTTTGATTCAGACACGGTGGGTGGGGTTTTATTTATGTGTTAATGACAGTACAAAGCTGGGCAAAGATATCGTCGATCGATCCTACGCCGTGCACCTCTTTATACAATTTTTTCTCTATATAATAATCAATCAGCGGCTTGGTATGGTTATGATATTGAACCAGCCTGTTTTTGATGACCTCTTCGGTATCATCTTTGCGGCCCTGCTCCTGTGCACGCTTCAGCAACCGTGTTACCAGTTCCGCTTCATTGACCTCGAGGGCAAGGACAAGGGATACGCTTTCACGGTGTTTGGCCAGCATCTGATCGAGCTCCTGCGCCTGTTTCAGCGTACGCGGGAAACCGTCGAGGACAAATCCCCTGACAGTATTGTTGTTGACAAAAACCGATTCCATGATGGCGATCAGCAGGTCGTCGGAGACAAGCTGACCGGCCTCCATTACGGCCTTGACTTTTAGTCCAAGCGGTGTTCCCTGGCTTACCTCAGCCCTGAGGATATCCCCGGTAGATACATGTTTCCAGCCGAATTTCTCGGCAATTTTTATGGCCTGGGTTCCTTTTCCGGCACCCGGAGGTCCAAAGAGAATCAAGTTAAACATACGGTTTTTTATTTAGGGTGACCAGGCGTCTTTCTGTCTGAAGATCAGACACCGGACGACCTGCTAAGTCACAAAGTTTGCATGTTTACAAAGGGGACAGGCGATGTTCAGACAATTAATTCAAATTCTCCCATCTGGCAGCCTCACTCCTGCGGGTACATTATTTAATGATCTGATAAATATCAGGCAGATTTCTCCCGTAACCATTATAATCGAGGCCATAGCCGACGATAAACACGTTGGGGATCTCCATGCCCAGGTAATCGATACCGAACGATTTCTGGAATGCCTCACGCTTAAAGCAGAAGCAAGCCAGCGTTACGTCAACAGGTTCCTTTTTCGCGATATCCTCCAGCAGTTTATGCACCGTAATCCCGGTATCAACGATATCTTCAACCACAATGACATGGCGTCCTTTCAGCTCTTCACCCACCCCAATCAGCTCCTTGACTTTCGAGGTCGTGAGCGTTCCTTCATAGGAGGCAAATTTTACAAATGATATCTCACAGGGGATGGTCAGTTTGCGCATCAGGTCAGAGGCGAAAATAAAGGAACCATTCAGAACGGCCAGCAATAACGGGTTTTTTCCAGCATAATCCCGGTTGATTCCATCGGCAACCTTCTGCACAGCGGCTTCAATATCATCCCTGCCGATGAACTTTTCAAAAAACAACTCTTTGACCTGTACCTTTGTCATAATCAACCTAATATTACTTTCATGCAAAAGTAGTCAAAATATTCTAATTTTGCCCCGTAACAAGAAATCGACCAACCCATGGAACCCAAAGTCAGTATTATTATGGGCAGCACTTCCGACCTTCCGGTCATGGAGGCAGCTGCAAAGTTTCTAAACGAGATGCAGATTCCCTTTGAAATCAATGCTCTTTCGGCCCACCGAACACCTGAAAAAGTAGAGGAATTTGCGAAAAATGCCCATCGGCGTGGCATCCGGGTAATCATTGCCGCCGCCGGAATGGCCGCTCATCTTCCCGGGGTGATCGCTGCCATGACCACCTTGCCCGTTATCGGAGTTCCCATCAAGGCCTCACTTGACGGACTGGATGCATTGCTGGCGATCGTTCAGATGCCCCCGGGGATTCCCGTGGCAACGGTGGGAATCAACGGCGCCCAGAACGCTGCCATCCTGGCAACGGAAATCCTGGCGGTAGCCGATCCCGGACTGCACCTGAAAATGGTCGCTTTCAAGGAGGAGCTTAAAGTCAAGATTACCAAAGCCAATGAGGAGTTAAAGGCAGTAACGTTCGAGTACAGAGTTGTTTAAACGATGGGGAAAAACCTGTTTATTGCTTTTGAAGGGATCGACGGATGCGGGAAAAGTACGCAGGTAAAACTGCTGGCTGAAAAACTCATCCAGGCCGGGCACCGGGTTCATGTAACCTGTGAACCGACAGGCGGGTCCATTGGATCGATCATCCGCGATATTTTCAACCACAGGGCTGAAGCTGACCACCGGGTCATTGCCGGGCTCTTCGTTGCCGACCGGCTGGATCACCTGCTGAATAAAAATAATGGCGTACTGAAAATGTTGGAGGAGGGCTATACGGTCATTTCCGACCGGTATTATTTTTCCTCCTACGCCTACCATGGCACCCATATGCCGATGGATTGGGTCATTGAATCGAACTCCCTGAGTGCCGGATTACTTCGCCCCGATCTGAACATTTACATCGATATCTCTCCCGAAGTGAGCATGAAACGGCTCAATGCAGGCCGGACTTCCATGGAATTGTATGAAACCATGGAGAACCTGACTGCTGTTCGGTCAAAGTATTTAGAAGCTTTCGGGAAATTAAAGTTGCAGGAAAAAATCTTCATCACGGAAGGAGACCGTTCCCCGGAGGTCGTTGCCGCCGACATTTGGGCTGAAGTATCGCGGATTGAAGCTGTAACGTCAAATAAAGGCTAGCCCAGCTTCCTGATCATCATCAGGCCGTCGCGCAGGGGCAGCAGCATGTTTTCGACCCTGTCGTCATGCTGGACAAAATCATTAAACCGGCAAATTCCGCGGGTATCTTTATCCATTTTCCCGGGATCACCGGTTACTTTGCCATTCCACAGCACATTATCTGCCACAATGAACCCACCCTTCCGCAGCCTGGGAAGGACCAGGTTGTAATAGTCCATGTAGTTGGGTTTATCTGCATCGAGAAACACCATGTCCCAGGTCTCATCAATGCCCGGGATAATCTCAAGGGCATCGCCGATATGCAGGTGAATCCGCTCCTCCAAACCAGCCAGCCTGATGAACGACCGTATCATCTCCTCCTGTTCTGGGTTGATCTCGATGGTGTGCAGCACGGCTTCAGAGCCCCCGGGCAGATCCGCGGGTACTGATGCCATGGCAGTGGCCATGCTGATGGCGGAGTAGCCGGTAAAGGTGCCTATTTCAAGGATCCGTGCAGGGCGGATCATATGGGTTATCATACTCAGGAAAGTCCCCTGAAGGTGTCCCGACAGCATTTGGGGATAGACCTGCGAAAGATGGGTTTCGCGGTTTAGCTGCGCCAGGACAGGCAATTCAGGGGTTGTATGCTCAGCGGCATAGGTATAGAGATCTTCGTTGATCATGGTTGGTTGAGGATTTCCCTGAGGTTTGAACGGTGAGGTTTCAATGGTTGATGCAATTATTGAAAAAGGGCCATTCCGCGATGCGGAATGGCCCTTCAAATTTACCTGAAAACAGTGAACTATTAGTTGTTTACCATCACCTTTCTTACCAGGTGACTGTCGTTATTGCGTATCAGGACCATATACACGCCTGTCGGAGCAGGGCGGATATCGATCTCGGTCTTGTAGCTTCCTGAAATGGCGACGTTCTCAGCTTTCCAGATGGTCACACCCAGGTTATTCGTCACTTCAATGGCATAGGTGCCTTGTTCCACACCCTCCATGCTGACGGTAAATTTACCGCTGCTGGGGTTCGGATAAACCACAAACTGGCTGGCGAGTGCCGGGCTGCCGATACCGGTAACCACGACCCAAACCTTGTTGGATAACGGCGATGAACAGCCGTTGGTAGTTACCACGCACCAGTAATAACCGGTGTTGTGGGTTACGGTGTAGCTCTGACCCGTTGCGCCTACAATGGCGGTTCCCTGGTAATACCACTGGTTTCCCGAGGATGCACTGCTGGTAAGCACCGCGCCGGACACAGTCACAACCGGTGCCGACGGGATGGCATTCATCGTTACATTGAGGCTGGCAACAGCTCCGTTTCCGCAGGTGTTGGTTCCTTTCACCGTAACAGTGCCTGTTCCAGCTGCCGGGCCGTAGGTAACCACGATGTTCCTGGTGGTACCTCCTGCCGTAATGGTGGCTCCAGTCGGAACTGTCCATACATAGCCTGTGGCATTGGCAATGGCGGGCACGCTATAGGCAACGCCTGTCGAGCCGACGCATACAGAGGCAGGGCCCGTGATGGTTCCTGCGGCTGCCGGCAACGGGTTAACCGTTACTGCATAGGCGGGAGATGCTGTCCCGTTTCCGCAGCTGTTGGTTCCTGAAACCGTGATGTTCCCTGAAACTGCCGTAACTCCGAAATTAACCGTGATATTCCTGGTACCGGCACCGGTGGCAATGGTTGCGCCGGCAGGAAGTGTCCAGGTGTAGGAGGTTGCATTGAGAATATCTCCACAGGAATAAGCGACCCCGTTCGTTCCGGCACAAAGTGTCGCAGTTCCGGTAATGGCGCCTGCTGCATTTGGTAACGGATTCACGAAAAGAGTATAAACCGTGGGAGTGATTGATGTGCAAGATGTTGCGTTGGTGTAACTGACAGTTACTGTTTGAGCTCCAACGCCAGTCCAGGTCACATTGATCGCACTGGTACCCTGTCCCGAAACAATGGCGCCGCCGGCTGAAACCGTCCATACGTAGCCGGTCATCCCGCCTTCGGTATAGTACATGTTCCCGGTCGAGCCCACGCATGGGGCATTGTTGCTGCCAATGGTCGGTACCGGTGTCGGATTAACCGTTACACCGAAGGATGTGGCTGAAACAGCCGTACAACCGTTTGCATTGGCATAGTTTACGCTTACCGTCTGTGCACCTGAATTATTCCAGGTCACGGTTACCGTATTGCTGGTGGCAGTGCCGCCGGCCGTTACAATACCGCCTGCAGATACTATCCATACATATCCCGTCATCCCCGCCTGGGTCGTGTAAACAACCCCTGTGGTTCCCTGGCATACGGTGGCTGTGCCGGTGATGGTCGGCGTCGGCAGTGCATTAACCGTCACAGCATACGATGCCGGGGCAGCTGCAGTACAACCATTTGCATTGGTGTAACTGACGGTTACCGTCTTCGCCCCTGTTGTTCCCCAGGTCACGGTGATGGCGTTTGTGTTTGCTCCGGTAGTAATGGTACCACCGGCTGAAAGAGTCCAAGTATAACCGGTCATCCCGGCCTGGGTGGTGTAAACATTCGAGGTGGAGTTTACGCAAACGGAGGCGGGTCCGGTAATGGTCGGCACCGGCAGGGCGTTGACCGTTACTGCATAGGCAACCGGCGTTGTTGCGGAACAGCCGTTTGCATTGTTATAGTTGACATTCACCGTTTGGGCACCTGCAGTGGTCCAGGTAACCGTGGCAGAACTTGTTCCTGCTCCTGCAGTAACCGTGCCACCGGCAGAGGTCGTCCAGGAATAGCCTGTCATCCCCGTCTGCGTGGTATAAACATTGCCTGTTGAAAGCGCACACGCTGTTGCCGGACCAATTATGGTAGGGGTTGGCTGTGCATTAACGGTAACTGCAAGGTTTGGCGAACCAGTACCGGTTCCGCAAACACTCGATCCGATTACCGATACATTTCCCGATGTCGCAACGCCGGAGAAGCTGACGGTAATAGAATTGGTATTGGCTCCGGCAGTAATGGATGCACCGGTGGGTAGCGACCAGGTATAGGTAGTTGCATTGGCAATGACCGGAACGGTATAAACATAACCAGTCCCGTTTAAACAAACGCTGACAGGGCCGGTTACGGTTCCTGCTGCACCCGGTTGCGGGCAGCCTGTAAGGAAGGTAAGATCGAGCCCGTTGGTGGTCCCAGCAATATTCGTTCCCCTGACCCTGAAATGGTAGGTGGTGTTTGTTACAAGGCCTGTGATGGCAGCGCTGACATTGGTATTGGCACTTCCCGTTACGGGAGAAGGCACGCCGGAAACGGTGGTTCCGTAGGCGACGGTAAGGCCGTAATCAAAAAACACGGTTGTGGATGAATTGTTGGCATTCACAATACCATTTAAGGTCGCCGTTGTGGTTCCGATCGGGGTTGCAGCCGTTGTGGTAACGGTCGGAGGGGCTGTGGCCGTGGTAAAAGTGAGATCACCGCCATTAACAGTACCGCCAAGGTTCGTTCCGTTGATCCTGAAATGATAGGTCGTATTGGGCAACAAACCCGTCAGGTTAGCCAATGAAGCAGTGACCGTACTTCCTGTAATGGTAAGGGGAACGCCGGGGACATTGGTGCCATAGGCAACCGTAAGGCCGTAATCGAATGAAACGGTTGTTGAAAACCCGTTGGCATTGACGGTACCATTGACGGTAGCGGTGGTGGATGTTACCAGGGTTGCCGCCGTTGTAACCACAGTGGGAGGAATAGCCTGCGTGGTGAAGGTAAGATCACTGCCATAAACAGTAACGCCTCCGCTGACGCCCTTTGCCCTGTAATGATAGAGGGTTCCGGGTGCAAGTGCAGAAACGGCACCGGCAAACGGGGTAACGGTTGAACCCGTTACAGTGACAGGTAATCCAGCCACAGAGCTTCCATAGGCAACGGTAAGTCCGTAATCATACCCTGAGGTAACGGTGGCACTGCTTGCATTGATCGTTCCGTTGAGGGTTGCGGTGGTGGTGGTGATGGCAGTGGCAGCCACTGTCACGACAGCCTGGTTGGCCGAGAACTGGTAGGCGCCCATATCCGGTGGGTCGGTACGGAAGGTGCCGGCAAAATCGGCAGGGACCGTCGGGAGAAAAACACCGGTTTTAGCAAGGCCTGCTGCAGAGGCATGGAGATCGGTCCCGGAAACAAAAACAGGGTCGATGCTGATTGAATTCGCATCCTGGGTGGTGGCTGCCTGCCATGCGGCAAGGGTAGCCTGGTCAGCTGTCTGGTACCCGATGTTCGGGCCGATGCCGTTTACAAAATAGTCATTGTAATTGGTGGAACTAAAAGTGGTGGAAGTTCCGCCGTTGATCACGGCATAGGTCTTGGAAGCCGGAGTTCCTGAAGTAGGTTGCAGTGAGTTCTTCAGAATGTTATCCCTCATATCAACCAGGGTTGTTCCTGAAACCATCGAAATACAGGCCGACCAGTTGGCCGAAGTTGCGGAGGTGACATTTCCCTGGAGGTTGATCGAATTATGGTAGATTTTCAGGTTACCGCCTGAAGAAACCCAGATTCCGTAAAGGTTATAAGTGCTGACACTGAGCGAGTATCCGTCGGTTTTAATATTATAGATCAGGTTATTCGAGATCTCGGTAGGCGTTGAAGCATCACCCGTGCCAAAGTAGATGCCATAATTTCCCCATCCGCCGGTACCGTTGTACCACCAGTCGTGGATCTTGTTCTGTTTGATCCTGGAATTGGTGGCTCCTGCGGCCAAAACAATCCCGCATTGGGCATAGTTTGCATTTCCCAAAACGCCTGCGCCAAAGATATCGTTACCCTGGATCAGTGTATTGTCGGCCGCTCCCAGGAGGATTCCCCTGTACTGGAGCGCCGTGGCATCTGTTGCAGATCCGAATACATTGTTGGTAATCTGGCCATTTGTGGCCGGGGTGCCGGCAACACCGGCAAACTGCAGCCCGTAATAGGCGCTGTAAATATGGTTGTTGTTGATGACGATATTGTTGTAACCGCCACCGGCTGCATTGAGGATGATCGCCCAGTTGTTGACTGCCACCTGGCTTGTCTGAAGCACGTTGCAATTCTTGACTGTACAATTGCTTGCCCCGACAGTTCCATTGTTGAAGAAACCGAGGGTGTAGCAATTGGCCGCCGTATTTGTATTCTGAATTGTCAGGCTCTGATCGGTGCCTCCGCTGTTTGATCCGTCGATGATCACGTTCTGACATCCGAAAAACACGATGGCACCCGAAGCCGAAGATCCGGTAACGGATGCGGTTACTCCTGCTCCGGGCTTGATGGTCAGTGTATTGACCGAACTGGAGCCTGCAATGGGGGAAATGATAATCGGGAAAGTCTCGGCAGCGTAGGTAGCATCCTTAAGGGTAAGGGTAACCGCGCAGGTAATCTCCTTTGCCAGCACATCATTGATGGCGGCAGTAAGGGTTGTATAGGTTTGCCCGACGCCTACGTTATAATTGCCGCACAAACTCCCGACAATTGTATAGGAATATGGAGTGGTCGGAGGCGTTGCAACAGCGGGAGGACTGACCGTAAAACCGGCTGCTCCGCCACCGGGTGTGGCGCCAACATTGGGCGTTGGGGTGACAATATCCTGGGCTACAATATAATAAGATACGACATCGCCCAGCACTACGCCTGCGCCATAGGTGAAGGTGTAGGTTGAGCCGCTGACATAGGTCGCGATAGCTGTTTGCCAGCTGCCTGCGTTGATCTTCCAGTATAATCTGGGCAATCCGCTTCCTGACGTTGGAACGCCGGTACCATCGGTAATCGTAGTGGTTAAGGTACGGGCGGTTGTGGAAGATGTATTGGCAAACTGGGTAAACGATACGGAGGGAGGGGTAAGATCGAGGATCAAACCGCCAAATTCGTCGGCACCCATATCCGGGGCTGTTGCCGGGGTGGTGATATTATTCGGATAACCTGTGTTTGGAAACCTTGCCTGCGCATCATAGTCGCTGGTAATGGCAAACGGGGAAGAAACAACCACACCGCCGCTTTCGCATTGCGTCGCAATGGTGGTCTTCATATGCAGATCATAGGGTGTGGCGGCGACGTTGACAAAGGGTGGATTCTCCGTGATTGAAACCGCATCCCTGGGGCTTACAAGGGTTTTATAAGCAGCAAGCGTCTGGTATGATGTCGTCCCGTCGTACATGATCACGTTCGTTGCACTGGGTGTGCCCGCAAAGAAATCGTTGTTGTTCGATGTTGCGGCATAGCTTGTAAGGGTGGTGGAAGAACGCCTGTAGGCAACCGTCAAACCTGTGGTGTTTGCCGTTGAGGTGTTGACAACGATGTTGTTCCTCAGGTCAACCGTGTAACCGGTTGCCGCATAGATTCCCGTGGTTCCGAAGATTGCTCCCGTTGAAGTTGCATTCAGGTAAATGGTGTTGTAATAGATGTTTTCCGTCGTTCCTGAAGATACATAGATGCCATTAATCGGGTTGACAGCATTGGCAAAAGGCGCCCTGATGTCGCTGATAAAGTTGTTATAAATGTTGTTTGTGGTGCCGCCACCGGTATAGAAACCATAAATGGTTGGACCGGTGCTGTTTGAGGAGATATTGTAAATGCTGTTTTTATAAAAATAGTTTGTTGTCCCCGAGGATCCGTAAATGCAATACATGGTTCCTGCGGTTCCGCCTGTGGTACCTGTGCTGTTGATGTTATAAACGGAGTTGCCGCTGATGGTGTCGGTAGTTCCTGTCAGGAACGACAGTCCGTAAAAGGTAAATCCGCCCGCACCTCCTGCCGTAGTCAGAAAATTATAGACCTGGTTGTTGGTGATTTTTTTTACACCTGCCGACCCAAATTCCCGGATCCCGTACATTGTCCCGGTAGTGGGTGTCGTAAAATTCCTGACAATGTTATTATTGTAAGTGACATTCAAACCGGAACTGATATCATAGATACCATAGGTTGATCCTGTTGAAGTACTGAGCGTCCAGTTAAAACCGTCAAAGATGTTGTTGCTGAAATTGCCATTGGTGGGCGAGCCGACATACATCCCGTACATGGTTCCGGAGGCGCCTGCCTTATTGAAATTCGACAAGGTGTTCCCGGTAACATTGTAGTTGGTCATGGTACTGGCGTTATAAATGCCGTAAACTGTACCCGTGCTGGCAAATGCAGGGTTGGAGATGGTGTTGTTGGTGATGTTCAGGGTTACGATCCCGCTTAACCCGTTGTAAATAACATAGGTCGTTCCAGTACTTGGGGTTGACAGCCCGGTGATTGAATTCCCGGTAACATTGACAGTTGCTGCCGTGGTTCCTATATAAATGCCATAAAGGGTGCCTGACGTTGAGGTGGGAAAGGTACAGTTCAAAAGGTTATTGTTGTTGACCGAAACTGTGTTCCCGACCGAACCTGTAGAGGCGCATTCCACATCAACGACATAGTTGGCCGTTGTGGTTCCCCCGCCGGTGATGGTCACCGTATTGTTGTTGATGGTTGCGCTGGCACCTGCCGAGGAACTGTTCGCCCAGATTCCCCTGATGATATTCACATGGTTCACGCCTGAACCGTTGTTGTTGTTGACTGTATTGTACGACACATTGAAACTCCACTGGTCCTTTACGAACACACCGGCACAGGCATTTGTCGCAGCAGCGCCTCCACCGAAATTGACGAGGGTGTTGCCGGTACCGGCAGCCGATCCGCCAATATCGTTGTTCATGTCTGCCAGTGTATAGGGAGAGGCTGCGGCATAACCCGACAGGGCAATGCAGCAATTGACATTCTGGATGGTATTGTGGTAGAAAACATTATTCGAACTGGCCCCGCTGGTGGCCGTCACGGTTGTGTTGGCGGTTGCTGTTGTGGGGGAACAGTCCATTAAGGCAATACCGTTTGACCCCTGGAAAAAAGGGCCGGAAGCAGGAGCCGTATTATTATCACGGTTCAGTGTAATGGTACAGTTTTTAATGGTATTGTTGTTGGCACCATCGGTTCCGCTGGCTTTAAATAACCCGTACCCGTATTCCATGTCGAGGGCCGGTGTGTTATTTGTCGCGGCTTCCTGAAGGTCAATACCGTCGATGGTTACATAGTCCGACCCGGTAAGACTCCACATCCCGTCAGGAGTGGCTGAGGTGGCCAGGTTCGCACCAGCATAGGAGGTAAGCAGGGGAT
This sequence comes from Bacteroidota bacterium, assembly GCA_037133475.1. GTDB lineage: Bacteria > Bacteroidota > Bacteroidia > Bacteroidales > FEN-979 > CAIVAT01. The sequence continues at coordinate 129,990 of JBAXOB010000005.1, forward strand.
TTGCCCCTGCACCGCTCTTTTGAAATATGATCGGGTTGGTGGATGTTCCTGTTGCTGTCAGGTCGATCCGCGCGGTCAGTGTTTCAGTATACCCGGCAGCTACATTGAAGGTAACTCCGCCTGCACCGACTCCGCTCGTATTGAGCGCCGCGACAGCCGCTGTAATGGTTGCATAACTGCCCGGAATCGTCTTAATACCGGTTAGCTGACCAAAAGCAACCTGTGATAAGCCAATTGCCAAAAGCAAAAAGTATAAAGTTTTTCTCATGCTGGTTTGTTTTTCTGGTTTATAAATGGTTAATATCCTCAAAAGTACCTGTTTGATAATCTACTGTCTCTGCCCCGTTGTCTCTATCCCAATAAAAAAAAAATTTGGCGTTCAAAAATAAATGCCAAATGAAATTGATGAAAAAAGATAACCTGACAAGGTCTCAAAGATAGATTAATTATGAATAACAAAACTGTTTTTATGAAAATTAACGTTTTTTAACTAATTATGAAATTAACAGATATACAATGAGTTATTGTTATCTAATTCACAAATTCAAGCAAATGACAGGTGAAGATCAAGAAATTAAAACAGTTCGTTACACGTTAACCTTTCTCCTTTTTAGCCCTAATAATCCGGCAAAAATGTAAGGGAGGTTCCGGATGTAAAAAAAGAGGACGACCTTGCGGGCCGCCCTCTTTACTGGAAGAATAGCAGGAATCTATTGTTCCTGCCAATTTATTCATAATTACTTGTTTATCAATAACTTTTTCACCATTTTATGTTCGTTATTCAGGAATACGATTGAATAAACGCCATTGGCGATCGGGCGAAGGTCGATCAGTTTTTCGAATGTACCATTTACATTCACATCACCTGATTCATAAATCTTCGATCCCAACTGGTTATAGATAACAATGGAATAGGTTTCCTGTGCAGGGCTGGTTATGGAAACAGTGAACCTTCCGTCGTTAGGTACAGGATAAACGTTGAAATTGCTGCTTTGCAGTTCCTGCTGACCTGTGACCACGACCCAAACCTTGTTGGATATCGGGGATGAACAGCCGTTGGTAGTTACCACGCACCAGTAATAACCGGTGTTGTGGGTTACGGTGTAGCTCTGACCCGTTGCGCCTACAATGGCGGTTCCCTGGTAATACCACTGGTTTCCCGAGGATGCACTGCTGGTAAGCACCGCGCCGGACACAGTCACAACCGGTGCCGACGGGATGGCATTCATCGTTACATTGAGGCTGGCAACAGCTCCGTTTCCGCAGGTGTTGGTTCCTTTCACCGTAACAGTGCCTGTTCCAGCTGCCGGGCCGTAGGTAACCACGATGTTCCTGGTGGTACCTCCTGCCGTAATGGTGGCTCCAGTCGGAACTGTCCATACATAGCCTGTGGCATTGGCAATGGCGGGCACGCTATAGGCAACGCCTGTCGAGCCGACGCATACAGAGGCAGGGCCCGTGATGGTTCCTGCGGCTGCCGGCAACGGGTTAACCGTTACTGCATAGGCGGGAGATGCTGTCCCGTTTCCGCAGCTGTTGGTTCCTGAAACCGTGATGTTCCCTGAAACTGCCGTAACTCCGAAATTAACCGTGATATTCCTGGTACCGGCACCGGTGGCAATGGTTGCGCCGGCAGGAAGTGTCCAGGTGTAGGAGGTTGCATTGAGAATATCTCCACAGGAATAAGCGACCCCGTTCGTTCCGGCACAAAGTGTCGCAGTTCCGGTAATGGCGCCTGCTGCATTTGGTAACGGATTCACGAAAAGAGTATAAACCGTGGGAGTGATTGATGTGCAAGATGTTGCGTTGGTGTAACTGACAGTTACTGTTTGAGCTCCAACGCCAGTCCAGGTCACATTGATCGCACTGGTACCCTGTCCCGAAACAATGGCGCCGCCGGCTGAAACCGTCCATACGTAGCCGGTCATCCCGCCTTCGGTATAGTACATGTTCCCCGTCGAACCCACGCATGGGGCATTGTTGCTTCCGATGGTCGGTACCGGGGTAGGATTAACCGTTACCGCGTATGAAGTTGAAGCAGCGGCAACACAACCATTGGCATTTGCATAGTTTACCGTTACCGATTGTGCCCCTGAGTTATTCCAGGTCACGGTAACTGTGTTGCTTGTGGCAGTGCCACCGGCCGTTACAATACCGCCTGCAGAAACAGTCCATACATAGCCTGTCATCCCGGCCTGGGTCGTGTAAACAACCCCGGTCGTTCCCTGGCATACGGTGGCTGTGCCGGTGATGGTCGGCGTCGGCAGCGCATTAACCGTTACCGCATAGGATGAAGGTGTGGCAGCGACGCAACCGAATGCATTGGTGTAACTTACGGTTACCGTCTTTGCCCCGGTTGTTCCCCAGGTTACGGTAATGGCATTGGTGGTTGCACCGGCAGTAATGGTGCCACCGGCTGAAACGGTCCAGGTATAACCTGTCATCCCGGCCTGGGTGGTGTAAACACTCGTTGTGGAGTTTACGCATACGGAAGCCGGACCGGTAATGGTCGGCACCGGAAGTGCGTTGACTGTCACCGCGTAGGTTGATGATGCCCCGGTCATGCAAACGCCGACCCCGGCAACGGTGATATTACCCGAGGTTGCACCAAAGGTCACCGTGATGGTGTTTGTACCGGCACCTGCTGTAATGGTCGATCCTGCCGGCAGTGTCCATGAATAACTAGTAGCGTTGGTGATTGCGCCAACCGTGTAAACGTTACCGGCAGAGTTCGCGCAAACCGATGCGGGTCCCGTGATAGGGCCTGCAGCTGAAACAGCCGGGCATCCTGTAAGGAAGGTCATGTCATTGCCATTGGTGGTTCCTGCTGAATTGACGCCCCTGACCCTGTAATGGTAGGTAGTGGCGGTAGTCAGACCTGTCAGGACAGCGCTTACGTTCGTATTGGCAATGCCGGTTACCGGTGTAGGAACTCCGGCTACGGTAGTACCATAAGCTACGGTGAGTCCATAATCAAACCAGACGGTCGTGGAGGAATTGTTGGCATTGATGATCCCGTTCACTGTGGCGCCGGTTGTGGTGATTGCCGTCGCAGCGGTGGTGGTAACCGTTGGCGCAACGGCAGCAGTGGTGAAGGTAAGGTCACCTCCGTTGGTTGTTCCGCCGATGTTCGTGCCGTTGATCCTGAAATGATAGAGGGTGTTGGGTGTAAGACCGGTGATGTTTGCAAGGGAAACCTGCGCGGTATTCCCGGTAATGGTGACAGGAACGCCCGGGACGTTGGTGCCATAGGCTACTGTCAGACCATAATCAAAGGAAACAGTCGTGGAGGCATTGTTGGCATTCACGGTCCCGTTGAGGGTGGCTGTTGTTCCTGTAACAAGGGTTGCAGCGGTAGTGACAACAGTTGGCGGTGGAGCCGTAGTGGTGAAGGTCATATCATTACCATAAACAACCATGGCGCCGGTGGTGACACCGCGTGCCCTGAAATGGTAGGTGGTGGAGGCAGTCAGACCTGTTATCGCAAGGGTGGCCGGTGTAAGCGTGCTGCCGGTTACTGATACCGGGGTTCCGGCTACACTTGTACCATAGGCTGTTGTAAGACCATAGTCAAAGAAGGTGTTCAACGTCGTGGTATTGGCATTGAAGTTCCCGTTCAGGGTAGCAGTGGTAGCGCCAATGGGGGCAGCGGCGACAGTAATTGCCAGAGGATCCAGTGCATATTCATATGCTCCCATATCCGGGGGATTCGACCTTACCGTACCATTAATATCCGTTGGAACCGATGCAAAGTAAACTCCGGCATTGTTCATCAGGGCAGTGGTAGGAAGCAGGTTGGTGGTACTGGTAAATACCGGGTCGAGGTTCTTGGAATTCGCATCCTGGGTGGTTGCGGTTTGCCAGGCAGCAAGGGTGAGCACATCGGCACCCAGGTAACCCAGCACGCCAGGCGCACCTGAAACATAGTAGTCGTTATAGTTGATGCTGGTAAAGGCTGTGCTGGCAGCCGCGCTGTAAATCGCGTATGATTTATCGCCTGTTCCGGCTGTATTATCATAGGTATTCACAAACAGGTTGTCCCTTATATCGAGGGCTGTATTGGGAGTTCCTACGTATAATGCCGCAGATACCGTGGCAGAAGTATAACCTGCATAGGTTCCTGACAGGTATACAGAATTATGATATACGTTTACGCCGCTGGTAGAGGCATCAATCCCCATCCCAATACAATAATAGGTAAGGGAGGCATCGCTGGTGCACTTGATATCATAGACAACGTTGTTGATCAGGTTTAAATTGGTTGCTGCCATGCCCGTGGAGATGAACAATCCCCTTGCGCCGTACCCGCCTGTATTGCTGTTCAGGATGGTGCCGATCTTGTTGTTGCTGATAGTAGCTCCTGAAGTCGTGCTGAAAAAATAGAGGCCGTAGGGTGCAGAGGAATACGAAGTTGTAATATTGGTAATGACATTCCCGTTGATCGTCAGGTTTGCACCCGAAACGCCTGAAGAAATGGCTATACCCCTTGGCGCACCGGTCGTACTGACGATGTTATTGATCGTATTGTTCGAAATGCTGGTATTGATCGTTGCCGTGGCACACCAGATCCCCGTAATGTTGGCGGCATCGCTGGTGGTGAAGTTGCCGATGGTATTGTTCGTAATGGTGGCTCCGTCAACACCCTGGATGTAGATCGCGCAGAGGCGGATGGCATTCGTGCCGGTTGTACTCATGTCGTTTCCTGTGATCAGTGTTCCCGAACCGTTACCGGCTGCAGGATTAGCGATCACGTAAAGGCCGATATAGGCCAGCTGGATACTGTTGTTCTGGAAGGTAATATTGTTAAAATACCCTGCAGCACCCGGGGTTGCACCATCCGAGATCATCACGGCCGAACTGGAGTTGATACCGTTAATGAAAATGATGTTCTTCAGGGTACAGTTTAACAATGGGGTCGTTCCTGACGATCCCTCCACAAATACCTGGGGTGTTGTAACCGAAGTATTGGAAATGGTAAGGTTGCGGGTTGTTCCCCCGGCAGTATTCGAGCCATCAATGGTCGTATAGCTGTTCAGGTTCTTAAACAACGGTCCGGCGTTTACCGATCCGCTAAGGACGGGCGATGCACCCGTGTTGGGCTTAATGGTAAGGGTATTGGTCGAACTGGACCCGCCATTGGCAGCGATCACGATCGGGTATGTTTCCGAAGGATAAGTTGCATCATTTAACAGGAAAGTAACCGGACAGGTCATGACCTTGTTGTTAAAGTCAGCGATGGCGGCGGTAAGGGTGGTGTAGGTCTGGCCGACGCCAACATTGAAGGTACCGCAGATGGTCCCGACAATGGTATAGGCATTGGGGGTGGTAGGCGGTGTGGAGGCGGCGGGAGGGTTGGTTGTAAAGCCTGCGGCACCTGTCGAGGGACTTGCCCCAACATTCGGTGTCGTATAACCGTCCTGGGCAACGATGTAATAGGATACAACATCACCAAGCACCACGCCGGCGCCAAAGGTGAAGGTATAGGTGTTCCCGCTGACGAATGTTCCGGCAACACTGGAATAGGCTCCTGCATTGATTTTCCAGTATAACCTCGGCAATCCTGCACCGCTGGTTGGAACGCCGCTGGCATCCGTGATGGTGGTCGTTAGTGTTCGGGCAGCAGTAAGGTTGGTGTTCAGGAACGGTGTATAGGCGATTGTAGGAGGCGTCAAATCAAGGAGGATTCCATTGAATTCATCCGCACCGATATCGGGTGCTGAGCCGGTACCCACGTACCCTGGATTGCCCTGTCGGATATCGCCGTCGTAGTCGGTGGTATAGGTGGCAATATTGGCTCCGCCGCTTTCACACTGGGTTGCCACGGTCGTTTTCATATGAAGATCGTAGGGTGTTGTTGCAATATTGACAAAGGGAGACAGTTCGGAAATGGCTGCGCCGTCGCGCGGGGCAACTGCTGCCTTGTAAGTTGCAAGTGTCTGGTAGTTGTTTGTCCCGTCGGTCATGATCAGGTTGGTGGTACTCGGTGTCCCCGCATAGAAGTTGTTGTTGTTCGATGTGGAGGCATAGGAGGTCAGGGTTGTCGAACTCCTGCGGTAGGCCGCAGCCGAATAAGTCGTACTTCCGGCCGCTGCCGAGGTGTTTATGAAAATATTGTTACGCATGTCAAGCGTAGTGCTGGTTAACCCGTAGACGGCATCCGAACCGAATGTCGTGGTGGAACTGTTGGTACAATTCAGGTAAACCGTATTGTAATAAAAGTTTGCCGCGGTTGCAGAGCTGATATAGATGCCATGCAATGCACTTGTCGAGGTGGAGGCCGGCGTCCTGATATCGCTGATATAATTATTGTAAAGGTT
>JBAXOB010000006.1:0-127186 GCA_037133475.1 Bacteroidota bacterium
TGCTTTCCCGTATCCGTGACATCCGGAGTTCCGAAAAAGTATTTTACCGGAAAGTTTGCGAGATTTACGCCACCAGTGCCGATTATGATCCTTCCCGGCAAAAAACGTTGGATTTTTTTGCTACAGTGCAAAACAAATTTCATTGGGCTGTAACCGGCAAAACAGCAGCAGAGATATTGGTTGGCAGAGCCGATGCAACAAAACCCAACATGGGTTTGACCAACTGGCCGGGTGAATCGATTAAAAAACAGGATACAGAGGTGGCAAAAAGCTATCTGAATGCCCCGGAACTCGATCAGTTGAACCGGCTCGTGAATCAATACCTTGAATTTGCCGAATTGCAGGCCATCAATCGAAAAGTGATGCACATGGATGATTGGATCGGGAAACTTCATGGTTTTCTGACCCTGAATGAAAAGCAGATACTGCAGGATTCGGGCAGGATTTCTGCCCAGTTGGCAAAAGAACATGTGCACCGGGAATATGAGAAATATCAGAAAATGATCGAAGAAACCCAGCCTGATGAGTTAGACAAGGCATTGAAAAAATTGGATAAAAAAAATGAATGAGATCGATCTCCTCCCCGAACACCGCGCCCTGCTGGCAGAGCTTGCCGCGCAGAAGGACCTGTACCTCACCCTGGTCCTGAAGCTGCAGGAGCTGGCCGATACGGTAAAACCCAACCTGGAGGCCATGTACGTTGAGAAGATCGGTTATAAGCAGCTCGAAGTGCTTAAGAAACAGGCCGAAGTCGCCATAGGCCAGGCGGATCACGCAACAAAGCGGTAAATAATGAGCAGGACAACTAACAAAAACTTTGAAATACAAATATGTTCACAAAATGTGAACTATTTACCTTTTCACGTATCTTTGCATGAGCGTTCATACAATAAAGATACATGCAATTGAAGAGTAATAAAATCACTATTATAAAATCTGAAACGCAATATAAAGCGTATTGCGAGGCTTTGGAGAAATTGCTGGAACATGGCAGGATCAGCAAGGATGTTCAGGATGAGATTGACTTACTCACTTTGTTGATTGAGAAATGGGATGTTGAACATTCCACCTTTAACGAAGTTGATCCTGTTGCATTGTTGCACTCCCTGATGCATGACAAAAAAATGAAGGCTAAAGACCTGGTCGGAATATTAGGCGTCAGCAAAGGCCTGGTCTCAGATATTTTGAACTACAAGAAAGGGTTGTCGAAAGAGATCATCCGGCTTCTTGCTGCACATTTTAACGTCTCGCAGGAAACATTCAACCGGCCTTACAAATTGATAAATCCTGCAAACTCTCATTTACGGAATGCAAGTGTGATGAATACGCCGAAAAAGGTTGAACTAGCGTTTTAATTGACAGGATTGTTTGTAATTTTGCCTTATGGAAAAAACCGGTTACATAGAGATTAGAATTAAAGGCTTGAAAGGTAACCTGGAACTGACCCCGGACAATTATGATATCCGGGAAGTTGCAGGCATTCTGGAACAAGCTGAGAATCTCTTATTCCCGGGAGATAAAAAGGATCGGCCAATCATCAGTTATAAACAGGAACCCGGTTCTGTCAGGCATGTTCTACAGACAAGCATGCAGGCGATTATCGGGTTTACCGCCATTCTTGCCCAGGTAACTGCAACTCAGAACATCGATTTTCTGGAACTGAATACAGCGAAAGCCATTGAATCTTTTCAGGATACTGCCGTTAAAAAGGATTATTTGATCACTTTAAAGACATCTTTGCAGGATTCGTCAGAATTGAGGATCGATAAAACAACCCGCTATTACCGCACATCAAACGTTTGGGCCGATGCGGAATTTTATTTTTACGGTAAGATTACCGATGCCGGAGGAAAAGAGAAGGTCAACATTCACCTGATGACCGACGAATTTGGCATTATCCGCATTGACACGCCGCAGGAAACTTTGGAACAACTTGAAGAGAATATTCTGTATAAATCATACGGAATAAGGGCTTTGGGCAAGCAAAATACAGAATCAGGAGAGATAGATAAAGGGAGCCTCAGGTTTGTTGAGATGATTGATTACAGTCCAGCGTACGACACGGATTATTTGCAAAAACTCCGCAGCAAGGCAATGACCTGGCTGAACACCATAAATCCGGATGAATGGCTCCGGGATATCAGGGGAGGTTACAATGCCTAAAGGAGTATTACTGGACATGAATTGTTTCCTTCGGCATGCTTTAAAGAAATAATGGGATCATAATGGGATCAAACGGCTCATAAAGGGCTCGGTAAATACATTTTTCAGCAATAAATCCAAGTTCAGTCAAAAGAAATCCTTTCGCTATGCCCAGTCCGGGCAGCTTTTTGGAAACAAGTAAAAAGCAGCAAAAAGCCACCGCACTTTATTAAACTCGAAATTTCCGCAAAGTTACCTGCGAAAAATCCGTCCCGATAAAAATCGGGACTGTAAAACTGTAAAGGGCGACCTCCTGATGAAACTGTCGCTCTTCGAGTGTATTCATTCCGTAAGGACGGATTGACCTACACCCATTGACATTATTTATTTTTCTCGGTATTCACTTAGGCTAAAATTTCATTTTTAACCAGGTGGGCCAGAAACCTAAATAAGACTCAAGGGCATGAGCATCATTTATGAATAATTCACAAATCTATGCAGCCATCACCGAAAAGATTATTGCAAACCTCGAAACCGCCGGAAGCTGGATGAAGCTTTGGCAGGTTCCATCGCCGGTCAGCATGAACGGACACTATTACCGGGGCATCAACCGCCTGGTACTTTCTTCCGATCCCTACAAGAGCCGCGTTTATGGCACCTTTCAACAAATCCGCTCCAATGGAGGCCAGGTGCGCAAGGGCGAAAAATCCACCATTGTCGTCTTCTGGAAGAGTTCCGTTGAGAAAGATGAAACCACCGGCGAGACCAAGAAGATGTTCCTGCTGAAGTTCTATCATGTCTTCAACTCCGAACAGGCCGATTTCGATGATCAGGGTACAAGGAAAATTGCCGAGCTTCAAGACCTGGTTAACGAAAAGGTCAACTCCGAACACCTTGAGGCGGAAGCTATCATTGAAGGCTACCAAGGCCGTCCGGAAATCATCTTCTCCGACAAAGACGACCGTGCCTATTATGCTCCCGTTGCCGATCTGATCTCTGTCCCGGATAAGAAATACTTTACCACATCTTCAGCTTTTTTCCATGTTTTGTACCATGAATTTGTTCATAGCGTAGGCCACCCCAAGCGTCTCAACCGCTTTGACGGGATGTCGAACAGCTACGGCGATATCCCATACAGCAAAGAAGAACTGATCGCTGAACTTGGTTCTTCCTTCCTATGCGGCATTGCACACCTTGATATGGATATCCGTAACTCGGCTGCCTACATCAAAGGCTGGGCATCGGTGCTGCGTGACAACCAGAAGTGGATCATGTGGGCTGCCGCAAGGGCTGAGAAGTCGGCCGATTATATCCTGGGCATTGTCCCGGTAATACATGGAGAAGAAAAAACCACCTCAGAAGTGACCAGCGAAGTTCCTGTTCTGGAGCCAGTCCTGGAAGATTCTCCCTTCTAACTTATAACACACATCACTTGAGCCATCCCGGGAAACCTGGATGGCTTTTTTATTTATCCCAAAACCATAAACCTATGAGAAATTATGCAAAGTATGCGGGAGACCCGCGACAGATCACTGCCAGATTCGCCAGTAAATGCCATACCTGCGACAAACCGATCAAAAAAGGTGAATCGATCATCTACTGGCCGAACGGCAAACACGCCGGCCACCTGACCTGTGATGAAGCAGATTACCGAAATTCGCTGGCTTCCTTTGAAGATGAAGAAAGGTATAACAGTCAGTATTGCTGATCCTACTATTCTGGCCGTTCCGGTTCCGATAACCATCGAAACCGGAACGGTTTTTTTATGGTCGTCACATTGCCTGGCTCTAAAAAGAAAATTGCTCTCCCTGAAAACACCCCTGATCCGGGAATGTTCATTCCTGATATCATTGACATATTGGTTTTGGATATTGTTTGAGATAAGGTCTGTCGCTTTTGGGTGCCTTTTTGGGAGTTTCCAATACAGGCTCTACTTTATTCCCAGGTTCCCAGTCAGGTCATACCTGCAATCATTGATTTTCCGGGCAATTTTATGATCACGGAATGTATGTCATGGGTCTTGTTTGTCACTGCGAACATTTTCTTCCGGTTGAATTGCAGTCCTTCGTTTTCCTTTTCCACGATTGCGTTACCTGGCATTTGATGACTGTGACTTAGTCCAATTCCTATGCTAAGATATTATACCATCCCGGGGTGAAAGTGCTACTCATTCAAGAATTTTCTCGGCATATCCTCAATTCTTTGCGGTATTCCAATTCCTTCTTGAGTGCCCCTTAAATGGTCTTAATTCATCTTGCATATAAATTTCACCTAAAAAACACAGCCATGAAAAATTTCGTAAAAAACTACATCGGAAAAGGAAAAAAGATCGAAGGCCTTGAAATCATTAAGATCAACCTCAAAATTGAAGATCTCGCAACGTTCTCACACAAATACAATGACGAAGATTACATCACCGTTGAGATCGCAAAAATGAAAAGCCCTGATAAATTCGGCCATGACTACACGGTTTATGTCAACCGCCTTGAAGAATCACAGGTCAACGAGCCGGCCAAAGAAAAGGAAACTCCCAAAAAGAAACGCAACACTTCCAAAAAAGCCCCTAAAGACCTTCTCTCAGCAGACATCCCTTTCTAAATCAACCGCCTGATGAAACGAGGCTGACCTTCCGGGATCAGCCTTTTTTTATGGTCGTAAATAATCGTGCCCTTTTTCTTTGAATCAGGCAGGTCAAAGAAAAAGACCGGCAAAAAGAAAACCGCATGAAAACGGGGTGCTTTTTGAAGGAAAAAGCAACCAAAAAGCCAGCGCACTATTACTCAAAATTAGCTGCAAAGTTAAACTCATGAAAATCTTTTTCGCTAAGAGTGACCGCCTGAAGGCACCGTCACCATTGCAGGTTCATTCAGATTTTGAAGGAAAAATCTGACCTGAACTCTTGCTTAAAATTTTCATTCCGTTTTTTACCGGGGCATAAATTTTTTCTTAAACCCAGGCGAGCCAGATGCCTAAAAAAGTCTGCAGGGCAGCAGCGAAACACAATGACAAAGATTACAGCACCAGTACTGAAGCCGACCAATGGTGGAGCATCAAAAGAAGAAAACGCAGTTCTCGCTGCAGCAAAATCGGTTCTCAACCCGGAAGGAAACACCACCGAAGTGATGAAACCGGTCCAGCAGGTTGAACAGGAAAAGCCTGTCATCCCTGCTCCCGAGCCCAAGCGGGAAATGACCATGATGGAGAAAATCCTCAAGGTCGAAAACCTGCAACTGGTTGTCGAAAAAAGGGCGAAACTGGTCCAGACCCGCTCGGAGCTGGAACGGTTCCAGATTTCCTCCAACGATTTCAACTGTTCCATGAGACTGAACGATTCGGATGGGAACGTCTTCACCACCAGCTTCACTCCGGGGATCAAGAAGGTCATCGATTTTCTCAAATCATCGTTCGATGCAAGCATCACCGATGTAGAGAACAAGATCACTTTCTAACCTAGCGGTTCCATCAAGTGATCCGGCGGTCAGGCTCATGCCTGACCGCTTTTTTTATGGTCGTAAGGCAAAGACTTTGTTAATTAGTTGATCTATAATGCTATGTTATGTTTCCACCAGTGCAGTATAATTTTATCTTGCAAATTCTCCTTTTTTGATCGTACCTTTAAAAATTAGACAAAACAGTGAATGCCAAACCATTCCATAAGGATTCCTTAACGGCAATTTTCATTAAACTCATGAAAAAGAGGGATGCAGGAAAGTAGAATTACAATACATGCTTTAGCCAAGTGGAAGCAAGAGAGTTTTCACAAAAGCACTAAAAAATAAAATCAATAATAAAATGCATACTTCTGATCACTGTTTTGCTGTTAAAATCCGCAAAATGAAATGTATAGCTTTTCAAAACGAAATGTATAAATAATAATCACATCTCTAAATGAAAATCATAAAAAAAGGTGCCCAAGAAGAGCACCTTTCCGTTTTCCATCTGTAAACCATACCTGGCGAGGCGCAGTTCAATTGCAAAAATAATAAAGTTTTAATCACATTATACCAAATTAAGCCGGGAAAATGTTTTGGGTACTTTTTGGGGTACTTTAAAAAGCGAAACCCGCGATTGACGCGGGTTTCGATGCTGTATTTGTACCCCGGGCGGGACTTGAACCCGCACGGCCGTGAAGCCACAGGATTTTAAGTCCTGCGTGTCTACCAGTTCCACCACCAGGGCAAAAAAAACCCTCACTGGAAAGAGGGTTTGAGCTGGAGCGAAAGACGGGATTCGGACCCGCGACCCCGACCTTGGCAAGGTCGTGCTCTACCAGCTGAGCTACTTTCGCATGGTATGTTGTAATTTTGAGTTTGCAAATGTATAAAAAAAATCCATTCTCCTACTTTTTTTCAAGCAATTTTTTAATCTCATTCAATTTCATCAGCGCTTCCACCGGTGTGAGGGTGTTGATCTCGGTATTGAGGATGTCTTCCTTGATCTGCTGCAGCAGCGGATCATCAAGCTGGATAAAGCTTAGCTGCATGCCCGAAGCCAGGTCGGCAAGCCGCGACCCCGCGGATGTTTTCCTGCCTGCAAGCTGCTTCCCGGTCTTGCCGGCCCCGCTGCCGGGCATCTGTTTCCCCAGTCCCTCGGCATTATGGCTCTCCTCCAGCTGGTGCAGCATTTCGTCGGCCCTTTGCAGCACAGTGGCCGGCATCCCTGCCATCTTGGCCACATGGATGCCGAAGCTGTGCTCGCTGCCGCCCGGGTGGAGCTTCCGCAGGAAAATAACCTTGTTCTGGATCTCCTTCACGGCAACATGCCAGTTTTTGATGCGGGGCATCAGTCCGGCCATCTCGTTCAATTCATGATAATGGGTTGCAAAAAGCACCTTGGGTTTGAACAGCGGGTGCTGGTGCAGGAATTCGGCAATGGCCCAGGCTATGCTGATACCATCGTAGGTGGAGGTGCCGCGGCCGATCTCGTCGAGCAGGATCAGGCTGCGGTTTGAAATATTATTGAGAATGCTGGCGGTTTCGTTCATCTCCACCATAAAGGTCGACTCGCCGGAGGAGATATTGTCGGAGGCGCCCACCCGCGTAAAGACCTTGTCGGTGATCCCCAGCACGGCGCTGTCGGCCGGCACGAAACTCCCCATCTGGGCCATCAGCACGATCAGCGCGGTTTGCCTGAGCAGGGCCGACTTACCCGACATATTGGGGCCGGTAAGGATGATCACCTGCTGCGACCGGTCGTCGAGAAATACATCGTTGGCGATATACTCCTCGCCGGGCTTCATCTGCCTTTCAATCACAGGGTGACGGCCGTTTTTGATATCCAGCACAAAGGAATCGTTCAGTTCAGGCCTGACATAATGATATTTAACCGCGCCGGCGGCAAATGAAACCAGGACATCCAGCCGCGCCACCAGGGAGGCGTTGAGCTGGATCGGCTGGATATAATCGGCCAGGAAAAGGATCAGGTCGTTATAGAGCTTCAATTCTATTTCGATCATCTTCTCCTCGGCTGTCAGGATCTTTTCTTCATAGACCTTCAGCTCCTCGGTGATATAACGTTCGGCGTTGACCAGGGTTTGCTTTCTCTGCCACTCCTGCGGAACCTTGTCTTTATGTGAATTGGTAACCTCCAGGTAATAGCCGAAAACATTGGTATAGCCAATTTTCAGCGAGGTGATGCCGGTTCGTTCGATTTCACGCTGCTGGATCTGGACCAGGTAATCTTTGCCGGAATAGGCCATCTTCCTGAGTTCATCCAGTTCGGCATGAAGGCCTTCCCGGATGATATTCCCCTTAATGGCAAGTGCAGGGGGATCGGGGTTTATTTCCCGTTCGATCCGCTCGCGGACCAGGTTGCACACATTCAGCTGGTCGCCGATTTTCTGCAACCCCTCGTTCGACGAGGCGGCGCACATCTCCTTGACGGCTTCAATGGCATCCAGCGATCGTTTCAGGTAGATCATCTCACGCGGGTTCACACGGGCGACGGCCACTTTTGAAATCAACCGTTCCAGGTCGCCGATTTGCTGAAAGTGATGCCTGATTTTCCCTGTGGTATCGTCATTACGGGTAAAGAATTCAACGGCATCGAGCCGTTCCTCGATGGGCTGCCGGTTTTTCAGCGGCAGGATGATCCATCGCCGCAACTGGCGCGATCCCATCGGGGATACTGTCTGGTCAAGCACATCGAGCAGGGTACGGGCATTTTCATTCGCCGAATTGAGCAGTTCCAGGTTTCGGATGGTAAAACGGTCAAGCCAGAGGTAATGATCCTCTTCGATACGGCTCAGCTTGCAGATGTGTTTGACCTTGTCGTGCTGCGTTTCGGCCAGGTAATGGAGCGCGGCTCCCGCGGCAATCACCCCCATCTCGAGATTTTCAACGCCAAACCCCTTCAGGGATGCCGTTCCGAAGTGTTTCAGCAAAAGGTCGTTTGTGAAATCAGGCGTGAAAACCCAGTCGTCGAAGGTCGAGATATAAAATTTACTCCCGAAAAGCTCCGTGAATTCCTGCCTTTTGTTTTTCTGGATGATGACCTCGCTTGGGCGGAAACTCTGGATCAGCTTGTCGATATAGTCAAAACTTCCCTGGGCCAGGTAAAACTCCCCTGTGGAGACATCCAGGAAGGAGATCCCCGAAACCTTGGATTCCAGGTGAACGCCTGCAAGGAAATTATTTTCTTTCTGGTCCAGGATTTTATCATGATACGAAACGCCGGGTGTTACCAGTTCGGTAACCCCTCGTTTGACGATGGTTTTCGTCAGCTTCGGGTCTTCCAGCTGATCGCAGATAGCCACTCTTAAGCCCGCCTTGACCAGTTTGGGCAGGTACAGGTCAAGCGAATGATGCGGAAACCCTGCCAGTTCCATGTAGGTGCCCGACCCGTTTGCCCTGCGGGTCAGCACGATGCCTAAAATATTGGAGGTGCGGATGGCGTCTTCTCCAAAAGTTTCATAAAAATCGCCGACCCGGAAAAGCAGCAGCGCATCAGGGTACCGCGCCTTGATGGCATTGTATTGCTTCATCAGCGGCGTATCGGCTGATTCTTTTGGTTTTGACATAGGTTTAGGCTAATTTTGGTTTTCAGGATAACTGGTATTCTGCCAGCCATTTCAGACTGCCTGACAAAATATTTATCAAAGGTATGCAGGGATTCTAATCCACCCCTGTATTGTTGATAAAAAAGGAAAAAAGGAGCCTTTCAAGTCAAAACAGGATGGCCTTTGTAATTAGGATGATGAATAGTACTTTTGCACCTGATTCATTTGTCATCATGCGAAAACTTGCCATGCCGGAACTGAACCGGCTTTCCGTCAGTGAATTCAAATTGGCCCAAAAGCTGCCGGTTTTGATCGTACTGGATAATATCCGCAGCCAGAATAATATCGGCAGTGTTTTCCGTACAGCCGACGCGTTCCGCATCGAGGCGGTTTACCTGTGCGGAATCACGGCGACGCCGCCTCACCGTGAAATACATAAAACCGCGCTGGGGGCTACCGAATCGGTCGACTGGCAATATTTTCCGACAACGGTTGATGCAGCAAGGGAGCTGTTGAAAAAGGGTTACACCCTCCTGGCTGTTGAACAGGCGGAGGGCAGCATTTCATTGCCTGACTTTATACCGGCGACAGGAGAGAAATTCGCCATCATTTTCGGAAACGAGGTGAACGGGGTTGACGACGAAGTTATGTCGCTTGTCTCCGGTTGCATTGAGATCCCCCAATTCGGCACAAAACATTCCATCAATGTCTCGGTAGCCGTGGGAATCGTCGCATGGGACCTTTATATCAAAATGAGGCCATACGGGCTGCCGTCATCCTGACACAAAAAAATCTCAAAATGATGCAACCCAAACAGGATTTGCCCGTAGAAGTAGACAAAGGGCATAAAAAAACCTTTTTATTTCGGTTCAATTTTTTTAATTTTACACTCTGATTTCACGTCGATAAATCAAGACATTCATTATCAACAAATTATACTTATCAACGTGTGATTGTTTATTTCGGAACAGATTATTTTGTGGATTTCCTTATTTTATATACTATATTTGCGTAATCAGTAAACAAAAGTCAATTTATAATTAAAATTTCAGAAGTATGAAAAAAATTTCTCAAACCCTATCGACGGCATTAATCGTCCTGCTTATGATGATTGTGCCAATGATAACGATGGCCCAGGCTAAGGCCAAGACGACAGCACCTACGACAAAAGAAGCTGTCAAAGCTGATACAACCAAGAAAGCCAAGTGTGAAAAAGCATCCTCACACAACTACTGGGGAGTTACTGTTTATGGTGCCTTAGACCAGTTTAACGGCGACTTGTCAAAAAACATCCTGTTCAATGACAATTGGAAGTTTGGGGTAGGTGGAGCATTTACCAAACAGTTTACCAGGGTAATCGGCGCAAGATTCAGAGCCGGCTGGGTGCCATTAGCCGGTGCTGTTACAAACAAATTCCTTCCTGAAGATACGCCCAATCCTGATGGTCTGGTAACAGCGCATTTCAGGTCATGGGTCATTGAAACGGGTTTGGAAGGCACCGTTAACTGGGTTAACTGGATCATGGGTTACAAACCTGAGAGATTCTTTTCATCATACCTGATCGCCGGTATCGGGATCGACCATACACAGGGCGCAAAATACAACGCCGACAACATTCAGACCGGTTACCTCGGATATCCTTCCCATAAAGGATCATCCCAGATGGGTTACGGCAACAACAGCGGTATTGGCAGCTGGAATATGGAATTCAAGGCTGTCGGCGGTATCGGTTTTGATTTCAACCTTAGCAAACACTGGTCGATCAACCCTGAACTTCTCTGGAGATGGAGAGACGGTGACGTGCTGGATATGACCAAAGGCGGTGCCAAAGCAGTTGTCAATGACATGTACAGCGGCCTCAATATCGGGTTGACCTATAAGTTCTATACCGGCTGCAACCTGAAGGAAATGGCCAAGAACTACGAACAGGTAAAATATGAAACCACCCCGTCGGTACTTACCGAAAAGGGCGATTCCATTGTTGTTACCGTTAAGGGAACTGTTCCTCCCAAATATTTCTGCCCGAACGCAGCCATGTATTTCCAGCCTGTGGTTACCTACCAGGGTGGCAAATATGACCTGAAACCTGTTCAGCTTTATGGCGAAAAATTAAGCGGCGAAGGCACGATGATCAAGTACAAAGAGGGTGGTTCATTTACCTACACGACCGTATTCCCTTACAAACCCGAGATGAATACCTCTACGCTTTCCGTTGCCCCGGTGATTTATGAATCAAAGGAAAAAATCCTTCCCAAACAGGATGAGATCAAGACGAAAGCCAAGTTTATGGAATTACCCTCCCGCCAGCTTGCCGTTGGCGTGATCTATACACCTACCCGTATAAAGCATGATGAAATGACCCTGGTTGCAGATCACGGATACCAGAAAGAGGTATTCCAGTCAAAAACCGGTGTCATCTATTTCAAGAAAAACAAGTATGATCTTGACATGAAATTCGGTATCAACAAAACCGATCCTGCTAAAAACGCGCTGACTGATCTTAACGGGTTTATCAAACAGGGATGGAAAATCAAAGACATCGCCATGAATGGCTATGCTTCCCCCGAAGGTGAAGAGACTTACAATGCCAACCTTTCTGAAAACCGCTCCAAGACCGGCAACAAATGGATGACCGACCAGTTCCAGGGCTGGGCCAAAGATGCCAACAAGGATAACAAAGATAAAAAAGCCGTCAAAGCTGCTGTTGAAGCCGCCGGTAAAGATGTCAACATGACCCTCCAGCATCACGGACCGGATTGGAACGGATTCCTCAAGGCTGTTCAGAGCAGTAACCTTAAGGACAAGGATAAGGTTCTCAACGTGATCAACTCCAACGTTGACGGTAACAAGAAAGAACAGGAAATCCGCAATATGATCCTGATCTATCCTGAAATCGAAAAAGATCTTTTACCCGCCTTACGCCGCAGTGAAATCACCGCTACCCTTTACGAACCCCGTATGACCGATGCCGAATTGCTGCAGTTTGGTGTTTCAAATCCTGAAAAACTCAAAGCTGAAGAGTTCCTCTATGCCGCTACCCTCACCAAGGATAACAACGTAAAGGTCAGCATTCTTGAGAACGCTGTCAAGAAATTCCCTGAAAACTGGAAAATCAACAACAATTGCGCAGTTGCCGAAATCGAAAAGGGCAACCTTGCCAAAGCCGGCGAAATGCTTGCGAAAGCCCAGTCATTACAGCCAAACAATGGTATGATTGAAAACAACATCGGTGTTGTTGCTGCCAAACAGAACGATCTCAAGAAAGCTGAAGCTCAGTTTAAGAAAGCCGCTACATTGGGTGAAAATACAAACTATAACCAGGGTGTCCTCATGATCCCGAAAGGTGATTATCAGAAAGCGCTCACACTGCTTGGCAATGCAAAATGTACCCATAACCTGGGCCTTGCACAGCTTGCATCTGGGAATAACAGTGCTGCAGAAGCTACGCTGAAGTGCGCTCCCGAAAGCCCTGAAACATTCTACCTCATGGCCGTTACTGCTGCCCGCTTAAACAACAGCAAGAGCCTCTATGAAAACCTTATGAAAGCCTGTGTGAATGCCGACCTTAAAGCTCAGGCCAAAGGCGACCGCGAATTCAACAACTTTGCTAATACGCCTGACTTCCAGAATATCGTGAAGTAATTTGTTTACTGATAGTAAGAAGCCGTTCCAGGTTACCGGAACGGCTTCTTTTTTTGCGCGAAAGTGATTGAACTGGCCTGGATAAGCCCGGAAAGGTGGCTGTCTTAAATTGCGGAGTTGTTCCGGATACGGTGAATCCCCAAAGGGTATTCTTTCATGACCAATGATTTGATCCAGCGGTAATCATCTTCCCGTTCAACAAAATCCAGCCCGTTGGTATCAATCAGCAGCACCCGCAGATCATTTTGCTGGCGGAGAAATTCCAGATAGCCTGTCTGGATTTTGTCGAGGTAATCAAACTGGATGTTCTGTTCGTAAGGTCTGCCGCGTTTCTCGATGTTTTTTTTCAGGTTCTCGATGTTGAGATACAGATAAACGATCAGG
Source organism: Bacteroidota bacterium (assembly GCA_037133475.1). Classification (GTDB taxonomy): domain Bacteria; phylum Bacteroidota; class Bacteroidia; order Bacteroidales; family FEN-979; genus CAIVAT01. Next base: position 13,166 of record JBAXOB010000006.1, read on the forward strand.
TCGGGCTTGGGAACCACAGAACTGACGATGGCAAACAACTTGCTGTACAGCCCGAATTCAAGCGGTTCAAGGTTTTTGCTGGCAAATATCAGGGACTTGAAGATGAAATAATCAGCCACCGTGCAATTCCGGAAGATATCGGCGGTGCTGAATTGTGTTTTCAACTGCTGATACCGGTCGGCAAGAAACGACAGCTCCAGGGGGAATGCATACCGGGCCTGATCCTCATAAAACTTCGGCAGAAATGAATTCTCCTCAAATTGTTCCAGGATGAGCCGTGCATTACACTCTTCTGAAAACCTGGTCGCGAAAGATGTCTTCCCCGCCCCGATATTACCCTCTATTACAATATAATTATACAAACCTTGTTTTTTTTATTCCTGTATTAACTACACTGCCTGCATTATCCGCATTATCCGCATTGCCTGCATTCCCGCATTCCTGCATTCCCGCATTCCTGCATTCCTGCATTCCTGCATTCCCGCATTCCTGCATTCAATCATTCCTTCATTTGTTCCCAGGTTTCCACCACCGATTTATCAGTGCATTCCTGTAAAAGTGAGGAGATGGTTCTCTTCAGCAACGGGTGTGTGAACCCGGGCGCAATCTCATTCAGCGGCACCAGGGTAAACCTGCGTTCATGCAGCCGTGGGTGCGGGATCATCAGGTTGTCGGTAAAGATGAGCCGCTGCCCGTAAAAGAGAATGTCGAGATCGATGGTTCGCCCTGAGTATGTATCAGAACATCCGCAGCTGTCGAACGGCCTGATCCTTCCCAGCTGTGCCTCAATGGCAAGCAGTAGTTCCAGGAGCGCGGAGGGGGATATTTCAGTTTCTATTTCAACAACCTGGTTGAGGAAGGGAACAGGATCCTCAAATCCCCAGGGTTGCGTTTCATAAACAGCCGATGCCTTTACGATCGAACCGGCCTTAACAGAAATCATCTCCCTGGACTTTAGCAGAAAATCTCCCCGCTCGCCCCGGTTACTGCCCAGTAAAATAAAAATCTCCTTCATGGATCTGCTGTTATAAGTTGAAAACCTACCCGCTCAAGCGTCGTAATTCCTGATCAGGCAGGGCATTCGGAAAGCAACGTCTCACTGCAAATCAGACCGCAATGATACGCCAATTTGGAAAAATTTCAGTTTATTTGAAGGAGTTGTTATTCACAATCCGCATTTATTTCAGAACAATCCCGGAAAACAAAGTCTTGTAACCCCGCGCCAAATTGCGCGTATATTCATTATATTTGTGTCACATCCAAAAAACGCGCAGAATGAGACAGTTTTTCAAATTTATGTTCGCCAGTATGCTGGGGACATTTATCTTAATTATCCTTGTAACCCTGGTCAGTATTGGGATCCTTGCCGCCATTGTCGCAACAGCCTCAAGCGATGATACGGTAATTTCAAAAAACACGGTTTTACGGGTTACCTTTTCAAAATCGATTGTTGACCGCAGTTCCAAAACCAAGGTAGTGATGGGATATGCAGGGCCGGATAATTCAACAGGGCTAAACGATTTGCTGGATAACCTTAAAAAAGCCAAAAAAGATGATAACATCTCCGGGATTTACCTGGACCTCAGCGATATTCCTGCCGGGATATCCACTGTGGAGGAGATCCGCGAAGCGCTCCTTGATTTCAAGACCTCCGGGAAGTTTATCTGGGCTTACAGCGAAGTTTATTCACAGAAATCCTACTATCTTGCCACTGTCGCCGACAGGATCTTCCTGAATCCGCAGGGAGTGGTTGATTTCAAGGGACTGGCCACCCAGATGACCTTCCTTAAGGGGATGCTTGAAAAGCTTGATATCAAGATGCAGATCATCCGCCACGGGAAATTCAAGGCAGCCACGGAACCCCTGTTCCTCGATAAAATGAGCCCTGAAAACCGTAAGCAAACGACCAAACTCATCGATGATATCTGGAACAAAATGGTTACCGGCATTTCGGAAACCCGTAAAATCAGCAAACCTGATCTCAACAGGATTGCCGACAGTCTGAAAATTCAGACGGCGGCCGACGCCCTGAAATACAAATTTGTTGACCAACTCATTTACAAGGATGAACTGATAAGCGAAATGAAGAAGAAGCTGAAGATCGGGGAGGGCAAGTCAATCCAGTATGTAACCATGGAAAGTTACACCAATGTCGCAGAAAAGAAAAAATCGGGGCAGGCGGGCGATAAAATAGCCATCATCTATGCCAGCGGGTCAATCGGAGGCGGCGAAGGGGATGACCAGAGCATCGGTTCCGAGAGGATCTCCAGGGCCATCCGCAAGGCGCGTGAGGATGAAAAAATCAAGGCCATTGTGTTCCGTATCAATTCAGGCGGGGGCAGCGCCCTGTCGAGCGACATCATCTGGCGCGAAATCGACCTTGCCCGCAAGACAAAACCGGTGGTGGCCTCCTTCGGTGATGTTGCCGCCAGCGGAGGATACTATATTGCCTGCGCTGCCACGAAAATCGTGGCGGATCCCACTACCATCACCGGTTCAATCGGTGTTTTTGGCATGGTCCCGAATTTTGAAGGACTGTTCACGAAAAAGCTCGGGATTACTTTCGACTGGGCCATGACCAACAAGAACGGCGATTACATCCCGGTCATGAAACCCCTTTCACCCTACCAGACCATGCTGATCCAGCGTGACGTAGACAACATTTACGATGTTTTTACGGGCAAAGTGGCCGAAGGGCGTAAGCTGACCAAGGCACAGGTCGACAGCATCGGCCAGGGCCGTGTATGGAGTGGCACTGATGCCAAAGCTATCGGGTTGATTGATGAATTCGGAGGCCTGACCAAATCGCTACAGATTGCTGCAGATCTGGCGAAAATTAAAAACTACCGCATTATCTCCCTGCCGGAACAAAAGGAGTGGTATGAAAAGCTTATTGAACAGATTACCGGCAACGAGCCGTCGGCGAGGCTGAAAGCCGCGCTGGGCGAAGATTATAAATATTACATGTACCTGAAGGAAATTCGCGAAATGAAAGGCGTACAGACCAGGATGCTGTTCGATTATGATATAAACTAGGCGATTTTTCGGCGATTTATTATTGCCCGTTGATCGGCCGGGAGCGGAAGAAAAAAAAAGAGGGTCCCATTTGGCGCCCTCTTTTTTAGTTACTGTTTTCCGTCAGTATACAAACTTCCGGGAATCTGGTTGGTACATTACCGGACTATCTCATCGGGTATTTTTTAAAGATCTCCTCGCTTTTCATCAGGATATCGATATACTGGGCTCTCCTGTAAGAGAAGGGGTCTTTCTGGTTCTTGCGGGATAATTTGCCGCGGAAAGAATCGATGTCGGCATAATTCTTCGAGTCCATCCAGGTATTGAGTTCCTCCACCATTTTCCCGATCTGGCCAATCCCGTTTTTATAGACCGTGCTGACAACCTGTACGCAGTCGGCGCCGGCCATGATCATCTTGGCGGCATCCTTGCCGGTAAACACACCGGTATTGGCACAGAGTGAACCGCGGATCTCCCCGTAAAGAAGGCCCATATACCGCAAGGGTAAACGGTTATCCTCCTCATGGCTCAGGTTGAACGGGAATTGGTGTTCCTCGGTTTCCAGGTCAATATCGGGCTGGAACATCCGGTTAAAAAGAACAAAACCATCAACACCTGCATAATACATGTTCTGGATCACCATCAGCGCATTGGTATAAAACGGGCTCAGCTTGACACTGACGGGTATCTTGACGCTTTTTTTAACATCGCTGACCACGTCGAGCTGTTCATTCACGATGGCTTTTCCTTCACGTTTGAAATCGGCCGGGACGGAGTAGAAATTAAGCTCGAGGGCATTGATGCCTGTGTCTTCCAGCTGCCGGGCATATTCAACCCAGGTTTCATCAAAGGTGCAGTTTAAACTGGCGATTACCGGGATATGTACGGAATTCACTACTTTTTTAAGATGGCTCAGGTGTTCACGCGGACCGGCATGATCAATGTCGGGAAAGAGACTGATCATTTCGGCATGGCGTTCGTTGTACTGGTTCAGCTCCTCGCTGAGTTGCAGACGTTCAAGCTCGATCTGCTCTTCAAACAAGGTTTTGTATACGATTGCGGCAGCGCCTGCATCTTCCATTTTTTTGCAGTTGTCCAGGTCCTTGACAAGGTTGCTCGCGCCAACAATGATTGGGTTCTTCAACTGAAGACCCATATAACGTGTTGATAAATTTGCCATGAGAGTTGAAATTTAGAAATTATTAGTCCTACAAATATATGGTTTTAGATGAAACAAACAGGGTGGAAAACCGGAAGGAGAATCCATAAAACAGGATTTTCCTTCCGGTAATCTGCCTTATCCCCGTTCTCTATTTTTCGTAAATCATTGCGGCCAACCGCTTGTAATTGTTATATCTCCATTTGGCATTATCTTCAGCGGCCTTGAACAGTTCGCCGGCCTCTTCGGGAAACATCATTTTAAGGGAGGAATAACGTACTTCACTGGCAAGGAAATCCTGGAAAGCGCTCCATTCCGGTTCTTTCGAATCGAGGGTAAAGGGGTTCTTTCCTTCATTGCCGTTGACAGGGTTGTACCGGTATAATTGCCAGTAGCCACTGGCCACAGCGCGGTCCATCTCTTCTTCGACCTTGCCCATGCCCAGTTTCAGGCCATGGTTGATACAGGGGGCGTAGGCGATGATCAGGGAGGGTCCGTTATAGGATTCGGCCTCCTTCACGGCGCGGAAAAGCTGGCTGTTGTTGGCGCCCATCGAGACCTGGGAAACATAAACATAACCATAGGTCATGGCCATGGCGCCGAGGTCTTTTTTGCGGACCTTTTTCCCGGAAGCTGCAAATTTGGCAATGGCACCCACCGGGGTCGATTTTGAAGCCTGACCGCCCGTGTTAGAATAAACTTCCGTGTCAAGCACCAGGATGTTGATATCTTCCCCTGAGGCAATAACATGGTCGAGACCGCCGTACCCGATATCATAGGCCCAACCGTCACCGCCGATGATCCAGATCGATTTTTTGATCAGGTATTGGCGCAGGTTCAGCAGCTCTTTGGAGAAGTCGTTGCTTTCTTTGGTCAGCAGCGGGATCAGCGCCTGGGCAGCAGTTTTGGAGGCTTCGGCATTATACATGCCTTCGATCCAGGCCCTCATGGCGTCGAGGGTTGCGGCATTCATCATGTTTTCTTTGATGGCTGCGCGCATCTTGTCTGCCATGCGTTTGCGGAGCTGTGTAATGGCCACTGCCATGCCATAGCCGTATTCGGCATTGTCCTCGAACAATGAGTTGGCCCAGGCCGGACCCTGTCCTTCGGAATTGGGACGATAGGGGGTAAAGGGGGCGGTGCCTCCGTAAATTGAGGAGCATCCCGTGGCGTTGGAGATCATCATGCGATCGCCATAAAGCTGGGTAAGCAGTTTGATATAGGGTGTTTCACCGCATCCAGCACAGGCGCCTGAGAATTCAAAGAGTGGCTGTGCGAACTGACTGTTTTTAAAGGTCTTGAAACGGTCGATGACATTGGTTTTATAGGAAACCTTTGCGATATTGTAATCCCAGTTGGTGGTTTCGACCATCTGACTTTCGAGCGGTTTTAATTCGAGGGCTTTGGTTTTTGCAGGACAAACATCAACGCAGTTGCCGCAACCGGTGCAATCGAGGGGAGAGAGCTGGATACGGAATTCCATGCCGGCAAGCTCCTTGCCAACAGCTTTCAGGGTTACCATTGCGGTGGGCGCCTGTTGCTTTTCGTTTTCGTTCAGCAGGAAGGGACGGATTGCAGCGTGGGGGCAAACATAGGCGCACTGGTTGCACTGGATACAGTTTTCGGCGATCCATTCAGGAACATTAACGGCGATGCCGCGTTTTTCAAGCTGGGTGGTGCCATTGGGGAAGGTGCCGTCTTCGCGGCCGACGAAGGCGCTCACGGGGATATCGTCACCGTTCATGGCGCTTACCGGGTCGAAAATCTGGCGGATAAAGGCATCTTTACTCTCGGCATCGGCAGGTTTGACAACAATTTTCGTCCATTCAGCCGGGATTTCAACCTGGGTGAGTTCACCCCCGCGGTCGATGGCTGCATAGTTCATGTTGACAATATCCTCACCTTTGCGTCCATAGGTTTTGTAAATGGCTTTCTTCATGTCGGCCACCGCCTTCACGTAGGGAATCACTTCGGAAACCTTGAAGAAGGCGCTCTGCATAATAGAATTGGTGCGGTTTCCAAGACCAATCTCTTCGGCGATCTTGGTGGCATCAATGATATAGAACTTGACCTGGTGATCGGCCATGTATTTTTTCATGTGATCCGGCAGCCGGTTTTTGGTTCCCTCTGCATCCCACATGGAATTCAGCAGGAAGGTTCCGCCATCCTTGAGGCCTTTGAGCAGGTCATACTTGTCGAGGTAGGCAGGAACATGGCAGGCAACGAAATCGGGGGTAATCACCAGGTAGGGCGAACGGATGGGGCTGTCGCCAAAACGAAGATGGGATACGGTGATCCCGCCTGATTTTTTCGAGTCATAGGCGAAATAGGCCTGGGCATATTTATCGGTGCTGTCGCCGATGATCTTGATGGAGTTTTTATTCGCGCCAACCGTGCCATCGGAACCAATGCCGAAGAACTTTGCCGAATAGGTGCCTTTGGGTGCAATGTCAACTTCGGGGGTCAGTGGCAGTGAGTGGAACGTTACATCGTCGATGATGCCAAGGGTGAAGTGGCTCTTGGGCTCCTTTGCCTTCAGGTTGTCAAATACGGTGATGATCTGCGAGGGGGTGGTGTCTTTTGAACTCAGGCCATAACGTCCGGCAATGATCATCGGGCGGTTTTCCCTGTCGTAGAACATATCGCGGATATCGAGGAACAAAGGATCGCCGTTGGCTCCCGGCTCCTTGGTGCGGTCGAGCACGCAGATGCGTTTCACGCTTTTGGGCAGCACATTGAAGAAATATTTTTCAGAGAAGGGGCGATAGAGATGGACCGAGATCAATCCTACTTTTTCTCCCTTTTCCATCAGGTGGTCGATCACCTCTTTGGTGGTATCGGTGATGGAGCCCATTGCAACGATGATATTTTCCGCTTCGGGGTGGCCATAATACATAAAGGGGTGGTAAACGCGGCCTGTCATTTTGGTGATCTCCTGCATATAGGCATCCACAACATCGGGAATAGGCTCATAAAACTTGTTGATGGCCTCTTTTGCCTGGAAGAAGATGTCGGGATTCTGCGCGGTTCCGCGGGTCACGGGATGTTCGGGATTGAGCGCGCGGTTGCGGAAAGCCTGGAGGGCCTCCATGTCGAGCAGCGGCATCATGTCTTCATTGTCGAACATTTCGATCTTCTGGATTTCGTGCGAAGTACGGAAACCATCGAAGAAATGGAGGAAGGGAACCCGCAGTTTGATGGCGGAAAGATGGGCGATGCCGGCCAGATCCATCACCTCCTGCACCGAACCGGAGGCCATCATGGCGAAACCGGTCTGGCGGGTGGCATAAACGTCGCTGTGGTCGCCGAAGATAGACAGGGCATGGGCCGCGACCGTCCGGGCACTCACGTGGAATACGGCGGGCAGCAATTCACCGGCCAGTTTGTACATGTTGGGGATCATCAGCAACAACCCCTGAGAAGCGGTAAAGGTGGTTGTCAGGGCGCCTGCCTGTAAGGAACCGTGAAGGGTTCCGGCAGCACCTGCCTCCGACTGCATTTCCACTACCTTGACCTCTTCACCGAAAAGATTTTTCCGGCCATGCGCAGCCCATTCGTCTACGTTCTCGGCCATGTTGGATGACGGGGTAATCGGGTAGATCGCGGCAACCTCGCTGAACATGTAGGCCATATGAGCCGCTGCCTGGTTCCCATCACACGATAAGAATTTCTTTGACTTAGTCATAATATGTTGATTTTAAAGTATTTGGTTTCAGTCTTGTGAATTTTCTAACAAGCCGCAAAATTACGCATTATAATTGAGAAAAATGAACAATTAATAAGATATTTGAGCGCTCCCAGCGTGGTCCCGGCTGGTCCGAAACGGGTCGGTTGCTTGTCATTGCCCGACAATCGCAGCATGAAAAAGAGCCCGTTCTGTTATTCAGAAACAGTATAAATGTTGCCTTTGTTAAAAAGCAGTCTGCCTTGGCGGGTTGTTGGGAATTTCCATCTGGTGGTTCTCAAAAGCATCCGGGATCCTTAGCAGGACCTTTCCCCGGCATGGTGCGGTATGTAAGGGTGCCTCCTTAACAACCGGGATGCTGCCCGGCAGAATATCAGGGAGGCTGTTGATCAAATGATAAAAATACCTTGGATAATCCTCTGTTTTTTCTTGCACATAAAAAACTAATATTGTACTTTTGCACTCCCAAATTAAGCATTGGCCCGTTCGTCTAGGGGTTAGGACGTCAGGTTTTCATCCTGGTAACAGGGGTTCGATTCCCCTACGGGCTACCGATCAAATAAAAAAACCGCAGTAAATCAAGTATTTGCTGCGGTTTTCTTTTTTGGGTGCCGAAATATTATTTGATAACCGCCTTCCCGCATTTACTGATCTTTCCCTGCATGGCCGGGGTCAACATCTTGATCAATTCGGCGTTGTACGACACGGAACCCGATTCCAGGAGCGTTGGCATAATCTTATAAATCTGGTTGGCTGCGATCGCGTACTTGCGGCCAACCGCAGCGAGGGAATTGTCCTTCATTTCGATATCGACATTCGTGGTGATCACCGAGACCGAATTATCAATATTTCGCACGATGTCGAAGGTGCGGAATTGCTCGGGGAATTCCCTCGTTGATTTTGTTTCAACTTCCCAGAATCCATTTTCGGGATGAGCCGCGTCTGTGGAAGGAATTGCCGTTACATTGTTGAGATGACGGTGCCCGGCGACCCACAGGATCAGGTTCGGGAAGGATTGCAATTGTTCGACAAGCTGGTTTTCACTGCTGTAACAGTTTGCAATCGGGATCCAGCTGAAGGCGTTGACGCCTGTTAACACATGGATGGGGACATGAGCCGCAATGATCATCAGCTCGTTTGAATCCTGGCCGGCATGAAGCTGCTCCATGAGCCAGTGATAACGTTCAGGCGGCAGTTCACCATGCCCGAAGATACTGTCGGGGCAAAGTACCGTATCATCATTAGGCTGGGTATCGTCGAGCACAATGATCTTTAAAGGGATATCCGATTTTGGTATGAAGGAATAACAGGCACCCAGCATATTTTTAGGGTTGCTTTGGATAAACCCATGACCATAGGGCAGTGAAGTAGAGGTTTTGAATTCATCAATCCATTCGTTGACCGAGGCTAGGGTTCTGCGGTTGTTGTCGGCAGAAATTTCGGGAATCGAGTCCATGCTGGCAACTACGCCGCAGCCAAAAACAGTGCCATACTGGGTGCTTCCGTCAACAGTTCCCATGGAATAGGTCTCCTTTGCTATCTCGGAAGCTGCACCCATGGCCCAACCGACCTTCAGGATGGTGCTCCCGGTATATGCGGTCCTGATTTTATCAGCAACGGGTTTTGACCCGGACCAGAAATGGTCGTGGTTGCCAAGGGTTGCATACCAGGGAATGTGTGAATGGAGCCCTTCCGCCGTATAGGGTTGCTGATAATCTGGCAGAGTTCCCGGTTTCTGCTGACCGGAGGAGGGAGTCAGCAGTCCGCCGTCCATAATTCTGATAAACCAGTCAAGTTCGTTTTTCTGCGTATTGTTGGCCAGATCCCCGAGTGCAAGACCCAGGTCAAACGGCCGTTCATCGTCAAGTTTATTAATTGTTTTCACAGCCGCATCGAATACGTGGGTAGTGTAGAGAATCAGCGGGGAATAACACCCAAGTCCGCCCGGACCGATGATCGGTGCAAAGAAAATGGTTTGACAGGGCGATTCCTTATCCGTTAAATGAATGTCGGTAACGGTGAAAAAATGAAGGAGATTGGCGGCTGGCCTGGCCGATTCGCCATTATATCCCGGCGGCATCAGATCCAGCCGTTTCTGACAGGGAACGCCGGGCCCGTAGGTGAACTTGCCATACCCGTACTGGTCGTATTTTGCGACATCGAAGATGCTAAGGAATGGATAAAGCGTCACTGGAACGGGAACCAGTGTTCTGTCAAGGGTGGTTTTAACCTTTGAACTTGCGACACCGAGGGTGACATAGTTTTCATCGTGTTTATTACAGCCGCCAAGCAGCAGGATAAAAGTAAGCATGACCAGGGAACTGATCCGGAGGTTGTTTTGCAGATGCATGATAAGGCAGATTTAGTGATTACTGGATTTTTTAGTCTTCTTTGAGTTTGAAATATAGCAGTTGAGTAAAATGCCTGTACAAAACGATGATTTCCCGCAATTCACGCGGTCGAAAATAAGAACTTATATAACGGTTATGTTTTCCGGTGCCAAAAGTGGTTAACCATTATCGGAGGAGGATGGCAGGCGGCTCCGGCTTTTATCGTACACGATTTTGTTGAAGGTTTGAACAGGGTCAAAGTTATAAAATAATTCATGCATACGACAAAGGCAAAAAAAAGGTTTTCTGTCGTTAATTACATCAAACTATGTTCTGTTGGGAAGGCCGGCATGCAGGAATTGGTTACTTTTGAACCATGGAAAAACACGCACATCATCATGAAAATCCTTCGGAACGGCTGCTGGTCAGCATTTTGCTGAATGGTGCGATCACCCTGGCAGAAATCGCCGGAGGAATCCTTTCCAACAGCCTGTCGCTGGTTTCAGAAGCAATCCATAACCTCAGCGACACCCTTGCCCTTACCCTGACCTGGGTTGCCAACAGGGTAGGGGGGCGCAAACCCGATGCCCGGCGTACTTTCGGATATAAACGTTTTGAAATCCTGTCGGCTTTTATCAATGCCGCCCTCCTTACGGGAATCTCTGTTTACCTTTCCTATATAGCCGTTGTCAGGTTCATGCATCCTGAAACGGTTGCGACAGGCCTGATGCTCGTCGTTGCGTCTGTCGGGTTCACCGGCAACCTGGTATCGATGCTGTTCCTGCATCGCGATTCAAAGAAAAGCCTCAATGTCAAGGCAGCCTACCTGCACCTGCTCGGCGATACCATCTCTTCGCTTGCCGTCATTGCCGGGGCCCTCTTTATCCGCTACACGGGAATAGTATGGATCGATCCGCTCCTGACGATCCTGATCAGTTGCGTCATCCTGGTACAGGCCTGGGGTATTTTGCGCGAATCGGTCGATATCCTGATGCAGAGCACCCCCCAGCACCTTGACCTGGCCAGTATTAAAACCCTGCTTGAAAAGCAGCCTTGTGTCAGGAATATTCACCATGTTCACTGCTGGCAGCTGCAGGATCATGACATCCTGTTCGAGGCTCATATCTCCACGACAGAAGATATGCTGCTTAGTGATTCCAATATCCTGCGGGGGAGGATAGAAAAGATTTTACAGGAAAATTTCAGTATTACCCATACCACGCTGGAGATTGAATTTGAAACCTGCCACGACACCTCCATGATCAGCCAGCCTTGTCAGAATCCATTGGAAAAGCACCCGGAATAAATTCCTTCACCCGGAACGGGGGGCTTTTTCAGGTTCAATGGCTGTCGAGCCCATGTAACATAAAGACCAGGTGGGTCATCGAATTGCTGATCTCGGCCATGTACTCGTTGACGGCCCTTACGCTTCCGGGCAGGGTGAACACCAGCGATTTTCCCATCACCCCGGCAACCGACCTGCTGACGAGCGCGGCAGGCTTTTCAGTCCCGTATTTCATCCTGATCATCTCCATGATTCCCGGGATCTCCTTGTCAAGCATCCTGCCGACCACATCCGGCGTGAAATCTCTTGGCCCGATGCCTGTGCCGCCGGTGGTAAATACAAAATCAACAAGTTCCTCCTTGGCTTTATGCAGCAAATCTTCCAGTTTATGAGGATCATCGGGAATGAGCATGCCGGATATGGAATGCAGGAAACCCAGGCTGGTAAAATGGCTCTCCAGTAATTCCATGATCCGCGGCCCCGACCTGTCTTCATATTCCCCCGAACTGGCGCGGTCGCTCAGGGTAATGACCATGATGCGGAAAACCTTCGGATGATATTCAAGTTCCATTCCTGCCGTCAATACCCCGGGGCTCAGTACCCTGCAAAATATCCCCTCTTTTGGCATGACGCAATTTCCGACCTCTTTGTAGATAGCGCAGCTGGTGCCATGACATTCTTTCCCGATCTGGGTTACCTCGAGTTCGATATCTCCGGCTGTAAAACGGTCAAGGGGATGACTGGTCCAAAGTTCCATTCCTGATGTGGTGATATTTTCGGCAAACTCGCCAGGGTTGACCTTGCGTTGCGCATCCACCTCGAATTTGCGGATGCTTTCGGTGCCAAGAAGGCTGATTTGCCGGTTCCACGGACCTGCATGGGCGTCGCCTGATACACCATACTGCGTTAGTTCGATCTGGTCGGCAGGCAACTTGACGGTCCCTTTTTGGGTTGACCTGTTTACGGAGATTATACTGAGTTTCTGCATGGCTGATGTTAGTGTTTTTGGATAATGTCTTTAAATCAGAATTGAAGACCGGAAGGCGCCTGGTGAGCAGGCCATTGAATTACAGGTGATCAGGCCCCATATTTTCCTTTGTCTTTTCAACCAGTTTTATTTCCCCGATCACCATGGTCTTGTCAACCGCCTTGCACATATCGTAGATGGTTAAAAGGGCTACCGAAACAGCGGTAAGCGCCTCCATTTCAATACCGGTCTGACCGGTGCAGCGGGCCAGGCCCGTCACGCGTACCCCTGTATCGTCAAGGGTTGCCGTGACATCCATCTTGGTGATCAGGAGCGGGTGGCATAGCGGGATCAGGTCGCTGGTGCGTTTTCCGCCCTGTATGCCGGCAATTTCGGCTATCGTGATCACATCGCCCTTTTTCACCTTATTCTCCCGGATGAGATCAAGGGTGGCAGGCTGAAGCGATATATGGCCGGTTGCAACCGCAGTGCGGAGCTGTACCGGTTTTACGCTGACATCCACCATGTTTGCCTTGCCCAGATCATCTACATGGGAAAGACCCTGTTGTTTCGCTGCATCCATTTTCAGTTGATTTGTCTTTTACCGTGAACCGGGAAAACCTGCAGTTTCACAGTCAGTGTGTTAAAATTATCCTCCGATATGATTAAATGTGCCGTTACTGCTGACGCTCCCCTGTTCGGGTTTCAGTCCGACCGCCATTTCAAGCGCCTCCCGGATACCGAGTTCACGGGTGCTGAACTGGATGTCGTTGAACAAGCAGGGCCGGATCATGCCATTGGCGGTAAGTCTCAGCCGGTTGCAGTTCAGGCAGTCGCCTCCGTGGCCGTTTTCAACGATGGTGAAACACCCGTCGGCCAGGCTCATCTCGTGAATGAACCTCGCCTCAATGCCCCGTTCTGCACAAAATGCCCGTATGGCAACGGCATCCGGTTCATCCGAGGAATTCCGCACCACGCAGTTGATCTTAACCGGGTTAAGGCCGGCCGAACGGGCTGCCTCGATTCCCGCGAATACTTTGACAATATCGCCGCCCCGGGTAATTTTTTTGTATTTTTCGGGATCCAGGGTGTCGAGGCTGATGTTGATGCGATGCAGGCCGGCATCGGCGAGCGCAACGGCATATTCGGGCAGGAAAATACCGTTGGTTGTCAGGCCGAAATCGGTAATGCCTTCAACGGCAGCTACCTTTTCCACAAAGGGAATGATACCTTTGCGCACCAGCGGCTCGCCTCCCGTGATGCGTATCTTGGTGATACCCAGCGAGACTGCCTCCCGGATCACCTCAAGGATCTCTTCGAAACTCAGGATCTCTTTGTGGCTGAGCAGTTTGACCCCTTCCGTAGGCATGCAGTAGGTGCACCGGAGGTTACACCGGTCGGTGACGGAGACCCGCAGGTAGGTGATCGGGCGGTTAAATCGGTCGTACATGAACCTGGTCCCCCTTGTTAATGGCAGTCGTCCCGATCGGCACGACCAGCACGGCATTGGCCTTTGTATAGGCATGGATATGGGCCGAACCATGATATTCGACCGGGAATACCGCCCCCTCCCTGATTTGTACCGGGATCAGCGATTTACGCTCCGATTTGCGGCGTGAAAAGTCGACGCCCATCCTCAATAAAAGATCCGGTGTGTGTTCCGTGTGGCCCATCATCTTTAACAGAAAGGGCCTGACCAGCATTTCAAATAAGACAAAAGAGGATACGGGGTTTCCGGGAAGGCCAAAGACGAACTTATCCCCTTTGCGTCCGAAAACGGTAGGTTTCCCGGGTTGTACGGCAATTTTTTCAAACAAAATTTCAACGCCGGCCTCCCGGAGGATTCCAGGAACATGGTCAAATTCGCCCATCGAGACACCGCCAGACAAAAGGACCACGTCGTTTTCAACGAAGGCCCGGTCGATCACCGATCTTAATCCCGGACCATCATCCGGGGCAATACCTATATAATCAGCGGTCGCAGGAACTGACCTTACCTGTGCCTCAAGCTGCCATCCGTTCGAATTCCTGATCTGTGCCGGGCCCGGTATCATGGAGGGCTCAACCAATTCATCGCCGGTTGAAATTATACCGACCCGGGGCTGGTTGAAAACCAGAGGGTTTGCCGCGCCTACGCTGGCCAGCACCGCCACCTGTGCCGGGGCAATTTTCGTACCCTTTTCCAGTACAGGATCCCCCGGTCTGATATCCTCGCCTTTGTAACAAATATTCTTTGCCGGGGAAAACCTGGTGAACCGTACCCTGCCGGAAGCAGGCTCCTCCGAATCCTCAACCATGACAACACAGTCGGCCCCCTGCGGAACCATGGCCCCGGTCATGATTTTGGAGCATTCTCCGGGTCCGACCTTTTTTGCAGGCACCTTCCCGGCCGGGATGATTTCAATAACGGCAAGGGTGGCTGATTTCCAATCATCACACCCCCTTGATCCCGGAATCCCTTCCTGTGGCTGACCCGGAACAATATCCTCCATCCTGCAGGCATAGCCATCGACGGCAGATTTATCAAACGGAGGCATCGCCATGTCGGAAAAAATACCTTCTGCCAGAACCCTCCCTGTGGAAGCGCCCAGTGAAACCCTGACGCACGCCGGCGTAGCTTTCTGGCTGAGTACTATGGCCAATGCCTCTTCAAATAGCACCATCTGGAATTGTATTTTTGAAAATTATTCAGTCTCTTAACTTTCGCTGGAATTGCCTGTGTCCGTTGCCGGATCCTGCCGTTTTAACTCCAGGATGAAATTCTCAAAACCTGCCTGTATCTGGGCGTCAACCGTTTTATGGAAATTATCGAAGGCCTTTACCAGGTTTTTCCCCTCCTCGGTAAGGGTGGTATGGCCTCCGTCGCTGCCTCCGCGTTGCTTTTCCAGTAACGGGAAGCCGAAGAATTTCTCGATTTTTTTAAGGTTTCCCCAGGTGCGGCGGTAGGTATAGCCCAATTCGTCACATGCGGCTTTCATCGACCCTTTTTCCTCGATCAGCTTTAGCATCTGCCATTTGCCGTCGCCCATAATCCCGGCCTCCTTTTCGTCCGACATCCATATTTTGTAATGAAGCCGTACATCGGATAATTTTTTGCTGAATTTTGTTTCCATGATCCAGAAATATGCTGCAAAAGTAGGATTTTTAACGATATGCAGAAAATGACCGATCCGGTGTTCTCCCGGAACAGGGATTATTGGTAACTTTGCTGCCTGGACCGTAAAACAGATTGAGGATAATCCCTGGTCTGCAGTCACTTATTGACATCTATTCCGGTTCCTGTCGGTTTCACAATCACCTTTTAACATTTCATCAGGTCATTTATGGTTAAGTTTAAAACTACAACCCCGATTCTCATATTGCTTTTTGTCGGCGTATTGATGGGTGCGCTGGATATTTCGATTGTCGGACCGGCCATCCCCTCCATTGAAAAGGCTCTGCACGTGGGGGCGCGTGACCTGAGCTGGATTTTTTCGATCTATGTCCTGTTTAACCTGGTCGGGATTTCCCTGATGGCTAAAATGTCGGATGCATTCGGACGACGCTGGATATACATTCTTGCCGTGGCTGTTTTCGGCGTTGGATCCCTGGTTGTTTCCCTGTCGCATGATACCACCATGCTGCTGGTGGGAAGAGCCATCCAGGGGTTTGGGTCCAGCGGGATCTTCCCGGTTGCCTCCGCCACCATCGGGGATGTTTTCCCGGTTGAAAAGCGCGGCAGGGCGCTGGGTCTCATCGGAGCCGTGTTTGGTATCGCTTTTATCCTCGGCCCGTTCATTGCCGGTATCATGCTGCTTTACTTTGACTGGAATGCCCTGTTCCTGATCAATATTCCTATCGCCATCGTTCTGATGATCTTTGCTGCGAAGCTCCTCCCTTCCAAACGGCTTGAAAAGAAAAGTGAAATCGACTGGTCAGGGATCATTATGATGGCCCTGATCCTCACCAGCTTTACCCTGGCGGTGAACAATATTGACACGCACCGTCTGGCGGAAAGTCTTGGTTCGTGGAGCGTGCTCCCTTTCCTGATGGTAACATTCCTGCTTACCCCCATCCTGCTGATGTATGAAAACCATCAGAAGGAACCGGTTTTGAATGTCAGGCTTTTCAAGTCGCGGCAGGTAAGGATTGTAGGATTCATCGCCTTTGGACTGGGGTTGTTCCAGTCAACGATCGTTTTCCTGCCAAAACTGGCTGTCGACCTGTTCGGCGTTGAGCCGTCACGGGCAAGCTTCATGCTTCTCCCCGTGGTCATTGCCACGGCAATTGGCTCGCCTCTCGGCGGCCGGATGGTTGATAAAGTTGGCTCGAAGGTGATCATTATCACCGGGCTGACGATCGCCTCGGTGGCGCTTTTTTTGCTAAGCCTGCTTACACGGAACATTGTGCTCTATTACACCGCCGAGGCCTTTCTCGGCTTCGGCCTGGCCATGCGCGCCTCCCTGAATTATATCATGCTGAATGAGGTCCAGGCAATTGAAAGAGCCTCCACCCAGGGGATCCTCGTAATCTTTGTCTCCATCGGTCAGCTCACCGGCGCCGCCCTCGTCGGCGCCATCTCCGCAACAAGCCTGGGAAGAACAGCCGGTTTTGGCCTTGCCTTCCTGGTAATGACCGTAATCTCCGTCTCCCTTGTCATCCTTGCACTCTTCCTGAAAAACAGGAAACAGGAACTTTCGGGACGTTAATTAATTTAGATTCATTCTAAATTAATCGATATCTTTGCAGACTGAATCTTATAGCGATATGCATAAAAAAACATATCGATAAAAACCATAATTTTGCCACTAAAATTACACCTATGAATAATGCAATATTTAATCTGGAGCGTCCGCAGAATGAGCATACACTGAGTTATGCGCCCGGATGCAAGGAGCGGAAAGCCTTAAATGCCGAGCTTGACAGGATGAGTTCGGAGGTGCTGGACATTCCCCTGATCATCGGGGGGAAAGAGGTTCGGACGGGGGATACAGGGAAAGTTGTGATGCCTCACGACCACGGCCATGTGCTGGCTACCTATCACAAGGCGGGAGAGCCGGAGATCAGGATGGCCATCGATGCAGCCCTCAAAGCGCACAAGGAATGGGAATCTTTCCCATGGGTCGACAGGGTTTCGATAACGCTGAAGGCAGCGGAGCTGATCTCGAAAAAATACCGGTCGCAGGTAAACGCAGCAACGATGCTCGGCCAGGGAAAAAGCGCCTTCCAGGCAGAGATTGATGCCGCCTGTGAAACCATCGACTTCCTTAACTTCAATGCCTACTTCATCACCGAGATTTACAAGGAACAGCCTCACTCGCAGCCGGGGATCATCAACCGTATCGAGTACAGGCCCCTGGAGGGCTTTGTGTTCACGGTGACCCCGTTTAACTTTACCGCAATCGCATCAAACCTGAACATGGCCCCGGCCCTGATGGGCAACACGTCGGTATGGAAACCGGCCACAACCTCATTATTGTCGAACTACTACCTCATGAAGATCTTCCAGGAGGCGGGTATGCCCGATGGCGTTATTAACTTCATCCCCGGTGCCGGCAGCCTGATAGGCAAAACGGTGCTGGGTCACCGCGACATGACCGGCATCCACTTTACAGGATCGAACAATACCTTCAACAGCCTCTGGCAATCGGCGGCCACGAATATGGCAAATTACCGTTCCTACCCGCGTATTGTCGGCGAGACAGGCGGTAAGGATTTCATCTTTGTGCATCCCTCCTCGGATCCGCAGGAGGTTTCGGTAGCCATTGTCCGTGGCGCTTTTGAATACCAGGGACAGAAATGCTCGGCAGCCTCGCGTACCTATCTCCCTGAATCGATGTGGAACGACGTCAAATCACGCATCGGCGACATGATAAGCCAGATTACCGTTGGTGATGTGCGTGAATTCAGCCATTTCATGAATGCGGTCATCGATGAGGCCTCTTTCGACAACATCATGGGGTATATCGATTATGCAAAAAAATCGGCGGATGCAGAGGTGATCTTTGGCGGAACCGGCGACAAGTCGAAGGGCTATTTTGTTCAGCCTACCGTAATCAAAACCACCAATCCCCATTTTAAAACCATGGAAGAGGAGATCTTCGGTCCCGTGATGACCATCTATATTTACAAGGACAAGGATTTTGAAGAGACCCTGCACATATGCGACCAGACCTCTCCCTACGGACTTACCGGCTCGGTGTTTTCCAAGGACCGTGAAGCCATCAACAAGGCCTGCCGTATCCTGCGCTATGCCGCCGGGAACTTCTACTTCAACGACAAGCCTTCGGGCGCCGTGGTAGGGCAACAGCCCTTCGGAGGAGCACGCGGATCGGGGACCAATGATAAATCAGGAAGCCATCTGAACCTGCTGCGGTGGACCAACCCCCGCA
Source organism: Bacteroidota bacterium (assembly GCA_037133475.1). Taxonomy (GTDB): domain Bacteria; phylum Bacteroidota; class Bacteroidia; order Bacteroidales; family FEN-979; genus CAIVAT01. The sequence continues at coordinate 31,978 of JBAXOB010000006.1, forward strand.
CGATCAAGGAGACCCTTATCCCGCCGACCGAATTTACCTATCCCTATATGAAGGTTGACAAATGTCACTAAAGAACGGCGGATTTGAGTTCTTCCCTTCGTTTCCGGTATAATATTACGGGATAATCGCCAGGGATCAGGTTCTCGTCCATCTTTAAGCTTGTTGCCTGTGGCTGGTGGGTCTCCACGACCCGCCGGTCCTGGCGCAGCACAATCCTGTTGAAGATCCTGGTGAACAGGAAATAGAGATCTTTCAGCAACGGCAGTTTCACCATTTTCTGGTAGGTCCGGAGATAAAAGATCGTGTTGGTTTCATCCACCGGGACAAAGGCCACCACGATCCGCATGGAATCCATGATGTGGTTCTGCCATAAATTGGGAAAGATGAAGGTAAGGTAGGTAGACTGTCGTTCAGGTTTGACCATTTTGCCAGGAGGGATCGGTTGCTGCCCGGTGTCGGCCTCATTGGAGGGCCAGAAGGAAATACTGTTTTCGGTCGATTCAATGTAGGGCCCGTTTACCACGGGGCCGATGCCCCTCCCGATGGTGGTATGGTGGATGAAGGGCACGTGAACCACATCGAGCTGGTTTTCAATAGCCCTTGAATAATGGGCTTTCCAGTGATCGGTAAACCCGTTCCACACCAGGTCGTCACCCAGGTTTGAAAACCACGGAATCTCAGGCAGCTTTGCCATCAATTCAGGATCGTTTCCTGCAGGGATTAGGGTGTACCAGATAAAGATAAACCCGTGATTTTCCCTTACCGGGTAGGTAGCTGCGCGGATATGACCCGGTATCGTTGCCGACCTCCCGTTGGCGGGAATCAGCCGGCAGGAGCCTGAAGGATCATATTCAAAGCCATGAAACGGGCATTGAAGGTGGTCGTGTACGATTTTGCCTTTGCTCAGGGCGATTCCCCGGTGAGGGCATTTGTCGGGTGCGATGCCCACCCTTTCGCGGCTGTCGCGCCAGGCTACCAGGTTCTGCCCCATTCTCTTAACACCAATAACGCTATTCTTCTTCACCTCTTTTGAGGCGAGGATCACATACCACTGGTTTGGAATCATCAGTTACTTAATTGATAAGTTCAAAAAAACCCTTCTCTTTATTGTAGCTGAATACCTCGCCGGTTTCGATAAGATAGTGCCAGCCGATCAGCTTTAGCGTTCCCTCCCTGTAGCGGGATTCAATATAGGGATAGGTGAGCAGGTGCTTCAGCTGTTCCACGATATTCAGCTGTTCAGCCATCCACTCCCTTGCCGCGGGATCGCCGCCGGGAGGCAATATCTCCAGTACCCTGTCCCTGACAACACCTGAAAGTTTCAGCCAGTTCCGGGTGTGCGGCAGGTGGCTGAGCGCCTCCTCCGTTTTAAAAAGGGCGGCACATCCTCCGCAATTGGAATGGCCGCAGACCACGATGTTTTCCACGTGCAGCGCCTGGACGGCATACTCGATTGCGGAGGTGATCCCGAGAAAGTCGCCCGTTTCCTGGTATACGGGTACGATATTTGCCACGTTCCTGATCACGAAGATCTCCCCCGGAAGGGTTTTGGTGATAAAGTTAGGCACGACCCTTGAATCGGAGCATCCGATAAACAGGGTATGCGGATCCTGTCCATCGCTGATTTGCTTAAACAGGGTTTTGTGCTCCTCGAAATCGGTCTTGCGGAATTCTACAATTCCCCGGATAAGGTTTTCCATCGGTTTTTATGAATCAGTTTTTCCTGACCGACTGGAGTCCATTCTCCGCCATGTATTTTGCAAATTCCTCGTAACCCGTCTCCCTGATCCTGGCAATGCAGGCAGCGCGGTCGGATTTGAAAACAAGGGCAAAAACTTTGGAGAAGAAGTTGTTGAACTTCCTGCAATCCATCGGGTTTGCGAACTCCCTGCACTCGGCACAGCTTGAATAGGAATGTTCTATATTACAGATACGGATCTTGCACCAGGTGGCCTTGGTGTTTTCATGACAGCCCGGGCAGGATCCTGAAAGGTGCTTTTTACAGGCACCGCAGTAAAGGCCGCAATAGGCGACCAGCGATTTGTCGGTAATGATGGGGTTCATGGTGGTGTGTTTTGGATTAGCTAAAATAACACCTTTTTAACAATTTATTTCGATTTTCCAAGGTATTCTTCATAGGCTCCCATGTCCAGCAACCCATGACCCGAAAAGTTGAAGAGGATTGTTTTTGCCACCCCCTCCTCTTTTGCAGCAAGGGCTTCGGTAATCACCTGGGCAATTGCATGGGCTGTTTCTGGGGCGGGTATCATCCCTTCAGCCCTTGAAAACATCACGGCGGCCCTGAAACTGTCGGCCTGTTCCACGGAGCGGGCTTCCACCAGCCTGTCTTTCAGCAGCTGACTGACGATGGCGCCGGCCCCGTGGTATCTCAGTCCGCCGGCATGTATGGCGGGAGGGATAAATTTGTGCCCCAGGGTATACATGGGGATCAGCGGGGTCATCCCCGCAGTATCGCCAAAATCGTATTCAAATTTTCCCTTCGTCAGTTTTGGACAGGAGGCCGATTCAACAGCAATGCAACGGGTGTGTTTTCCTTCAGAAAAATTATATCGCAGGAAAGGAAATGCGAGTCCCCCGAAGTTCGACCCCCCGCCAAAGGGCCCGATCACCAGGTCGGGAAAATCACCTGTCATTTCAAGCTGTTTCAGCGATTCCAGGCCGATGATGGTCTGGTGAAGCAACACATGGTTCAGCACACTTCCCAGTGAATATTTGGTATCTTCGTTCATGGCAGCCACCTCTATGGCCTCCGAAATTGCCACCCCGAGGCTTCCCGGGCAGCCGGGATCCTCCGCCAGGAACATCCTCCCGGCGTTTGTCTGGTCGCTTGGAGAAGCAATTACCTGGCCATTCCATAAATTCATCATGGTTTTCCGGTAGGGCTTCTGGTGAAAGCTCACTTTGACCATGAACACTTTACATTCAATGCCAAAGAAATTGGTGGCAAAACTCAGGGCGCTGCCCCACTGGCCGGCGCCGGTTTCGGTTGTCATCTTCTTTACCCCCTGCTTGTAATTGTAGTATGCCTGCGGAATGGCAGTGTTTGGCTTGTGCGATCCCGGGGGACTGACACTTTCGTTCTTGTAATAGATCTTTGCAGGCGTATCCAGCATCTTTTCAAGGTTATAAGCCCTGTGCAGAGGGGTTGGACGATAAAGCCGGTAGAGATCCAGCACCTGGTCAGGAATGTCGATATACCGTTCGGTTGACATCTCCTGTTCAATCAAGGCCGTTGGGAATAGGGGTTCAAGGTCGGCCGGCGTGACGGGCTGTTTGGTGCCCGGGTGGAGCAATGGGAGCAGGGGATTGGGCATATCTGCCTGGATATTATACCACTGTGCTGGCATTTCACTTTCGTTGAGCTGGATTTTTCTAATCTTGGACATGTTACGATGGTTTTAGGGTTAAAAAAAAGTGGCTCGCCATTCCATGCCGGCAAACCACTTTCTGTAACATGAAAAAAGGCCTGCCGTTTGTAAACAGCAAGCCTTTTAGTTTTTGTGTAAAATAAAGGAAACTCTGATGTTTACGTTCTGTTTTTTACAGAACGCCACCAGCAAAATTTACAGGTTGTATAGAATCCGGTATACATGGAATCTGATTTATATCATTTCTAAACTGGCTGCAAACATAAACAAATTAATATTCAATCTGAGAATGTTTCTGAAATTAAACAGTTTCTCAACTGATTCTTACTGCAAAGGCGTTATTACGGCAAGAAGTTCCGGTAAATCCATTCCCAGTTTTTCCAGGTGTTCGATTTTGGGCACCCCGTTTTTATTCCAGCCACGGCGCTCATAAACCGCGTCGAGGAGCTGTTCGTAACGGTTTTCGCGGTAAGCGCGAAGTACCTTCATCTTCTCCTCCGTTGTTTTTCCGGCAGGATCAAAATTAACCTGTTCGAGTAACTGTTTGTCATAGCGTTCGGCGCGTGATTCATATTCCTCGCGGGTAACAGGTCCGCAGGCGCGGTAGGGCTGGGCGTCGTGAAGACGAAGTCCTTTTCCCTGGCGGATGTTGAAGATGCGCTGGAAGTTATACACCCGTTCCGACATGCGTATGATATCATGCTTGTTGATCGATGATCCGGTAACGGCATTGAAAATGGTCACATAGTTGTCGACATGCTGCGGAACCTTTGCCGGTTCTGCCTGCTGGGCATTGTCTTCCGGTTCGACATCATTCCATGGGAGTTTGCAGAAACCTGCAAGCCCGAACCAGGTACGGAACATGGGAAAATAGTGAAGGGCCTCGGCTTTCTTTTCAAAGGTTGGGATCTGGTTATTTACCATATCCATGAAGATCAGCCAGGCTTCGTCGTGTTGCGGGCCTTTGTTGGTCATGGCGTAACCGCCCTGCTGGGCGAGGGATTCCTTGGAAACATACTGCGAATATTCCAAACCTTTGTTTTCCATGCCGATATCCTGCATGAAGGATGCGTCGCCCCATCCGTTCTTTGCAAAGAGCTCTTTCATCTTGTGAACGCCCAGTCCGGCAGTCACGCCGAAACCTTCGCCGCGCGACAACTGGTGGAGCAGCTCCATGGCAGCATCGGCGTTGCCGAAGTTCAGCTTCAGTCCGCCTGTCCGTTCTTCGTTCAGGATACCGTTTTCGTAACATTCCATCACGAACCCGAGGATACTGCCCCAGCTGATGGTGCAGATGCCATAGGTATCGCAGTAAAAGTTGGCTTCGATGGTGAAGTCGGGATTGAAAATCCCGGCTATGGAACCCAGCGAGGAGGTCGTTTCATATTCAGGACCGTCAACAATCACCTTGTCGCCCTTGTAGGGCCCTGAACGGAGTTCATAGTTGTCGACGCCCTTGGCGCAGGCCATGTTGCAGCCAACCCAGCACCCGTCGGGGACACCCTGGGTAAAGAATGATTTCCACACATCTCCGCTGATTTTAACGGCATCGGGATGGCTCCCGAACTTGAAATTGTTGACAGGAAGGAGGTCGTAATCGTTCATGACGAGGGTAAGGTGAGCCGTTCCCTTCGAGCGCATTTCGCACTGCTTGTCATCAAGGTCGCGCATCTCCTTGTTAAAGGTGCGGCCGCGCTCCTGGATGGCCTCCATATTCACTACATTGTTCCGGTTCCCGCCGATGGTCTTCACGTGAGCCACGATCGCCTTGATCTTCTTGTCGCGCAGCACGGTTCCGATTCCTCCGCGTCCGGCCTGTTTCAGCCTGACTTTTTTGCGTTTGATATCGTAGAAGCTGAAGTTGAGCATCCCGATCAGGGAATGTTCAGCCGCTGTCCCGGCCGATACGACCGAAACATTATATTTGTCCTTTTCATTTCCCGGAACGGCCATCATGTCGTGCAGCTCTTCGGCAAGCACGTGGCTGTCGGAGGGCAGGTCGCCGGCTTCGTAAATCTCGATGATTTCACGTTCCTCTTCAAACAGCACCAGCACCTCCTGGTCCGATTTTCCCTGGATCTCCAGGGCGTCGAATCCGCAGAATTTAAGGAAGGGACCGAAGAACCCGCCGACATTCGAATCGACGACGATATCGGTCTGGGGGCTGATAGCGCAACAGATGGCCTTGCCGCTACCCGAATACTGTGTAATCCCGCAGCAGGGACCGCCGGAAATGACGATCTCGTTCTCCGGATCACTCCAACGGGTTTCAGGTTTGGTGGCATCCCACAGCAACCGCAGGTCAAAGCCCTTGCCCCCTGTGAATTTTTCCTTCATCTCGGCCGGTACGGGTTTTTCCCTGATGGTACGATCGCCGACGTTGATGTAAATGGTACGGTTGTTATAGCCTTTTTCAATCGGCGCCCATGTGTATTTGTACTGGGCAAGCAACTTGTGCGTTTTCGTGAAATCTTCGAATGTCATAGCCGTTCGTTTGTTTTGTGAATTCGTTAACGAAACAAAAATATAAAAAAAAACGGTTGTAAATACCGATCAATCAAAAAGATCGATAGGTTTTCTTCTGCATATCGGAACAGTTTAAATCGAGAATCGCACCTTCAAAATCTCCTCAACAACTCCCTCCTCCAAATCCCCTTTCTATTGCCTGCTGCCTGTTGCCAGTTGCCTGCTGCCTATTGCCTGTTTACGATCTTCCCAGGTCCTCCTCCTCCGGGAAGGAGAGTTCATGCCAGCTGTAGAGTCCTTCAAGAAGGCGGTCGCGTTTTTCCTGCGGACTTAACCGGTCGTATGCCTCCCTTGCCTCGCGGGCCTTACGGCGTTTTTCCTCCTCGATCTGGTGGATGTTTTCGGTATATTTTTCCTCCACACATTTCTGGAGGAAATCGCGGGCAACGGTGGGGAAGAGTTCGAGCAACAGCTCATCTTTTTCATTATCGGCTAATTTCATCTCGCCGTATTCCTCGAAGATGGTGTTTTCTTGTTTCTTATAGTTTTTGGTATCGTAAGGTGTCTCTTCCCTAACGCCGGTGAGCTGTTCCCTGAAATCGGGGTCAACCGGGATCGGCGTCCTGCCGTAGATGCCTTTGACCAGGTTCACGAACTGGATCGACTTGGTGGTGAAGTAGGGGAGGTCTTTGTTTTCGTCGATCACGCAATTCACCGCCTGGACGCCGACAATCTGGCTGGTAGGGGTCACAAGGGGCGGGCATCCCGATTTGATGCGCACCAGCGGCACCAGTTCCAGCACCCGTGGCAGGAGGTGGTCCATCTTGAGCTGCTTGAGCTGGGCGTGCATGTTGGTGTACATGCCGCCGGGGATCTCGGCTCTCTTAACGGCTTCGTCGGGTTCGGGGAATTGAAAATATTTTTCAATTTCGAGGCAGGCTGCCAGCAACTCATCCTCCCGGTCATGTTTGGCCATATAAATAGCCTTGACAAAGAGCTTGTTGATATGCTTCGGTAATTTATCTTTGGTAAAATCAAAATCAACGGGGAAAATCGTACAGGTGTCGAATTCCGACAGTTCCTGCCGGATGGTCTTCAACTCCCTGTCGATGGCCACAACGGCATCGGGATTTACCCCGGTATCGATGCCCAGTTTGTCGCAAAAAATATGGATCAGTTCATAGGCCGGGGCCGCAGGACCGCCTGCGAAATTCCAGATGTTGGTGTCGACGATATCAACCCCGTTGACAATCGCCGCCAGCACCGAAGCAAGGCCGTATCCCGGCGTACAGTGGGTGTGAAAGTCGATCGGCACCCTTACCTCGGCTTTGAGCCGGCGGATGAGTTTCCCGGTTTGCAGCGGGGAGATAAGCCCGGCCATGTCTTTGATGGAAATCATGTCGGCGCCGAGCGCCTCCAGTTGCCTGGCCTTCTCAACGAAATAGTCGATGGTGAAAATATCGTGCGGCAACGCCTTGAAATGAATCCATGACCTGAATTTCTGCTTGGTGGAAAATTTCGGATCCACGGTGAAGCTGATGGCGCAATCGGCCATCCCCCCGTTTTGTTTGACATATTTGATGGTGGATTTCATATTTTCCACATCATTGAGGGCATCGAAGATCCGCATGATCCCGATCCCCGACTGGACGGCAAGCCTGTTAAATCCTTCAATAACCTCTTCAGGATAGGGGTTATAACCAAAGAGGTTTCTTCCCCTCGACAGCGCTGTAAGTTTCGAAACATCCCCCACCGCACTTTTGATCTTTTCAAGCCGAACCCAGGGATTTTCCGAAAGGTACCTCATGATCGAATCGGGAACAGCTCCTCCCCAAACCTCCATGGCGTAAAAGTGAGCATCTTTATAGAAAGGCAGAACACGATCAACCTGTTCCTGGGTCATCCGGGTAGCAAAGAGGGATTGCTGACCATCGCGCAGGGTAAGATCCCTGATCTTCAACGTACTTCTCGACATGTTGCGTTTTATGTGTTAAATATTTAACAGTAACGCAAAAGTAGTGATTTCAGCAATCCAAAAATGGTAATTTCTGATTTATGGGATGTTTTTATCAGGAAATTTATTACCGGGCGTCATGCCTGCAGTTGAAACGCATGGCAGTTGAAAAGCCCCGTGACCGCTGGTAAAGGGAAAAAATCGCTGCATAAACCAGGAAAATCATGCTGGCGCAGGGGTTAACCTTCGTCGACAGAATGATGATGGTGCCGGTGCCGGCGGCTGTGTTTCGAATGACTGCGGGGGGTGCGGAAAAAATAGATGAGTGCAGGAATCCCTGCTGCCATCAGGGCAATCCCGCCGGCAATCATCGTTACTTCCTGCCCGTCGAGATGGTTACCCGGTTTAAGATCATTCACCATGTACCCGGCAACCCAGAAAAACACCAGGTACAACTGGAAGAAGGTCAACATCTTCAGGAACTTCAACTGCGATTTCTTGACAAACCATTCATGGGAAATATGCATGTTGAGGTTTTTCAGGAGGTTGTGATAGAAAATAATGGAAAAAAGCACCAGCAGATCTTCGACAAAACCATGCGAAAAGAGAGATTTTTCAGTTACAATGGTGCCTGAAAAGAGGGCTACGAAAAAACTGTCGGCCCAATGCCAGATATTGGCCATCACCATCAGGACCAGGCATACCATGGAGAGAAAAACGCCAAACTGGAACTTCCTGATCTTTGACACGGTCAACACAATGAGACAAAGGGCTCCCAGAGTAGCCACCTTGGTCCCGCTGTGAAAAATTTTGGCAACAACGATCAAGGTGATGGCCAGGGTGATAAAAAGGGCCGGTTTTAAATAGTTTATATACAGGTCTGTGTGGAAAATCCTGTTACGTGAACGCGAAGTCCGGTGGGTTGTTGATGTAAAGGGTTCAGCCATAACTTAGTATTTCTTTAGTTTTCAGGATCTTCGAGCCTGTTTTTTAATTCCTCTTTTTCAATTTCGAGATCGGCAATCTGCCGGTATTTTTGTTCAATATTACGTTTAATTGAAGTTATCCGTGCTTCAACCCCAACCATCACATCGTTATCTTTCCCCGAAGATACCAGGATCTCCCGGTGATCTTCAAGTTCTGCAAGATAGGCTTTATCTTTTTTCAGCGCTTCACCCAGTTCGAAAATGTCAGCCGAAAGCCGTGAAAGGGTAAATTGCATTTTAACTTCCCAGTTCTTCTTTTTATACCTGAAAAACTCATCCAGTCGTTTTCCAAGGATGTCAAAGGCTGTCTGAAGCCTTGAATAAAGTTCCTCGCGTTGTTCATGAACCATTTTCAGGCCTTTGAATTCTGCCTGGATCTTTTTTAAAAACTTGCGCGTCTCCTTATATTCATGCGTCTCCTCTGCCTGGGCAAGTCCCTTGTCCACGAGCGCTTTCAACCGGAGGTAGTTCTGCCGGGATTCCTGTTCGAAAAGGTGCCGTTCCTCCTCCCTTCTTGATTTAATCGTCTCGAAAGCGCCCTGGAGCTTGCCAAATAATTCGTCGCGGTGTTCCCTGAGAAGCCTGGAACCCTTAACCCGGTTTTGCACAACAAGCAGAAAATCCCACGCCTCCCTTGAGTTTTCATCCAAAGCCGCCATCACCGATGCCTTCTCAACCTCTGGCTTTAATTCCTCATAATTTGACAAGGCCGTAAGTTCAAAATCCAGCCGTTCATCCTCGATTTTTTTATTCACGGCTGCAAAGGCATCCTGCAGCCTGGTATAAAGCTCTTCCCTGTCTTCCCTGCGGAGTTGCAACCCTTTAAAATGGTTCTGGACCTCTATCAGGAAGCCTTTTGCCTCCCGCAGTTCGTTAGCCCGACCGGATGCGGCAAGCCCATCTTCCAGGATATCTTTAAGTTTCAGGTAATTCTGATACAGCCCTTCGTCACGGTTTTTATCCGGTTCCATCATGCCAAATTGGATCAACTACTAGGTTTTGGTTGAGGATGTAAATTTAGTCCAGATTCAGGTAATTCCAAATATTTATGGTGTTATCTTTTTCGAAGACATTTATTACCTTCACGGGCTAAATTGAACATCTATGTCAAAGATGCCGCTGCTGAAAAACCATGATGGTAAAAACTACCTAATTCCCTTTATCCTGCTGACCTCCCTCTTCTTTCTCTGGGGATTTGCGCACGGTTTGCTGGATGTGCTGAACAAGCATTTCCAGGAACTGCTTCATGTGACACGTGCTGAATCGGGACTGGTTCAGTTCTCGGTTTACGGGGGTTATTTCCTGGCAGCCCTTCCAGCCGGGTATTTCATGAACCGCTTCGGGTACAAGCGGGGAATCGTGTTCGGGCTTTTCCTTTATGCCACAGGCGCCTTTCTGTTTTATCCTGCCGCCCAGGCACAGTCATTCTGGCCCTTCCTGGCCGCGTTGTTAATCATCGCCTTTGGACTTGCCTTCCTGGAAACAGCCGCCAATCCTTATGTGTCGGTGCTGGGGCCCGTGGAAGGGGCTGAACGGAGGTTGAATTTGTCCCAGTCCTTCAATGGGCTGGGCTGGATCTTCGGTCCGCTGACCGGCGGGCTGATCATTTTCGGGTTGCAGTCGTCGGGGGCCAATATGTTCTCTTCCATTTCCTGGCCATACCTGGGTGTTGGCCTGGTAGTTCTGCTGGTTGCCCTGTTTTTCATTCGCACACCGATGCCCGAGATAATGGAGGAGGCTCTTCCCGGCAGCGGTGACAAGGGATACCGGGATTTGTTAAAGCACCCTCATTTCATCATGGCGGTGGTGGCCCAGTTTTTCTATGTGGCAGCCCAAACCGGCATCAACAGTTTTTTTATCAATTATACCACCGAAACCATATCCGGCATCAGCAACACCCGGGCGGCAATGATCCTTTCGTTTGGCGGAATGGGGCTTTTCTGGGCAGGAAGGCTTTCGGGGAGTTTCCTGATGCGTACGTTTCAGCCACATAGGCTGCTGACGGTGTATACCGGTATCTGTTTGCTCATGATGACCCTTGTTATCCTGGGGCTTGGCTGGTTATCCGTTTCAGCCCTGTTTATCACCTATTTCTTTATGTCCATCATGTTCCCTACGATCTTTGTGCTTGGGCTGAAAGGGCTGGGGCCCCTTACGAAAAAAGGATCCTCGTTCCTGGTCATGGCAATCGTCGGCGGAGCCTTATGTCCCATGCTTATGGGCTATATTGCCGACCACTCATCCATGCAGTGGGGGTTCACGGTTCCCATGGTGAGTTTTTTGTTCGTGCTATTCTACGGGGTTGCCGGGTATAAACCCAGATAGACCAAAGATCTTATCCATCGGTTTCCATTTGCCGGCGGAGGTTTCTCCCGGGTCTGACTGCTGAAACCGTGAGACAAAAGTTTCCCAGGCCTGCTGGCGGGGAAGCGTGGCAAGGCGGCCCATATCCCTGTCAAAATCAAATCCGGGCACTGCTTTGATGATCATGAACAACCGGGTACCGAGTTTGAAGATCTCCATATCCAGGATACCAACCGCCTTTATGCCTTCAGGAATTTCGGGCCAGATGTTCTCAGGCCTGTGCCAGTAAACATACTCCGACATCAATTGCGCATCGTCCCTGAGATCGAGCGTCAGGCAAAACCTTTGTATTTGTTCCATAGTTTCGGTTATTCCTGCACAAAAGAAAGAAAAATAAATCTATTTTTGAAGCCCTGTTCCATTTAATTTCCGGGTATGGATATCCTGCTTACGCTGCCTCCCCGCCATGCTGGCTTTATCAATCGCCATATCAGCGACTACCATGATATAACAGCTGTGTTTTCAGATCCTGCCGGCAAAAAACTCGGGTCGGGAGGGGGTACCGTCAATGTCATCAGGCAATTCGAATTATCCCATCCCGGCGATCATGACAGTGCCAGGTTCCCTGCTCACCATAATACCGGTAGCGCTTTGGCTCATCGAAAGATCATCCTCCATTCCGACGGGGAGAGCCGCAGGTTGCCGGCATACGCGGTTTTGGGTAAAAGTTTTATTCCAATGCCCGTTTCCCATGGGGAAAGAGGACAAAAAACAGGGCAAACCCTTTATGAACGCCAGCTACCGCTTTTAGAGATGATCCTGGGCAGGGCCCCGGAAGGCCAGAATACACTGGTTGCCAGCGGCGATGCCCTGCTGACAGCCGGCTTCGTCCCCGCCCAAATCCCCCGGGCCGATGTCGTTTGTCTGGGTATTGAAACAACTGCCGAAACGGCATCAAAACACGGCGTATTTGTTGTCCCCCGCCATGATCCGGCGCACCTGTGCTATATGCTGCAAAAACCACCCGTACCGGATCTCCTTTCCCTTCCCTCCGGCCTGAAGTACCTGCTGGATACTGGCATCTGGCTCCTTTCTGATCGTGCCGTCTCCTTTTTATTCAGTGAAACCGGGTGGAACGAGGCCAGTCAAAATTTCAGGAACGGGTCGCCTGATTACTATGACCTCTATAAGGATTTTGGCAGGAAACTGGGATCTGCGTCAAATGGAACGACATCCCTTACCGCCTGCATCCTTCTTCCGGGGAATGCCGAATTTTTTCATTTTGGCAGCAACTCCGATTTGTTGTCCTCAACCAACCGGCTCCGGAACCTGGGAAACCAGGCTGAGGTAAGGGAACCCGGTCCCGGCATCTCAGGGCAGGGGAAGGTTGTCCGGAATGCGAAAGCCAGCCTGGAATTTGACGGGAGCCATTTATCCATCTGGATTGAAAATTGTCAGATTCCCGATACCTGGACGCTTCATGATCATCACATACTGACAGGCATTCCCGAAAATGAATGGCAGATCGATCTCCCTGCCGGCATATGCCTGGATGTTGTTCCTGTGGGCAGGCGCAAATGGTGTATCCGTCCCTATGGAATGCAAGACTCATTCAGGGGAAAGGGATCGGGAAAAGGGAACACCTGGATGAATCACGACCTTACGGAATGGTTTGCCCTTCGTGGCTTTTCAAGGGAGGAAACTGCCGGGTTCATGGATGAGGATCTTTATGAAATTCCTCTCTTTCCGGTCGTGGAACTGTCGGAGGTTACCGGTGATTTCGTCCAATGGCTGCTTAAGCCTGTCACCCCTGGAAAAGAATCGTTACAGGAGTCGTTCAGGTTGTTCTGGCATACCTGCCAGCGGCTTTCTTCCCTTGACATCATTCAGAAGGCAAATCATGCCCGGATGTCGGCAGTGCGGAAAATGAACATTCGCCGGGATTTGTCTGCCCCCCTGCTTGGTCTCCCCCCGGAACTATTTTACCAGCTTGACCTGGACCATCTGGCAGCGCAATTCAGGAAAAACAGGATTCCCCTGCCGGCATCGACAGCCACCCATGATACCATGACCGGGGTTCATGACCTGATGTTCCGTTCGGTATTGCAGGGCAGCCGGTCGACGGAACAGGGAAAGAGGTTTGAACACATGGCATTTGGAAAATTACGGCAAGGGATGCTCGAAGATTTACGGAATCATCCGGTGAACCCGGTTTTGAACTGCCATCGCGACCAGATTCTATCTGCCGGGAGCCCGTTAAGGCTCGACCTCGCCGGAGGTTGGACCGACACCCCTCCCTATTGCATCCTCAACGGAGGGACGGTTGTCAATATGGCGGTGGAGTTGAATGGTCAGCCCCCCGTCCATGTTTACCTGCGGCCCAAACTGTCGCCGGAGATCGGCATTCACTCTGTCGATCTTGGCGTTCACGAGGTGATCCGTACTTTCCGGGATATTTCAAGGGGTCCTGAAGTTGGATCTGCCTCATCAATTTCAAGGGCTGCCCTGATGCTGGCGGGATTTTGCCCGGGTTTCTCATCCGTTTCCTACCCGACGCTCAAAGATCAACTGCGGGAATCCGGGGGAGGCTTTGATATTACGGTGATGGTGGCGGCTCCCAAAGGCAGCGGGCTGGGTACGAGTTCCATCCTGGCGGCTACCCTGCTGGGCGGGTTGTCTGATTTTTACAGCCTTGGCTGGGATCGCCATGAAGTAGCCTACCGGACCCTGCTGCTTGAACAGATCCTCACTACCGGGGGTGGATGGCAGGACCAGTTCGGTGGAATTTTCGAAGGCGTCAAGCTCATTGAAAGCAACCCGGGCATGGTTCAGCAACCCGGGATCAGGATGTCAGACACGCTCCTGTTTACGCAGCCTGAAACACGGGATTTGATCCTGCTTTATTATACGGGAATTACCCGTGTTGCAAAAAATATCCTTGCCGAAATTGTAAAGGGAATGTTCCTGAACTCATCCAGGCACCTCGCCATTCTTTCGGAAATGAAATGCCATGCACAAAACACCTTTGATGCGTTACAGCGCAATGACTGGGAGGGACTCTCGTCGGCGGTGAGGTTTTCGTGGGAACTGAATCAGAAACTCGATGCCGGAACCAACCCTGCGGAGGTCTCCGCCATACTCCATGCCATTCGCGATTATGCGGCTTCGTACAAATTGCTGGGAGCGGGCGGGGGTGGGTACCTGATGATCTTTGCCAAGGATGCTGGCGCTGCAAAAACAATAAAGACAATATTGAATGGTTATCCCGGCCATCCCGGTGCCAGGTTTGTCGAATGGGATTTGTCACAAAAGGGAATGATGATTGCAAAAAGCTGACCATCTGCGGCTGAAAATCCTTATTTTTGCCGGATATTGTATTTTTATGGAACTGAGCAACAGAAAAGTATTGGTTACCGGAGGTTCGGGTTTCATCGGAAGCCACCTTGCGGAAGAGTTACTGGAAAAGGGTTGTGACGTAAGGGTCTTCGTTCATTATAATTCTTTTAACCGCTGGGGCTGGATTGACTATCTCCCGGCGGAAACGAGGAATAACATCGAAGTTTTTACGGGTGACATCCGCGATCCAAACGGGGTCAGGGAGGCCATGAAGGGCTGTGATACGGTGTTTCACCTGGCGGCGCTGATCGGGATACCCTATTCCTATCATTCCCCCGACACCTATGTCGATACCAATGTCAAGGGAACGTTGAATATCCTGCAGGCTGCGCGCCAGCTTGAGGTGAGCAGGATTATCCATACCTCCACCTCGGAGATCTATGGAACTGCCCAGTTTGTGCCGATCACCGAGGAGCACCCTGTCAACCCCCAGTCGCCCTATGCCGCGACAAAAGCATCAGCCGATTTCCTGGCGCTGACATTTTTCAGGTCATTCAACACGCCTGTCGTAGTCGTGAGGCCATTCAATACCTATGGTCCCCGCCAGTCAACCCGGGCCATCATCCCGACCATCATCACCCAGCTGCTTACCGGCAGCGGTAACATTACCCTTGGGGCTACAACCCCTGCGCGTGACCTCAACTTTGTGAAGGATACAGCGCATGGTTTTGTCAGGGCTGCCGAAAGCGACCGGGCCCTGGGTGAAGTGGTCAACCTTGGGAGTAACTATGAAATCTCGGTAGGAGACCTGGTGCTTAAGATTGGCGCCATCATGGGAAAAGAGGTTGTCATCGAAAGTTCCGACGAACGCATCCGCCCCGGGAAAAGCGAAGTGGAGCGTCTCTGGGCTGACAACCGGAAGGCAAAGGAACTGTTGGACTGGCAGCCTTCGTTCAACCTGGACGCAGGGCTGCAGGAGACCATCGCATGGTTTTCCAGGCCTGAAAACCTTGAACTCTATAAAGCCGGGCAATACACGATCTGATTCCGGGCGACTGTCCCGGCGGGCCTGACCTGGCGTTAACAGGATGATGAGAACCGGTGAGAAATTACCGTTCCGGATACTGCACGATAACCTGAA
Source organism: Bacteroidota bacterium (assembly GCA_037133475.1). Lineage (GTDB taxonomy): Bacteria > Bacteroidota > Bacteroidia > Bacteroidales > FEN-979 > CAIVAT01. Next base: position 47,554 of record JBAXOB010000006.1, read on the forward strand.
TTTTGATATTTTTGATGTTCCAAAATTTCCCTGATGAAGAAATTGTTTTCTGTATTGATATTCCTGGTGTTGTCCCTTCGCGTGTTTAACCAGGTTGTTTATGAGGATGTTACCAATACAGGGATCTACGAATTCCTGGATGAGCTGGCCAATCTGAAAATAATCACCCTGAATTCTGCCATTAAACCCTACTCCCGGAGCTACATCGCCGCAAGGCTGGCAGAGGCAAAACAATCGGTGATAAAACAGGACTTGCAGAAGGAAGCTACTGGTTTCAGGCTTAGCAGCCGGCAGCGGAAAGAACTTGACTTTTACCTCCAGGATTTTCAGCTGGAGGTAAAATCCTCCCGGATCCCCGATCATGCGTCACGGCTTGCCGATCAATATGCCTACAAGTTGGGGTTTCTTTTCCCGGGCCAGCCCAGGCTGGCGGTCTCCTTAAATCCACTGGGAATCCAGTACAAGGATTCCCTGTTTACAGTTTCCATTCGCCCGATCCTGGGGTTGCAGTATATTGCCAACCAGAACGGAACCGAACTTCATAAATGGTGGGGAGCCTCCATGTTTGGCTATATCGGGAAAAACATAGGGTTTTATGCCAGCCTGCGCGATAATAATGAATCGGCCGGCATGGAATATCGCGACTATTTTACCCTGAACCAGGGGCAGGTCTACAAGCCCGGGACCAAAAGCGGTGTTGATTTCAGTGAAATGAAGGGAGGCGTTACCGTTTCCTGGAACTGGGGATCCTTCGGGTTAATCAAGGATCGTTTTGTTTGGGGCAATAATTATCACGGGGCCAATATTTTTTCAGGGAAAGCGCCCTCCTTTCCCTATGTTCACCTGCATGTCAACCCGGCAAAATGGTTTGATTTCAATTACATACATGGGTGGTTGAACTCGGGGGTGGTTGACAGCAGCCGATCCTATTTCAGCGGCAGCTTTTACCGCGAAGTTTTTGTGAAGAAATTCGTGGCAGCGAACATGTTCACCTTTATCCCGTGGAGGGGGTTGAATGTCTCAGTAGGGAATTCCATCATATACAGCGATGCCATCCAGCCGGTATTCCTGATCCCCTTTATGTTTTTCAATTCCGTCGATGCAACCAACAGCTCCGAGGTCAATAATGCCGGTCAGAACTCCCAGGTCTTTTTTGACATCTCCACCCGCCAGATCCGTCATTTGAATCTCTGGGCCTCGCTCTTTATCGATGAATTGAAATTCTCCAGGATACTGAACCCGAATTCATTTAACTGGACAAGCTGGAAAATAGGGTCCAGGCTCAGCGACTGGCCTGTCAGGAACCTGTCGGTTACCGGCGAATGGACCAAGACCAACCCGATTACCTATAAACACTACATCTCAACCACCACTTTTGCCTCGAACGACTACTGCATGGGAAGCTATTTAAGGGATAACTCCATGGAGATCTATTGTGCGCTTGCCTACAAGCCCTTCCGCGGACTGCATTTCAACCTCTCCTACACCCTTGCCCGGCATGGCGATGAGTATATCGACACACGTACCTACAACTATGATATCCTCGGTTTTATGAAACACCAAACCTGGCAGAATCAAACCATTGAACTGACTGCAAAGTACGAGTTTGTAAACAACGGATACTTTTATATCGGCGTTCAGAATTCAAACAATGAAGGTGACGTTCGATATGAGCCTGAACTGATGCATGGTAAGACCATGAACCTGATTACCGGGATCAACGTTGGCTTTTAAAACAGGCCGCGATGGAAACAGCCCGCCCCGGCACTATTGCTGAATCCACCTCTGAATATTCAACAACAGAAAAAACGATTTGATGAATACTGAAAAATTAAAGCGATGGCTGCCTGTCAGCCCTAAGGAGTTGTATAACTTCAGGGATATCGCGATTTTTATTGCGTTGCTGCTGATATTTACCATTGCCGGGTATTTCTGGAAATTAACCGGGTACCGCATTTTCGGGGTCGCCGTTCTCGAGCCTGCCTACGCAGTTCTGATCAGGATCGTGCTGGTAAGCTCGGGCGAGCTGTTGCAACACGTATTCAGGCTGAACGTGGTGGTGGAACATGTGACCAACAGGATATATCTCTCAAAAGATGTCTTTGTATTTATTTACAACGGATGTTCCGGCCTGAAGGAGATGGCCATGTTTATCTTCATCATGGTCCTTTTCCCGGGGCCGTGGAAAAGCAAACTTTGGTTTATCCCGGCCTCCCTGCTGCTGATCTTTGCCGTGGTCATCATCAGGGTTGTCATCCTGGTCATGATCTTCAATTTTCATCCATCCTGGTATGCCCTGTTTCACGATTTCCTGCTCAACTACGTGTTTTTCGGGATCTTTTTCCTGCTATGGCTGATATGGGTGAAATTTTTCTATATGAAACACAAAAGGCCCGGGAAACCCGAGCCTTCGTGAAAAAAAACCGTATTCCCGTCTATTTGTAGAACTCCCTGATTTTTTCGCAGACATACTGAATTTCTGCTTCGCTGACCTGTTCCGACATCGGCAGAGAGAGGATCTCCACGGCATATTTTTCGGACACCGGGAAACTTCCCTTGGCGTATCCCAGGAAGTCATAGGCCTTTTGCAGGTGACACGGGATCGGGTAATGGATCCCCGTGTAGATGCCGTTGTCCTGTAAGAACTGCATCAGCTCCTCGCGCCTGGGCACCCGGACCACAAACAGGTGATAAACGCTGTAGGCGCCTTCGATTTCGGTGGGTAACGTTACCTCCTTGATGCCCGCGAGCCCTTGTTTGTAAAGGAGCGCATTTTTCCGCCTTGTTTCGGTCCAGGCTGCCAGGTATTTCAGCTTTACATTCAGGATCGCCCCCTGGAGCCCCTCAAGCCGGTAATTATGACCAATGTAGTCGTGGAAGTATTTCTTTGCCGAACCATGGTCGCGGAGGGCCATCATCTTTTTATACAGGACTTCATCATCGGTGATTACAGCGCCCCCCTCTCCATAAGCTCCCAGGTTTTTCCCCGGGTAAAAGCTGAAGCAGCCCATGATGCCATAGGTTCCGGTCGCTTTTCCCTTGTAGGTAGCCAGGTGCGATTGGGCGCAATCTTCGATGAACAGGAGGTTGTGCTTATCTGCAACAGCCTTTATCAGGTCAAGCTGGGCAGGCTGGCCATACAGGTTTACGGCGACAATGGCCTTGGTTTTATCAGTAATGGCGGCTTCGATTTTCGAAGGATCCATATTGTAATAAAGTTCCTCGTTATCGACAAAAACAGGGATCGCACCTGCCAGGCTTACCGCCTCCGGGGTGGCAAAAAAGGTGTTTGCCGGAACGATCACCTCGTCGCCATGTTTTATATCCACCGCCATAAAGGCGATATGGAGCGCCGCGGTGCCGGAATTGACGCCGACGCAAAATTTCGCCCCTTGGGCCTTCGCGAAATTTTCTTCAAATTCTTTGACAAAGGGCCCTGCCGCAAAGGCGGTTTTGTCGAGCACGTTTTGAATTGCAGCATCAATCTCTGGTTTAATGGACAGATACTGGGATTTAAGATCCAGGAAGTTGACTTTCATAGTGTTTGTTTTAAATTATTAACTTTTTCAAGTAATTCATCCATCATTGGAAAGCTTTCTTCAGGGTAGCCTTCCCTGAAATGTTTAGGCCATGGTAACGAAAGTTTATATTTGTAATTATGGAACCTGTCGATGGTTGCGATCTTTTTTGCGGGGTTGCCGCTCACGCAGGTCAGGTCGGGCACACTGCTCCTGACAAGGCTGCCGGCTGCAATAAACGATGCCAGGCCGATGGTGATGCCGGGCAGCAGCAGCGCCCCCGTTGAGATCACAGCCAGGTCGTGCACCTCAATTCCTTCACAGTATTGTGAAGGAGGAAAAGGGTCGTTGGTAAACTGGACCCTGGGGAAAAGCCATACCAGGTTATGGATCTTTGCGTGTTTTGAAACATGCACATCCGTGTGGATCTTTACATAATTGCCGAATTCGCAGTCGCCCTCGATATCGGAATTTGAACCCACCTGCAAATACCTTCCGGCGATGGTGTTTTCCCTGATCAGGACCGAATGGCCCGTAACGAGCCGGTAGTCGAAATAGGAACCTTCGTACAAAACGGAATGAGTACGGATATGGGAGTTGGCTCCAATGATCAGCGGGCCGCTGGTATTCTTTGCCGGGTAGCCAATTACACAGAAGTCCTCAATAATCGTATCATCCCCGATGATGACATTGTCGTGAATGACGGCATTCGGGGCAATCCGGACATTTTTCCCGATTTCAGGGTGCTTCATGGGATTCAAGAATTGGTTCGGTTTATCTTGGTATTGTTGTTCCTGGGAATTTCATGCACAATGTTGAATTTCACGGGAACTTTATATCGTTCAAGGTTATGAAAGCAGTGGGAGCGGAGTTCTTTTTTTAGTCCGGCCTCCGTCCCCTCGTTAGGTGCAGCAATAACCACATCACAAACTACGATCTGCCCCGTGATGGCATTTTGCTGGCTATAGACAACGCAATCACCCACCAAAGGATGTGCATGGAGAACCGATTCGACCTCTTCGGGAAAGACCTTTTGCCCGCCGATATTGATGATGTTTGATTTCCGGCCTACGATTTTCAGCATGCCATCTTCCGTCTGCTCGACGATATCCCCCGTGGCGTACCAGCTGCCGTCGCGGGCGGGAGCCTGGTTGTTCAGGTAGCCGACGAATTGCAATTTGCTTTTAATCAGCAGTTCCCCCTCCTCAATTTTATATTCCACATCAGGGTCGGAAATGGAGAATGCGGTCGAGTTACCTGAAAAGGACCGTAACTGAATGATCCCCGTCTCACTCGTGCCAAAGGTCTGGATAAACCTGACCTTCGGAAGTGCTGATTTTAGTTGTTGGAGCAGTTGCAAAGGCATCGGTTCGGTACCGTAGGTGATGGCATTCAGGCTTGAAAGATCAAACTGTTCATTCATCTTACTCATCAGGAGCAGGTTCAGAAACCCGGGTGAAACGGGCAAGATCTCAACACCATGTTTCTCAATTTCCCCGCAGATCCCTTCGGGACTTCTCTTTTCCGGGATCACAAGACATCCGCCCGTATAAAGGGCGTTAAATATCGTATTCAATCCCCCTATATGATCAAAAAGCAGGAACAGCATGAAAATACGGTGGCGGTGCTTTTTCTTGGACTGGTAATGGGCGATCAGGTTTGTCAGGTCGTGCAGAACAGCCTTGGGCTTTCCGGAGGTGCCGCTCGAAAAGAGCACAAGCCCGGCATGCCGGTTGGAGATAAAATTTTCAACCAGGGAATCACTTTGGTTGCCTGGCTGATTTTTGCTGATGATCATCTTCCCATTGTCGAACGAAATGGTAAAACCGGGATCGAATGCTGCCAGTTTTTCCTTTTGTATATTATCTCCCGATGGAATCAGGGGAGCTACAATATTACAGTTTTTGGCAAGGGCGAAAAGCCGGACGATTGAGGCGTATGTGCAGGGTGATAGCATCGCTACCGTTGCCCCTTCGGGTATCTGGTCCGCAATATGACGATACGCCGACCCGATATCGTCAGAAAGGTCTGCATAGGTATAATGCTGTTGATCGTCAATAATGGCAACCTGCTTGCTTAAGGCATGAAAAATGTCGGTGGTGAATTCCATTCCTAACTGTTGATGCCGCCCAGGTAAATGACCTGGCCGGAGATAAAATCGCTTTTGGGGTCAACCAGGAAATCAACCACGTGGTGAATATCGCTGAAAGTCCCCATTCGTTTGATTGCCTGGCTGTTGATTATTTTATCAAGTTTCTCCTTCGGCACAGTTTTCGTTAATCCGGTCGCTACCGGGGTTGGGCCGATGGCATTGACGGTGATGTTGAATGAACCGAGCTCCTTTGCGGCGACTTTGGTAAATTGCTCGACAGCTGCCTTGGTTGAGGCGTAGACCAGCTCTCCTTCAAGGTTCAGGGGCCTTGCGACCGTGGTGAAGTTGACGATCCTGCCATACTTGTTCTTGATCATGGCCTTTGAGACTTCGCGGCTGAAGAGAAAGGTCCCGAGGAAATTGGTCTCAAACAGGTTGATGGCGGTTGAGGCCGGGGTCGACACCAGGTGATTCATGGAGGCGATTCCGGCATTGTTGATGAGGATATCGATGCGCTGGCGTTCATCCAGGCACCTCCTGACAACCTTTTTTACATCATCTTCCTTCGTAATGTCCGCCACTATGTGAACATAATCGGGGTGACTGAACCCGGTTTCCGACCGGCTGCAGCCAAAAACGAAGAAGCCCCTGCTGCAGAAGTGCTCACAAAGGCTTTTCCCGATGCCACGACTGTCACCGGTGATCAGTATTACCTGTTTCATTGTTGTTCAGTCAGCAGCTTGTCTATATAATCTGCCAGGCTCCTTACGGTCCTGAATGGGGATACCCGCTGGCTCATAGCCTTTTCATCGGCCAGGGTGATCTGTTTCCCGAATTTACGATAGATGTTTTCCTCCAGGTCGGAAATCAGTTTTACCAGCTCCAGGCTGTCGAGGATACCGTCTTTCCAGAACAACACGGTATCCGGACCGGGTGATACCAGGAGGGGACTTTTGATCTCCGCATTATTTTCAATTAATGTCTCCGTTACAACAATCGTAATTTCTTCCTTCATCGGCATATTATAGATTTCTGAGTAAACGGGCGGGAACCCCGGCAACTACCGCATTGTCCGGGACATCCCTGGTTACGACGGCGCCGGCGCCTACGATGGCGTTCCTGCCAATGGTGACCCCGCACAAAACGGTTGTACTGGAACCCACGGAGGCTCCCTCCCTGATGAGGGTCGGCACTACGGCCCAGTCCTCTTCGGTTTGCATCGATCCGTCTTCATTGGCCGAACGTGGGAATTTATCGTTGATAAAGGTGACATTGTGGCCGATAAAAACCCGGTCTTCAATGGTTACCCCTTCGCAGATAAAGGTATGGGAGGAGATTTTACAGTCCTTCCCGACGACCACTCCCTTCTGGATTTCGACAAATGCGCCGATCTTGGTCCGGTCGCCGATCTCACAGCCATAAAGGTTGACAAAAGAGAAGATCTTTACATCTTTTCCCAGTTTTACATCGTCTCTGATAATGCAATATTCCATAAGCCTTTGTCTAAATGTTTATTTCAATGCCTTTATTTTGAATTGATTTGGTAGATGCCTCCAGGATCCTGACAACGTCGAGCCCGGCTTTGCCATCGTTGATCGGATGATGGTTGCCTGTCAGCAGGCAATCGACCAGGTATTGTGTCTCGGCCTTTAATGCCTCGATGTTTTCCAGCAGGGGGGTAGACATCTCTCCGGATCTGTATTTGATCAGCAGTGAATAGATGTCCTCCTTGGTCGAAACCTCAACCCCTTTGTCAAAAACCTTGATTTTGTCGCTTTCTTCGAGATCGTCCCATACCAGCATCTTCTTATCCCCGGCGACCAGTGTCTTTCGCAGCTTAACCGGGGAAAGCCAGTTGCAGTGGAAATGGGCAATAAAGTGGTCGTCGAATTTCACGAAAAGGTAGGCTACATTGGCCAGCCCCCTGTCAAAGTGGTCGGCACCGTAAGCATTCACACTGGTGGGTTTTTTGTTGGGTATCAGGTAGTTCATTATGGAGATGTCATGTGCCGCCAGGTCCCAGATGACATCCACGTCATGCTGGAACAACCCCAGGTTAACCCTCACCGAATCGTAATAATAGAGGTTCCCGATGGAGTTGTTGTCAATGAGTTCCTTCATCTTCCTAACCGATCCTGTAAACAGGAAGGTGTGATCGATCATGATCAGCAACTTTTTCTTCTCGGCAAGTTCGATCAGTTCCATGGCTTGCCTGGAGGTGGAGGTGAAGGGCTTTTCCACGAAAACATGTTTGCCGTTCTCCAGCGCCTTTTTTGCAAGGTCAAAATGGGTGAAAACGGGTGTGATAATGGCAACAAGGTCAATATCAGGGTTGTTCAGGATGTCATCAGGATCCTTTGTCCCGGTAATCCCCGGGAAGTTCTTTTTGAGGATATCCAGCCGGTCTTGCGCGAAATCGCATACGTATCTGACATTCAATTCATCGTTGGCATTGAAATTCCTGAGGATATTGGGCCCCCAATACCCGTAACCAATAATACCTGTGTTTATCATAATCGTAATTTTTAGTTCATTTCCCGCCTTTTCCAAAAAGGACAACGGGGATAGTTTTGATTAATATTTCAAAATCCAGCCGGAATGACCGGTGTTCGATATAAAAGATATCAAATGCGATTTGTTCATTGAAGGGGACGAGATTACGCCCGTTGATCTGCCATAACCCCGTCAGCCCTGGTTTTATCATGAACCGCTGCTTATGCCAGTCCTCCATCACGTTTACCTCGTACTGAAGGCAGGGACGCGGGCCAACCAGTTTCATTTCGCCGCGGACAACATTGATCAGCTGCGGGAACTCATCGATGGAATATTTTCTTAAAAACCCGCCCACCGAGGTTATCCGGCTGTCGTTGGTGAGTTTTTTTGTTTTTTCATTGTTTTTAATGATTTCTTCAACATATTTCTGGTGAACTTGTGTATCCGAATTGTGATACATGGTCCTGAATTTAAACATCCTGAATGTTTTCTGGTTCCTGCCAACCACCTCCGGCTTGTAAAAAACGGGCCCTTTCGACGAATATTTGATGGCCAGCACCAGGATCAGCCATACCGGCGAAGTAAGGACAATCGCAAGGGCCGCCAGGACAAAATCGTACATACTGGCCAGTATGTCGTAAACCGACTTATCAACCGACCGGATCTTGAAGGCATTGATGTTGCCGACCTCCTCCATGTCGAGTTTTTCAGAAACATCCTTGAAATGTTTGGAGACAATAAAAACATTCTGGTTGGTGCTCCTGACGATCTTGATGATTTCGTTTAACCGGTTGTTCTCTATGTTGTTTATGGCAATAAGAATATCTTTGACATGATGTTTGTTGACAACCGACTGGATGTCGTTGATGGAAGAGATGATCGTCCACCCGTTGATATTCTGCCCGATCTTTTCGTCATCATCATCGAGAAAGCCGATAACATCGTAATATTCGTGTTTGTTTTGGGTAATATAGGTAGCCATTTCCTGGCCATATTCCCCAGCACCGATGATCAGCAACTTTTTATTGATGTAATTCCGGTTCAGCAGAAACTGATAAATATAGGGTGTAATGAGAACCCTGGCAAAAAAGAAAAGGAAAAACAGCAGGGCCAGGATGATCAGCAGCAGGAACCTGCCATTGAACAGATCTTTTGATTTGATCAGGAAGTCGATAAACAGTACTACCGCGAACCCGTTGAGCAGCGCCTTGATCAGCGTGGCCAGGTGCCTCGGCAAATTCAGGATCACGTGGTAGCGGTACAACTTATAGGAGAGGAAAAAGGGCAGCAATACAAAAAACAGGAGGTCCTCAAACTGGAGCAGATGCCTTTCTCCGGGGGCAAACGTGTGGTTGATGAAGAAAAAATAGATAAAATGGCCTGCGATAACAGATAGGGTGATGACAACGATATCGAGTACAAGCAGCAGCAGCTTATGTAAGGGGATATTCAATTGTGAAAATTTTATCAAATATAAAGAATATACTTCAAAAACATAACAAGGATCAAGATTTTTTAATTCAGGGATTTCACCTGTGATGATAATCCTTGCGGGAGCCTAATCGTTCAGGCAGGGAGTGGATATGACCCATCCCGTGTCGTACCTTTTCCCGTTAAATCTTCAGGGAGAGGATTGTGTCGCAGATGTTTGCCGTTAAGACAGCCATCTGCTGCTTTTCCGGGCCGGAGGATTCTCTTTTTGTTATGAGAATTTTATCAATATCTGCGACTGTATTAATAAAGGCCAGTTTGCCTTCCTGTTCAAGGTATTCATCCAGGTAAGGTTTGCGGCCGGTAAACACGCTGTAGGTCGGCACTCCCATCAGGGCGGCCTCCCTGTTCATGGTTCCCCCGCCGCTGATAAAGATGTCGGAATTCCAGATCAGCTGCAGCCCGTCGACGGCCTGTTCAAGAAAACGAATCTTATCCCCGAACTCCTGCCTGATCATCTGTTTATCCTCGGCGCTGCGCGATACGACCAGGATGGTGACCGTTTCAACTTCAAATAATTTACGCAACAATGCCAGGATGATCTTTTCGCTCAGCGGGTTGTGGTAATTCCCCAGGAGCGCCGATGGCCGGAGGGTCAGCAGGATGTTGTTTTCAGGAATCCCCAGTTTGCCGCGCAACGATTCGTCGGGAACAAAGCTGCCGAGGTAAAGTTCCTCCTTGAACCCGTCATAACGGATAACCTTCTTCATGTCCAGCCCGGCGCCGCTGAGCCGTTCGGCAGGGATGAGCGCCGGGATCAGCAGCCAGTCGGAGAAAAAATTAAAGATGCCCGTTTCGGTATATTCATAATCGAGCATCGTCACGGTCTTGACCGAGAGCATCCTTGCGGCGACCACCATCGACCTCGATCCGTGGCTCAGGGCAAGGTCGACTTTCCTGTTCCGCATCAGCCTGATAAGCTGCATCGCGCGGTAAGCCAGGTTGAGTACCTTTTTTATTTTGTTTTTTCCGCCGTGTTTCCCGACCTGGATATGATCAATCTTCCAGTACTGCAACAGTGGTATGGTCTGGGCGTAGTCGCGGGCCGTGATGGTCACCCGGATGCCGCGCTCCCTGAAAATGGCGATCAGCGGTTTGAATACGGGAACATGGGGCGAATTGTCCATGTCAATCCAGATGTGTCGGATCTCCTTCATCGGGTTGCAAGTTGTTTGCTGAGAATGGCAACGACCCGGTCGGCTGCATGGCCGTCCCAGAGTTCGGGCAACGTGCCCTGCTTCTTGTTCCCCTGTAAAATATTTTGGACAATGACCGATACATTTACCAGGTTGGTTCCCGCCAGGATATTGGTGCCGACATCAACGGTTGAAGGCCTTTCCGTGTTGTTCCTGACCGTTACGCAGGGAACCCCGAGGAAGGTCGTCTCCTCCTGGATGCCGCCGCTGTCGGTTATAACCAACTTGGCATGACCAATCAATTTAAGAAAATCGAAATAGCCGAGGGGGTTGAGCAGGACCAGGTTCGGGTTAAGGGCGCCGGAGGCGGGCAGTTTCTGCAGGTTTGTCCTGGTGCGCGGGTGAATCGGGAAAACAACCTTGTGATGTTCAGCAAGGTTGTTCAGGAAGGCGATGATCTCGGTCAGCCCGGCATCGTTATCCACATTGGAAGGACGGTGAAAGGTCACCAGGATGTACTTGCCCTCTTCAAGCCCAAGCGATTCAAGGGTTGAGGAGCGGTTGATCTTTTCCTTGAAATAGACCAGGCTGTCGATCATCGTATTCCCTGTGAAGAAAATTTTGCCGGGATCCACCCCCTCGTTTTTCAGGTTTTTCAACCCGCTCTCTTCGGTAACAAAGAGGTAATCGGAGATGACATCGGTAATGATCCTGTTTACCTCCTCGGGCATGTCGCGGTCAAAACTCCTGAGGCCCGATTCGACATGGGCTATTTTTACCGATAATTTAGCCGCCGCCAGTGAGCAGGCCATGGTTGAGTTGACATCACCCGGCACGATGACCAGGTCGGGTTTCTCCCTGAGGAGTACTTTTTCAAATTCGACCATGATCCCGGCCGTTTGCACGGCGTGCGACCCCTGGTTGATCCCCAGGTAGAAATCGGGCTTTGGCATTTCGAGTTCATCGAAAAACACGGTTGACATCTTCTCGTCAAAATGCTGGCCCGTATGGCACAGGCAGTGGGTAAACTGGTCACGATAGGGTTTGAGGGCCCTGATGATCGGGGCAATTTTAATAAAATTGGGACGGGTCCCTACGACAGATATGATTTTTTTCATTAATTCGAATTATGATGTAAAATAGGTTCGGTACCAGATCTCGAAGGAGAGCAGGGAGAATATATTTCGCTGGAAATTGGCCTTCCCCGTTTTATGCGCTTCCAGCATGGCATTCACATAGGTGAGGTTGAAAAACCTGTTGCTGGCCGAACCGGGTTCGTTGAAAAGCTCCCTTGCCTTGTCGGCAAGGCCGGTCTGCAGCCAGGTATCCATCGGTGTTGCAAAACCTCTTTTCTTGCGGTAGATGATCTCCTTGGGCAGCCACTTTTTAACCGCCTCCTTATGAATGAACTTATGGGTCATCCCTTTGAGTTTGTATGAGGCCGGCAGCGATTCGATGTATTTGACCAGTTCCACATCCAGGAAGGGCACCCGCATCTCCAGGCTGCTGGCCATGGCCATTTTATCGCCGAAGATCAGCAGGTTGTCCGACAGCGACATCCGCGTGTCGATAAATAAAATCTTATTCAGCGAGCCATCCAGTAACTCCGCGTTTTTGTAGATCCTGCCGACCAGGTTGAGGTTGTCGTCAGGCATGGTTGCCAGGATCTCCGGTTTGACAAGTCCACGCTTTTGTTCCGGGGTAAAGATGGAATAGATCGCGAGAAACCGCTCCAGTTCATTGCTGATCCCCGAGGAAAAGGCGAGCCTCCTCAGCTGTTCGTTGCGTGGAAGGAACTTTGACAGGGTGTTCAGCGGCAGCATCGACAGCAGGGTTTGGTTGCCGGCCAGCAGCTTTTCACCCAGGTACCTGGGGTACCCGGCAAGGGGTTCGTCGGCCCCCTGGCCTGCCATCACCACCTTAACATGCTCAGCTGCAAGCTTTGAAACATAATACAAAGCGGGGATGGAGGTCTGGGCAATGGGCTCTTCGGTGTATTCGAACGAACGCCAGAAAAAATCCATGTACTCCTCCTTGCCGATAATGACCTCGTAATGGTCGCTGCCGATGATTTCAGCGCTCCGTTTCGCGTCGGCCAGTTCGTTAAAATCGCCATTGCCCTCGAAACCGATGGTAAAGGTCTTGATCTTTTCGGCAGCATGCTGCTGCATCATCATCCCGATGGCCGCCGAGTCGACGCCGCCGCTCAGCAGCAGGCCGACCGGAACATCGCTGATCATCTGGCGTTCGACGGCATCCGAAAACAGCTCCTGGTAGCCGGTGATGGCATCCCGGATGCCGATTTCACGGTTGGTTGAAGGCTTGTAATCCCAGAATGACTTTAGCTCAGCATTTCCCCCGGCGGTTATCTTCAGGTAATGGCCGGGATAGAGTTTTTTAATTCCCCTGAACAGGGTTTGTGGCGAAGGGTTGTAGCGGAAGGTAAGGAATGAATTGAAGGCCTCCAGGTCAAGTTCACGGGTAAACTGCCTGTCCTGCAGGATGGTCTTGATTTCGGATCCGAAGAGCAGCCCCTTGTCATCGAGGAAATAATAGAGCGGCTTGACGCCGAAATGGTCCCTCGCCAAAACCAGCTGGCGTTTTGGAATGTCATAGATGGCAAAGGCGAATATCCCGTTCAGGCGGTAAAAGGCAGATTCACCATATTCCTTGTAAAAAGCCAGGATGACCTCTGTATCCGAATTTGTCAGGAAATGGTGGCCCTTTCCCTGCAGTTCACTCCTTAACTCCCTGAAATTGTAGATCTCCCCGTTAAAAACGATCCAAACCTGTTTTGACTCATCCGGCATGGGCTGGTTCCCGGTAGCCAGGTCGATGATGCTCAGGCGGCGGTGACCCAGGGCCAGGTTCAGTTCGGGATCGGCATAAACACCCTCCCCGTCGGGACCGCGATGGGCGATCGATTTCACCATCCTGTCGATCAGGGCGGTGTCGAATGCGCCAGGGGAGTTGAATTTCCAAAAGCCGGTTATTCCGCACATAGTTAGAATTGTGTTCTTACGATTAGTAAATATCTGATATCCTGTTTTTGTTAACTGGAACCGGGAAAATGTTTTTTATTGACCAATGGGAAATTAAACCGCTATATGATAACAAATATGTTTTGCGTTAATGGCGGAAAAACAAATTTCGAAAATGTGATTATTTTTAGCTTGTTGACCTTAGATATTGTGTCAGACTATCAAACAACGGCGCTATTCCCCACCTTAAATACGACTGCCGGGTTTTTATACCAAAAATATTCTTTTGATTTATATAGCTGCCATTTTTCATTTGCCAGCAGGAGACTTCAGCAATGAGATTTTCCAGGACTTTGTCAAATTCGGCATTATAGGGTTTGGATAGAATAGCCAGGTTGATAGCCTCTGCATAGTCGTACAGATTTTCCTTAACGATTTTGAATTTATTCGATTTTATAAAGGGTTTGAGGGAGAAATCTGGTCTGATGAAAGCATGCAGATAAAAATCAAGTCCCCTGGAGATGGTATCCGTTAATTTGTCAGATTTCAACCATGAATTGCATTTGATTAAATTTTTTAATACAAAACAGGTGTGGAAATTGTCAATAAAGGTGTTGTGAACATCATTTGCTGCATAAAGCCACGATCCATCGGCATTTTGGTTCTCTGAAACAAAGTGGATGCCATCGATGGCTTTCTGACGGTACAGGTCATCTTTGTTAAACCGGCTGGCGGAGAGCAGGATAAAGCTTCTGTAAGCTGTGGCATTGATTACCCGGGAATGGTCAAGGGGAGAATAACTGTTTGATAAAGAATCACTTTCATGCCGGGTTTCATTAAGGTCGTGAAACGCGAAAGAGGCAATTGAAAGGGCATACTCCAGATGATGTTTGTTGTTTGTTAATTCAAAGAGCTCTAGGCAGGCTTCAAAACAATAGGGCGTGACGGTAATAAATGGTGTGCCGGCCCTCCAAAAACCGCTGCTCGATCTCCAGTTGAAAGGATATCCCCAGCACGGGCCATGAAAACCTTCAATTTTTAGCTCATCCAGGTGTTCACACAATGAAATCGCCTTATCGAGATATTCAATCTTGTTGGTATACCTGTAGAGATTGGAAAATCCAATAGAGAGATGGGCCTCTACGATGGCAAACCTTTTTTTTTGGATAAACATCTTTCGGATTCCCGGGAAGAAAAGGTCTGCAAACAGGATGGGAAACACGAAGGGCAGTCCGAGCAGCGCATTGAAATAATAGATTTTTCTTGCGAATCCTGCATAACCTGTTGTCATCAGGTCATATGGATCATACGTCGCAAAGCCATTCCTGTTCAACCAGTCAATGAACCTGTTTAATGAAGACAGGACTATACGGGGATCTGATTTTAAATTCATCAGGATGCCGGTAATTTTTTTAGCCTTTTTTCAGTATAAACCCTACGGAGGTGAGCCGTTGGTAGCTTCCGTATTTTTCAAAACCTGAGCCGTATCCCAGGGTGAAGTAAAAATCGGGTGGAATGAAAAAGGTATCAGGATCCGATAAAATGGTTTCAATGGTTGGAACTGGTTTGTCATCGGCCATTTTCATTCCAAGGGAAATGAGGTATTCAACATCTTTCAGATACGACCAGCCCTCTTTTCCCCAGCCATCCTGGTTGGCAAAATTAACTTCAGGGTCAAGGATCGTGTCATAGGTACAAATAAGCACTCCTCCCGGTTTCAGAACCCTGGCCATTTCCGAAAGGCATTTGAGGTGGAACGCGGGATCATGCCTGTAAGCGATAACGACATGTTCCATCACCGAGATGCAGGTGGCAGCATCGAATTGGTTATCTGGCGAGGGTATGGCTTCCATCCCTCCATTCAGGAAATTTACTTTATCCTTGTTCTTTTGGATATATTGATCGGGAAGACCATAACCCTCCCGTTTGAACTTTGCTCCAACAAAATAGTCGAGCCCGTTGGCTTTGTAACCCAGGCCATTCAGCACCAGGGGGAATCCGTTTACGCCGCATCCGCAGTCAAGGACAGTGGCTCCCGGGTTCAGGTGGCGCTTCAGCCCCGTGATCACCCATGGATATTCCCAGCCCCGCGTCCCCATCCTGAACACCTCCGTCGGGATTCCAGTTACACTTTTCCTGTGTGCATGTTTCAGCGGCCCTTTGTCAAGGATCACCCTCAGGATGTCTTTCAGTTTATCCCTGAAACTTGTTTTTCCCGATTTACTGAATTGGTCCAGTGGCCAGATCCGGTCGGACTGGAATGCGAGCATTTGTGAAATTTTTGCGTATTCAACCATTTTTTGTGGAAATTGATGTGTAAAACTTCTCGAGATCAGTTGCCTTCTTCTGCCAGGAGTGCTGATTGGCAAACTCCCTGATGTTATTGAATTTTAAACTGCCTGGTTTGTTGTTGTAAATTTCAGATATACAGGATGATATCGACTCCTCTGTCCAGTCGGCCAGGTAGAAGACACCAGGATTATGCTGGGCTATTTCCCCGATGTCGCCAACAACATTTGTCAGCACCGGGCGCCCGGCAGCAAAATAATCCCCGGCTTTGTTGGGCCACCTGGCCACATTCGTGCTGATATTTTTCTGCAACAGCAAGAATACATCGGCACAGCTTAAAATTTCAGGGTATTCCGCATAATCGACCCATCCGAACTCTATAAAGTTATCACCCAGGGAGAACCTCTCTTTTGTCGGCTGTGACAATTTTCTCCCGGTGGTAAATATGTTGATGTTCAAGGAAAAATCCTTTTTAGCAATTGCCCTGAAAAAGGGTTCAAGGTCAAGTACCTCCCCTTCGTTCATCCCGACAAACCCGAAGGTCAGGGCAGCCTTTTCCAGGCCATAGCGGGGTTTCATGGAGGTGTCGGGATAAAAACGGATAGAACGGGTATCGGCGCCGCCGTGCAAAATCAGGATGTGGCTTTCTTTGATCCCGATCGATAGGGCGCGTTGTTTTGTAAATTCAGACAATGCGATAACACCATCGGCTTTTTTCTTGTTGCTGATCTCAGCCCTGGTATCAAAATTTCCCAGTGTCATCCTGTACCAGAGCGGCATTTCATCATAGATCCCTCCCTTTCCGAAGAAATCCCACCATTCGGAGAAATAGCGCGATTTATACAGGAATTTGTGCAAACGGCAGGGAAAACCTGAAGCCGGCCTGTGCCCTGAATCTGAATGGACAATTTCAAAGTGCCTGCCGAGTACAAACCAGCATTTTAAAAGCGTGGCAAGGATCCCCAGGCCTCCTTTCCGGAAGGAAGCCGGCAAGATATCAGGAAATGCAATGATACTGACATTCTCCCTAACTTCCTTGTCGTAAGGGAACCTGCCGAATCCCCGCTGGGAGGTCAGGAAAGTGACCGCATGGCCCAGTGCCGCCAGTTCACGCGCAAGCATGTAACTTCGTCCAAAGCCATCCGCATCCTTGATGCCGTAGTGAGAAAATAAGATATTCAATTTACCTTTTTGTAAGAAAACCAGTTACATATCTCCGGAAAAAGCCAAAAACCGACCGGAACAATCCATATAAAAAATAGATTTGCCATGATTTGCCAAAGACAAGCCTGCAAAAATTAAGGTTTGATGCCAGGTGGTTTGCCGATTTCAGGTCGCTGAAACTCCTGATAAATGATTTCAGCCCCGGGTTTGACGTTCTGGTGCCGCTCCCTGAAAGCTCCTGGTGTGAATAGATCGCCGAATCATAGGATAAAAAGACCTCAACCCCGGCCCTCCTGCATCGCAGGACAAACTCGGTATCGCCATGATAATGTGGGAGTTCGTCTTCGTTGTATAATCCGACCCTGTTAAAAACCGCTGCAGGGATCAGCACTCCTTTTCCTGAAAGTGTGTCGACAGGTACAAGGCCTGTCCGCTTCCCAATGGTTTCACCCCACTTGCTGACAGGATAATGATATTGTTTGAAAAACAGGCTGTGATCGTTTCTTTTGAAGGCAGACGGTTCAATTTTATTATGGTCCGTAAAGAAAAGATTCACCGCTCCGATGATGGCTCCGGGTTTTATGGCGGCGACCTTCAGCAATTGTTCCAAAGCCCCGGGCGCCAGTTCGGTATCATTGTTCAGGGTGAAGATAAAATCGCCTTTTCCTGCTGAGCGCAATGCCTCCCTGACGCACAGGTTGGTGGCACCTGTCCACCACAATGAATCGGTAGCTTCAAGTATTACAACATCAGGAAATTTGCTTCGGATAGTTCCAATAGTTCCATCAGTCGATCCAGAGTCGGCTAGGATGATTCTGATATCCCTGTTTCCATTGGCAAGAATACTCTCTATGCACCTGATGGTATATGCGAGCCTGTTATATACCGGGATACAAAAATAAATCATCGGATTTCCTTATTACTTTGATGTATATACAATGAATGTCAAATAACAGCAAGTTTGAATAGTTATACTCGGATGAGCGTTAAGGAATTGAAATTATCTGCAATTGAATTTTTCTTACTACCCCAACGAATCATGGTTTACAGCGTGATGGATTTTGTATATTGAAGAAATAACCGGCTAACCCGGATTGTTATCGTGAAGTAAATTCATCTTTCTAAATCGGGTTGTATACAAATAGGGCGTTTTGAAAAGCAAGCAAATTTCCCGATAATTAATTTTCTGAAAATCGAGAAGACATGGTAACATTGAAGTGCAATTTCCATTAAAGGTGGACAGCAAAATTGAAAAGTCATCCAATGATCTCCGTATACGCCTTTATAACGGAACTGGCAACATTTAGAGGCAAATATTTTGATTCTGCCATTATTCGTGCTGAGGCACCTAAACTCGTCCGTAGGTTAATATCACCTAAAAGTAGGATTATTTTTGCAGCAAGTTCTTTATAGTCAGTATAATCAAATAACAATCCATTTACATTGTCTGTAATCATTGAGGGTATCCCTCCCACGTTTGATCCGATAACGGGCATGCCGACAACCATCGCCTCAGCAATGGAATTAGGACTGTTTTCACAGTATGATGGTAAAATAAATACTTGTGAATCAATCTGATATTTCAGTATTTCATTGGGGGTTTTCGAACCTTCAAAGCAAATGTGTTTGTCGATATTGTTGACCAGGCAAAATTGTTTCAGACCATTGATGTATTTTGGATTTCCGTCACCCACAATATGCAAAAACACTTCCGGAAACAAAGATTTTACAACAATCATACTTTGCAGTAGCGTAAAAATTCCTTTTCGTTCAATAATCGATCCCACAAAAAGAAGTGTTTGTTTCTTTTCAGCTTTCCATTGTGAGGTGAAGAAACACGGATTGATTGCTTCATGTAAGGTGAAAATTACAGCATTTTTATTCAATGACCGGATGTGGTTTTTGTCGAATTCAGTTCTACAAGCAAAAAACCGGTTTTTAAGGATGGTTTTTCGTTCTATTTTTGTTTGAAGAAAAAAGCGAAAAGATGGATCAGTTTTATAAATTGATGCCACAACACCCTGGATGGAAATTAAAAGGGGAAATTTACTTTTAATACCAACCAATCCATAAAGATACTCTGTACCATGGGCGTGAATGATATCCGGCCTGATTATATTAATATAACGAATAAATTTTGAAATCACTGTCGAATATTGCGAAAGAATATCCAAAGGCATTTTATCGGGAAATCCTCTGGTCGAAAAGGGGAAGGAGTATTTTAATATGTGAAAATGAATGTTATCAGCGGTAAATTCAAAATCCGCCTTGATATAGGGTGATACTGTAACGATATGAAGTTCTACTGATTCATCTTTTGAGAGAATTGAGGCTAAATTGACGATCCATGTTGAAGGGTGAAATGGAAAATCTTTCCGGGTAAATGGAATAATATTTTTATAGGCAGAGAAATTATAATTGGATAGCCAAATAATTTTCATAAAAAAATTTTTTTGGAATTGTGAACTGGTTGTTTTATTATTCAGGATTAGTAACCAGGAAGTGTTTTTTCGAGAATATGACTGAATAGGAAATTCCTAACCAGATCCAAATCAGCATTTGGTAACTAGCCCCCCTTAAATAATTGATTTTAAATTCATTTAAGAAGAAAAATAACCAAAGGGCAAAGAGCGAATTTGCTATCGCACGGAAGGAATTGTTATAGGCGCTGTTTTGAAAAACATTCCATAACCCGACCATCATGAAAAGAAAAATCAAAAAGAAAGCTCCTGAACCAAACCACCCGTAAATCATCGGAATACATAAATATAAACTGTGAAAGTCAAACATAGGCAAATCATCAACAGTGGTAAAATCAGTTGTACCCCACCATGCAGCAAGATTACTTTTTAGGATGCCGCTGCCATAGCCCAAATACCACGAGTGCGAATTAATCCTGTAATATCCCTCTTCATAAGGCTTATCCCGGTTAATTGTCTCACCGGAAAAAATATTCGATAAGGTGAAATGTGTGCCTCCCAACCCTGACATCCTGTCAAAAATTGTTTCTTCTATTTTTAGTTGGTTGAAAATCACAAATGTAAGTATGCTTAGAGCTACAATTAGAAAAAGAGTTTTAAAGGAAAGATGAAAAAGTGCATTGCGTTTCAGTGAAAACAAAAATGCTATCGGGATTATAAATAAAGAGAGGATTAAACTTGACCGTGTTCCTGAAATTAAAATATTCAGGAAAGCAAAGACCAGGTTAAATGAAAGTAGTTTTTTGGATACATCCAATTCGTCATTGCGGTTTGCAATCAGCAGTAAAAATGAAAACACGAATATTAATAGAGAATACTCTGCATATAATTCAAAATCACCATATAAGCTAAATGGGCGTAGCACTTTGAAATAATAGGAATCAGCCCCGAAAATCGGTGATGTCCATTGCAAAACACCGAAAACCTGGTTTAAACTGACAAAAAATGCATAGACGTTAATAACGGCAACTATTTTGATGAACGAGCTGAAAAAACTAAAGGTGAATTTGGTTCGAGCTAAAAGGATCAGAACAATTAAATATGAAACAAATTGAAATGCATTCTGAATTTTAACAGAAGGACTCAGTGGATTTTCAAAAATCCAACCTAAAATGTTGGATACAGTTAAAATGAAAATCAGGGACATGAGAACAATGATTGATTGATTTTTTTTAACATCATTTCCATAATTTCCATTAAAATAAAATAACAATAAGAAAGGCAATGCTACCAGGTTCCAGCCTCCTCCCTGATTTTCCAATAGCCGGAAATTGCTTAGAAGAAAAAGCAGCAGTAAAAATGGTTTGAATTGGTTGTGATTCCGGCGGGTGTATTCAAAGATGATAAACACCAGGATGCCGAACCCGATAAAATTAATTACGATGTTGGGAAAAAAGGCCTGTATGAGCATATTACAGGTTAGTAAGCACAAAACAACAAAAATCCTAAACTGATAGGGCAAGGTATATTTTTGCATAAATGAAAAACAGGTAAATAATGTAACTTTTGATTCTAAATCTGAATGTTGTGGTATACTTAAGGGTTGATAAGTATCAAAATGGCTTATCCATTTAAAGCTAATTTGTCTGAGAGGGTAGCAGGGTTTTTAGATTGGAGGAGGACTTATAAAAGCTACTTTTTACATATAATAAAAATGTTATTGGCGAATCTTCCTGATCTAATACAAATATAATTAAACATTTTTATTAGGGATGCAACCGGTAGTAATACAATCTTTTTGAGAAAGGATTTCTTTTTTACATATGCGTAATCTCCGCTATGAAGGAGTGGAATCGGAGAGTATGCATAAAAGACTGGCGATTCCACGATTTTAAATCCGACCTTGTCAATGGAACTCAGAAGCTGTTTCTGGTGAAATCCATGATAATGGCCTCCCAATGGACTAAAACACCATCTCCGGATAAATTTCTCTTGTATTGCAGGAGAATAATAACCGCGCAAATAAGAAAAAAGTTGTTTCAGGATAAAGATAAGGTGATGACTTTGAATCTTACTTTGTGCAATGTATGTATAAATAGAATGGCTATAGAGGGTGGTGGTTAAAATAAGGTGACCGTTTGGTTTTAACACTCTGAAAAGTTCTGAAAGAATCAGTCCCGTATTTTCTATATGTTCAAGTACTTCTGTTGAAAAAATCATATCAAAAGATTCATCCCTGAAAGGGATTGTAGTCCCGTTACTCAACTTAAGTTCCTTATAGTTGTTGGTTTTTGCGGAATTCAAAATTGCATTTTCAGATACATCCACGCCATATAGGTTATGACATAGTTTTCCAAGTGTGCCGCTGTATAATCCATTCCCACAACCAAAATCAAGGATGTCGTTGACAGGCGATTGTAATTTGCCAGCATATAATTTTTCAATTAATTCCTGTATGATCGGATGAGATATCCTTGACCATTCATTTTCAAGACAGTTGAAATAGTCGGTTGAATAGTTAAATGTTTGATTACTATTTGCTACATTTTGCATTGTTCGATCTTTAAATTTAATTTTATTCATCAGGAAACAGCAATGAATTGTTTTGCAATACTCTGCCAGTCATACTGATCTCTGATATAGGATTCACTGTTGAGTCCCATGGTTATAAGTTTTTCTTTGTCTGAGATCATGAGTTCAATTGCTTTTTTTAACTCAATGACATTCCCTTCTTCAAAAGAAATGCCGTTCCCGTTTTTTATCCGGTCTTCAACAATGGTTGGGATGATCAGTGGGAGCCGGCATGCAGCTGCTTCAAGCATAGCCATTGACGCCTGTTTGGGCCAAATGGCAATGTCTGCCATGTTATAGTAGTTTACCAATTCCTTATTAGGAACAATATCAATGACCCTGATATGTGGTTCATATCCTGCAATTGCATCGGAAAATTCAGCCTTGTAGGTTTCGCTAAAACTTCCGATAAATAACAGTTTTATTTTTTTTTCTATCATGAATTCTTTGCAGGCATGAAAAATCAATATAGGATCTTTTGATTTTATCAGCTTTCCAGTATAAATAATTACGGTTTCATCTTCTGCATAATTATATTCTTTACGGTATTTATTCCTGGTTTCCTGGTTAAAACGGAAAAGGTTAATGTCAACACCCAATGGGATTATATCAATATGGGATGCTGGAATATAATTCCTTATGGTAAGATAACCTTTAACATCTTCAGAATAAGCAACAAATTTGGTAACACTTTTTTTCCAATAAAGATGATAATGTAAATAATAATACAGAAAGTTATATAACTTGCTCAGGGTTTTAATGTGGTCCTCAGCACAGAAATGCATGTGGTTATCACAGATCAACCTGAATTTCAACTTACGTTGACAGCTTACAACGTTATTAATCAGGTAGTTCGATGTTACGCCATGATGGATCACCAAATCCGGGTTGATTTTCTCAATAAGTCGTTCAATATTTTTCAACTTGACCCTCGCGCCCTTTTCCAGTAAGGTTTCCAACCTGTGAATGGTAAAACCCTCCAGGCGAGATTCACCTGGTGTAAGTATTCGGTCTCCTAAAACAGGTTTAGCAGTATTGTCATAATCTTCAATAGGGTAGTACCGGTCTGATGTAATAACATGTACTTCGTGACCAAGTTTAACATGTTCTTTTGCCAGGAAGTATTCCTGATACCCAAGCTGTGGTTGAAAATAATTAATGGTATGTATAATTTTCATTTTTAAATTAATTGATTAATTGTGAATCCACGCTGCTATATTATTATTCCTGGATGTTAAAAGCTTCTTTCCAGATAATGAAATTGAAGACTTTCCAAAAAACGGGATTGAAATGTGATGGGTTGGCGATGAAATCATCGAATCGTTTGATAATGGTTGTTTTATTGATAATAGAGTTATTGTCAAGGGAATTAAAAGCCTCATACATTTTTGCCTTAAGTGCCGATTTAAACCAATGGGGTTCTGCGGTAACGAATCCCAACTTAGATGTCCTGTTCCTGATTCTATCTGGCAGGATACCCTTCATCGCATTCCTGTATACAAATTTAGTTTGACCAGATCTTACTTTTTGATTCAATGGGAGCGAAAAAGTATATTCTACCAGTCGGTAGTCAAGGAATGGTAATCGCGATTCTATTGAGAATGCCATTGAATTCCTGTCAACCTGGCGTAAAATTCCCGGCAATGGTGCCAGTCTTGTGGCATCATAGGAATATTGATCAAATGGATATCTCATGGTAGATACCGTGCGATCAATTTTGGTGCTAATGCATGGCTTAATCAGGCCTTCAAATTTATCCTTGTTAAAAAGAGCTGACTTCTCGCTGAAGGAAGGGAAAAGCGAAGCAGGAACATACTGATGGAAAAAGGCGGATAAAATTTTCCTGTAAATAAAAGGGTCAGATAGATTTAGTGATCCTGCGTAGTGCTTTTTGTTATTAAAGAATTCTGCAAAATCATGTTCCGATAGATTTTGAGCCAGGATCGCCTGGTAGGGATAGTATCCTCCCAGCATCTCATCGGGCCCCTGGCCATCAAGGCTTACTGTAACACCTGATTCTTTCACTAGCCGTGAAACACACCACCCCGCGAATATACTGGTGCTGATAAACAAGTCTTCCTGGTGCCAGATGAGTTTTTTATAATCCAACATCAATTTGTCTCCGTCGGGTAGCGTGTAAAAGGGTTGTACGTTTGTGTTACGGATTACCTCGTTCGCAAAATCAGTTTCATCAAACTGCGCCTGGTCCGACATGGAGGTGAAGGTTTTCTGAATTCCATGAATACCTTTTGATTTAAGGATTTTATCAACGGTGCAAACGATTCCGCTTGAATCAAGTCCTCCCGAAAGTGCCGACCCCACTGCCACATCACTTCGCAGTCTTAATTCAACCGAATTGTAAAACAGTTCCAGGTATCTATCGGCATATTGGCTGTCGGTTAAGCCTGAAATTTTATTTTTCAGGTTAATATCCCAATATTTTTTCGGTTCAATGACAATAGGCCCGGATGTGAGATCCAGTTCAAAATAATGGCCTCCGTTTAATGCGGATATGTTTTCAAAATATGTTTTTTTACCAAGAGTATTGTAGTGCTCCCAAAAGAAAAAATCGGTGATTGAATCATAATCGATCTTTACTTCAAACCCGGGGATGGTTAAAATTTGTTTGATCTCAGAGCAAAAATACAACCGTTCTTGGGTAAAGCTATAATAGAATGGTTTGATTCCAAGTCGATCACGGGCACAAAACACGTTTTTTTTAACTGTGTCGAGAATTGCAAAAGACCACATCCCGTTGAATTTTTGCAGACATTCGACACCCCATTCATGATATGATGCAAGGATAACCTCCGTATCGGTGTTGCTTCTGAACATGTAACCCTTGCTGATTAATTCATTTTTAATTTCAACATAATTATAGATTTCACCGTTGAATGTAATCCAATAACGTTGATTCAGATAAGAAAATGGCTGATGTCCTGCTTCCGAGAGATCAATAATTGATAATCGTCGATGGCCGAAAAACAAATTATAGGGCTGATCCATTGTGCAATGGTCCTTATAGGGATAGCCCATTCCTGAATCGCTGTTGAAGGCAAAGTAACCATAATCGTCGGGTCCTCTATAACTGATGATATCAGTCATTCCTTGGATTAATGAAGGTGTTACAGCTTCATTAACAGATATTATACCGGCAATTCCACACATTGGTTAATAGGTTTGTAAGATGAAATTCGAATTTCAATTCAGAAATATCTTAAGTATTGTAATGAATGATTTGAAAATGCTTATGATAGTCAAGTCTCGGTTAACCTGCAGAAGGAAGTAGTGATGAATTTGTGTCTGCAAACACTTGTAAAAACCAAATGAACTCTTGTGCAATAACTACTTTACCGATGTCAATAAATGATTCTGCCAGGGTTATTTACCACCTGGTTCATTTTTTTTTAGGAGTGACTTAATGATTTCAAGTAGTCTGTTGATTCCGAGTAGTTTGTAAAATATAATAGAAATAAAAATTAATAATAAGGTCGATTTAACCACAACCACAAACAACAACGAGGTGAATGGTATCATATAACTGGCAATCACCGTTATCGTTGCCAATAATAACAAAAGTGCGTATAATCCCACAGGATGAGGCACCTTGTAATACTTTTGTGAAAAATGAAAGTTAATAATAAAAAGGAGGATGGATGTGGTAAGACTTCCAATTGCAGCACCTATGGTGCCATAGGTGGAAACCAGGAAATAGCTTGTAACAATGGCAAAACCTGCCCCGCTGATATTAATAATGGCAATGAACTTTGTTTTTTTTGCAAGGGATAATCCAGGGAAAAAAACGTAAACTTCTGAAAACAGTCGGTCAGCTAGAAGGAAAGGCACAAAAATATAGGCAGAATAGTAGGCCTTTGTGGTCAGGATTGTAAGAAGTTCTCGTGAGAAAATCGATAATGAAACAATAAAAATTAATGCAAAAAAGAGGTATGCTTTAAAAATACGTACAATTTCAAATGGAGTTGATTCTTTTTTATAGTTATTATAAATCAATGGACTTATTGAGGACTGGAAACCCTGGTTGACAACCGTGACAAGGGATGCAATACGTGTTCCGATCCCGAATAGACCCAGGTCTGTTAATGTCAGGAGTTTGGTAATTTGAATCCGTTGGGCGTAGTTGATGAAAAAGACGCCTATCCCTGAAGGAACTAGTGGTATGCTGAATTTTAGCATGTTTACAAGTAGCGCTCTCTGGAACAGATAACCATATGAACTGCGGGTAAGGGCAAAACCCAGAACTGCAGCCATGAAACCGCCAAGTATCTGGGCATAGAATACTCCTATAATCCCAGTTTTATGGAACAGGACGAAAAAAATCGTTAATGAAACGGTAGTTATGGTATAGGTTATTGCAACAAGGCTATATGTTTTTGGTTCAAGCCTCCAGCGTATCTGGTTCTGTATAAAATAATATAGACCCTGGAATACCATGCTTATGACAGCCATCCTGAAGAGATTTAGTCCAATGATGTTGGCCAGTGTCAAATGAACAATCGGACCCGAAATTGATAGTGCAATGCATCCGAAAATCATAAAAGTGACTACCGTGAAAATCAATCCGACAGAGGCCACCAATTTTTTTTTGCTTGCATCATCGGCATCTGAGAAAAAAAGTGCCACAGCCTGGGTTATTTCCATGGGCACAATAATTCCAACGATTGCCCCAATAATAGCCATCAGGTCAATGATTCCATAATCGGCGGGTGTGAAAACTCTTGTATAAAAGGGTACCAGGAAGATTGAGATTCCTCTCGACATAATTCCTGTGATTCCATAATACGCACTATCTGTGAAAAAACGTTTTAACATTTATATATGAGCCTCCTGCCGGCCAGGCATTTTGTTCTGTTATATTTAATAGGGAAACTTCTATCGGATGAATAGACCTTTAAGATAACATGGTCCGTTAAATATTAAAATTCCAGTCCATTACGTTTGCCTGGCGGGATAAAGTTATGGTACCATGAACATTCTTTTACATATTTTGTCCACTGGTTATAAACTTTCGTGTGTTTTTTTGATTCAGGGACAAATTCTTCACGGAAAAACAAAGGTTTAAAATCAAAATCCTTAACAGTGTCAGCAGAAAGACGTGTTATTATATTTTTGCAAATCTGGTTGTTATCATGATAATTTTCTACGTATTCCCTGCCTTGTTTGCCAAGAATTCGTCTCCTTTCGGGATCCTGGATGACCTTTTTTAATTCTTCAAACAGGGTATCTTCGTTCACATCGACAATAGGTGCCTCGTTGATTATTCCCTGGTCATATCCTTTCACACCGCTCATTAAACTTAGGACAACTCTTCCCAGCGCCATTCCTTCACGTGACAGTTTTCCTCCTCCCGGGCACAATATCTGATCGATAATGATATCAGCCTCCCTATATGCATTAATTGCTTCAGCATGTTTAAGGTTTTGAATCAATTTGAATTCAAATTCCAATCCTGTTTTTTTTAACTTCCCAACTATTTTCAGGATTTTGTCTGTCCCTTTGAATGATGATAAGGAGGGTGCATGAATGACGACCGGATTATTTTGCCGCTGATTGGTTGAGAAAGTATAGTATTCAAGGTCGATAGGGACAAAGGCGGTATAATATGGTCTTAAACCTAATTGTGCCTGATTGGGAGCTGAGTACAAAAGATCAGCATATTTTTCTGTTTTTCTTAACCATTCAAGTTTGGTGTTCAGTTCCTGATCTCCCCATTTGTTGGTTGAGGGGTATTCAATCGGGTTGAATTGGTAAGCCTGGAATTCCTGGGTCATGCTTGATTTCCACCTGACATCGTCTCCGACATGAAAAACAATAATTTTCTTTCCTGCGTCTTTAAGTTCTTTAAGATCGGCATGATCAAGGTGAAACGAATTCCACATGAAAAAAAAAATATCGCATTCTTCAGCCACATGCCTGTAAAAGTTTCCTTTTTTACCAAATTTCATATTCAGGTAATGCTGGAAACTCCTTGGACGAAGGTACCTGAAATTTACGCCCGGCAAATCATCAAGATTAACATCAACCCCAGTTTCATTGGTGAATTTACCTTTATATGATGTCGCCACAATTGTTTCAATACCCAGCGCATTAAACCCTTTGGCAAATAATGGCAACTGAGATGCAATGTTTGTTAACCCTAAAAAAATCTTCATATTTCAATGGGATCAAAAACACAGCCGACTTCTGCGATTAAATCAGATTGCGTTATTAACAGTAGTCCTGAATTGCAATTGACAAGGTAATCAACTCCTGAAAAAACCTCAACAATTTCGCCTGGTTTGGCACCCCAATAGGTAATTTTTGTATCGAATGGCTGTGCCTTCCAAATAGTGACTTTTTTATTGTCAATAAATGTAAATGCCCCGGGATATGGTTTTGTTAACGCTCTGATAAAATTGAAAATCTCAAAGACCGATTTTGTCCAATCTATCAGACCATCCGATGGCGTTCTTTTTGGATAAAAAGTCGAAGGGCCTTCTTGTTTGAAGAGAGGGACTTTGGAAGTTAATAGTTTGGGGATGAATTCCGTAAGTGTTTTATACGAAACTATCGAGTTTTTATAATACAAAGTATTGCAATCATCCCAGTCGTTAATATCGAAAATTTCATAATGAAAAACATCCCCGTCATCAACACCCGGTTTCATGAGGAAATATTGCATTATGAACCGCTTTTTTCCTTCAATAAGTGACCAGTTAATCGGGGAACGGCCTTTACCCTGGGGCAGGAAATCGGAGCTGCCGTGTATGCCGATACCTCCAACAGACAATGTCCGGAGAATTTCTTCGGGGAATAAACGTTGCCAGCCTCCCTGGATTAATAGATCAAATTTTTCCCGTTGAAAAAAGGCCAGATCTTTTTCGTCCTTCAGGGAGTATTTATTTACATGGTAAACGGGGATGTTATACTCACTAGCAAGTGGTTCGAACGATTTATACCCGGCAACCCCGGATAATCGTGCTGTTTCCTCCGTTATGGTCACAAACCACGAAAATCGGATACCAGACCGCAACAAGTTGCTTACCAGATGGTAGCCTGCTTCATGGCAGCCACACATAACAATTTTTTTCTCACTATTCATCCCAGTCAATGATTGAACGGCCAAAAAAAGCCAGATTATCAATATAATGCTGTTTGTTTTTTTCTGCCCTTTTATCTAAACATCTCCATACCTTATCCTTTGGAGAGAGTACTTTTTCCGTCCACCATTCCGGGTGGGTAAGTACCTGTAATTTTTCCGGATTTTGAATATTGATAAGGTCTTGCAGACTTAAGAAGCGCCAGTAACCATTGGAATCAGAACAATAGGTGACATTTTTCTTCAATTCATCCGAATAGGTGTTTATCAACCCGGCATAACTCCATTTGTCGAATTCCATGATCTCTTTGGTCGGATTATGAAACGAAAACACAGTGACCTTCACCCCGAAAATTTGTTCTATTATCCCCGATTCGAATCTGAGTTTTTCTTCCAGGACTCCTTCATCTGTCAGATTATAAAAGGAGGGATCAAAATGCAGTGCAATATGGTGTCCCAGTCTCATGATCTCTTTGATAATATCCGAAATTGATTTCTCGAATAAGTTGTAGAACTCACTGTGCAGAAGAAGGAAATAGGTCGATCGGAGGTTTTGTGCCTGTTCGATCCTGGCCAGGTTCAAAGCTTCATGGATGGAAAAATCTACATCATGACGCCATAGTACAAATGGTAAATCCACGATTGTAAGATAATCATCATAGGATATAAACCTATATCGTTCTTTAACTGAAGCAATCATACCTGAATAATAGGAATGAGTAAATTCGTCAAATTTATAGATTTCCCTGTTCGTGTTTTTCATCTTGAAGATTCGCTGAATGGATTATTTAAGCCAGCAATGCATTGTAATTTCTTCATAAACTGGCAGGAAGCCGGTGGTGTAATGAAGTCTTGCTGAAAGGTGGTTTTTCGTTGCATACCCTGAATCGACAAATTCCCCACCTGATTGTTTGATGTAGGCAAGTGTCCCTTCAAAGAGGGCTTTCCCGAGTCCTTTTCCTCTAAATGTAGAATCAAGGGCAAGGGATTGTAGTCTTCCATAGGAATAACCCAAGTGTTTTGAAAGGGTTTTGTCCATTTCAAAAACAAAATAGCCGGCTACCTTACCCTCGGATTCTATCACTGCAATGGTGCCATTTCGGTTGAAGGCAGATTCAACCCATTTTGAATACAATGTGTTCACCAATGGTTTAGGAAATCTTTCATCACAATGGAAATGACCTCGGTCATATTGATAATGAGAGGCAATCAGTTTGACAGTATCCAGATCCCCGGCAGTCATTAACCTGAGATTCTCTGGAACTTTCATCATGGCTGATGGTAACCTGAGTACGGGCCAGATGATATCTTCATAATAACGGAAGCCGGTATTCTCCAGAAAGTGTATCGATAATAGGTCATCCCCATGGATCCTAGCTGAGACAAAATCAATCCCTTTCTCTTGAAGGAGTGAAAGACATTCATTCAGCAAATTCAATTTTAATCGTTCACCATTTTCATTGGGGGAAGCAAAAAACACTTTAATCCCTGCCATATTCAATCCGAAATGCTCCAGGTCCCATTTGGAAATGCGGCAACCAACAACAGCAAGATCGTTGTTTTGTTCACATTTGAGCAATATCCACTCACCTTGTCCGGTAAGAGATAACAGATTCTCTTTGAACATGTCAATCCATCCACTCCTGTTTTGGGCAGGATATTGACAGTACTGGTTATAGGCGTACCCCTGTATCCCATGTTGAGATTCAGTAGGAAAGTTTTCTATGAATTCGGTTGTGATAAAGTTGTGGTAATTCAATATATATCGATCTTATAGGAAGCCTGTTATTATAAAAAAAGCTGGCACCAGGTTTCAAAATTTAATAATGACCAAATCAATAATCTGTGATTAATCCTTTCATTTATATGTTCGTCAACTATTTTTTTAATGAAATCCTGATTAATAAATTCCGATGAGTGAAGTTTCTTGGATAACAGCAAATCTTTGACAAAACTTGCATTTTCACCTCTATACCAGCTTTCGTCAGGTGCAGAGAATCCTTGTTTTTTCCGGTTAACAATTTTTGAAGGGATGAGATCCTGCATGGCTTTTCTTAATACATTCTTACCGTCGTCAAATTCCTGATAAGCTCTTTTTTTGTTCTCGGTATTTTCATCCAGCCTTTTGATCTCTTTTGCAAAATTACCTAATTTGTGTTTTATCGGTACCTTTTGAGCAAAATCCACAAGATCATTGTCAAGGAATGGGAAACGTTCTTCCAGCCCGTTTGCCATTGAAAGTTTATCTCCGACAAGCAAAAGCCCATTTAAGAATGTTTTGATTTCGAAATAGAGCGAATTTTGAATATGATCCTCTGGGCGGTTGTATTTTAGCTTGTTGTTAAAGGTGAAAACCCGTTCGAAAATAGCCCTGGGTTCGCCCAAATCAATTTTCGACAATACATTGGCTGTAAATAGACTCGATTTGTTTTCATCTCTAACCAATCGTTGCCAGAAACCATAATATTGGTTGAAAAAATCTTGTTGAGAAATTGAGTCAAAGACTCTGTAATACCTCCATGGATATCCTCCAAAAAGCTCATCACCACCGGTTCCCTGCAGGCATACTTTAACAAATTTGGATGCCAGCCTGGAGATGTAATAGTTTGGGTAGGACATGCCAACCCTTAAGTCTTCCAGATGCCAGACTACCTTTGGTAATGACCATCTCAAATCCCCCGCGTTCATTACCTGCTCAAAATGTTCGGTTTTAAAATGGTTGGCCATCAGTTCAGCATCCCGCCTTTCATCATAATTGGCTTCCACGCCGGTAACTTCAGACATGTCGAAACCGCAAGTGAAGGTTGACAGGCGGTTTACATGTTCAGACGCAATGGCTGTGATCGATCCGGAATCCATGCCGCCCGATAGATATGATCCAACAGGCACATCTGCGATAAGTTGTCTCACGACTGCCTGTTTCATGAGCCTTTTTGTTTCGGACCGGGCCTCTTCAAAGGACATATTTTCATCCGGAGAACTAAAATCATAATCCCACCATGCGTTATGGACTATCTCTTTGGTTCTGCTGTCCACCCTAAGGGTGTTGGCAGGGGGAAGCATGAAAACATCTTTGAAAAGTGTCTGGAAGGAGAATAGATTCTGGAAGGTGAAATATTCATTCAATGCACTGAAATTTAACGAAACCTTAAAATCAGGATGTGCCATGAATGCCTTGATTTCGGAAGCACAAATCAGTGTTTTTCCATTAAACCAGTAATAGAGTGGCTTAACACCAAACCGGTCACGGGTTAGAAAAAACTCCCTGGTTGATTTGTGGTAAGCTGCAATGGCAAACATACCATTAAACCGTTCGAAAAAGCGAACCCCATATGCAGAAAGACCTTCCGTGATAATTTCCGTATCAGTTCCTGAAACAAACTCGTGACCTCTTGCATGCAACTCCTGTTTGAGCTCGAGGAAATTATAGATACAGCCATTGAAAGAGATGACCCAGTCCCCATCTTTCGACATCATGGGCTGAGCACCTTTCAGGGAGGTATCCAGGATTGACAGTCGCCGGTGCCCGATCCCGACATTTTCGTGGATATATATTCCATCCCCGTCAGGACCGCGATGAGCCAATGCGGTCGTCATGGCCATCATGGTCGAATGGGCAACAGGTTCCCCGCTGAGGTTGAATACACCGGTAATTCCGCACATAATTAAAGGATAGCCAAAAGTTTTGAGACGATATATTCCTGCTGCTCTTCGGTAAGTTCATGGAACAGGGGCAGGGTAAGACAGTTGTTGAAAGCATAGATACTCCCGGCCATATCCCCCTTTATTTCAATAAGGGGATTGTTCTGAAACGCCGGATGCATGTGGAGGGAATAGGTCCCGATCTGTACCTCGATATTTTCCTCCCGCATTTTTGCCATAACGGCATCCCTGTTCTCGACGAAAATACAGAACGACTGGCGACTGTGTTTCCCGCCCGGGATGATCGTCTGGAATGCGATTTTCGGGTTGGATTTAAGTAATCTGACATAATTGTCCGACAGCATGATCCTGCGGTCGAGCAGTTCGTCAATATACTGCATCTGAACCAACCCTACAGCCGCCTGGATGTTGCTGAGTTTGTAGTTTGTGCCGATCCTGAGGAAACAGATTTTTTCACGGTCCGCGGCAGGTCCCATACCAAAGTGTTTATAGGAATTCATCCAGTCGGCCCATTCATCGTTGTTGGTGGTGATCATACCCCCTTCGCCGGTGGTGATGAATTTCCTCGGGTGGAGGCTGAATACCGAAATATCGGCAAAACTCCCAACTTTCACTCCCGCCAATTCTGCACCAATGGAACAGGCTGTATCTTCTATGATATAGAGATTATACTGGGCTTTAATCCGGTTTAGAACTGAATAATCCAGCGGGTTCCCGAAAAGTGAAACGGGGATGATGGCCTTCGTACGGGGGGTGATCGCCTTTTCAATGGCCTCATAGCTGATCAGCATCGAATTTGGCTCGACATCCACGATGACGGCCTTGGCACCCACGATGGCCACTACCTGCGCGGTAGCGGGGTAGGTGTAATCAGGGACGATAACCTCGTCGCCGGGACCGATGTTCAGGCAACGCAGCGCCATTTCGAGCCCGGTGGTACAAGAGGTCACTGCTATTGCATGAGTACAGCCAATGAATTCTTTAAATACCGTTTCGAATTCATGGGTTACCGGGCCTTCGGTAAGGTATCCTGAATCGAGGACCTCCATCACTTTCGCTTTTACAGCATCGTTGACAAAGGGTTTAATAAGGGGGATTTTCATAAACAATACTATTTTTGGTCAATACCTTTAAAAATTCGCCAGTTGATCAATTTTGACAAACCCTCTTCCAGTGAATAGGAGAACCTGAAATCAAGTTCATCTTCTGCCTTTTTCCGTGAACCTATCCTGTTCTGGACGAACTGGCGTGCATCATCGGCGCTGTAGGGCTGATAATTCACGGTCAGTCCTGAGGATTTTAATTTTAAAATCAGTTCACAAAGTTCACGGATAGAGGTTTGTACCTCTGTCCCGACATTATAAAACCCGAGTTTGACATCGCTTTCCAGGGCCTTGAAATTGCAGGTGGCAACATCCTCCACATAGATGAAATCATATGCCTGGCTGCCGTCACCATTGATGGAGGGAGCCTCATTTGCCTCGATCTTGTTCAGCATGATGGGAATAACCCCGGTGTAGGCAGCATGCTGGTCCTGGCCCGGGCCATAAACATTCATATACCTCAGCCCGACAACCTCAAGCCCGTACCGGTCATGAAACGCAGTGCACATGGCCTCCCCGGCAATTTTGGTGGAGCCGTAAAAATTCCGGTTGTTGAAGGGATGATCCTCGGTCATCGGAACCTCAATGGCATCTCCATATACCGATGCCGAAGAAGAATAGATCAGTTTCTTGATTTTATGTTTCACACAGGCTTCCAATACATTAAAAGTACCCTCGATATTCACATGAAAGGCAGTCCTGGGGAAATCCTTGCAATGGAGCAGCCACATAGCGGCCAGGTGAAATACATAATCCTTCCCCTCGATGGCTTTGTCGAGAATGTCGATATCGCGGATATCACCACCCAGGGGGTAAACCCTGCAACGCGGATCAGTGAGGCATTCCGTAATGTTTTCAAGTGTTCCCCTGGTGAAGTTATCGTAGATTTCAAGTTCGGCAAGGTCATGTTTAAGAAGTTCCTTAACGACATAACTTCCGATAAACCCTGCACCCCCGATGACCAGTATTTTGGATCCGTTGATTTTCATTTTGTCAAATTTTATATGGTTATTTTTGTTAATACAGACGATTTTTGAAATTTTGGTTCTGGCATGTAAACTGGCAGGATGCAGCCTGTTCCTCCTATTTGCCGGTGCCGGGCTTTATGCTGGATATGGTAACGACAGGATCCTGGACATCTTAATTGAGTCTGAACAGGTTTGAAAGCCGTTTTATTCGTTGACGGACGGGGTAAAACAAAGATTTTTTATTGATATGATGCCTGAAATGATAGGCATCATACCGGGTATTGCAAGCTATGGCAGCAGGTTCGGAATGTATGGCAAATGCCGCCTGCAGATCCACCTTGTATTTGAATTCCATTTTTGAATGTTATCCGATATGTCCGACGTTTTTTACCAATTGATTTTTGGGATCAGGGACAATCCCCGATCTTGGGTAAAAACCTTTTTCATTTCCCACCCAAAGTCACGCAACCTCATTTATGAACATAAGGTGCACTGATAACATCCTCCTATGTAAAATTGTGCTTTTCAGTATAATTATTTCCAGTAATACGTGCAATTTTTTCATTTTTAGAATTAGTGTCTTTACAATAGTTGCGACACCTGAAAAAAGTCATTGATGGGATAGAGTCATCCTCTGGAATAATAAGTTTCTCTTCATGCTCAAATACTCAGTTTATGGCTCCTAAGACCCATGATCCGCAACGCGTTTTTCCAGGAAAATTCCCAGATATTTCACAGTCCAGGTCAACCTATCCGATGATCGCCAGAATGTCTGAAATGGTTTGTTTAGAAGATAAATTCCTCTTTCCGGGACAACTTTTTGATATATAATCTTTCTTATTTGTAGGATTATTTTGATTTACAATCCTGTTGAGTCAGATCAGAAGGGGAAAAGTCAGATGCAGAACAGGTGCCTTATCCATTATGCAGGTTCGGGAGAAGGTCATTTTTGAATTTTTGTTCCGGCAGATAAAATGCCTTCAGCCATGTAAATTGCCTTTTGTATTTTTTCAGTATTCATTTTTTCCTCTTAAAAACGATAATTTTTTTTCAGAAACCATTTTTGCTTCTAAATTTGCAAATCTGTTCCCAATGCCATACCATTTGATGAAATATCCTTATTTATCCCGGAAGTCTTTCTTTTTCCTCTTAATCCTTTTATTTCTCTTGGTAGACTCGATTTTTGTTGTTTTACATTTCGATGAGGTTTATGTTGTACATAAATTTATGAAAGATAATTCAATACTATTCAGCGAGCAATCCAAAAAGAATGCGTTTATCTTGTCTGACAAAATCAGAAGTGAGTTTGAAGTTGATACAACCAAATGGAAAAACAGGTCGACTGATTATGGGAAAATGCCATATTTCAGGTATTCGGTCAAGAAATTATTGAATGCAAGAGAAGCATTGTGCGGTGGGGGCGCCAGGGTTGTGTGTCGTTTGCTGCTGGAATCGGGCTATGATGCAACAAGGGTTGTATTGTTTAAAAGGAACTTCGGAGCCCTTGGACATGTCGTTGTGTCTGTAGTCATAAAAGGGAAAGAGTATTGGATCGATACGCTGAACAGTTCTGATGATTTGAATGAACTGATGAAAAAAAAAGATATCAATGCATTAACTGTGAAAATTATCCCGTATCAGCAACGGTATAATCCGAGGTTTATTGATGTGAAATATAACAGCGATTCACTAATCAATAAATTCCAACACAGTTACATTGCATATTCCTATGAAGCACTTCCCTTTTCAAAACTGTTGAATTCGATTGGAGTTGATGTGTATGTGTTAAATCTCAAGCGTCCTCCTTATATCTTCTCCTATCTTGCAGAATCAGTTTTCCTGCTTTATGCTCTTACCTTTTCGATATTTTACCTCCTGTCACTTCTTGGTGGCTACTTTATCTATTTTTCCATTAAGGCATCCTTAAACTTTTCAAAAAGATTTTCTAAAAAAAGCAATTGACTCGCTGAAACTGATCAATTTGTTTTTCCAGGTGTTAAATTCCCTTTACTTCCCGTTTTATCCTTGCCAGATGACCTCGGCCAAGTGCTTTTACTTCGCAGCCCAACTCGAAATAGCGCCTGATCTGGGTATCATTGAGAATCCCAAAGGCATCGATAATTGCAATCGGACCACCAGCCCACTTTACAATGTCATCAGGATTCAGATCGTTGTATTGGGAATGTGGCACGGCCAGAATGACGGCTTCGACACCTTCCAGTGATTTTTCAAGGTCTTTTTCCACTACCGATTGATTAAGGCTCTCCTGGTTGCGGAAGAAACGTTTCCAAGAGCTTCCTGGCGAAGGGTAATTGTCCTGATCTTCAAGTTCATACCAATGTTCAACATAGGGATCGTGAATAACGATCTCGGCGCTCATTTCGGTAAGCTTGCGAACAACCAGTTCGCTGCCGCTGTAGCGGGTATCGCCTACATCCTGGCGGTAGCTGGCGCCGCAAAGCAACACCTTTGAACCTGCAATGTAGCGGCCCATGTTGCGCAGGGCGTCGCGGGTAAGCTCGGCCACGTGCAGCGCCCGGGTATCGTTGATGTCGATGGCCGTCGGTGTGATCTTAAACAATTTGTCGCCATCCTCGAAACCCAGGATGTGTTTGTAGGCCCAGTAGCCCAGCCCTCCGTCCTTGGGAAGGCAATAGCCGCCGATGCCGGGACCGGGAAAAATCATATTGCTGTGGGTGGGACGCATCTTGATGGCATCGATCACCTTGATCAGGTCAACCCCGTTGCGTTCGGCAAACAGGCTCCATTCGTTCAGGTAGGCCAGGATGGTGGCCCTGTAGGAATTTTCCACGATCTTGGTGGTCTCCGATTCAATGGGGCGGTCCATGACGGTTAGGGGGAAATCTTTTGTATTCAGGACTTCGTGGAGGAATTTTTCAACCCGCTGACGGGCTTCCGGGTCGCATCCCGAGCACACGCGCCAGAAATCACGGATGCTGGCTACATAGTGTTTACCGGGCATCACGCGTTCAAAGCTGTGGGCCAGCAGCGGCGTACTCTTCATGCCACGTTTTGAAAATTCTTTTTTCAGGATCGGCCATGCAACAAATTCGGTGGTGCCGGGGGCGACGGTGGTTTCGATCAGGACAAGGCAGCCGGGCTGGATCTTTTCGCCGATGGTGCGCATGGTGTCTTCAAGGGCGGCCATGTCGGCTTCTCCGCTCTTCATGTTCCCCAGCTCCTTTTTGGCAAAGTCGCACTGTACGTCGACCACCACGCAGTCGGCAAACTGAAGGCAGTCGCTGTTGTAGGTGGCGGCGAGGGTCTTGTCCTGAAGGACACAGCGTTCGATGAGGACGGCTACTTCCGGGTCTTCGGCCTTGATGGGTGCCTCCCCGCGGTTGATCATCGGGATTTTCCAGAAGGAGCGCGCGGAGGGACGCTGGCAGCCGATAACGAATTTGGAGTTTTTTCCGCCGGCATCCTTGGTATCGGCCACAATGGCGGCCATGACAGCACCTACAAACCCGAGGCCCATCACGACCACGATCTCCTTCCCCTCTTTGCGGGCCTGGATGACAAGGGATTCAATGCGTACAAGTTCATCGGAATAATCTTTTGCTGTCGGAAGAACGAAAATTTCTCCGGAGGGACTTACAGAGCTGGGTTTGGTTTTTTCAGGTTCCATAGGACTTTGTTTAATGGTTATCTTTTAGATGAAAGGTTGCCATGCCGGCAACTGTATTATTGATATCGTGAATAAACGGATCGGATTCCATCTTCAATGGAGAGGAAGCTGGTTACCCCCATGGCACGAAGTTTGCTTACATCCATGAGTTTTTTAAGCGTGCCGTCGGGTTTTGTGCTGTCCCATAAAATTTCACCGGTAAAACCAACCGTTGATTTGATGAGATTTGCTATTTCGGCGATGGTCTGGTCAACCCCGGTGCCGATATTGAGAAAGGTTACAAGCGAACCGTAGCGTGCGACAAGCCCGGCAACATCGACCTCTTCCACGACCTGGACACAGGCGGCGGCCATGTCGTCGACATGCATGAATTCACGGAAGACCTTGCCGGTACCCCAAAGGGAGAGCCTGACCCGCCGCGGGGAATTGCTGTCTTCCTCCATCACGATCCCGTATTTTTCCAGGATGCGGAGGATGTCTCCCTCTGCTGATTTTCCTGTGATCCCTTCAATGGGTCTTTTATCGAGGTCTTTTCTGATTCCTTCCCACTTGTCTTTTTCAAGGCACATCGCAAGATGCATCTTCCGGATGATAGCCGGCAGAACATGGGATGTTTCGAGGTTGTAGTTGTCGTTCGGGCCATACAGGTTGGTGGGCATCACCGAAATGAAATTGCACCCGTACTGGCGGAAATAGCTTTCACAAAGCTTGATCCCGGCAATTTTGGCAATGGCATAAGGCTCGTTGGTTTGTTCCAGTTCACTGGTCAAAAGGTATTCCTCCTTTAATGGCTGCGGTGCATTTTTCGGGTAGATGCACGAACTTCCCAGGAACAACAGCTTCTTAACCTTGTGCAGGTAGGCCTGGTGGATGATATTCGCCTCGATCATCAGGTTTTCATAGATGAACTGGGCGCGGTAAATGTTGTTGGCCATGATGCCGCCCACTTTGGCGGCGGCGAGGATCACATATTCAGGTTTTTCAGTTGCAAAGAATCCGGCAACCGCCTGCTGGCTGGTGAGGTCGAGCTCTTCGACCGTCCGGCCGATGATATTGGTATAACCTTTTGCCTGCAGACAGCGTGAAATAGCCGATCCTACCATGCCGGTATGTCCGGCAATATAGATTTTCGAATGTTTATCCATTATTCGAAATAATTTAGTGTATTGAATCCGTTTTCCTTCAGGAATTTTTCCTTTTGCATCAGCCTGAGATCGGAATTGATCATATCGGTTATCAGCATGTCCAGTGTGAATTGAGGTTCCCAGTTTAATACCGTCCTGGCTTTGGTGGCATCCCCTACGAGGATTTCCACCTCGGTTGGCCTGAAATACCTTGGGTCGATTACAACAACCTCTTTATTGAGCAGGTGGTTAAACGCTTGATTCTGACAGTCAAGAACCGTTCCCTTTTCGTTTACTCCCTCTCCCGTGAACCCGATGGTCAAACCTAATTCGAGAAAGGCCTTCCTGATGAATTCCCTTACTTCTGTGGTGATCCCGGTAGCAATCACATAATCATCGGGTGTGTCATGCTGGAGAATAAGCCACATGGCCTTGATATAATCCTTGGCATGACCCCAGTCACGCTGGGAAGACAAGTTGCCCATGTAGAGTTTGTCCTGGAGCCCCAGGGCGATCCTTGCCACGGCCCTGGTGATCTTCCTGGTCACGAATGTTTCTCCCCTGATGGGTGATTCATGGTTGAACAAAATGCCGTTGCATGCAAAAAGGTTGTATGCTTCCCTGTAATTCACCGTGATCCAGTATGCGTAAAGCTTGGCCACGCCGTAGGGACTTCTCGGGTAAAAGGGTGTCTTTTCGGTTTGTGGAATTTCCTGGACCTTGCCATATAATTCAGAGGTGGATGCCTGGTAGATCCTGGTCTTTTCGGTCAGGCCCAGGAGCCTGATCGCCTCCAGGATTCGCAGCGTACCTGTTCCGTCGGCATTGGCGGTATATTCCGGTGTGTCAAAACTTACCATCACATGGCTCATGGCGGCAAGGTTGTAGATTTCATCGGGTTGGGTCTCCTGGATCACCCGCGTGATATTCAGCGAATCGGTGAGATCCCCGTAATGGAGGAAGAGGTTCTGGTTTTTTGTATGCGGGTCCTGGTAGAGGTGGTCGATCCTGTCGGTATTAAAGAGAGATGACCTTCTCTTAAGACCATGGACGATATATCCCTTTTTTAAAAGGAATTCGGCTAAATAGGCGCCATCCTGCCCGGTGATACCGGTAATCAGGGCTGTTTTGGGTGAAGTCATATGAATCGTACTAAAATATTGTAATCCAGGGCTGTTGTTCTGCTATAACAGGATGTGTCAAGCTGTGACCTAGAGGCTCCAGTAGTTCAGCTGATGGATCCTTTTCCTGAAAATTCCCTTCACATCAATGATGATCCCCTCGGGGGCGGAGATTGATTCGAACCAGCTCTCCGTGAGCTCTGTAAAGGGTTCATGGTTTACCGCAACGATCACAGCATCATAATCATCCCGGAGTGTATCGGCCAGGCCGAAGCCATATTCATGCACCAGCTCGTCGCTGCTGGCATAGGGATCGGTAACATCGACCGAGATGCTGTACTGTTTGAGTTCGCTTACCAGGTCGGCCACCCGTGAATTACGGATGTCGCTTACGTTTTCCTTAAAAGTTGCTCCCATGACGAGCACTTTCGTGTTGATGATGTTTTTTCCAGCCTTGATAAGCAGTTTTACGCATTGTTTGGCTACATAAAAGCCCATGCTGTCGTTTACATACCTCCCGGCATTGATAACCCTTGGATGGTAGCGGTATTCTTCAGCCTTGTAGGTCAGGTAGTAGGGATCCACGCCGATGCAGTGGCCTCCGACGAGCCCCGGGTAAAATTTGAGAAAGTTCCACTTGGTGCCGGCTGCTTCCAGGACGTCGTAAATGTTGATATGCATCCGGCCGAAGATGATCGAAAGTTCGTTCATAAAGGCAATGTTCACATCACGCTGGGTGTTTTCAATGATCTTTGCCGCCTCGGCAACCTTGATGGTTGGCGCCCTGTGAACGCCGGGCTTTACAATCAGCTCATAAACTTTTGCAACCTGGTCAAGCGATTCCTCGTCACAACCCGATACGATTTTTATGACGCTGGTCAGGGTATGTTCCTTATCACCCGGGTTGATGCGTTCGGGGGAGAATCCCACCTTGAAATCCTCGATGAATTTCAATCCCGACAGGTTTTCCAGGATGGGTACGCAATCTTCCTCCGTAGCGCCGGGGTAAACGGTTGATTCGTAAACCACGTAATCCCCCTTTTTTAAAATTTTCCCGACGGTCCGGGTGGCCGCCAGCAGGGGCGAAAGGTCGGGCAGGTTGCGCTTGTCAACAGGCGTTGGTACGGCTACAATGTGGAAACTGCAAGACTTCAGGTCCTCTTCATTTGCACTGATAAGGATATCAGTGCCGTCAAAGGCTTCAGGAGCCAATTCCCCGCTGGGGTCGACCCTGTTTTTCATCATTTCAACCCGGTCGGGCTTGATATCAAAGCCTACAACCTTGATTTTCCGGGCAAATTCCAGTGCGATCGGAAGCCCCACGTATCCCATCCCGATAACGGAAAGGGAGCTCTCTTTTTGCAATAGTTTTTCGTAAACAGTCATAAGTTTCATTTTTTCCATACCAGGAGTGCATCCCGGTTGTTTTTTATAAAATCAGGTTCATCTGTCAAAGGCAGGGTTTTGACCTCAATATTTCTTTTTATCAGTTTTGTTGTCTTTTCTACAAGCCTGGCAAGGTTTTCCTGGTCAACAGGGTCGCCAAAAATGACCACTTCCAACGACGAATGATCAAGGCCTTTTGCCATCATGCCATTCATATAGGCTGATTCAATGTTTCCCAGCTTTTGAATAACCTGGTTGATGATGGTGTCAATCCCGGTATGTTTCCGGAGGATGCTCAGGAGATCATTGTATAGCGGGTGTTCCCGGTTGGCGGAAAACATTTTTTTGTTCTTGACTTCCCAGCTTATCAGCAATCCCGCTGCTTCAAAACGGTTCAGCTCGATGCGGATGGCATTGGTCGACTCGCCAAGCTCCTCCTCCAATCCGCGCAGGTACGAGGAGGCATCAGGGTTGATAAAAAACCTGAGCAGCAGTTTAACCCTTGTTTTATTGGTGATTAAGGTGTCGAGCAAAATATCTGGAAATTAACGAAAACTGACTCCCGGCAAATGTGGTATCATGGTACCGGTTTATATCCGTATTTTCCTGGTCACCGGCACAGCTTCGCCCTTTCGGTCACAGGAACCATACGCCAATTCAACTGAATAAAACGGCACTGCTGCTTCGGAGGTGCAAGCAATATCTGCCGGATGCCTATTTTACTGCCATGCGTTCAACGGGAACAATATCAAGCAACAGGGGAGAAATGGTAAATGAAATCACCTGCTGCAGCTGATCCAGCCGGAGTATGACCTTTTTCTTGTTTGATATGGTAACCAGTTCGCCGGTAAGTCCCTTCAGCGGCCCGCCATTAAC
Organism: Bacteroidota bacterium; assembly: GCA_037133475.1. GTDB lineage: Bacteria > Bacteroidota > Bacteroidia > Bacteroidales > FEN-979 > CAIVAT01. The sequence goes on from JBAXOB010000006.1 coordinate 90,695, forward strand.
CCTGACCCTGGCTCCGGGCCGAAAGGTGTCGGGCAACGATTCGGTTTCCACATTCGACAGGGTAATCGATTTCAAAAGGTTGATCTGCTTTTCGGGGATCGTAGCAGGCCTGCCTGAAAACCAGACATACCGTACAGCCCCCGGGGTGTTCAGGACTTCATAATAATCAGGTGGTTCTACCTTGACAAAACAATAGGACCTGATGAGCGGTTCCTCGACAATCTTTTTCCTGTCGCTCCACTGGCGGACTACTTTGTGCAGGGGAACATAGGCTTCGATCCCTTTCGCCGACAACAACTCCATCAGCCTCTTTTCTGAACGGGAACGGGTGTAAACTGCATACCACAGCGAATCCTGGAGCTTGACTTCCGCAATAAGGTCACCTGGTATGCTCTCTGCCATAGGTTGTCGTTTTGCCGGAACCGCCCTTCCCTGCTGTAAAAGCTGCTGTTGAAAAGACAAATCCGGCTATTCCTGAAATTGAGTAGCAAAGATACTCATAATTTTTTACTGCCACAAATAATTTCACGGAATTCACAGAAAATTAATGTTAAGGTTAAAACCTAACATGCTGGGCCTGAGCATTGACACGGTTAAAGTTACACAATAACAATAACATAGCAGCAGGATGCTTTATCTGCAATTGTCAAAGCCGGGAAAGGGGAGAACAGCCACTACTTTTGTTAAGGTCGGTCGGCGGATTTAAAAATTTTCGCAGGAACCCCGGCAACCGTCACATGGTCACCAAATGTCCGGGTAACAACGGCCCCGGCCCCCACGATGCTGTGATCGCCGATCTTCTTCTCCGGGAGAATGGTCGAACCGGCGCCGATATAACACATTGAACCTACCTGCACCCTCCCGAGAACCACGGCATTCGGGGCGACGGTCGAATAACTTCCGATGACCGAATCATGCATGATGTTACAGGCCGTATTCAGTTTGACAAAATCGGAAATCACCGCATTTGCCGAAACATTGACACCGGTCTGGATAACCGCCCCGTTGCCGATCGTGGCATATTTTGAGATGGTTGCCCCGGGAGAGATGAGGCTGATAAACGGGTAGCCGTATTTCCGGTATTCAAGGATCAGTTTTTTGCGTAATTTAGGATCGTCAGGCGTTACGAGTACAGGAATTTTGTTGAATTTTTCAGATTGGTCAAAGGCTGCCTGATCGGTGCCCAGGATCTCATACCCCATGAACCCGGCAGTGAGGTTGTTGTCAAAAATTCCTCTGATTTTATAGTTACACGCTTCGCATAACTCAACGATCTCAGAAAACGCACCTACCAGGAGAATCTCTTTCATTGGTATAAAAGATCATGTAATTTGTCGGAAATGATGTCAATCTGCTCAAATGTCAGGCTGCCAAACATGGGCAACGTAATAAGATTGTCTGCAACATATTCTGTTATTGGTAGATTAGACGAATATCTGTGATAAATGGAAAACCTGTGAACAGCAGGGTAATGGACACTTGTCTGAATGCCCGCATCAGACAATTCTTTCCTGATATATTCCCTGAACTTGCAGGTTGAATTGTTGAGAACGACCGGAAATATATAATTGGAACAAAATTCCTGGTAATACAAAAAGGGAATTGTCAGGCTGGGTATGTCACAAAGTGTTCGTTCATAATATTGTCTGATTGCAGCCCTTTTTATCAGATCACTTTTGAGTTTTTCCAGCTGAACGATTCCAAGTGAAGCCCTGATATCATCGATCCTGTAGTTATACCCAAACTCAATTACATCATAATTTGAGCCATGCCCTTTTGACCGGTCATAGGATAGTGTTGTCATTCCATGAGACCGTAATAACTGACCTTTTTTATACAGTGCCTCATTGTTGGTTATCAGCATGCCACCCTCTCCGGTACTTATGTTTTTGTTGGAAAAAAAGCTAAAACAACCAATGTCCCCGATCGTCCCAAGCTTTTTCCCCTTGTAGTCTGATAAGGGGCCATGACAGGCATCCTCAATAACCTTAAGGTCATATTCTTTGGCAATCTGCATGATTTCATCCATATCACAGGCAAACCCGCCGTAATGCATTACGATAATAGCCTTTGTTTTTTTCGTTACAAGACTACGAACCATGATTGGATCAATTGTCAGATCAGAATGACTCCGCACATCACAAAAAACTGGTTTTGCGTTGACATATCGAATAGCATTGATGGTCGCAACAAAAGTCAGGGAAGGGCAAATTACCTCATCATCGTCTTTTATATCGAGAAGTTTGAATGCAAGATGAAGAGCAACCGTACAATTGGAAACAGAAAGTGCATGGTTTACATTGAGAATGGTGGCGAATTTTTGTTCAAATTCCTGTGCTTTTGGCCCGGAGGATATCCACTTTGACCTGAGTGTTTCCAAAACAGCATTTTCTTCTGTAGTATCAAAGTTTAATTCAAAGAGGGGTATCTTGAAATTCATATGGGATTATTTGGAGATTGAAGAGTTATAGGATGATTCCCGGTTAACTTGACAATCGCTTTGTTTGTTAATCTTATCTCCCATAAACGAGGTCGGAAATTTCAGCGACAAATGGGAAATCAATATGGATCACAAAGATACTCCTATTCTTTTCCGGTCTGAAACATTTTATAGGAAAAAGAAACCAAACGGGATTATTGCATAAGCATAACATTTTGATGTTGAAATGAAACTTGCAGAATAACTGCAAGCTTTGCCTGTTTTATTGTGACTGTTCTTGCAAACCATTTTATAATGCTGGCGGGTTCTTGGTCATCGGTTTTCTTTTCACGGATGCCTAATGCAGAGAATGTTCATTATTGTTGAATTAAGGTTAGGGTGCATAGCGCATAAATCTCATCAAATCATGCGATTAAACATAGTATGTATTTTAGCGACCTGCATTTTTGTTATTTAATTTGTTTAGCCGTATCTTTGCACTCTTTGTAAAAATCCGAACAAATATGAGTTTAAGAGCAAAAACTACGGAATTAAAGAGAAGGATGCAGGAAGCTTTTAAAGGGGGTGGTGAACAGGCCCTTGAGAAGCAGAAAGCCTCCGGGAAAATGACCGCCCGCGAACGAATCATCGCCCTTCTTGATCCCAACTCTTTCCACGAATATGATCTCTTTGTCAAGCATGCCGGGCAGGATTTCGACATGGATAAAAAATATTTGCCGGGTGATGGCGTCATTACGGGAACAGGTTCCATCAACGCCTGGCCTGTATGTATCTTCGCCCAGGACTTCACGGTTGCCGGCGGTTCGCTGGGGTTGATGCATGCCAAGAAGATCACCAAGATCATGGACCATGCCATGAAAATGAAGGTGCCCCTCATCGGGATCAACGATTCAGGCGGCGCCCGAATCCAGGAGGGGGTTAATTCCCTGGCAGGTTACGGGGAGATATTTTATCGCAACACGCAGGCCTCTGGGGTGATTCCCCAGATTTCGGTCATCCTTGGCCCCTGTGCCGGGGGCGCTGTCTACAGCCCTGCCCTGACCGACTTTGTATTCGTGGTCGATAAGATTTCCAAGATGTTCATCACCGGGCCCGAGGTAATCAAAACCGTTTTGGGCGAGGAGATCTCGATGGAAGACCTTGGCGGTGCCCGGGTTCATGCCGAAATTACCGGGAATGCCCATTTCTTTGCCGAAAGCGAAAATGAGTGTTTCGACCAGATTAAACGGCTGGTAAGCTACATTCCCTGGAACAACGAGAAAAAGGCCGAGGTCTTTCCGAAAAAAGCGCCGAAATCACGCCAGTATAAACTCGACAGCATCTTCCCCACCAACCCCATGCAGCCTTACGATGTCAGGGATGTGATCCGTGCCATCGTTGACGACAGCGACTTTTTCGAGGTCCACGAAATGTGGGCTGCCAACATCGTGATCGGGTTTGCCAGGCTTGACGGCCAGACGGTGGGTTTTGTGGCCAACCAGCCGATGGTGCTCGCCGGTGTGCTTGACTGCGATTCAAGCGACAAGGCCGCCCGGTTCATCCGCTACTGCGATGCCTTCAATGTCCCGCTGGTCACCCTGGTCGATTTACCGGGTTACCTGCCCGGCGTTGACCAGGAACATGCCGGGGTCATCCGTCATGGCGCCAAAGTGCTCTATGCCTACAGCGAAGCGAGTGTTCCCAAGCTTACCGTCATCCTGCGGAAGGCTTATGGCGGGGGATATATCGCCATGTGCTCGAACCACCTGCGCGCCGACTTCGTGTTTGCCTGGCCAACGGCCGAGATTGCCGTTATGGGGCCCGAAGGAGCCGCCAACATCATTTTCCGTACGGAGATCAAAGCCAGTGACAACCCCGAAGAGACGCGCAAACGCCTCATCGAGGAATACCGCCAGAAATTCGCAAATCCATATGTCGCAGCGGCCTACGGTTATGTCGATGCGGTCATTGAACCCAATGAAACCCGGAATTACCTTACCCATTCACTGGTCCTTGCCCAGAGCAAAAGGGAGATCACACCCAAGAAAAAACATGGCGTGCCGCCATTCTAAATAAGAATTGGTTCGCAGGCGAAATGAAATTTTTTTTGTGTCATGAACGATAATATGGACGAAAATATAGAATTCATCGATTTTAAATTTGAAGAGATCACCTTCAAAACAACCCTGACCAAGAAGTTTGCCGCCCGTACCCAGTATACGCCTCCCGATTCACGAAAGGTGGTGGCATTTATTCCGGGTACCATCCTCAAAGTACACGTAAAGGAGGGGATGAAGGTCAAAAAAGGCGATGTCCTGCTGGTACTCCAGGCAATGAAGATGGACAATCACCTGCTGGCAACCCGGAACGGAACGGTCAAAAAAGTTTATGTGAAGCAGGGCGAGGTTGTTCCCAAGCGATACCTGCTTATTGAATTAAAATAGGGGATTATCCGGCACTGATATCCCGCAGCACCTCTTCAATTGCTCCCAGCACCTCTTCCCGGCCCAGGTTGGTTTCTGACGAAGTCGGCATGATCAATGGCAGCTCGGCCCATGAGGCGGAGAGCGCCTTCTGGTAGGATGCAATATTGTTGGCCAGCTGGGTCTTCGACAGTTTGTCGGTTTTGGTAAAGAGGATGATGAAAGGGACTTCTTTGTCGCCAAGCCAGTTCATAAATTCCAGGTCGATCTTCTGGGGTTCAAGCCGGGAATCGATCAGCAGGAAGGTCAATGCCAGGTTTTCACAGTTCTGCAGGTAGGCCTGGATCAATCCTTCGAATTTTTCTTTTGCCGTTTTTGACAGTTTTGCAAAGCCGTAGCCGGGCAGGTCGACCAGGAACCAGGAGGAGAGGCCTGGAGCAGGATTGGCCGAGGCGGGGTCTTTTGAAATTACCGAAACAACCCTGAAATGGTTCAGCAGCCTGGTTTTGCCCGGCGTTCCCGAAACCTTTGCCAGCCCCTTATGGGCGGCCAGCATGTTGATCAGCGAAGATTTGCCGACATTCGAACGCCCGATAAAGGCAAATTCCGGGATGTCATCCTTGGGGCAGAATTTCAGCGACGGGCTGCTGCAGGTGAATTCGATCTTTTCTATTTTCACTGGTTCCTATTTATTCCAAATATAGGTAAAATTAGCATACAGTCCTGGTTTATTGTATGAAAGGAGCAGCGGAATTTCATTCCCGGTGATCTTTGCCCAGCAGGTAAACCTGCTCCTGGACCCAAGCAGCCCACTGGGTTTCGCTTCTTGATTTGTCGAAGGTGGTCCAGGGAATGGGGTCGCCCACCAGCAGGGTGATGGTTTTGTTGAGTTGTTTGGCCATCTCGTCGACCAGGTACAGCATTTCAATGTTGGCCTTTATCCCCAGCCGTTTGCGCCACCGCGCCAGGTTGTAGAACCATTCGGAGTTTCGGCCTGCCACAAATACCGGGATGATGTCGCGCCGGTATTTTTTGGCCTTTTTAATAAAGGTGTTTTTCCATTCCAGGTCATGCACTACCATATGGCCATTTAGACGTTGCTTTCTGGAAACCAGCCCTGCCGGAAAATAGAGGATCATCTTTTCGGAGGCAAAGGTGTCGTTGATCAGCCGGGCGTTTTCAGTATTACGCCCGTGCTTGTTGATGGGGATGAAGAGTGGCCGCAGGCCGGGCACATTCATCAGCAGGTCGTTCACCGGGAAGACGATATCCTGCCTGATCCTTCCCAGCTCCTGCATCAGCGCCATCCCGTCGAGCCCGCCCAGCGGATGGTTGGAGGCAACGATATACCGGCCGGTTTGCGGAACCAGGGTGGGAGAGTTCCCTGGTAAAGTGCGTTTGTCGATGATGTTGACCTGGACGCCGAATTCATGAAGAATTGCCTCCACAAAGGGTATCCCGGTTTTGTCGCGGTTCCGCCAGATATACCCGTTCACCGCCTCCTGGTGGGTGATCCGTTTCAGGTAAGATAAAACGAAACCGGGGATAAATCGCAGCAGGGCGGGATTTTTCGAGGCAAACAGCGCCTCAATGTCAATCAGGCGTTCGGGGATTTCGACCTTTTCCATGTCTTCCATGGTGCAAAGTTACAAAAATTGAACTCCTGCCTCCCGCCGGGCATGTCAAAGTTTGACAGGGTCATGGTATTTGGGAATAATCAACCGGGGAAATAATTTATCTTTGTATTATAAGTTATCTTTATACGCTGTTCATTAACAATTTTCCGTTATCCGTTCACCATGGAACCGATCATCGACCGAATCGACAAACACCTCCTCGAAGCTGAACTCAACGAGAGTACATTCCTTCGGAATACCAACAACGGGCACAACAAGATTTTTGTGTTTACGGCACATGAATCGCCCAATCTCATGCGCGAGGTGGGGCGCCTGCGCGAAATCACCTTCCGGGATGCCGGGGGAGGAACGGGAAAAAGCGTTGATATTGATGAATTCGACACGATGGAGGTCCCCTTTCAGCAGCTGATCGTATGGGACCCCGTGGAAAAGGAAATCTCAGGCGGTTACCGTTTTATTCATGGCCGCGATATTCCCTGCGACCGCAACGGGTGCGTGCACAGCGCGACTGCCGAACTTTTTGAATTTTCCGATAAATTCATCCGGGACTACCTCCCACTGAGCATCGAGCTGGGCAGGTCGTTTGTACAGCCAAACTACCAGCCGCTGGTGAATTTCCGCAAGGGCATGTATTCCCTCGATAACCTGTGGGATGGCCTTGGCGCGATGATCATTGAAAATCCCGATGTGAAATATTTTTTTGGCAAAATGACCATGTATCCCGAATATAACCGCATGGCAAGGGACATCGTCCTGTTTTTCCTGCGCAAATATTTCCCCGATACCGAGACCCTCATGCTGCCCATCGAAGCGGTCGTTCCCGATACGCCCGATTCAGTGATCAACGAATTGTTCAGCTCCAGGACCTATGAGGAAAACTACAAGCTCCTGGTGCAGGAGGTGCGGCGTTACGGGGAACATGTGCCCCCGCTGGTAAACGCCTATATGAATCTTTCGCCAACCATGCGCACCTTTGGAACAGCGATTAACAGGGGATTCGGCGATGTTGAGGAAACCGGCATCCTGATCCATATCGAGGACATCTATCCAAGGAAAAAGGAGCGCCATCTGAAGACCTACATCCAGCGCCTTTCATCCATCAAAGGACTGCGCTGGAGAAGGAGAAGGTAAAGGTGAACGGGCTACAAATACAATAAGCCCTGTTGATTACTTCAGCAGGGCTTATTTGCAATAAGGTTTTTGATAGCTTAACCGGCAACAGGCGCGGCGGCGGCATTGGCCTTGCGCATCAGCTTGCTCTTGAGGTTGGAAGCCTTGTTCTTGTGGATAACGTTTTTCTTGGCCAGTTTGTCGATCTGCGAAACTACTTTCGGGAGATCCTTTACAATCGTCTCCGTCTCTTCGGTCTCACGTAATTTTTTTACTGCATTACGCACGGTACGGCCCTGGTAGCGGTTCTGGGTACGTTTTGCCTTTGTGTTGCGGATGCGTTTTTCTGCGCTTTTGTGATTAGCCATGTTCAATATTTGTTTTCAAATTGGGGTGCAAAGATACAATCTTTTAACACAATAACAAAGGGGGTTCTAAAAAATGAGGATATCTTGCATGAACGGAAATCTGCCCGGGCAATATTATTCCGGACTGGTCAGCCCTTCTGCCGCTGTACCAGCCGCCGGAGCAGGTTTGGAAACGACGGGCAACGACCTGATGGATCTCTTTTTACCCGCCTTTTTTTTCTTTTTCTTTAGCGCTGATTTTTTAACGGGGCTCTCCGTTGCAGGGATGTTTTCCATTGCAGGAACCGTATTCTCCTTTTTTGGACGCCCGCGTTTTTTACCGCTGGATGTTGCCGGCTTTTCCTTCGCGGTGACTGTATTTGTCACACCGAATTTTTTTAAAATATTTTTTATTTCCGCCACGTAATTTTCAACCTCCGATAATTCAAGTTCGTAATGGGCCTTTAAAAAATCAAGTTCCGAATCGGTAAATTTTATTGCTTTCATTTGAAAAAAAATTATTGTTTATGGAAATCTGAAAATAATTTTATTAATTTTAAAAAAGCAAAATTAATAATTATTGTGATAAAAAATATTTTATTTATACAACTGGTAAGTATTTAATCCATAGACGCTTAATAATTTATAAATTGATAAACCCGGATGAATTGTTTGTCTTGATTAATTTGCGAAACTTTTAAATGGCAATTGGATAAAAAGAAATAATGATGCAGAAAAAAATACACTAAAAATGTGCCGGTTTATTTTAATTAAAATTATTTTGATTTTACTTTAATAATCCTGGAACAACCCAGGTTTAGCATACTTGCCGCATTGTGAAGGTCACATTATAAAATCGGAGGAATGACGAAGATTTTTAGTTGACTTTCAAGCAACGGTAAGTTTTCTTTGCTGCGGGGATCCTGAAAAAAGTTTTTTCCTGTATTTGTCCACTCCATATTTTTAAAGATAGTTATGGCATACTTTAACCCTGGCCATTATCAATTGCCACGGGCTTCAGCCCGTGGACGGCAGGCTGTGAGATGCACAGGGGCTTCAGCCCAAAACTGAAGTCAAACGTTACCATACAACAAAGTTTTGGTTAAAGCCTCATTGTCCCTTCCCGACAGGGAGTTGATAACTATTTTAATTAAAAACAGGGACAAAGCCCAAAAGAGTAAGTACGAATGACGAATGACGAAGTACGAAGTTTGGGATTAGCAGACCGTTTGTCCTTCGAACTTTGTACTTCCCACTTTCGTTTGTACTTCGTACTTTGTATTTCGTACTTTACCTTGGTGTTAGTGCGCTAAAAGTCACAATTATGAATTTATGTCATTTAAATTCAATTTCTTGATAAATGTTAACGCACTGAAATTGAGTAGCGTCAGAAGTCAGGAGTGGAAATGTTCAAAAACGGGAGTCAATGGCCGTTTCCTTCGTTTCCACCGAGTCGTGCCGTGAAATCCGACGTGCATGACCGGGAGGTACATGAGTGCAAGCGAAACCCGTGATTATGGAAATGTTTTTTTACCTGAAACTGACGATGGTGATGCCGGCACCACCCTGTTCGATGGCGGCGTCGCGGGCCGATTTAACCTCTTTTTGTGACCTTAGGTATTCGCGGGTTACCTGTCGTAACACACCGTTCCCCTTCCCGTGCAGAATCTGCACTTCCGAAATCGACAACAGGATTGCATCGTCGATATAGCGCTGCAGCATGGCAAGCGCCTCATCAACGCGCTTGCCGCGCAGATCCAGGGTAAGGGTGTAATTGGTCAGTTTTGACTGGAGGTCGTTGATATACGACTGGTAGGGATTCCGGGTCGTGGATCCCGAATGCAGGATGGTGGTCTTGCCGGGGGCCTTTTCGGTTTTGGGAGCATCAACCACGACGGGAAGAGTCTCTTCCTTTAACAGTTCTGTTTTGCCGGAAGACAGTTCTGCCCGGATTTCTTTTGTACGTGATTTCTCGGCCTGTGATTCACGGATTTCCTTGATCGTTTTTTCGATTAATTTATTGGAACCATCCAGTATCTGCCTTGCTTCAATTTTCGCTTTTTCAAGGATCTCCTTTTTCTTTGCATCCAGATCGGCCGTTAATTTCTCATATTTATTTATTAGTTCCGCCAGGAATTCATCGGCGACCTTTATTTCGCTGTACTTTGAACTTATCTCCTGTTTTTCAACCTCCAGGTTCTGTAATTCGCGGTCAAAATTAAGCTGGCTTTTCCCGGTTTTCCCCTTTGCATTTCTCAGCACGTTTTCCGGGAAACCGATCTCCTGTGCGATTTCCAGGGCAAATGAACTGCCGGGTTTCCCGATTTTCAGCTGGTATAGGGGTTTTAATTTTTTCAGGTCGAACAGCATGGCGCCGTTGGCAATGGCAGGTTCACGGCCGGCCAGCAGTTTCAGGTTCGAGTAATGGGTGGTCACGACCCCCATGGCAGCCTTTTCATTGAGCGCCTCCAGGGTTGCCTCGGCAATGGCGCCACCCAGCGACGGATCGGTGCCGGTGCCGAATTCATCAATTAAAAACAGGGAATGGTCATCGATGTTTTCGATAAAAAATTTAAGGTTGATCAGTTTCGATGAATAGGTGCTGAGGTCGTTGTCGATCGATTGCTCATCGCCGATATCGATGAAAATCTTGTTAAATACGCAGAGTTCCGAATCTTCCCGCATGGGGGGCAGCAAACCACACTGGAACATAAACTGGACAAGTCCCACGGTTTTCAGGCACACCGATTTGCCCCCGGCATTCGGGCCGGAGATGATCAGGATACGCTGCCCCGGGTTCAGCGCAATATCGAGCGGGATAATACTCTTTTTTTGTTTCCTGTGCGACAGGAAGAGCAGCGGATGGATGGCCTGGTTCCAGAAGAAAGCCGGGGGTGCCTTAATCCCTGATTTGGGGTCGGTGGCCGGAAGAGGCGGGTGGATGGGGATATAGGCATTGATGGTGATGGCAAACCAGGCCTTGGCGCGGATGAAGTCGACCTGGCCGAGGAAATGGTAGGCGTGCACCAGGAGATCGATCTCGGGCCTGATAATCGCCGCGAAAACGATGAGAATGCGAACGATCTCGCGCCGCTCGGCATAGTCGAGTTCACGGATCTCGTTGTTGGTTTCGAAAATTTCGGAGGGTTCGATATAGACGGTATGGCCGGTTGCCGATTCGTCGTGCACAAAACCCTGGATCTTGCGCTTATGGGTGTTGATCATGGGGATGACGAGCCGCCCGTTGCGGATGGTCACCTCGGCATCGTCGGGGGTCCAGCCGCTCTGGCGGGCCAGCTTGAAGCTCTGCATGATCTTTCGCTCAACAGATGCCAGCAGGATCTTTTTTTCCTTCCGGATCCTGTTCAGCTCAGGGGAGGCCGAATCCCTGATCTCCGACTTGTCGTCGACAATCCTTTCAACCTGCCCGATCAGCGACTGTAGGATCGGGATCATCCTGTCGAGCGGTTCACGCCCGTTCGATCCTTCATCACCACCCGTTAAACGATACATCACGGGGTATTTCTCCCTTTTCGCGGAGAAAAAGAGCAGAAGGTTTGCAATGGTGGTTACCGACAGCTTGAGTTCAGAAAGCTGGTCTGTCTCCATGTAGGTCCCGGGAATCCTGATCCGCAACAACTCCGGGATAAGATCATAGTAGTCCTGGGAAGGGAATTTTTCCTCAAACTGCAGGATCTCTTTTAATTCGGCGGTTTGTAGCAGCCATTCGTAAATTTCGGCGGCATCGGTCGAAAAGGCAATTTTATCAACCCACTGCCTGCCTAAGGAGGAGAGGCAATGGTCGCTGAGCATCTGGCGGATTACGTCGAAGCCGAGTTTTTGTTCGAAGTTGGAAGGGAAGTACATGGTTTACAGATCAGAACTCATCGGTGTCGATCGTATGTTTTTTCTTTTTCCCCTTCACCGGCAGGGGGGCATTTTCATCGCCGCAATCGAGATCAACGCTGAGAGGCTTGGAGGGACTGTCAAAGTCACGTTTCGAGATGTGCAGGCTGTAGTCGGCATAAACACGTTGCATATAAAGCGCCCAGATCGGCAGGGCCATATTGGCTCCCTGCCCCAGGGTAATGGTCCGGAAGTGCGCGGCACGGTCCTCGCATCCAACCCAGACACCGGTAACCAGGTCGGGGGTGATCCCCATAAACCAGCCGTCGCTCTGGTTCTGGGTGGTGCCGGTTTTTCCCGCGATGGGGTTGTCAAACCCGTATTTCGACCTTAACCTGATGCTGGTTCCCTCCTCCACAACTCCCTTCATCAGCTGGATCATGAGATAGGCTGTTTCTTCGCTGATGGCCTCCTGCGATTTGGCGGTGAAGGTCTGGAGTACATTGCCATTCTTGTCCTCGATACGGTTGATAAACACAGGTTCGATATAAACGCCCTTGTTGGCGAACACGCTCATGGCGCCAACCATCTCGTACAGGCTGATATCGCAGGATCCAAGTGCGATTGAATACACCACGGGAATGTCGCTGGTAACGCCCATTTTATGGGCCATGGCAACCACGGCTTTTGGCGAGTACTTCTTGATAAGCTGGCCGGATACCCAGTTGTTTGAATTGGCCAGGGCCCACCGGAGGGTAACCTGTTGTCCAAGCCGCTCCTCGCTGGTGTTTTCAGGAGCCCACACCTCGCCGTTGCCCAGGTCGATAACCGGCTGGACATTGGGATACCTCGAACAGGGCGATTCGCCCTCCTGCATGGCGAGGGTATAAAGAAAGGGCTTAAAGGTCGATCCCACCTGCCGTTTGCTGAGCTTCACATGGTCGTACTGGAAAAAGCGGTAGTCAATGCCGCCAACATAGGCTTTGACATAGCCCGTATGCGGGTCCATCGACATAATGCCCGACTGCAGGAAAAATTTATAATAGCGGATGGAATCCATCGGTGTCATCACGGTGTCGATCTCTCCACGATAGGAGAATACCTTCATCTTAACCGGAGTTTTAAAATCCTTCAGGATCTGGGTGTCGGTTCGGCCGCCTTTTTTGTAGTGGAGATAGCGGTCGGTTCGCCGCATGGCCGAAAGCAGGAGGTTGTCGGTCTCTTTTTTTGCCGAACCGGTTTCAAAGGCAAACGGGGCATTCGGAACACCTTTCCAGTGTTTGAAGAATGCCGGCTGCAGCTCTTTCCCGAGATATTCCTGCATGGCCTTTTCGGCGTAATCCTGCATTTTGTAGTTGATCGTGGTGTAAATTTTCAGCCCGTCGCGGTAAAGGTTATAGGGCGTCCCGTCCTCCTTCGGGTGCTGGGTGCACCATTCGGCCAGAACCATCCTGAGGTATTCACGGAAGTAGGTGGCAATACCGGTGGTATGATCCTGCAGCCGGTAATTGGTCATGTTGACAGGGATGACCTTTAACGAATCAAACTGGGCATTTGTGAGGTAATCATATTTTTTCATCTGGTTCATCACCGTGTTCCTCCGTTCGAAGGCCCGCGCAGGGTTCCGCACAGGGCTGAACCACGTGGGAGCCTTCAGGATGCCGATCAGCATGGCGGCCTCTTCAATGCTGACCTGCCCGGGATCCTTGTTGAAATAGGTTTTAGCGGCTGATTTGATGCCATACGACTGGCTTCCGAAATCAACCGTGTTCAGGTACATGGCCAGGATTTCGTCTTTCGAGTAGTTCCGCTCCAGCTTGATGGCGGTGATCCACTCCTTGAATTTGATCAGGGCAGTTTCGATAAAGGATCTGTTCTGTTTCCGGGGGAAGAGGTTCTTGGCAAGCTGCTGGGTGATGGTTGAGCCGCCTCCCTTGGAGGAGCCGGTTGCCATACCCCAGACAACCCGGAACATGGCGATGGCATCTATGCCGGAATGTTTTTCAAAGCGGGCGTCTTCCGTGGCGATGAGGGCATTGATCACGTTGGGTGAAAGCTCCTGGTAGGGGGTGTTCGACCGGTTTTCAATATAATATTTACCCAGCAGTTTCCCGTCGCTGGAGATGACTTCGGTCGCCAGGTTGCTCTTGGGATTTTCAAGTTCGTCAAAGGTGGGCATTTTGCCAAAGAGACCAAACCCGACACACGTAAAGAACAGGATGATGAAGGAAACCCCGATCACATAGGTTATCCAGAATCCTTTCAGATACTTTTTGGCTGGTGAATTTTGTGAAACATGTTTAGGCATGTTATGAAAAAGATTTTATTTACTACAGATGGTTATTGCGTTTCAATGCGCATGCCGATATCCTTTATGCCCTTCAGCTCATTGACCCGCATCGCCTGTTCAAGTTCAAAGCGGTAATGCCCCTTTTGTTTAAACCGGATACCCTGGCGGAAAAGGAATTTGCTGAATTTAACGCTGCCAATGCCTGATCCAAGCCAGCGGCCATCGTAATCGGCCAGGGTCAGCTCGAGGGTATCCCGCGAGATGCGGCCATCGGGCAACGTCGTGTTCATAAACAGGAAAAGGTTGCTGTAAGGGTATTCCAGGGCATTCCGGACCTTCAGGTAGACATTGAACCGTTGCATGGTATCGGCAATGGTAACGTCGAATTTCATCCTGTTTCGCACATTCCATGAATTGTTTTCGACGATGATGTTTTCATCGAACACCCGTTTTGAGTCGCAGGAGATCAACAACCCTGTGAACAGGGCAAAAAGCAGAAGAAAATTCTTTCCCCGGGCTAACGGCATAATGGAGGCGTAAGGGTCGGCAACTGTTATAAATGATCAAAACGGGTCAAATCATCCTGGCCTGCACCACTTTCAAATTCAGATTTTTTCTCAATGACTTTCGTGAAATCTTCAAGTTTGTCAGGTAAAATGCCCTTTTTGTTATCCTCCAGAATCGAGATCACTTTATCAACCGGGATGGCCAGCAGGTTGCCAGGGTCAGCCAGGTAGGAATACCACATGAGTTTCTGAAAGATATCTGTTTTTTGATGGAAGGCATCCCCGTGTTTGGTCTTAAGCCTGACTTCAGTCGAAGGAATGCCTTTCAAAGCATCGACATAGGAGTCGTATTCATAGTTGAGGCAGCATTTCAGCTTCCCGCATTGCCCGGCCAGTTTCTGCGGGTTCAGCGACAGTTGCTGCACCCGGGCGGCATTGGTGGTAACCGATTTGAAGTCGCTCATCCACGTGGCACAGCACAGCTCGCGTCCGCACGATCCGATACCTCCCAGGCGGCTTGCCTCCTGGCGTGCCCCGATCTGGCGCATCTCAATGCGGACCTTGAATTCTTCGGCCATCAGTTTGATCAGTTCACGGAAATCGACGCGGTCTTCGGCGGTATAGTAAAAGATCGCCTTGGTGTTATCACCCTGGAATTCCACGTCATTGATCTTCATCTGCAGCCCGAGATTATCGGCAATATCGCGCGACCGGAACATGATGGAGGTCTCCATCTCTACGGCTGCAATCCATTTTTCGATATCTGCGAGACGGGCTTTCCGGTAGACCTTTTTTATATCATCCGTACCGGCGACAATTTTTTTACGAAGATGAAAGCGTACCATCTCCCCAACCATGCTGACAATGCCAATGTCATGTCCCGGCGATGCCTCAACGGCCACAATCTCGCCTACAATGAGCTCCATGTCGGGGGGGACCCTGAAATAATCCTTACGGCTGTTTTTGAACCTCACTTCGACCAGGTCGAGGTTTTTCGATCCGTCTGCAACCGGGATGTCCTTAAGCCAGTCGAAAGAATCAAACTTGCTGCAACGGTGCTGGAATACCAGGTCGTTTTTCTGGAAGAGTTTGGGTGGCTGGCAGCATCCCCGGGTTAAAAAGGGGTTGTAGGGTAGTTTGGCAGGAGAATAATTAAAAATAGAGGGATCCTCCACATAGGTTTCCTGTGGTTGTGTTCCTTCGGGTTGTACCTGTAACTCTTCTGCGTTTTCCATAGAGGTTAAAATCCTTACAAAGGTACAAAATTCGGTTTAAACTGCTGTACTAATTTCAACGAGAGGTCGAGGAAGAGGGTCGGGCCATGGGCATTTCTTTCAATGTGGTAGATGGCGTCGTTGAACAGGCTGTTGAATGCAATGAGTTTATCATACGGGATAAGGGGAGGAAATTGCATGAAGAAGAGCAATTCCTCGCCCTCGGCTCCCGGGGGAAGCTGCCCGCGGTAGTTCACCGTGGCGCATTGACCGATAATTTTCAGCACATAGATCAGGAAACTCTTTTGTTTCTCCCTGCCGCCTTTCGTGATTTCTGTCGAAAAGCTGATCAATTCAGGGATCCTGGCTGCATAACAATTTCTCAGCCAGCCTCTCATGGCAAAGAAGTGAACCGATTCATCTTCAGCAGGAGCTCTCCGGGCAACGTCCGACCTGGGGATCCTCACCATCAGCGTGCGCGAAAGGATCGTCCTGATGATCTGGTCGGGTTCCTCTGAAATCAGGATAAAGAGGGTTTTGTCGGGGGGTTCTTCCAGGATCTTCAGGATTTTCGGGGCTACAGCATAATACAGTTTTTCGACCATCCAGAGGATCATCACCTTGTAATCGGATTCATAGCTTTTATAACTCAGCGTGGTGATAATTTCGGTGCAGTCGTCCTTGTTGATAATGCCCTGCTTGTTTTCAATCCCCATCGCCTCATACCAGCTCTGCAACCCGCCGCCGAAGTTGTTTTCCAACAGGAAATTCCGCCATTCCGTGATAAAATATTTGCTTTGCGGCTTGGCTACCTTTTTCGTTGAAGAAATCGGGAAGATAAAGTGAAGGTCGGGATGAGCCAGTTTCTGGTATTTCACGCAGGAGGGACAGATGCCGCATGAATCCAGTTCATCCTCCGGGTTGTGGCGGACGGCCGTGGGAGCAGGCAGCCTGCGGCCGGTACAGTTGATAAACTGGGCATAGGCAATGGCCAGGGCGAGCTTGCTGCTCTCTTCGGGCCCGTAAAACAGCTGCGCATGGCTCACCCGCTGGTCCAGTACCGTTTGGATCAGCTGTCGTTTAATCTCCTTGTTTCCCTCTATTTCGCTGAATTTCATGACTCGTTTTTGCCGGGGTACACCTAACCTGTCTTCAGGATTATGTCTGCAAAAATAGCTTTTTTCCTTGTCCGGCAAACCGGGTCACCGGATAATCAGTTTTTCTGCCTTCCCGCGCCGGCAGGATGGTGCAAACAGCGGATCAAGATGGATTTCCGGGCGAATTCACATTTCACATTTCGCATTTTTTTTAAATGTGAGATGTGAAATGTGAGATCTGAAATTCCGACGGATCCCTTACTGCCAGAAAATTTCAGGGATTGTAAGATGGACAGAATCCCCGCTGAGCAAAACAGGTTTGGCAACCAGCGAGAGGGAACGAACGGCGTATTTAAGCTTCTTCCTCTTTTTACCTGTGAAAAAGATCTTTGAATCAATTTCGACGACGTGAAACCGGAGCATAGTTTCCATGACTTTTTTATGTTTAATCCGGTTAAACGCAAAAAAGTAATCTGGAAAACTGCAAAAGTTATGAACAGAACCTGGAAATTTTCTGCCCGTTGTTATTTCTGAAAGGTTAACTGACTTTGGCACAGAGGAATTCACGATTCATCCTGGCGATGTTTGAACGCGAGATCAGTTTGGGACATTCGGCTTCGCAGGCATAGGTGTTGGTACAGTTGCCAAAACCCAGTTCATCCATCGTTTTTACCATCTTTTTAACCCGTTCTTTGGCTTCAACCTGCCCCTGTGGCAAAAGGGCGAACTGGGAGATCTTTGCCGAGACGAAGAGCATGGCGGAGGCGTTTTTACAGGCGGCCACACAGGCACCGCAGCCGATACAGGCGGCGGCATCCATGGCCAGTTCCGAGTTTTCCTTGCCCACGAGGATATTGTTGGCTTCGGCGGCTCCGCCGGTATTCACCGATACATATCCACCCGCCTGGATGATCTTGTCAAAGGCGGAGCGGTCGACCATCAGGTCTTTGATCACAGGGAAGGGCCTGGCACGCCAGGGCTCGATAACGATGGTGTCGCCATCTTTGAATTTCCGCATGTGGAGCTGACAGGCTGTTACGGCATCGTCGGGGCCATGGGGACGGCCGTTGATATATAAACTGCACATACCGCAAATCCCTTCCCGGCAGTCGTGGTCGAAAACCACGGGATCATCGTTCTTCCGGATAAGCTCCTCGTTCAGGATATCCAGCATTTCAAGGAATGAGCAGTTCGGTGAAATGTTGTCAAGGGGGTAAGTAACAAACTTTCCTGTGGATTTCGCATCCTTCTGTCTCCAGATTCTCAGCGTCAATTTCATATTTTTCAACTGTTTAGATCGTGAACCGTGACACGTGACACCTAACCCGTGACCCGTGACCTTGATGTTTTATTCTTAATTCAATATTCGATATTCAATATTCAATATTCATTTTTATTTATAAACCCTCTGTTTCACCTCAATCTCCTCATAAACAAGATCTTCCTTATGAAGTTTAAACTCCCCTTCCGACACATATTCCCAGGCGGCAACGAATTTGTAATCGTCATCGTTACGCCTGCACTCACCCTCGTCGGTCTGGTATTCTTCGCGGAAATGGCCGCCGCAGCTTTCATTCCTGTTCAGGGCATCGTAAGCCAGGAGTTCGCCCAGCTCCAGGAAGTCGGCAACCCTGTTGGCTTTTTCGAGTTCCACATTCAGTTCGTTGATGGCGCCCGGAATCTTTACATCTTTCCAGAATTCAGCACGTAATTTGCGGATGAGTTCAATGGCCTTTTTCAGGCTTGCCTCGGTACGTCCCATGCCAACATATTCCCACATGATCTTGCCAAGTTCCTTATGGAACTGGTCAACCGATTTGCCTCCCCTGACAGCCATCAGCTTATCGAGACGCGCCTGCACTGCCTTTTCAGCATCGGCGAATTCTGCCTTGTCGGTCGACATCCGTGCAACACGGATCTCCCCGGCCAGGTAGTTCTGAATGGTATAAGGCAGCACGAAATAGCCGTCGGCCAGCCCCTGCATCAGCGCGGAGGCGCCCAGGCGGTTGGCCCCGTGGTCGGAGAAGTTGGCTTCGCCGGCAGCAAACAGGCCGGTAACGGTGGTTTGCAGTTCATAGTCAACCCAGGTGCCGCCCATGGTGTAATGCACGGCAGGATAGATCATCATCGGGTTGACGTAAGGATTTTCATCCACGATCTTTTCATACATCTGGAACAGGTTGCCATATCGCTCCTCGATGACATGTTTCCCCAGCCGACCGATCGACTCCCTGAAATCGAGAAATACGGCCAGTCCCGTGGAGCCTACGCCGTAGCCGGCATCGCAGCGTTCCTTTGCTGCACGTGATGCCACGTCGCGGGGCACGAGGTTCCCGAAGGCCGGGTACCTGCGTTCCAGGAAATAGTCGCGGTTTTCTTCCGGGATATCATTTGCTTTCAGTTTGCCGTTCCGGTGTGCCTCGGCATCTTCCTTGTTTTTCGGGACCCAGATGCGGCCGTCGTTGCGAAGGCTTTCGCTCATAAGGGTCAGTTTCGACTGGTAATCGCCATGCACCGGGATACAGGTGGGATGGATCTGGGTAAAGCAGGGGTTGGCAAAGTAGGCGCCCTTTTTAAAAATCTGCCAGATGGCGCTGGCATTCGATCCCATCGCGTTGGTTGAAAGATAAAACACATTCCCGTAACCACCGGTGGCTACGACAACGGCATGACCGAAGTGACGTTCCAGCTTGCCGGTGATCAGGTCGCGGGCGATGATGCCCCGGGCCTTTCCGTCGACAATCACCACGTCCATCATTTCATGGCGTTCGTAAAGTTTTACGGTTCCCAGTTTGATCTGGCGGCTGAGGGCGCCGTAGGAGCCCAGCAGCAACTGCTGCCCCGTTTGTCCTCGGGCAAAAAAGGTACGTGAAACCTGGGCCCCTCCAAAGGAGCGGTTTTCGAGCGATCCGCCGTACTCACGGGCAAAGGGGACACCCTGGGCCACGCACTGGTCGATGATGTTGTTGCTGACCTCTGCCAGGCGGTAGACATTGGCTTCGCGGGCGCGGTAGTCACCACCCTTGATGGTATCATAAAAGAGACGGTAGATGCTGTCGCCGTCGTTAGGGTAATTTTTTGCCGCATTGATCCCTCCCTGGGCAGCAATGCTGTGGGCACGCCGCGGGGAATCCTGGTAACAGAAAATCTTGACATTAAAGCCCATCTCCCCCAGCGATGCAGCCGCAGCTGAACCGGCCAGGCCTGTTCCGACGATGATGATATCGAGTTTACGCTTGTTGCTGGGATTGACGAGGTTCTGATGATCCTTGTAATGGGTCCATTTGTTTGCCAGGGGACCCTTTGGAATCTTTGAATTTAATTCAGCCATGATGACTAACGGATAAGTAAAAAATAAATGGGTATGATGATAAATCCTAAAGGAACAATGATTGCATAAAAGGTGCCGAATCGCCTGATAAAGGTATTATAACGGGGATGGTTCATCCCGAGGGTCTGCCAGGCAGCCTGGAACGCCTGGTTCAGGTGAAAACCAAGCACGATGAACAATACGATGTAGAGGATGGAATAGACCGGCTTTGCAAAGAGCTCCTGGGCGATGATATAGAACCTGGGCTCCCCCCCGGCGGTGACATTCGGGTTGGCGACCCATCCCAGCTTGATGAAATAGAAATTCATAAAGTGAATGATCAGGAAGAGCAGTACGATACCCCCCGTGTAGATCATGTATTTCGACAGGATCGGGGTATAGGTCTTGTTTGAAACCATGTACCGCACCGGCCGGGCCATCCAGTTCTGCACCTGCAGGATGATCCCGAACAGGATGTGGATGATGAACCCGGCAAAGAGGCCGATTTCAAAAACCTTGACAACGTAGTTGGAGCCCATGAAATGGGCTGCGGCGGAAAACCAGGCGCCTCCGTCATCGCGCAACAGACACAGGTTGATACCAAGGTGAACCACCAGGAAGATCATCAGAAACAGACCCAGAAATGCCATCCAGATCTTTTTTGTGATCGAAGAAAAACGTAAAAAAGAGGAATTCATAACAAGCTTTTAATATATTTGTTCGTTGTTTCAAAATTAGGACGAAATTTATATCAAAAAAGAAATTCACATAAAATTTTCACAATTCAAATCCATTCTAAATTATGTTCCCAGCTACAGTTTACGGCGATCGCCGCAAAAAACTCCGTGACGAACTCTCCGGCGGCCTGATTTTATTTCTTGGCAACCAGGAGGTTCCCTTCAATTACCCCGCCAATACCTATTCGTTTCGCCAGGACAGCAACTTCTCTTACTTTTTCGGGCTGGATCATCCCGACCTTGCCGGCATCATGGACCTGGATGAAGGGACTGATTTTATCTTCGGCAATGATGTGGATATTGACGACATTATCTGGATGGGAGTCCAGCCAACGATAAAGGAGCAGGCCGCCAAAGCCGGTGTCGGAAACACCGCACCGCTTGCAGGATTGAATGACCTGATAAAGCGCGCACTGTCGGCCGGTCGTAAGATCCATTATGCGCCGCCCTACCGCGGGGAGACGATCCTGTGGCTTTCCGACCTCTTGGCGATTCCCCATCCTGAACTCAAGGCGAATGCTTCGGAAAAACTGATCAGGGCGATCATCAAGCTGAGGATGAAAAAGGACCCAATCGAGGTGGCTGAGATTGAAAAGATGGTGGATGTCGCCTGGAAGATGCATACCACCGGGATGAAAATGGCAAAAGCCGGCGTGGTTGAACGCGAAATCGCAGGTACCATCGAAGGCATCGCCCTTTCAAACTGCGGGCCGGTCTCCTTCCCGGTAATCCTCTCCATCAATGGTCAGACCCTGCACAACCATTACCATGGCAACACCCTTGCCGAGGGCAGGATGCTGGTCATCGACGCCGGCTGTGAGAACGATCTCCATTATGCCAGCGATATCACCCGTACGGTGCCGGTTGGAGGGAAGTTCAATCCGCGCCAGAGGGGGATTTACGAAGTGGTACTGAATGCGAACCTGGTGGCCGCAAAAGCCGTAAAACCGGGCGTCCCCTTTAAGGAGATCCATATGCTGGCGGCAACCGAGATTGCCAAAGGTCTCACCAGGCTGGGAATCATGAAGGGCGACCCGGCAGAAGCCGCGCTGAAAGGTGCACATACCCTGTTCTTCCCTCACGGGCTCGGACATCCCCTCGGGCTGGATGTTCACGATCTCGAAGGAATGGGTGAAAACCTGATCGGGTATGACGACGAGGTGCAGCGCAGCAAGGAGTTCGGACTGGCTTTCCTGCGTTTCGGCCGGAAACTGCAGGAGGGATTCGTGATGACCATCGAACCCGGGATCTATTTTATCCCGGAACTGATCGATATCTGGAAGGCTGAAAACAAACTGTCTGAGTTCATCAACTACGACATTGTCGAAACCTATAAGGATTTTGGCGGTATACGCATCGAGGATGATGTGCTGGTCACTGCCGACGGTTATCGCGTACTTGGAAAACCCATTCCCAAAACCGTCGAGGAGATCGAGAAACTAATGGAATAATCATTGCAGGTTTGACCGGCAGCAGCGAATTCGTCGCTGCTGCCGGTCATTTTGCTTTCTTTGGCCTAACAAGTTCATATGGAAACCATTAAATTTCAGAAAAAGAGCATCGCCTACACCGATGAAGGTGCAGGAAAGGTGATCGTGCTGCTTCATGGGTTCACCGAATCTTCCAGGATCTGGCAAAGCTTCTCGAAGAAGCTGTCGTCCAAATACAGGGTAATCGCCATCGACCTGCCGGGTCATGGTAAAAGCGCTGTCTATGGCGTTGTTCATTCCATGGAATTCATGGCCGATGCAGTATTCGCGGTGTTGAAAAAGCTGAAAACCCCGAAATGCCTGATGGCGGGTCATTCGATGGGTGGCTATGTTACCCTCGCCTTTGCGAAGAAACACCCGGAGCGGCTCAGGGGGATATGCCTGTTTCATTCGCACTGTTTTGCCGACACTTCGGCGGAACAGTCAAACCGGAACAGGACCATCGGCATTATCAGCCAGGACAAGTTCAACTACCTGGCACAGTTTGTTCCCAGTCTTTTTCCGGTTGAGGTTCATAAGAAACTTTCCAAGGTGATACACGGGATGATCCAGCTGGCCGCGAAGATGGAGAAGGAGGGGCTGATTGCTGCGCTCGAAGGTATGAAAAACAGGGAGGACCATTCGGAGCTGCTTAAAAATACGCAGTTGCCGGTATTGTTCATCCTGGGGTTGAAGGATACCCGGGTGCCTGTTGCCAGGATCTGGGAGATGATCTCCCTGCCTGTTGTATGTGATTCCCTCCTGCTGAGAAACGTGGGGCATATGGGTTACGTGGAGGAGCCCGGTCTAACCTATGAGGCGCTGGCCGGGTTTGCAAGGAGGGTGCTGTAGATTTTTGATGTGCTGATGTGCTGATGTGCTGATGTGCGGATGTGCGGATGTGCTGATTAATGATGTGCTGATGGGTTGGGGGCGGGCCAGGGAATTTCAGGGGGTGTAGAAGTGCATTTCATCAATATATTTCCAGATTTTGTCGGGTAGGAAATAGCGCATGTTTTTATGTTCGGCGATTCCTTTCCTGATAAAGGAGGAGGAGATGGTGATCAGCGGGGCATTGACCATTTTTACCGAGGGGTGGTGGTCGAACCTTCCCGGTTGGGTATCGGGGCGGGGATAGCAGTAAACAGGATACTGCCGGAGCAACTCCTCATGGTTTTTCCACTTGTGAAAGGTCGCAAGATTGTCGCTGCCGGCAATCAGCACAAATTCTTTCCCGGGATATTTCTCCGACAGGTAGGTAAGCGTATCAATGGTATAGGAGGGTTGCGGAAGCCTGAACTCGATATTGGAGGATTTAAACCTGGGATCATCTTCGATAGCCAGGTTTACCATGGTAAGACGGTGATAATCGGCCAGCAGCGTCGATTTTTCCTTTAACGGGTTATGGGGTGAAACGACAAACCACACCTGGTCAAGGCCTGCATATTCGACCATATAGGAGGCAATCATCAGGTGCCCGCAATGGATTGGATTGAAGGAGCCGAAGAAGAGGCCTGTTCTGGAAGGTGGGGGCATCCGGGTCTTTTTTTGTTGGGACTGGTGATTCGGATAAGGTTACCGGTCTAAAAAACCGTTAACCATGGTTACGATTTCAATGCATTTTATTTTCAGGTCATCATTGATGACGATCCTATCAAACCGGGAGGCGAAATTCAGTTCGTAGGCAGCTTTATCAACTCTTTTCCGCAGGGTATCTTCCGATTCTGTTGCGCGGTTCCTTAAACGGTTTTCAAGTTCTTCAATCGAAGGGGGCTGGATGAAAATGGCCAGTCCGTCGGGGCCAAAGTATTGTTTTAAGTTTAGCCCGCCTACCACATCCACGTCGAAAATAGGCGTTTTTCCCTCCGACCAGATCCGGTCCATCTCCGATTTCAGGGTGCCGTAAAAGCTGCCCGGATACACCTCCTGCCATTCAACAAAATCGTCGAGGGCGATTTTCTCCTTAAACTGTCCGGCGGAGATAAAATAGTAATCCCTGCCGTCTGTTTCCTCTTTCCGCCGGGCCCGGCTGCAGGCTGAAACAGAAAATGCAAGCCGCGGAATCGCTGACAGCAGATGTTTAACGATAGTGGTTTTCCCCGCTCCTGACGGCGCAGAAACGATAATCGCCTTTCCCTGCATAACCCTGAGTTTTTATTTTTTATTTGTTAATACTCCCCTTTACCCTCCTGTCCAGCCCCCGTCCATACCTCAACCTCCCCCAGGAACTCCGAATCACTTTCTGCCAACCCTGCCGAAATTTTCCGCATTGCCTGCATTCCCGCATTCCCGCATTCCAGCATTCCTGCATTCCCGCATTCCTGCATTTGCTAAAGAATGTTCCCCAACTGTTCCTTAATCTTCTCAAGTTCATCCTTCATCCTGACGACGATCTTCTGAATTTCCGCATCACTGGCCTTGGACCCGATGGTGTTGATTTCGCGGCCCATCTCCTGGGTGACGAATCCCAGTTTTTTGCCCTGCGCCCCCGCTTCGTGCAGGGTCTCCAGGAAATACTCGCAATGTTTGAGCAGGCGAACTTTTTCCTCGGTGATATCCAGTTTTTCAAGATAATAGATGAGTTCCTGTTCAAAGCGGTTCTGGTCGGGAGCGGCACCGTTAAAATCGCCCTTGTATTTGGCAAAATCGCGCAACAACCTGTCGCGTATTTCGGCCATACGGTTCTTCTCGAAGGGTTCGATCAGTTCAAGGAGCTGAAGGATGGAGTGAACGCGGCGGAGCATGTCATCCTCCAGGATCCTGCCTTCATCCTGGCGAAACTCATCAACCTGGGCAAGTGCCTCCCTGATGGCCGGAACAATGGATTCCCAGTCGTGTTCATTCATCTCATCGCGGCTGGTCTGCATCACATCGGGCATCCTGACGACCAGTGAAAGCATATCTGCCGGATATTGCTCCTCAAGGGCATCCGACAGGCTTTTTAACTCTTCGTGGTACTTTTTTGCAAGGGAATGGTTGATGGAATAACTCAGCATCTCACCTGTAACTTCGGTTGAAATGTAAAAATCAACTTTTCCACGCTCCAGCTTCTGGGTGAGCAACGTTCTCACCTCCCACTCTTTTTCGCGGAAATAACCGGGAATCTTCAGGTTCAGATCGAGCTGCTTGCTGTTGAGTGTCTTTATTTCGATGGTCAGTTTTCGCCCGGTAATATCAAGGGTTGATTTTCCGTAACCTGTCATGGATTTGATCATGTGCGCTTTTTTAAGCAAATTTACGGAATAATTTGGCCAAATCAGGTTTTGCCCGACGGTTGATCCCTCCTTTTTACTAAATTTGAACGAAGAATCACGACAATACCAACCAGTCCGCCAAAAAACAGGGACGTACTACGGATTCGATCACAACCGGCATCTCGCCTGTCACCCGTTGCCTGATGCCTGTTGCATGTTGCTTATTGCCCATTGCCTGATGTCTATTGCCTATTGCCTGATGCCTAACCTCAAAAAATATGGTTTACCGAGTCATTGACGATATCATGCAGTTATACGGTCTGATGCTGGAGGATATTGCCAGGGCGCAGGATTATATTTACCTGGAGACCTACAAATTTGCCAATGACGTCATGGGGGTGAGGTTTCGTGACGCGCTCACTCGGAAGGCAAAGGCCGGGGTCAAGGTGAGGATACTGATTGACTCGTGGGGCAGGGGGCCCGTTTCCGAGACCTTCTTTACCGAGATGATCCGGTATGGGGGAGAGGTCAAGTTTTTTGAAAAGATCAAGATCAATACCGACATTTTTACACGCGGGCACAGGAGGGATCATCGCAAAATCCTGGTGATCGACGACACGGTCAGCTATATCGGCTCCGCCAACATCACCGGTTACAACCTGAACTGGCGTGAATTGTGCCTGCGGATGGAGGGCCCCCTGGCATTGTCCTTCAAAAAGGTGTTTCTTGAAAATTTCGAAGCCTTCAACCAGTATTTTATTACAAGGAAGGCTACTTTTACCCGTAAAATAAGGCAGGGCAGCTTTGAGATTATCAGGGATGTGCCTTCCATCCAGTTTCAGCGGCTGCGAAAGCGTTATACGCAGCTTATCCGGCAGGCGGCTCATTCGGTGGTGATCGAAACTCCCTATTTCCTGCCCGGTTTTGTGTTGCGCAAGGCCATGATGGATGCCAGCAAGAGAGGGGTGAGCGTAAAGGTGATCATGCCAAAGCATTCCGATGTGGGGATGGTTGACCTGCTGCGCAACAAATACCTGGGGTTGCTGCACGATGCCGGCATCAACCTCCTGTTTTACATGCCCCATAACCTGCATGCCAAACTGCTGATGATCGACGGGGAGATCTTCTCCATATCCAGCGCCAACTTCGACTTCCGGAGTTTCAGGTACCTGTATGAAATTGCACTGATCGGCACCGAACCCGACATCCTGGCACAATTAAACGAACATGTGGCCGAAACCATCCGCAACTCGCAGGAAATCGACTATCTTGAATGGAAACGCAGACCCCTGATCCAGAAAATCTTTGAATGGGTATTGTTACCCTTCCGCCATTTCTTCTGATTTTTTCCGGATTCCGGGCATCAGGCTCCGGCCTGCCGGGGGATCATTCTCCCGGTTGTCATTCCTCCTCATCTCTTATCAGTATCTCAGACCCGGCATCCCCTGTCAGCCGGTGTTTTTCAGGCACCTCCCCCTTTTTTGGCCTGTTCACGATATAGACCCCGGCAAAGATCAGCAGGGCTGCCAGTGTTTTGGGGAGGGTAATTCCTCCCTGGCCTACCGTGACCGACATGGCTGCGGCAATGACGGGCTGGAGATAGCTGTAATAGCTGACGACCGTGGTGCTTACCGTTTTAAGGGCGAAGTTGATCAGCAGGTATGCAACAAAGGTGTTCAGGAAGATGACATAAAAGATCCCCAGCCAGGCCGAGGAGGTGATGGCGGCAAAGTTGATCGTCAGGGCGGGTTTTACGGATAGGGGCAGGACAAACAACAAGCCGAAGAAGGAGACCCATTTCAGGATCGTGGCGGTGTGGTACTTTGCTACCAGGGGTTTGAGCAATACCAGGTAAAGGGCATAGAATACCATATTGAGGAAGATCAGCAGGTTCCCCAGGGCGTGTTCGCCGTTTAAACTAACCTGCTGGCCGTTCAGGATGAGGATCAGCACGCCGCAGGCGCCCAGGGCGATACCTCCCGATTTTTGCCAGGTGATCTTTTCGCCGATAATCAGGGTGGCAAAGACCATCACCAGGATTGGGTTCAGGACATGGATCAGGGATGCGTCAACCGGGGTGCTCAGGTTCAGCCCCTCATAAAAGAGTGTCTGGTTTAGGGCAAAGCCCAGCATGCCGCACACCGCCAGCATCACCAGGTCTCTGCGTTCGACCTTCTCTGGTGCGAAAAACTGCTGGAAAAGCCAGTAGATAATGGCAACTCCCAGCAGCCGGATAAAGATCAGCTGCATGGGTGAAAGCATGGCGGGCATCAGCCCCTTGACAATATTATAGGCAAACCCGAAAATGAAGGTGGAGGTGAGCAGCGCCAGGTGTGCCTTGAAGGTATGGTTCATCCGGCAAAGATAAAACAAAAAGGTCCGGCCGGGGTGGTTTCCCACCCCGGCCGGACCTTCATTTCCGCGAACCAGGTTACGAAATCTTAATCTCCTTCTTCATTTCAACCCGTTCATCCTGCCTTTTGGGAAGCGTGATCTTTAAAATCCCCTCTTCATAATCGGCTTTGATGGATTCCAGGTCGATGGTCTTTGGCAAGGTAAACGCCCTGCTGAACGAGCCGTAGTAGAACTCCTTGCGGGTGTAGTTTTTACCCTCCTCACGCTTCTGGTCTTCGAATTCGGCTGAGATATTCAGCACATTGTTTTCCAGGTTGATCCTGAAATCATCCTTTTTCATCCCGGGCGCGGCAATGTCAAGGACAAACGCGTCGGCGTTCTCAATGATGTTGGCTGCCGGATCACTGAAACGCTTTCCGAAGAAATCGCCGAGATCGTTGTCAAACAGATTGGTTACCATATCCGTTAACGGATTCCTGTGTTGCCATTTAATGAGTGTCATGGTTTTATCTCCTTATTTTTTAGTTTAACATTGGGTTGTTGATCAGAAAAAGTCAATTTCTGTACCAGTGGGAAAAAAATCAAAAATTGCAGACAAAATGACACAATATATAAAGAAATATTTGCCGACAACCCCTGTTTTAATTTGAATTTGCAGGATTTATAAGGGTTATCGGTTGGTGACAAAATGACAATGAAACATATGTCCCGGAATGATCCTAAGCAGTTGCAGGATTTTCCTGCTCTTTTTTAGTCAGTTCATAAAGCTGATGGGCAAGCTCCTTGGCATCGAGATGTTTAAAGGAGTCGTAAGGGATCGGGTCGAGTACCATTAATTTTATCCTGTCGTTTTTGTGGATCAGCAATCCCCCCTTTTTGATAGCCCGGTGGGTCTCCTTCAGGATAACAGGTAAAATGGGGGATTTTGTTTCCAGCGCCAGCCGGAAGGCCCCGGTTTTGTAAGGCTGCAGGTTGCCGTCGTGTGAACGGGTTCCTTCGGGGAAGAGAATCATCGAATTGCCGGCGCGGATCGATTCAGCGGCACGGTCCATCATCAGTAATTTGCTTTTTCCGCGGCTCCGCTCGATAGGGATATAGCCGTTCAGTCCCATATTCCAGCCGATGAAGGGGATCATGAACAGCTCTTTTTTGGCGACCCATTTGAAATGACGGTGAAGTTTGAACAGCACCAGGATGTCGGCTCCCGACTGGTGGTTGGAGACCATTACATAGGTCTGTTTCGGGTCGATCTTGTTGCGACCTTCGACCGTCACTTTCCAGTAGGGATTGATTCCCAGTATGATATCAGACCACCGGCAGGTAAACTGGTGAAGGATCACCCTGCGCCGGTCGAACCACACGGTGGTGATCCAAAGAAAAATAGAAACAGGGAAAAGCAGGGCAGAGATAAAAAAGAGGGAAAACCAGAAATAGCAGGATACCCCGATCTGCATCAGGTACCCGAATCCTGTGATATTCCGTTGTTCATCCTGCATGGGTCGCCCGTTTTTGCTCATGGTTCATTATCGATGCTCCTGCCCGACGAATATAGTCTCCATTTGCCGATCACGGCAGACAGGTCGGCAGGGTATTCCGAGTCGAAATGGATGAATTGTTTCGTGGAAGGATGGATAAAGCCGAGGGACTTTGCATGTAAGGCCTGCCGGGGAATGAGTTTGAAACAGTTCTGGACAAACTGTTTGTATTTGGTGAAGGTAGTCCCTTTGAGGATCTCAGACCCGCCGTAACTTTCGTCATTAAAGAGGGGGTGCCCGATATGCTTGAAATGAATGCGGATCTGGTGGGTACGTCCTGTTTCAAGCTGACAGGATACCAGGGTCACATACCCGAAGCGCTCAAGCACATGGTAGTGCGTGACCGCATGCCGCCCCTTCTCCTCATCTTCATAGACCGACTGCACCAGCCGGTTGCGGACATCCCTGCCGATATTGGCTTCGATGGTGCCTGAATCGCCGGCCAGGTTTCCCCACACGAGCGCCACATAGGAGCGGTCGATGGTATGGTCAAAAAACTGCCGGGCAATTTTCGACTGTGCCAGTTCGTTTTTTGCAACCAGCAAAATGCCGCTGGTATCCTTGTCGATACGGTGTACCAGGTAGGGCTTGATGTCGGGATTATCCGGGTTGGTCTGCTGCAGGTGATAAAGCAGTGCGTTCTGAAGGGTGCCAGTGAAGTTCCCGTGGCCCGGGTGGACCACCATTCCGGCGGTTTTATTGATTACGATGATGTCGTCATCCTCATAAACAATGGAGATCGGGATGTTTTCGGGGTAGATCTCGGTATCGCGGGGAGGATAGGCCAGGACGATTGAGATGGCGTCGAGGGGTTTGACTTTGTAATTGGGCTTGATCGCCACGCCATTCACCAGGATATTGCCGGCGTGGGCAGAGTTCTGTATCCTGTTGCGGGAGGCGTTTTCGATTTTTGCCATGAGGTATTTGTCGATCCGCAACTGACCCTGTTTCTTGTCAACCACGAAACGGAAATGCTCAAATAATTCACCTGATTCCTCTGAAATATCTGTCTTTTCAAGGGGGTCGCCGGTACCTTCGGGTGGAGTTTTTTTATTCATGAAATTGAACAGGGCCCTATCGGGCAATAATGAATTTGGCAACTCCATGGTTGAATTCAGCGGGATCTCTGTATTCGAGGAAGTAGAGGCCGTTTGCCAGTGATGAAACATCGATTTCGCTGTTGAACCTGGATTTCAGAACAACATGGCCGACCATGTCGGTGATGGTGATGAGGGATGATTCAACCAATTGCTGCCTGCCGGCTGGCGCCGGGAGGAGGAGATGAAGGGTGGTTCCGCTGCAGGGATTCGGATAGACCGAAAGTTTCATCTGTCCGGTCATGATATCTGCAATCCCCACAGGGATTGGTTTCCCAACCACCGGACGGATCATCAGGGAGCCGCTGTAACTCGAATTGTTCCATGTTCCGCCGGTGTTCACAAATATCTCGCTTTGGCTGTTGTTGTAGCTGTCAAATCCGATCGATAAATTGTCATCGGTGGTTTGAATCCAGCCAACATAGAAGGTTCCTGTAATGGGAAGCGGCGGACTGATATGAAAGGTGATGAATTTATTCAGACTGTCGGCATAATAGGGCACCACCAGGTTGGAGAAAATTGTATCGCCGGGTTTTCCCGCATTGTTATTCCAGACGCACAGGAAAAAGCTTTGTTTGCTGGCGTTGCTGAGGGTCCTGTTGAAATACATCCTGATGGCCCGCAGGGTGTCGGGCGATTTGTTGAGCTTAAACCGGTAGGCAAGTTGAGAACCGGCCGGTTTGAGACCGTAACTGGCTTCCGGGGTGCCGTCGTCATAGGCAAAATAGTTGTAAAACCGCTGGTAGGCCTGCATGGTATCCCCGACGGTCGAGCCGGGCGTGATATCCTTCACCACGTGTTTTATCAGGAAAACAGCGCTATCCGTGGAATTTACGGGAATTATGAAGGAAAACGCCGGATGGGCAAATTTCTGGTAGGTCACATAGGGACTGGGCGGGGAGGTATAGGGCTGGATGTTGAAATTACCGCCAGTGTACGTTTTGCTGAAACTTCCTGCGGGATTTGTCAGGTAATAGTTATAACTCGACATATGCGCCACAACATCCCTGTTTGACATGAGGATATCAAGCGTATCGCGGATTTCGTTCGTAGGGTCGTTGCAATACTGTGGATAGGGCATCGACTGGTAGCGTTTCAGCAGCGAAGGCGGGGGATATATGAACCGCAGTTCATGGGATAGCGTATCGAACCGGTTCCTGCCCAGGTTGAGATAGACATTGTCGAGGTTCCAGTCATCCGTATTGTTCTGCCAGCTGGGCTCGGCCGAACTGGCAAGGCTCGCGTAGTTGAAAAACTGGAAGCGGAATTTTTTCTTAAAAAACACTGGATCCGTCACCGGGACCATGACATGAACAAAATAGCGGTTGTTATGCAGGTAAAAAGTGTCGAGCGACATTCCGTTTGCATACCACATTTTTCTCCATAGGTCAGGAACGTGGGTTGTATCTACGGGTGTAATGCTGTCGTGGGCGGGGGAGACGAGGAATTGCAGGATCAGGGAGTCGGCGGCCTGCGGGGCTCGTCCCCTTCCCTGCGGCTGGTAATAAAAAGAGAGGTAAACCGAATCGGCCGGCGTGATCCGCCGCGGAAGCGGTGAGAAAATTGAATCAAGCCGGATGAACCTGGAGGTCAGGTGATCGGCAATAAAGGCGTCAGGGCCGGGAACGGCGGCAGGATACATGTTCCCGGAATCATTGATGGCATCCAGGGTCATCACGCCAATGTTGACCGGGAATACAGGATACTGGTCGTTTTCAAAAGCGTAATGGTCGATCCACCGAAGTCTTGAAGGAAACACGTCATTGGCCGAGAAATCATCAAAAAAGGGGAGGGTGACCGGGATTGTATCAAGTCCTGCGTCGGTGCTTTTCATCCGGGAAAGTTCCAAAACTTTTGCCTGGACCACCGGGTTGGTTTGCAGACCTGTAAGGATCTCCTGCGAAAACCCTGCAATCCCCGTGAACAGGGCAATGATCGTGATTAAAAAAAACCGCATTACAACGTCAGATTTACTACTCATTAATATTGTATCATATCGCAACAGCAAGCCTTTGACCTGCAAATTAAATGCTGTCGCCCTTCAGCGAATCAATCTTGATTTGCGATGCCTTCGCACCCATCCCGACCGTGAGGCTGATTACCGACCCTTTGTTGATGGATGTTCCAGCCTTGATCGTCTTTCCTCCATAAAGCTGGTTCTGGACGGCATCTTCGTCAAACGAGCGAATATACAGCAATTTTCCCAGTTTGAGGCCGGAAGATTCGAGCATGGTTTGCGCCTGGCGGAGGGTCAGGTCGCGCAGGTCGGGCATGGTTGTTTTTTCAGGGACGATTGAAGTTACCGTCATATAGACCATCCGGTTCTTCTTGACTTTTGCCCCGGGGTAGGGGTCCTGCGAAAGGATGGCCCCCGTCGGTTTGTCAGGATCAAAAAGGGAATCAATGACCGAAAACTGGTAATTCCTGTAATCAGCGCTTTCATGAACACCTTTGTAATTCATCCCCCTGAAATCAGGGACGATGATATAATCGTTATGCTTGGTGTACCAAGCAAGTGATTGCAGGGTGATCCAGATCAATACGGCCGTGATCCCCGTTGCAAGGAGGAGGTGTTTGAGAAATGTTTTTGAAAAAAGGAACCGTAAAAAATTCATCAACCGCTTTATCTGGATAACCTGAAAACGTATGTTTTATTGTATTTTCCAAAAGAATTGACAAACTTACGGAAAAATTAAATTTTGCGCAAGCGGGAATGAAAATGACTATTTTTGTTCCTCAAAAATGACGCATATGTTAAATGTAGCCATCGTTGCCGGCGGGGATTCTGGAGAACATGGAATTTCCATGAAAAGCGGGCGACAGGTGTTATTGCACATCGACCCTGAGAAATTCAGGCCCTACCTGATCGAGATCCAGGGAAAAAACTGGAATTACCTGAACGGGAGGAAAAAAATCCCCGTAAATAAAAATGATTTCACCATCACAGTCGGCAGGAAAAAAATACATTTCCAGGTCATTTTCAATGCCATTCATGGCACGCCGGGTGAAGACGGGAAGCTGCTGGGCTATTTTGACATGCTCCGTATCCCTTATACATCCTGCGATGTGGCAACATCAGCCCTTGCATTTAACAAGAGCTTCTGCAAGAATGTCGTCGGTTCCTATGGCATCCCGATGGCCAAATCGGTGCATCTTTTAAAAAACGGCGACACCTCGATCAAAAGGATCACCCAGGAGCTTACCCTTCCCTGTTTTGTGAAGCCAAACAACGGAGGTTCGAGCGTGGGTATGTCGAAAGTCAAGTTGAAAGGGGAGCTGAAATCTGCTCTTGCAAAGGCTTTTAAAGAGGATGCTGAAGTTATCGTGGAGGAGTTTATCGCTGGCCGTGAGCTAACCTGTGGCGTTTTGCGCACAGAGGGAAAAATCATTTCACTTCCTGTTACCGAGATCATTTCGCATAAGGAGTTTTTTGATTTTGAAGCGAAATATCGGAAAGGTCTTGCCGAAGAGGTCGTCCCTGCTGCCATTCCTGCAGCCGATGCCGTAAAATGCGGTGAAATATCGAAACTGCTCTATGAAAAGCTTAATTGCAGGGGAGTTGTGCGATTCGATTACATCTTCAACGGCATTGATTTCTGTTTTCTCGAGGTGAACACGGTGCCGGGGATGACCAGGGCCAGTATCGTTCCCCGGATGGTATATGCCCATGGGTGGAGTTTCCGGGAACTGGTCACCCGGCTTATCAGTGAAGTCATGTGAGGTTTTCCTCAGCCCAACCACCATCGAATTCAACCCGATCATCCTTTTCTATGACAGACCTTCTCTTTGCCACCAATAACCAGCATAAGCTTCGTGAGATCCAGGAGATCTTCGGAAATTCAATCCGCATCCTCAGCCTGAAGGATGTCAACATTAACATTGAGATACCGGAAACGCAGGAAACCATTGAAGGCAATGCCATTCAGAAAGCCAGGTTTATCCATGACCTGACCGGGATGAATTGTTTCGCCGATGATACGGGGTTGGAGATCGCCGCCCTGGACCAGCGTCCGGGGGTCTATTCTGCCCGGTATGCAGGCGAAAACTGCAGCTTTGATGACAATGTAGCCAAAATCCTCGGGGAACTGGAGGGGGTTGAAAACCGCCGGGCCTGTTTCCGCACCGTGATCTGCCTGATCCTGGACGGGCAGGAGAAGGTTTTTGAAGGCCGTATTGAGGGCGTGATTACCACCATGAGGCGGGGCAAGGATGGATTTGGTTATGACCCGGTATTTATGCCTTCGGGGTTTACCCAAACCTTTGCAGAGATGCCTCCATACCTGAAAAACGGCATCAGCCACAGGGGCAGGGCGGCAACGAAGATGAGCCACTTCATCACCGGCGCAAAAGCCGGATAGCGAAATAGCGTGAATTAAAACAAAAGGCGGACCCGATTTGCATCGCGGTCCGCCTTTTGTTTTGTGTGCCGTGCACACCTATAACCTTGAAGGTGAAAGTCCTTTATGGAGGCCGGTAGTAGCCAACCATTAGCCAATAGCAAGGGTGTCCGCTGTGAAGCGGAATCTGAAGGAAGCTAGAGGCAAAATCCCGAACCGAGGAACACGAATTGCATCAGGCATTTCCAGCAGGATGAGATTGCAAACCAAATCGAAGTCCAAAAACTACCCGGATGCTGGGGTGTAAATGCAGCGGTTACATGGGGTGAAAGGGTATGAGTTTACCACGGGAGACCTGTTGGACGTGTGGAAACGGAGTAAGAAATACGGCTAACAATTGCCAACAGGAGTCAGCAGCGACCATAGTACGATATCACGGGCTGATATTGGAAGGGTCAAATCTTAAGAGGTGAGTATCAAGTGAAAGTTACCGTATGAATGGCAGAGAGCAGAAAACGGTTCAAGACACCTATTTGCGGAAGGATAGAGCGGCACTCGAAAGCTACGCAGAAGGGCAGACATTCCTATGGATGACCGAAAAAGGAGACACCGACACAACGACAGGAGGAACAAAGCTATTTGAGTTCATTCTCTCACCTGCCAACCTAAATTCAGCTTACAAACAAGTGAAGCGGAATAACGGTAGCGGAGGGATAGACGGGATGGATACAAAAGAATTGCGTTCGTATTTGCAAATCCATCGGGAAACATTGCTAACGAGCCTCCAGGAAGGGAACTATAAGCCACAACCTGTCAGACGGGCAGAAATACCCAAGGATAATGGCAGGAAGCGGCAGTTAGGCATTCCCACAGTAGTAGACAGGGTAATCCAACAAGCGATTACGCAGCAACTGTCACCGATTTACGAGCGACAGTTTTCGCCCACCAGTTACGGGTTCCGCCCCAGACGCAGTGCCCATCAGGCAGTAATGCAATGTCAAAACAATGCCAACGAAGGATATCGTTATGTGGTCGATATGGACTTGGAAAAGTTCTTCGACAATGTCAACCAAAGCAAGCTGATAGAAGTTCTTTCAAGAACCATCAGTGACGGCAGGGTTGTATCATTGCTACATAAATACCTCCGGGCAGGAGTTATGGCAGATGGGCGATACGAGGATACTCCAACGGGAGTTCCGCAGGGTGGCAATATCAGTCCGTTGTTAAGCAATGTGATGCTTAATGAATTGGATAAGGAACTGGATAAGCGGGGACACCGGTTCGTGAGGTACGCCGACGACTGTATGATATTTTGCCGAAGCAAGCGGGCAGCCGAAAGGGTGCTTGCAAGCATCACGAAATACATCGAAGGTAAATTGTACCTGAAAGTAAATCAGAACAAGACAGTAGCAACACACATCAAAGACGTTAAGTTTTTGGGCTATGGATTTTACTTTACTAAGGATGGGTGCAAAATCCGCATCCACCGAAAGAGTGTAGAAAAGATGAAAACTAAAATCAGGGAACTGACCTGTCGCAGCAACGGTTGGGGAAATGAACGCAGGAAGG